>CAMXIK010000020.1 GCA_947243855.1 uncultured Lachnospiraceae bacterium | reverse complement strand
AAGATTGAGTTGGATCATATCACATATGAGGAGGACATCCGGGCTTACCAGAAAATGATCGCTGAGAAAGAAGAAGCCAGCAGGCTGGATCATATCGCATATGAGGAGGATATCCGGGCTTACCAGAATGCAATCGCCGAGAAGGAAGCGGCCATCGAGCAGAACCGGATCGAACATGAGCAGCATATTCAGGCTTACCAAAAAACGATCGAGCAGGGGAATCAAAAAATTGCCGGGCAAGCCGCCGAAATAGAACGGCTCCGGGCTGAACTTGAAAAGTTAAAAAACTAAGATAAAAAAGATTGCATAACCCCTCCCCCTTACCTTACAATAAAAATAGCTTGACAGCTTTTTTTACAGGGAGGGATTTCTTTTATGTATCATTCTAAAAAAATCGGCGTATTTATTTCTCATATATTTGGCGCCTATCAACAGGGCGTATGTCAAGGAATTGTCGACCGTGCGTTGGAATATGGATATACCGCTGAAATCTTTACCTCCCTCGACGGAGAAAATCTTGGCTCCTACGCTCTCGGCGAGGAAAGTATTCTACATATCCCTAACTATGACAGCTTTGACGGCATCATCTTTGCCTCCGATACCTACATCTCACAGGCGCTTCGTCAAAAGATTTTAAACCGCTTACAGTCTCTCAAATGCCCGATTGTGGAAATCGCCGTGGAAGGCGCCCATTTCCCCGCAATTTCTCTAGAAAACAACTCTATGGCGGGAAATTTAACTTTACATTTTTTGACCGTCCATCGCGCTGCAAGAATCTGTTATCTTGGCAGTTTGGAGGAATCCTACCCTTCAAGCTTACGGGAAACCTATTATCGGAATGCTCTGAAACAGGCTGGGAAAACGCCAAGTGAAAATGATATTTACCATTGCCGCTATGAAGAAGAGGATATACAGAAGGCATTGCTCTTTTTTGACCAAACGGGAACGCCAGAAGCCGTGGTCTGCTACAACGACAGACTCGCGCTTATGTTTCTTTCCGCCGCGCTGACCGCCGGATACCGCGTACCGGAAGACATCGCCATAACCGGATGCGATGATACCCCGGACGGCAGGCATATTTCCCCCATGCTCACGACGATTTCTTTTCCGGTATATGAACTGGGCGTCTGTGCCGTCACGAATCTGCTGGCCCGGATTCGGGGTGGCAGCGATGTTGTCCCCGGTCCCGCGGCCGAGCCTCTCATTCGGAACTCCTGCGGCTGCAACCATGCGGGAAATGTCAACTCTATCTTTTTTACCCAGAAGCTTTCCGCTCGAATTGCCTCTCTGGAAAACTCCATTCTCAACTCCATGAATATGTCATCCTCCTTACAGCATGTGACAGATCTGGACGCGGGTATGGATCTGCTTGCAGAATTTGTTCCGCAGTTAGAAAACTGTCTGGAATTTTATCTGTGTCTGTACGCCGACTGGGATTCCGTTCCCAGTCACATTCTGGCCCTCACAAATCAGGAAGAGTCTCTTTCAGACACCGATACCATCCTATTAAAATTCGCATATAAAGAGGGGAAACGCCTGCCAGAATGCTGCTTCCTGAAAAAAAACCTGCTGCCGGATTATCTTTATGACGATTCCGACTGTGCGTATATTTACGTTCCCCTATATTTTGAGAACAAGAAATTCGGCTACATCGCTCTTTCTTACGAAGACAACCGAATCGACTACCAATTTCGTCTGGTACAGTGGCAGATGAACATCAACCAGATGCTGCAAAGTATCTGTGAGGCCAAACGTACCGGGATGCTGGTAAGCCGTCTGGAAGATATCTACATGAAAGACACCCTGACCGGCCTTTACAATAAGCACGGCTATGATCATCTGTTAGAGTCCTTTTTAAACCGCGCCGTCGTGGAAAACCTTTCCGTCACCGCCTTTTTGATCGATATGGACAAGCTGAAAACAATCAACGACACCTACGGCCATAATGAAGGTGATTTTGCCATACAGGTACTGGGACAGGCAATTGAAAGCGCAGCCGCAGAAGGGGATCTCTGCGCCCGTTTCTCTGGCGACGAATTTTATATGCTCGCTGCCGGTCTCTCCGAAAAAGAGGCAAAAACGCGTACCGAAGCCATTGCCGCTTATCTGGACCATTACAATCAATTAAGCAGCAAATCCTACCAGATTTCTTGCAGCTGCGGCTATGCTTCCACGTCTCCGGCTCCCGGCTTTACGGCGGAACATATACTGGAACTGTTTTCCCTTGCCGACAAACAAATGTATCTTGAGAAAGAAAAACATCATGCCGCCCGCGCGTAATCTTTCACCCGTTACTTTTACCCCCCCCCCTGAAAAAATGGTCATTCTGCACATTTTTCCGGTATTCGCTTGGGGATACCCCGCAGGAGGCTTTAAAAATTTTCATAAAATGTTTTTCATTGTCATACCCAATTTTTGTACTGATCTCAATCACCCGCAGATCCGTTTCCGTAAGAAGCCTCTTCGCTTCCTCCATACGAATTCCCTTCAGGTAATTGACAAAGTTGCTGCCCGTATATTCCTTGAAAAGAGCAGAAAACAGAGAATAATTCATGGAAATATGGTTAGAAACCACCGCCATATTCAAATCCCGGTCATAGTTCTCCTGAATATAGGCAATCGCCTGTTTAATCTTCTGTTGGTTCTTACTGCTGTCAAAACGGCTATTGATCTGCTCATGCAGTTCTAGAATCCACTCCATGAACTCCGCCTGCCAGTCTGTCAGCGCCGGATAGGCATAATACGCTTTCAGCTTCTTTACCTCTTCTTGCTCCTCCATAAGGATATTTCTGTA
The DNA here is from genome assembly GCA_947243855.1 of uncultured Lachnospiraceae bacterium. GTDB lineage: Bacteria > Bacillota > Clostridia > Lachnospirales > Lachnospiraceae > UBA3282. Next base: position 70,125 of record CAMXIK010000020.1, on the reverse strand, counting down.
TGTTTTCTGCGTCTCCTTAAAAAAATCATTCATACTGTTTACAAAATCAGACGGTTTGATCCATTCGTTTCTAACCGCATGGAACAAACCGTTCCACGCTTTCACCAGCTCGTCCGTCTTGTCCGTGCCAATCAACTGCACTCTCTGTAATTTCATTTCCGCCCCAAGCAGCCGCTGTCCCCGCTCACAAAACTCCTCCGGTACATGCTTCTCCGATTCCTGTGCAAACACCGGCATCCGGCCCACGCAAAAAGCACGGCGTCTCGCAGCCACCGCCTCTTGATAGGCCGTCCTGAGTTCCCGTATCCCACTATGCAAAAGACTTACTCCCACATACGCCTGCGCCAGTTCATTTTTTAGAAGCAGCTGCGTATTCTTCTCCGGTACAAGATATACGTCGTCCCCTTCTATATTGTGCAGATAGATATAGGGCTGTTCCTGCGATACTTCAACGTCCTTTGGATTTAAAACGCATACTTGATACGCACGCAGATCAAACTCGCTTTCATATTCTGTCTGCATGGTAGTAATCTCTTCCTCCGTAATCCGCTCGTTCAACATCAGATATTTTAGCTGCTGACGCCCCAGCCGCTTACTGGTACGGCTGTTTTCCCGGTCCTTCGAAATCTCCTGCTCCAGACTTCTCAAAACCTCCCACAGCTTTTCCCGCTCCACCGGCTTTAAGAGATATTCCCTTGCGCCCATACGAAGCATTTCCACCGCATAGGAGAAATCCGCATACCCGCTGACTGCCACAATAAGCGGTTTTTCGGGAAGCTCCTGTATCTTTTGTACCAGCTCAACACCCGTCATTTTGGGCATACGGATATCCGTAAACATCACGTCCACTTTCTGGCTGCGCAGGATATCGAGCGCCATTTCCCCGTTGGCGCATTCCATGATCACCTCCACCGGAACGCCGCTGCGCTGGATCATCGCCCGTATGCCTTGACGTATCATTTTTTCATCTTCTACGATCAGCACCGTTTTCATGGTTTTTCCTCTCTTCCCCACGGTACGCAGGCACACGCACCGTAACCTTCGTGTAACACCCAGACTTTGAGTCGACCGTAATCCCATACCCAGCCCCGAAGCTCATCCGTATCCTGTCTTGTACATTCTTTAAGCCAATTCCGTTTCCGTCTCCCCCGTCCGGTTCCATCTCACCAGCAATCCGTTTCCTAAGCCGTTTCAGTTCCTCTTCCTCCATGCCTTTACCGGCATCGCTGATTTCAATCACACAAGCCTCATCCCGTATTATACCTTTGATATAAATATTGGTGTCCTCCGCCAGCTCTTCTATCCCATGATAAATCGCATTCTCCACGATCGGCTGCAAAGACATTTTCGGTATCTCCTGTTTCATCACTTCTTCGGGAAGATTGAGAGAAAGGTAAATCTCATAATCAAAACGCAAATTAATGAGGATCAGATAGTTTTTAATATAAGCGATTTCTTCCTCCACCCGCACATTGCCCGATACCCATCTGATACTGTACCTGAGCAGATTCCCCAAAGAAGTGATTGCGTCGGAAATCACATATTCCTCATCGATTTCCGCCATCATTTTAATCGATTCCAATACATTATAAATAAAATGGGCGTTGATCTGGTTTTGCAGCGCGCGGATCTGTGAATTTTTCGCCAATATTTCCCGGTCTATATTCTCCTTCATGAGCTGTTCGATATGATCCAGCATCTTATTGATCTGGGTTCCCAGCTCTCCCATCTCGTCGTTTCCGCAGGCGTCGATTCTCACCTGCAAATCGCCCTTCTGTATCAGACGGATGGATTTTAAAATTTCATAAAACTGACGCAGCAGCCGTTTCACAATATAATTGATCAGAAAGGCCAGTCCGACCAGAATCACCAGCATAACCGCCACGAAGATATTTCGCATCCGGTACACATAGCGCACTTGATCCGAAATATCTTTCACAGACAAAAGCCTCCCCTGCAATTCCCTGATGTACAAACCGGAAACGATCAGATGCCCGCCATCCTGTTTGAGATACCTCGCATACATGCCGTCCTGTTTCAGATTCCATTCCATGTTAAGCCGCGCAAATTCTACCGAAGCGTCCGCTTCCTTCTCCCCAAAGTACAGTTCCCCCTTGTCAGAGATAAAACAGCTCCACTCGTCTTCTACCTTTTCATACAGCGGTGGAAACATATTCTCCATGGTAACCGCCGTCTCCATCACGCCGATCAGCCCGTTTTCATAATCTTCTATCTTCGTCACAAGGGCCGCAATCTGCGTTGTTCCACGATTGCCAAACAGGACATCCTCATACTGATAATGCCAGCCCTCCAAATCCGTCTCCCCCGCCCATGCCATCTTCTGCATGCGGGAATGACTGTAAAGAATCGGCATCATTTCCTGTACATGATCGTTTATGGCGTAAACATGCACGCCGTACAACAAAGTGTTGTTGCTGACAAGACGTTCCAGCGCCGAAATGTCGGAATGATAAAAACTAAGCAGCTCGTCCGTGGTCATTTTTTCCGATCTTGCCGATTTTTGAAGCGTCTGTAACAGCGCCTCGTCATTTAAGAAAAACTGCGTCGTCATATTCACCGAATCAATGTTTTTCCTGATATGATCCCAATTCCGCTCCATGGTATATTCCATATAATTTCTGTTTTCGGTGATCACATTCTGTTCCATATTATAAAAGAGTACCCCCGCCAGCACAGAAATCGGCAAAGCCACCAAAAAGCAGATCACGAGTGTAAATTTATGATTCAGTTTTAAACTGTCAAATAGATTCTTCCAACCTTTATTCTCGTTTTTCACTCTATTCCCATCTTTTCCTTTGCCTGTCTCACCAATTCCATTTTCGCCTTCTGCACTTCTTGATATCCGTATGCCTCTCTCTCTTTCAAAAAAATGGCAAATATCTCATCAAATTCCTCCTCAGATTCCGCCAGCAGAAGCCTTGGTAATGTTCTACTCCACAAAAATTCTATTTTTGTGTCCTCATAGGATTCCCTTGAGCCTTTCGGAAGAAAAGCGTCATACTGCCCGTTATAAACCACATAGGGATATGACCACTCCATAATCTGCCGGACAGACTCCCCCGGTTCCTGCTTCCACTGTAACTGCATTCGGTTATCCTGTAACATCCAGTAAGTGTTGTCTGCGCCGTACTTTCGGTTATAGGCCACCCTGTCCGTGTTTAACAGCTCATTGACCTCCTCCTTTATCACCGGCTTTCCGTCCACATAGTCAAAGGTCTCTCCCTCTACTCCCAGCGAGAGACAAAGCTGTCCCCGCTCGCTTAACAGATAATCCATAAAGGCGATCGCTCGCTCCGGGTGCTCGCAGTTTTTGGAGATCAGCGTGACTGTCCAGCCGTTAATTCCGCTTGTCGTCAGCGTATGGTCGTCTCCCGCCGCATTCTTCGGCCCGTCCACCGCCAGATAAATCCGTTCCGGGTGGTTTACATAAAGTTCTTTCTGTTGGGACACCATATCCGTATATTGATAAAGCATACAGAAATATCTGCCCTCCGCCATCTTTTCTTCGGTCTGCGTCCTCTGGTCAATGAAAATATCGTCTGCAAGAAGCCCTTCCTCTCCGAGCCTGCGGAACATTTTCAGCCATGTAATATAATCCTCATCCGTATAGCGGTCATAAAGTTCGCCATTCTCCTCAAAAGGCACCGCCAGAAAATTCATCAGATACTGGTCGAAGGAAACGTTTCCCTGATCGTTAAAAACATGCGCGCCCACTGGAATCAGCGGTTCCCCGTCCACTGTTGGGAACGCTTCCTGCGCCTTTTTCACCGCCGCAAAAAATCCTTCCGGCGTGGTCATGTCCGGACTGCCGATGGCCTCGTAAATATCCTTCCGCACGAGAAACGTCTGGTTGGAGCTGATGTCATCGTGCGTCTCGATATCCTTCGCCGTAAAAAAGGAATTGGGATAGCTGTATAGATTGCCGTCCTCCTTCGTATACCAATTAACCACATCCGCGTCGCTGACCTCATAAAAATACGCGTCGTATTCATCCGCCAGCTCGTTTAAAGCATAGACTTTTCCCTCGTCTATCATCTGGTCCACCTGCGGTTCCCACCAGCCAAGGGTAATCAGATCCGGCAGGGAATCTGCTGCAATCAGCGCATTCAGTTTTTCATTTTCATTGCCGTCTGGCGCAGCGAACTGTATCGTTACGCCAGTCTCCTCCGTAATGTGGTCGGACACTACATTACCGCCCCAGAAGGCGTCAAACCAAGAATAATTGACATACCAGGTAAACGTGACCGGTTCGTCCGCATACCTTTTCCATGCCGGCTCGTCCCCGCCGTCCGCCGTCCCGGCCTCCCGCTCTACGCCCGGCTTTTCCTGCCCGCCATCCTTTGACGCGCAGCCCGCGCAGAGCAGACACGCCCCCATCAGCAGCGCTCCCACGAAAAACCCTCTTCTATTTTCTCCAGCCCCTCTATTCACCCGCATCCGTTTCCCTAATCTCCATCATCAAAATCCAATATTTTTTGTCTTGCCTACAGTATACGGCTTTTCCCGTTCCTTTTCAACGTCAAAGAGCAGCACCCGGAATCGGGTACTGCCCCTGTACTTATATATGCGGAGAATGCCGCTTTTTGGCATTCTCCCACGCGAGACTTAGAAGCTCTTCTCACGCTATTCTTTTACGCTCCCCGCCGAAATACTGCTGATAATGTACTTCGAGCAGAAGCAGAACACAATCAGGATCGGTACCACGGAGATCGCAACCCCCAGATAAATCGCGCCCTGATTCTTCTGTAAATCGGTAGCGGCATTCAACGTACTGATCATCACCGGCAGCGTCATCTTATCCGGTGTGTTTAACAGGATCAACGGCACGAGATAGTTGTTCCAGTTGCCGATAAAGGCGCCGATCGACATGGTCGCGATACCGGGCGCCATGATCGGCAGCACAATCCTGTGGAAAATATGTAACTCTCCCGCCCCATCGATTCTGGCCGCCTCCAAAAGCGCCTTTGACAGCGTGGACTGCACATACTGTCTTAAGAAAAATACCGTGCCCGGCGAAGCGATGGCCGGAATAATGAGCGGCAGATAGGAATCCACCATATGCAGCTTCTGGCAGAGGTTGTAGAATCCGATTAAGCTTAGCTGCGCCGGAATCATCATGAATACTACCAGAATCTTGAACAGCCATCCATTTCCCTTAAAGCGGTACACCGCCAGCGCATAGGCCGTAATCGCTGAAAAGTACGCCGTCAGTATAGTGGCTGGTATCGCTACCAAAAGACTGTTTTTAAAGCCCTTAAACAGATTCACATACGCAAACAGCGCCGTCCAGTTCTCCCCCAGATGATTGCTGGGAATCAGTGTGAAGGAATGGGTAATCTCCACGCCGCTTCTCGTGGCGTTCACGATCATCAGCAGAAACGGAAGGAAGCAGATCGCCGCAAGCAGGATCAGACACAGATAAAGGATTCCTTTTTTTATCTTTGCAGCCGTATTCATATTAGTCCTCCTCCCTTCCCAACGTCTTAAACTGAATGATGGACACAATCAGAATGATAAAGAACAGCGTGTAGGCAATCGCCGAAGCGTACCCCACCTGATGCGTCTCAAAGCCAAACTTATACAGGTACATAACCACCGTCTGCAGACACCCGGAAGGCTCTCCCGCCGTATTCGGGGCCACGCCGTTCATCAAAAACGGCAGATCAAAAAGCTGTAAGCCGCCGATCAGCGAGGTCACGAAAACATAGAGCATAATCGGCCGAAGCAGCGGAATCGTAATCTTCGCAAACACCTTCCATCTGCCCGCGCCGTCTATGGCCGCCGCCTCAAAATAGTCCGTCGGAATGCCCTGCACGCCCGCCATCAGCATGATAAAGGAATTGCCAAACCACATCCATGCGCCGATCACCGAGATTACATAGGGCGCAGTCCCGGTAGAACCCAGCCAGTTGATCTGCTCTTTCGTGACCCCCAGCGTCAACAGAAGCTGGTTGAAGCTGCCGTACTTCCAATCAAGCAAGGTTTTAAACAGAAAGGCTACGGAAGTCGCCGCGATCAGGTTCGGCAGATAGTAGATCGCACGGAATACCGACAACCCGCGCATCTTATACTTAATGTCGCTGAAAACAACCGTCAGCAGAAAGGCCAGACCTAGCTGCAATATGATATTCACGCCCCAGATCTTAATGGTGTTTCCCAAAGCCTTCCAGAAAAATTTGTCTTTCAAGACTCTTATGTAATTGTTAAGTCCTGCCCATGCCGGATCTCCGAAGCCTTTATAGTTAGTAAAACTTAAATACAGCGTGCGGAATACCGGATATACGCTGAATGTCAGAAAAACGATTACAAAAGGCAGCACGAACAGATAGGCCATACGATTGATATCTCTTTTTTTGGGTTTCCCCGCATTTGTTTTTGCCATAATTCCCTCCGTCCCCATAAGGCAAAGGGGGCCGCGCTTCGCTGCCCCCTCCTCCTCTCAATCATTATCTGTTTACTGTGATTTCCGGATAGGTCGCCTCTATCTGGTCATAGAAATTGTTCCACGCCTCTTCTTTGTTCATATCGCCTGTCTTAATCGCCGTGGTCGCCCTTCCCCACTCGTCGTTGATAAACTTGTCATATCTGGTCACCTTGGAATAGTCGATTCCCTTCGCCTGCTCCAGCCAGAACTTGTAAAGCTGCTGTCCGCCGTAAACCTCGTTCTTATCCTCCGCATGCGCTTCCAGCACCGGGATCAAAGATACGGTATCGCCCTCGGACTTCTCAATCCACCAGTTTGCGGTGTCCTCGTTCAGCGTACAGAATTTCAGGAAATCCCACGCCAGCTCTTTTCTCTCGGACTGAGAGGAGATACCGATAAAGGTGCCGCCACCGAAGCCGTAAGCCGGGCCGGAGCACACGCCCCACTTGCCGGACGTTCCCTGCACGTTATCTCTCATCGTAAGCACGCCCCAAGAAGGAAGACCGAACGCAAACACTTCCGTCTTATCCAGATCCTTAGTCGCCTCTGCAAAGGTCTCTGCATTCCACACATCCACAGAGTCATCCGCGTAGTTCTGGATATCCGCGGTCAGAATCGGCACCTCGCCCGCCATCGCCTGATACCAAGGAGTCGACCACTGGTTCGCATAAGCTGTCAGATCGTCCTGATACAGATAAATACAAAGATCCTGATAATCCTTTCTACCCTGATCCACATTCAACACGCCGTCGATAACCCATGCGGAGTCGCCGGAGAAATAGTTGATTTCCGCATCGGAAGCGAAAATACGGTAACCGGAGTCCTTCAAAGTCCGCGCCGTCTCCATAATGGTCGGATAATCCGCAAACAACTGGCCGATCTCGTTCGGATCGTCGGTGCCAAACACAGTCTTTGCAATGTCTCTTCTATAGTAGATGCCCGCCGGGGTAATCTGATAAGAAATCGCTCTCTGAATGCCGTCCGCGTCCTGTCCTACTTCCCAAACATAATCCACGATCTGGTCTGCGTAATCCTGCGCATTGTAGGGCGCCTGATTCAGGTCCTCAAAGTAGCCTGCATCATAGAAATCCTCCAGCATCTGCGGCTCGCCTACAATGATATCCGGCTCTTTCTGTCCGCCGTTTAAAGCTGTCTGTACTTTGGTCACATAGTTGGCCGGCTCGATGACAACCGTCTCCACCTCGTTGCCGGTCTTTTCTTTATAGTAGTCTGCAAACTGCTCCAAATCTTTCGCCAACGTCCAGACTACCAGCTTATCCCCGCTGGATGCAGGCGCTTCCTCCGCGCCGCCCGCGTCCGTCCCACTCTGCGTTCCTGCATCGGCAGCCGTTCCGGAATCCACCGCTGCGTCGCCTCCTGTAGAAGCGTTGTCACCGCCGCCGCACGCCGTCATACTGAATACCATCGCTGTGGCAAGCATAACAGATAGTACCTTTTTCACCTTCATAACATATCCTCCTTTTTGTTTTCCTTTTTTTATCAAGTTCTTTTGTTGTCAGCTGATAAGTTGATTATAGATTGCGTGTCCGCTGATAAAAATGATCTGAATTTTACAAAGGTATCATTTTTTTAGTTACTCATTTTGTAGCAAATGGTATGAATGGAATGCGGCGCAAGCGTCGTCTCTTTTCCATAGCCGTCCTCCCTGACCGTCACGGGAACTTCCCTGTCTGTCTTATTTAACAAAACGAGCGCGCGCTCCCCATCCGGGTTTAAGAAAGCTGCCGCCTCCACCGCGTCGCTGTAGCGCGTCGTGCCAATCTTCACCGCGCCCGGCTCGATAAAGCGGCTGAAATGCCCAATATAATAGTAGGACAGGCGTTTTTCAAAGGTATCTTCCTGCGGATTGCACATAATCGGCGCCGCGCAGAAATTCCCCACATGATTGGGTCCGCCCTCCGCATCCAGAAACAAATTCCAGTCAAAGGAAGCGCTCACCCCCGCACTCAAGTTTCCCATCATATCATGGGCGTACATTTCCGCTTTCTCCGCTTCCCCCGAATCAGCGAAACGGGAATACTCCACACAGCCCTCCGTGAAAAACACCTCCATGTCCGGATACTGCTTCCGAATCAACTCAGCCGCTTCGAAATGATCCCCCGTATACCAGTGCACAGCCGCTCCGCTGACGTATTTTTCCGTCTCCTTGTCCGCCAAGACCTCTTTAAAACGCTGATACGCCTCCTCTTTATTGTGATCCCACACATAAATACCGATATCGGCAAGTCCCGCCCGCTCCAAAGCGGGGCCTAGATACTCCCGCACAAAAAGCGCCTCTTCCTCGGAAGTATAAATACAGGAATCCCACGTCTGCACCGCCATCGGCTCGTTCTGCGCCGTCAGGAAATCCACGGATACGCCCGCCTGCTGATAAGCCTCGATAAATTTCACAAAATAGGCCGCCCAAAGCGGATAATATTCTCTCTTCAACTTTCCGCCGTTGTTCATCTCCCCGTTGGTCTTCATAAAGGCCGGCGGCGACCATGGCGCGGCCATAAACGCCAGCTTATCCCCGTATGCCTCCTGCGCGTCGCGGATTAACGGCAGAATCTCCTTCTCGTCATGGGCAATTGAAAAGGTTTTTAGCTCCTCGTCGTTCTCCTCCACATAGGTATAATTCCCCAGCGCAAAATCGCAGCTGTTCATATGGATGCGGCCAAGGTTGTACCGAAGGCCGTCCCGCCCGAAATACGCCTGCATCATCTCCTTTTTCCGGGCGTCGCTCATAGCTGCGTAATTATGCGCCGCACTCTCGGTAAAAGCGCCGCCGAATCCCCGTATCTTCTGGAATGTCACGTCAGGGTACACATTAACCACGCGCATACAGTCCTCCATTTTTTCCGCCTCGCACACGGTCTCCTCCCAGAATTTTCCCGCCTTGTAATCTGTTATATACTCTCTTATTTTTTCCATCATCTTTCACCCTTCTGCCCTATCCAAGCCAGATTTCTATCCTCTCCATCTTTCCTGCGCGGATATCCTGCGCCAGTTTTCCGGTAACATATGCGGCCTCCACATCCGCCTCATTTTTATTGTTATAAATAAGGTGCATCCTCCTAACCGTATACTGCCCCGGTATGTAATCCCGTTTTTCTTCCGTTTGATACGCCACCGTCGTCTTCCCCAAAAGCACAGCCTCCACCGCGCCGTTTTCGGGAATCAGATAAGCCGGGATAGCCGGCATCGGCGAGAAGGCCAGTTCGTTCTTCTTCATTGTAAAGATGTGCCTTCCGAACATCATCAGCTTCCATATGCTGATAAATTCAATGGTAGAGCCGGAAAGTCTGGCCACAAACCCTTTACCGTGAATCTTCTCATCGGGATTCCTGCTGCTTGCGATAAAGGAAGAATTTTCATAAATACTCCGCCCGTAAACCGCCGGATCGAGAAAGGGTACCGCCGCCTTATGGAAATCGTCGAAAAATTCCTCATACATGCCGCTCCGTAACAGCTCCAACAGATACTTATACTCCATATGCAGCCAGATGGACTCGTTTTCCAGCCATCCCGGCGTGAAGGCGCAGGCCCTGCCGAGTTCAAAGGAAGCCTGTTCCAGAGAATCATTCACCTTATACATGGAAAGTTTCTTATCATACAACCCGCTGTTTTTTACATGCTCATACAGCGTCTTTTTCTTTTCCCTTGGCAGTTCCAGCTTCAAATACCGAACAGGCCCTTCCAGAAAGGCTGGAATCCGCTTCACCTGAAAGCCAAGCGGCACGATCCCGTCCGCCTGCTTTTCATATTCTGTGACCTCATAGGAAAAATAGGTCGGACAAATCCCGTCCCCGAAAGCACAGGCCTTTTCGATGCCGCGCTTCACGAACGCTTCCCACTCCTTTAAGGCTTCCGACAGCGTTGCGGCTGCGTATGATTTCTTTCTGCCCGAAATGCCATCATAGGTCTTATCCCAATACAGCTCTTTCACATCATTGATCCGGTTCCAGAAAGAAAGGATTTCCCCCTTCTGCGACAAACTGTCCTTTTCCAAGCGTACCACCAGCCGCAGTTCGTCAATAAAATCGCCCAGTTCCTCTGTCACCGCCACTTCCTCCGGATATTCGTCCAATACCGAGATGGTATAGCGCAGCGTTCTTGCAAGCTCGTAAGTTTCCGCCATGGAAGAGCCAAAGAGTCCCGGCAGGCCGTTTAAGGCGTCATACCACCCCGGTTTGCCTCCCTCCATCTCAACGCCCATGCCGTAAGCGTCCAACGCCGCAAACTTTACGGCGCACAAAAGGAGCAGCTTTTCCATCAGGGTGACATGCACAATCTCTCCCTTTCCATACTGTGCGCGCACCAGTTTTTCCGTGCCGTTTCTTTTGCTTTTCTCGTCAAGCGCCCGGTACTGGCGAAGCCCCTTCTCTGTCTCCACATATCGTCTGCCCCGGCGGTTCACACGGATCTGCGATAGAAAATAAGTATATTCCTCCTCGTACAGCATCTCCCGCTCCTTATCGGGATACACCTCTAAATAATCCTCGATCAAATCCAGATTATAAGTCCAATGATCGCTCCAATAGCCCTCTCCAAAGTTCCCATTCACCATGCTGTCCGCAAAATCGATCACCTGATAAAAAAGCGGCTCCTTCCACTTGCCAAGGGTATCGTCAAGCTTTGCCCACAACGCTCCGGGCGTAAACGGCTTCTGCGTAAAAGCTGTAAGTTCTTTGGCCTTCTTCTCCTCTATGCCGCCAAAAAGCGTCTTTGCCTTTTCCTCATCCAAACAATACGTCAGTTTCTCCACTGCCAGCGGATTATACCCGTCCAACTGAATCAGGCTGTAAAACATTTTGATATTTTCCCTGCCGACAAAGGGTGCAAAGAAGACGTCGCAGCGCCGGTTCTGGTTTACATCACGGAAATTTCCGTTTCCCTGGGAAAAATATTCCGGCAGCATGGAAAAATAGTTATAATCCCTCTCCAAATCCCCGTGCTTTCTGGAATAGACATAGAAGAGCTTGTTGCTGCCAAGGGGAATCGGATAGCCGCCCCGAAGGAGATTGTCCATATAGGTATAGCGGCAGTAAATATCGAAATTCTCCGAGTCGGTCTTCGTGGCAATCCCACTGCACAGTTCTCTGATCAGTTCCTCGGCTTCCTCCCGTTTCTCCTCAAAATAAGCGCCATCCCTTTTTTCCGTCAGAAACTGGCTCAAATGCTCTTTCTTTTCCACCTGTCCAATCACCTCGTACAGGGTAAGGGTTTCCCCCTGCTTTAATCGCCTGCCCGCCCCGTAAAAGCTGCACGGAAGAAGATTCGCCGTCGCCTGCTTCTGCGCGTACACGCCCGCAAGACCGTCCTGCGCAAACAAAACCGCCGTCTGGAGAGAGCAGTCATACGCAAACACTGCCTCCGGATCGACCACTGGCGAAAGCAGCGTCCCGTCCTTCAGACAGGCAAAGGAGAAATTGCCTCCTCGGGTTTCCTGTACCGCCGCACTGTCGGCAATGCTTGCACGGGTACGGAAAAACGGCGTCTTTTCCTCTATATCCTCCACCTGCATCCATGCCTTTGCCGTCTGCGTCATATTTTTGATACTGTCCGCATCTATGCCATAGGGAATCAGCGCAGGCATGCCATCCAGAATTTCCAGAGAGATTTCCTCCTCGTCCTCATTGGTCACGCTTACCCTTCTGACCAATGCGCCGATTTTTTCTCCCGGCAGAATAAAGTAGTCCACATCGGTAAGCAGTTTTTCCGCCTCATTTTTTTCCTGCAGGGAGAGGCTGTTCATGCCGATTTCCATTTCCTGCTCCCATTTTTCCTGTGAAAAGCACTCTAAATAATTGCCATTTTTGCGAAGGAAGGTACGAAAGCCCGTCCGCTTCACATTCTGGTACGCTGCATGGGCCGGATAAAACTCCATGATGGCGCCGTCCTTATTATCCACACCAAAACTGACAACTCCCTGTCCTCGGTTTACATAATAACACCAAATCGGAATACCGTGCAGTCCGGCTATTCCCGGAAGGAAGCTTGCAAAGGTCGATTTTCTGCTGTAATCCTTCATCCTGTATTTTTTCTGTTCCTGTTTCATTGCCGTCCTCCTTCTGCTGCATCGAGCAAAACTTCAATTTTATGTACGTCTGCGGAAAGCTTTTTTAGCTGCGCATATTCCAAAACGACCCTGACCGATGCTTTTCCATCCTCGGATGTTTCTTTTACGAGCGGTAACTCTTTTCCATCCATTACGGCTGATTTCACGGTATAATCCCCGTATTCCAAATTCCGTGGATTATGAAGAAAAACAAGAAACCGCTTTCCTGCAAAGGGCAGTTCCAGCGAGGCCGTTTTGTTTTCGTCGAACTGTTCCGGCATCAACGCCGGGGAAATCTCCAAATCTCCGGCCTTTCCGCGAATGCCGAAGGCTTCTGTGATAAAGGTCAGCATATACCAGCTCGCCGCCCCGGTCAGATAATGATACATGCCCCGCCCGTCGGCATTAAAGTATTCGGGAATCCCGGGGTAAATCCTGCTCGTCTCAAACCGCAGCGCCGCATCCGCCAAAGCCTGCATCGCCTTGTATCCCGCTCTGGCAAACCCTCTGCGGTACAGTGCGTTCGCATACATCACTGCCATATGGGAAAAAACCGCCCCATTTTCCTTTTCCCCGTATGCAAAGCCAAACATCCTTCCCAAATCCGTCTTTACCTCATGAAAATCGGTATTCAGGCGATATCCCCCGATTCCGCCGTCATACAGATACCGATCCGCGCTTTTTACGATACTTTGAATCTGCTCTGTGGTGGCGGTTTGGCCCATAACCGCAAAGACCTGTCCTGTCAGCATCATACGCACGCCGTTTGGATTCTCTCCCTCCACCTGTCTCTTGCAGTTGTCGTAATAGCTGTTGAACCAGCCGTTTCCTTCTTGATCCGTCACCCACTCTGTCCGCCTGATATGCGCCGTCATCCAGTCGGCCTTTTCCTCCAGATTAGCAGCCAGTTCCTCTATATCGGCCGAGACGGTTGTTCCGCTTATCTTATGACGGCAGATTTCCGTATACTTCTGGAGAATCTGCTCCTTTTTCTCCGGACTGTCATATACTGTGCGGTCCGTTCCCAAAAGGATCTGCATTTCCTCCGCAATTTCTGTCTTATCCCTTCCCGTTTTCTTCCGGTAGAGCCGCAGATACGCAGCAAGCTCCCGCAGATTCCCCGCGTAAGCGTTCGTAAAGGCTACGCTCTCGCCCTGCCCGCCCGCCATATCAAGCGCATCGTTCCAGTCCGCATCCCGCAGCCTGCAATGATTATGTTCTCCCACCTCGTAAAAGGCGCATAAATTCTGTACCAGCAGATGCTCTAAAACTGTCCCGCAGTAGATGTTCCCGTTTACGGTCTTCTGACAGCTGCCGTAGGTATCGTCCCACGCCTCATCCACAGCCGTACCGCGCTTACTCTGTCTGTCCTTAAAGTAAGAGACTTTTTCCTCCAGCAGTTCCATGTCGCCTGTCTGATCCATATACAGCTTCACGGTCATGAAGGGCCATACGCCGTGATCCATCCATACGCGGGTAATGTTGTTCCGGTCCGCTATAAATTCCCCCTGTTTTTCGCCGATAATGGTGGCATTTGTACCGTCCATGCGCACCCCGCCGAAATTGTCGAGCAGCATCCGCCGCACCCCGTCCGGATTCATCAAAAGCAGCGCAAGGCAGTCCTGCCACAGATCCCGCCACCCCCGTCCTCCTTTGCCGTAATCATGATGCGGCAGAAACGAGCAGCCATAGATCCGCCGCAGAGTAGGTTGAAAGCTTACCCAGCGCATAAAGCCGTCAAAATCCTGATTTCCCGTATGATAATGGATATTGGTCTTCTCCTGCCAGTACGCTTTCGTCTTTGCAAATGCCGCTTCTACCCTTTCTCCCGTCCGGTATGCCTCTGTGATTTCCGCAATTTTTTCCGCATCCTCCGTCATACCCATCAGTATGGTAAAGGAGACCCGCTCTTCCGGTTCTAACGCTGTCTTGGCAAATTTCAGGCCGCCCACCGCCTCTCTGCCATCTATACAAGTCCCCGCCGGCACGCCCGCCGCATTTTCTATCACGGCGCGCGGAGCGGTATAACTGCCGCCTTCCCCTAACAATATCCCTACAGTCGGAAAGAAAGCCTCCGGCAGCTCTCCGTTTTCCGTCATTCCACAGACAAAATAGCTGACCCTGTTTATCCGGTGTCCCCGCTCGTCAAATGAAAGGGTGGGGGTCACTACCACCCCCTCCTTCCGAACCTGAATGCGGTGCAGCAAAGAGGTAACATGCCTGTGATCACGAATATTATCAGCGCTTCTGCCGAAAATCGGAATCGCCGCAGTCGGCACAAGCTCCAACCGCTTTTTCCCGCAGTTTTTAATTTCCACCCGCATAATCTCCACATCATGGTCCACGGGCACAAAAGAGGTTACCACAGCTTCCAACCCATAAGCTGCCGAAATACGCTTCACGCTCTGCCACATCAGCCCCGCCATCATGACGCTTTTGTCCTGTCGGTCCGTAAATTTGGCAGCTTCCGCCTCCGCTGATCCGCCTGTCGCCGACCAAGCTCCCGCCCCTTCCACGCAGCACCAGAAGTTTCTGGCCGAGCGGTTGTTATGTAAGTTTTCCACACTCACCGGTTCCAGCAAAAAAGCATTCTGATCCCTCTTGCTATCGCCGCCGAAATTCGGCGTAAGTACGCTCTTAATCCCCTGTTCTCCCGCCACCGGAAAATACTGATAACTATAGTTTTCCGGCATATCCAGTACAAAATTACCCTGTTCATCCGTAAAGCGATATCCCTTCATGCCCCTCATCCTTTCCGTTCTTCTCTGGATTGTTACCCAGACTGTTTCTCTCATCCTAATAAAAGAAGAGGTCCGCATGAAGGTATCTTTTGTTATTTTGGTATCTTTTTTTTAGAAAAGGATTTTATCCTGTTAGCCATGCGCAATCTGGCATGGTTGATTTTTTTCATTTTGGCACTTTTAAAAGCGCCATTTTGCTATATGATGGGAATATCTCAAAGAAAGGCGGAAAGAAACATGAAAAACGAGAAATTATTAAAGATTGTATTTACCGGCATCTTCGCCGCATTATCCTATGTGGTGTTCACTTTTTTACAGATCAAGATTCCCCTGCCGGGCGGTGACGCCACCTCGATTCACCTCGGGAACGCTGTCTGCGTTCTGGGCGCGCTGCTGCTTGGCGGCGTATACGGGGGACTCGGCGGCGCGATCGGCATGACCATCGGCGATCTCTTCGATCCGGTCTATGTGGTCTACGCGCCCAAAACCTTCATCCTGAAATTCTGCATCGGGCTGATTACAGGTCTTGTCGCCCACAAGCTGGGACATATCAGCACAGAGACAGACAACGCCAAGGTTCTGAGATGGACAGTGGCCGCCGCAGTCTCCGGGCTGCTGTTCAACGTGGTCTTTGATCCGTTAGTCGGATATTTCTACAAGCTGGTGATCCTCGGCAAGCCTGCCGCAGAATTGACATTGGCTTGGAATGTGGCTTCCACCTCCATCAATGCGGTGACTTCCACGATTGTTTCCGTGCTGGTGTACATGGCGGTGCGGCCTGCGCTGAAAAGGTCGGATTTGTTCTTTACCATAACAGGGAAACTGCAAAAAAGTGTGTAGGAAATGCATAAAAAAGAGTAAAAAGAAGTATAAAATATGAGAAGCGGAAGTGACATTCCGCTTCTATTTTACTTTTATGTAGGCAATTACAAAACTTCTCTCAGCACCGTAATTATTGTGCAAATAGCATAACCACGTTGGTTATACTATTTGTACAATTTCAACAATTCTGACTGAGTTTGGCAACCCATCTTACCCTACAATCCCGTCGTCCTCCGGCATCACGATAGCCGCAATGATATAGAGGATGAATCCCATACCGACGCTGGCCAAAGAGCACAAAGCCCAGATCAGCCGTACCAGCGTGGGGTCAATATTCAGATATTCCCCGATACCGCCGCAGACACCGCAAAGCATTCTGTTTACGCGGGAGCGCATTAATCTCTTTTCAAAGTTATTCATAGTATTTTCCCTCCTTGAACCTTTTCTGTTTTTTTTAAATACCTATTACTTATTCCAAATCTTTTACTACAACGATACCACACAATTTGTTTCTCATAAATGCCAACTATTTCATGAGATAAACAAAAACCGGCAGCGCAATCGACGTCAACGCATCATAGAAGCCGTGCGCGACAATCAGCGGCACAATCGTTCCCTCCTTTCTGCGAAAAAAGTAAATACACAAAATCACCGTATTAGTCGCAAGATTATAAAACTCCCCGAAACTAAACTGCATGGTAAACCAATGCGCCAGATAAAAAAGCAGGATATTGATTCCCACGCAAATCCATCTTTTGTGGAAAAGTTCCAACGTCCTTTGCAGCAAAGAACCGCGGAAAATCAGTTCCTCCGAGAAGCCGACGCACAAGAAGCAATACAGCAGCATAATCACAATATAACCGGCATCCGGCGCCATGGCATAGGCGGAATAATCCATCCTCATGAGCAGAAGAGGTATCTGCTGCACGATAAACATGCAAATTCCCAAGCCAAGGCCCTCAAAAACATGCCTTGCGCAGACCGGCTTCAACCCTAGGGAAGAAAGCGGCCTTTTCTCCACACGCAGAACATAAAAAAGTAACACCGCGTCAAAAAACCAATATGCCAAAACACCCGTCAAAAGCCCGTTCACTTCCCGCTGCCCTCCTTATTTCCTTCACTCTTCAAACGTAACCGTCACATTACCCATATTACAGTTTATCGTAAACGTGCTGTTTTTTCCGCTGTTCCACGATTGTTCCGCTGCAAAACCGCCGTGGTCATAACTGCCCACCGTGACAGTGCCCATGCCGCACTCCACATTATAACTGTGATCCTCCTCTGAACCTGTCAGGCGCATCACCACTTCGCCCATATCGCATTCCAGATCCAGATCACCCGTAATGGCGCCTGCGACCTCAGCCATCCCCGCGCTCAGCTCCAAATCCATTTCGCCGCTCACCGAAACCTCGCCGACAGCCATGTGTCCTGCGCCGACCTCAAGGTTTGCCGTCCCAGCCGTAATACGGTCGGCGATAAGCTCTCCCGCGCCCACGGTAAGACTGACTTCTTCTCCCTCAAAACCGTCCGTCTCAAGAAGGCCCGCGCCTACATTCACCTTCATTTCCTTCGCTTTCAGGAAGATACTGCCCATGTAGCCCGCGCCCATGTCGATGTCGCACTCCTCAAACTCGCAGCCCTTCGGCAGCCACAGATAAACGGTATCGTGAGGAGCGTTACGCCAATAATAATGCTCCACCTCGTTTTCTATGAGCAGTCTGCTCTTGCCCCCGTCGTTTTCTATGCTGTAACGGGGCCTGTAGGAATGGTTGCCATCCACAAAAATCCACGCATTCGCATCCTCGGACTCCCAAACTACAACGTCGCAGGCCTCCACATCGATCTCCAAACTGCCAAGCGTATCGGCCGTAAGCGCAAGCTGTTCCTTCTTCCCTTCCAGCTCCTTGCGCTTTTTCTCCAATTCCTGATCTACAGTCTTGCGGACAGCCTTGATATCTTCTATGTCTTCTACATCTTCTAACTCTTCTAAATCCAAGATACCGTTCGGTGAACGAAAACGTCCAAATCCCCAGTCGCCCGCGACATTTCTGTAATAACTGACTGGCCAGTCGCTTATTCCCATTTTATTTAATTGCCGGAACCCGCCCAGCAGTCCGCACACAACGCTGAGGATCAATCCCACAAGAAACAACACCAACGCCGTCATCAAACAGCCCTTTGTAAATTTTTTCATGCCTGTTTACCTCCCCTGTGAAATAATCTGCTGCACAGATTCACGATCCCTCTGATCAGCGCGGGGATCGCCGTACCGACCACTAACACCATCAGCCAGACAAAAACCAGACCTACCGCCGTCATAATCAAGCCGCCGCCGATCAGCGTCAAACCGCCAAGCGGCGCGCCGAACATTGCCGCAATTCCGGCAACGACCAGAGCAATGCCCACTATCGTCAGCACCACGCCTACTACCAGAAAGGCGATAAAAATACCAAACAAACCGCCAAGCAGTCCCACCGCTCCGCCAAATAACCCTGCGACAACACCGATCCAGAGCGGGAACGTCAAAACCGCTAACAGGACAATCAGGGCAATCTGTCCGCCCGACATGGTTTTTTTCTGCGGCCTATTCTGCGCACTCTGCGGCCCATAAGCGCCGTATGTGTTTCCTTGGCCGTTCGCCTGCTGGCCAAAGCCGCCCTGTCCCGCGCCGCCCTGCTGCCCATAGGCGTTGTTCTGAAAACTTGGGCCGCTGTCATGCGCCCCACCTTGCCCGCCGCTTTCGTTTTGATTGGTTGACATAATTTGATTCTTGTTTTCCTGTCTGTAACTTTGGAAGCCGGACTCCGTAAATTCGCCGCTGTTTCCGCCGTCCGAAAGACCCGCCTTAATGGATTTCGCAAGCTCTTCGGGAGAACCCAGAGACGCGATCACCCCCGCCTCGTTCTCCTCGCCTGCGTCGTCGAAGTATTCATTGTAATAAGTAAGCGCTTCCTCCCGTTCCGCAGGCGGCACATCCTGTAAAAGGGCGGTCAGCCTGCTCATAAATTCTGCTCTATTCATTCTTAAGTCCTCCCTCAAAGATACTGTTTAATTTGGCTGAATACCGATACCATTCGCTGATATAGAGGTTTAACTGCGCCCTCCCCTTCTCCGTAATCCGGTAGTAGCGTCTGTTGCGTCCGGCACATTCCATATCGTAGATCTCCAGACATTCGTCCTTCTGCAATCTGCGCAGAACCGGATAAAGCGTAGACTCGGATATCTCTATGACCAGCCGCACCTCCTGCGTGATCTTATAGCCATAGGTTCCATCCGTTTCATGAGACACCACAGCCAGCACAATGGCATCCAGTAGCGCCGCGCCTGTGTTAAAAACCATGCAATATACTCCTTTCCTTCTTTTCACATATTTCATACGGTTTCCTTTACATTCTCTTTCCCTTTTCTATTAGGAAGTTTTTTGCGCCATATTATTTTGATCTATAATATTAGTATTTCATGTAATATTATATCCCGTATAATATTGTTTCTACACATACTATATGCTATATAATATTATTTGTCAACACCTATTTATCCTTTTTTTGTGCTGTATTATACTGATATCTGTGTTTTCGATTATTTAAGTAATTGCGAAACTCATCACATTACTTTCATAATTGTGCAAATAGTATAACCATAAGCAGACCCTTGAAGGACGTTGGTACTTGGTGAGGTTCTTTCGAACCTAGTACCGCTACGTCCGAAGCGGAGCGAAAGCGTGTCTGCGTTGGTGATACTATTTGTACAATTTCAACAGTTCTGAATGTGTTTCGCACTCACCTAATACCTTATCAATAAAAAAGGATCAATCCGCTTATGATGACGACAGAAAATAAGATATGCTTTCAACACGGTATGCGGGACGGCTGCCCGATTGCGCTTGGCTACTTCGCCGTCGCCTTCACCCTCGGCATCGCCGCAAAAAACGCCGGCCTTTCCGCCATACAGGCTTTCATGGCAAGCGTATTAAACAATGCTTCCGCAGGGGAGTACGCCGGCTTTTCCCTGATCGCGGCAGGCAGCACCTATCTGGAAACGGCAATTATGACTTTAGTGGTCAACGCCAGATATTTGCTCATGTCCTGCTCCCTCAGTCAAAAACTAAAACCGGACACGCCCCTGCGCCACCGCATGGCTATCGCCTACGATGTGACGGATGAAATCTTCGGCATCTGCGTGGCACAGCCGGGATATCTGAATCCATGGTATGCCTACGGAGCCATCGTGATTGCCATCCCGGGCTGGGCTTTCGGTACATATTTCGGTGTTATGATGGGAAATGTGCTGCCGACCAGAGTAGTCAGCGCGTTGAGCGTGGGATTATACGGCATGTTTTTAGCCATCATCATCCCGCCTGCCAGAAAAAATAAAGTGATTGCCGGATTGGTAGCCGCCGGCTTCGCGACAAGCTTTCTCGCAAACAGACTTTCCTTATTCAGCGGTATGTCTACCGGATTAAAAACGATTGTGTTGACAGTCGTGCTGGCTCTTCTTGCAGCGGTTCTGTTTCCGACTGATTCGGTCAGTAAAGAAGAAAAGAAAGAGGAGGTATCTTAACAATGGAACAGAATATCTGGAGCTATATTTTCGTGATGGCGGCTGTCTCCTATCTGATCCGCATGACGCCCTTGGCGCTGATCCGTAAGGAAATCACCAACAAATATCTGCGGTCCTTCCTGTTTTATGTACCCTACGCCACGCTGGCGGTCATGACCTTCCCCGCCATCATGGAAGCCACCCAAACGCCCATTGCCGGACTTCTCGCTCTTCTCGCTGGTATCGTCCTCGCATGGAAGGGGTGTAGTCTCTTTCAGGTGGCTGTGCTGTGCTGCGCCGTGGTATTCGCGGTGGAGCTTTTACCGTTTTTTTAGAAGAGATTTACTTTTCCGACAACGCTGTCATTGATCACGTAATAGGCCGTGAAATCTTCTGGTTTCACATAGATCTGCATATTTTCAAGGGACTCTTCCTTGTAGCCTTTCGCCAGATAGTGAGCTTTGACCCGTTTGGTCACATCATCCATATTCACCTCGTACTCGCGGTACTGGAGAATGACTTCCGTCTCGATGTCCTTCGCGGCTTCCGCCGCCTTCGTATTCTCGTTCCCGTTTTCTCTGGTGTTTTCCTTTTCCATCATACATAGCCTCCATTCCTGCTGTTCCTTGGAGCCGCGCTGCCGCGTTGACTCCCGTTACTCTATCCAGTGTAACACACTCTGCACGCTCTCTCAAGATACAAACCGCGCCGTCTGTCAAGCCCACAAACCGCGCCGTCCGTCAAGCCCTGCAAATCATCTTCCGCTCCAAGTGCTTCTGGAAAACAAAATCAGGATCGGGAAGATTTCCAGACGGCCTGCCAGCATGTCCACGATCAACATCGCCTTTGACACCACGCCGTAATCCCCAAAGTTACACGTAGGCCCTACGCTTTCCAGACCGGGGCCTATATTGTTAAAACAGGCCAGCACCGCCGAAAAATTGGTCATCGGGGAAAAATTATCAATCGAAATCACCAAAAAACTGAATACCACAATAAAGGCATAGGCCGCCAGATAGGCGTTCGTATTATCCAGCACCTGTTCGCCCACCATCTGCCCGTTTACACGCACTACCTGTACCTTGCGCGGATGCAGAATCTGACGCACATTGCGCCGCAGGCTTTTAATCAGAAGCAGCGCCCTTCCGCACTTAAAGCCGCCCCCGGTACTGCCCGCGCAGGCGCCCACGATCATGAGCCCCAAAATAATCGCCTTGGAAAAGCTGGGCCAAAGGTCGAAATCCGCAGTTGCAAATCCGGTCGTTGTGACGATACTCGCCACCTGAAACGCCGCGTGGCGGAAGGTTTCTTCCGCCGTCCCATAGAATCCTCTTATATTCCAGGCAATCAGCAGGATGCTTCCCGCCACCATGCCCAGATAAAAGCGCAGTTCCTCATCCCGAAACACGCTTTTGACCTGACGGATCGCCAGCATATAATAACAGCTAAAGTTCACGCCGAACAGCAGCATAAACACCGTGCAGACATTCTGTAAGTAAGGGCTGTATCCCGCTATACTGTCGTTCTTGATGCCAAAACCGCCTGTGCCCGCCGTACCGTAAGCCGTACACACCGCGTCAAACAAAGGCATTCCGCCTGCCAGCAGGAAAATCACATTTAAGATCGTAAGAAAAATATAGATCACGTATAGAATTTTCGTGGTGTCCTTCATTTTGGGCACCAGCTTTTCCACCTTGGGTCCGGGGCTCTCCGCCCGTAACAGGTGCATGGTATAGCCTTCCTTTTCCCGGCCCCTGCCGATAGCCAGCACAAACACCAAGACGCCCATCCCGCCCAGCCAGTGGGTAAAGCTGCGCCAGTAGAGATTTCCCATGGACATGGACTCTACCTCCGGCAAAATGGAAGCGCCAGTGGTGGTAAACCCGGAAACCGTCTCAAAAAGCGCGTCGATCAAACGGGGAATCTCCCGCGAAAAATAAAAAGGAAGACATCCCAAAAGACTCATCATAATCCAGCTTGCGCCCACACAGACCAAGCCCTCTCTCGCGTAAAAACCCTTTCTGGCTTTCCGGCAGAGCAGATACAGTAACAGCGCCACCACAAGAGTAATGACCATTCCGGTCAAAAACCCAAATATCGTCTTCTCTTCCCCGTGATATACGGCAATCAGCAGGGCCGGAAGCATAAACACCGCCTCCACCATCAAAATCCTGCTGATAAATTTTCCCATCATCCTGTAATTCATACTGACACCAACTATTCAAAAATATCGTTAAGCTGATAAATAACCTCATCCCTGCCTGTGACGATGATCACGCCATCCCCGTTTTCATAAAATGAATCGCCGTTCGGTATCTCAAAGCTGTTATGCCTGTTGATGCCCGCCACACGGATATTTTTCTTGAGTTTCAGCTTTTTCAGCGGCTCGCCGCAATGTTTGGTATTTCCGTCCACAATAAACTCTATGGCCTCCGCCTGCCCGTCCGCAATCACGTTGACGGCTTGGGCCGCGCCAGTCTGGTTTCTGATCGCGCGCACATACCGCACGATATCGTTACAGCAAAGATCCTTGGGGCTGATGGTGCTTCCCACAGACAGCTTATCCAAAATCCGGTTATTGGAAAGCCGCCCCAGCTTAGTGATAATCTGAGGTGTGCCCGCATTGCTGCCGATCAGGGAAATAAATAAATTCAATTCGTCCACCCCGGTCAATGTGACGAGCACGTCGCATTCCCCGATCCCTTCCCGCTCCAGCAAAAGCTCGTTGCTGGCGTCGCCATGCACCACCGTCACATCGGGGAGCTGATTTGCCAACGACAAGCATCTGTCATAATCCTGCTCTATGATTTCCACCATAAGGCCGTCCCGATTGAGGATCTGGGCCAGATAAAAGCTGAGCCGGCCGCCGCCGCACAAAATCACGCGTTTCGCTCTATGCGTGATAATTCCCATATTATTGAGGAATACAGTCAATTCTCTGGTGGAAGCCGTCACGAAAATCCGGTCGCCGGACTGCAATACGAAATTACCGTCCGGGATGATTGCCTTACTGTCCCGCAAAACCGCGCAGACCAGAATCTTACATTTCACCACACTATGCAGATCATAAAGGCCTACGTTACAGAGTTTCGAGTCCTCTCCGATCCGCAGTTCTACGATTTCTACCTTGCCCTTGGCAAACGTGTCCCTCTTCAAAAAACCCGGGTACTTGATCAGTCTCTCCATCTCGGCGGCCGCCTGCCCCTCAGGATTGACCACCATGGACAATCCGAACAGATGCCTCATCTGATAAATCTGATCCTTGTATTCCGGATTACGGATTCTGGCTATGGTATGTAGTTTTGGATTCATGCCGTGGGCAATCGCGCAGCAGAGCAGATTAACCTCGTCCGCCCCGGTCATGACAAGAAGGATATCCGCCTCCTCCACGCCGGCTTTCAGGAGCGTCGCCATAGCTGCACAGTTTCCCTGCACAGCCATGATATCATACCGCTCCTCACTGGCCTCCAAGACCTCCGCTTTCGCATCGATCAGGGTAATGTCATGTCCTTCCGCAACCAACTGTCTCGTCAGCGTAGAGCCGACCTTTCCGTCTCCCGCTATGATAATTCTCACCGAACTGTTCCTCCGTCACGTAAGATAATAAGATATTTCTCATTCCAGTATACCACGCTTATCAAAAAAGACAATCTATACTTATGACGGAATCTGCAGCACCTGCCCAATCTGTAGGAGATCGCTTCTTAGGCCATTCAGCCGCATGATTTCATCCACAGTAGTGCCAAACCGGTTTGCCAAAAGCCACAGCGTATCGCCTGCGCGCACGGTGTAGGTAAAAGAACTGCCTCCCGTATCGGGCGTCGGATTCGGATTGGGTGTGGGCACATTCTGCATAATTCCCTGATAGGTTCTGTAAAGCGCATTCCACGTGGCCGGACCCACAATACCGTCCGCCGCAAGCCCCATCCTTCTTTGGAACGCAATGACCGACCGCTTCGTCCCTGCGCCGAAAATACCGTCTTGGGATAAAGCCGGGACGTCGGGATAATATTCGGAGATTAAGCTGAGCAGATACTGTAAGGTAATCACATCCTGCCCCCTCGATCCCTCCCGCAGCACAGAGGCGGGCGGCACGGTTCCGATGCCCAGATTTGTCCCCTCGCTGTTTAGCTCCGCCAGTCTGGTGACTGCCGTATACAGGCTGGAAATTTTATACCAAGTAGACTTTCCTACAATGCCGTCCGGCGCCAGCCCGAAAATATTCTGGAATTTCACGACCGCCGCCCGCGTGCTGTCCCCAAAGGTGCCCTCCTGGTCGGTGATCGCCGGGATTGCCGGGTAATTCTGCCTGATCCGCCGCAGATAGTTTTGAATCGTCTGCACGTCCAGTCCTGTGCTGCCCACCCGGAGCAAGGTCCCCGGATAGGAAGTCAGCATATTCGTGATGACATTGGTCTGCGCAATTTCCACATCGTCCGGATAATAATACCGCAAAATCCTAATCGGCGTATAGCCCTGATTCGCAAGCGTCACCGTCCCCCACTGGGACATGCCCCTGCAGGTCGTGGTGGTGCCGTTGCAGAAAGATGTAAAATAGGGCGCCTGCTGCCCCTGCCTGCGGACATATTCGTTGAATATCTGGTCTACGACCCTGCTGATCGAGTCGTAAATGGGCCGTCCGTAAACAAAATACTGGTCATACGACGTACTATTCGTAATGTCAAAGGAATACCCCTGCGCCCGATACCACTCCGTATAAACCCGGTTCAGCGCAAACGTGATCATCGCATAGATATTCGCCCGCAAAGACGCCTCCGGCCAAGTCGGATAGATCTCGCTGCTGGCCACATTTTTCACATAGTCGGGAAAAGACACCTGTACGTTAGAAGCTGCGGAATTCGGCGTCCCCAGATGCACCGTGATCGGGTTCGGTATCGCGACCTGCCGCAGCACCTGCGGGGATTCCCCGCTTTGCAGATCGCCCTCCGGCTCCCGCTCTCCCTCCATGGCGACTGCTGGCGCGCCCACCATAATTTCCGTCTGCATTCCGCCCTGCCGCTGCCCCGAAATGGGAACAAGAACAAGCGGAAGGATTGCCGACTGCCCGTCGAATATCGGAATCTCAGAAACAGAAACCGAATCAAATCCTTCCGCTTGCGCAAATACATTGTAGGTGATATAAGGCGTACCCGTAAAATTTTCATCCTGCGAGTAGCGTTTGTCCATAGTTTCCAGCGAGACCCTTCTCGTCTCGCCGTTTTCATCCGTCGTCAACTCATAAATGCGGTTCTGCTCATCGTCCAGTACCGTGACCTGTACGCCCTGCAGAGGCAGCGCTTCATGAGCCGTTCTCGCCTGCATGGTCAGATATCCGATTGCCATGGCTTTACTCTCCTTCACATTCATATTTTCATAATTCCATATGCTATAAAGTATGCGACGGCCTCTCATTTTGCGCATAAGCAGGCTCGAAATGCTCCGCATTCCTCGCTCGCGTTGCTCGTCAAAAAACGTCGCAAACCGTCTCACATGCAAGCATGTATCCAGTCTGCGACGCTTTTTGACTCTGCTTATGCGCGCACCTTATCGAATCCCGATCTCCGTATCGGACTCGGTCGTGTGGCTGTTTTTCTTGATATAATCCACGATCTCATCCAGCTTCGTAAACGCCAGTCCCACATAGCTGTCCGCGCAGCCATAGTAGAGGGCAATCTTACCGCTCTCGGAGTCATGAATGGTAGCGCAGGGGAAGCATACGTTGGGCACGAAGCCTCTCTCCTCATACCACTCCTCCGGGGTCAGCAGGAAGTTCTCGCAGCGGTACAGCACCTTGGACGGCTGATCGATATCGAGGATCGCGCCGCCGATGGAATATACAAGACCGTTGCAGGTGCCGGTCACGCCGTGGTAGAACAACAGCCATCCTTCGCTTGTCTCAATAGGAGCAGCGCCGCCGCCGATCTTAACGGACTCCCACCACTCGGAGCTTCTGCCCATCACGTGCCTGTGTTTCCCCCAATACACCATATCCGGGCTCTCGCTCAAGAATATATCGCCGAAAGGCGTATGTCCCGAATCGGAAGGACGGCTTAAGAGCACAAAGTTTCCGTTAATCTTTCTAGGGAACAGCACCGCGTTTCTGTTAAACGGAATGAACGGATTCTCAATTCTGGTAAAGGTCTTGAAATCCGTGGTCTTCGCCATACCGATGGACGCGCCATAGAAATCCTGACACCAAATAATATAATAAGTATCTTCTACCTTCACCAGACGGGGGTCGTAAGCGTATACCGGCATAAAATCATTGCCCTGCTCATCCTTAAAGGGAATCTTCTCCTTCTCAAACTCCCAGTGGATCGCATCCTTGCTGTGTCCCAGATAGATATAGGGAATGCCGTTTACCTGTTCCCCACGGAACACGCCGATAAACGCATCTTCATAAGGCATCACCGCGCTGTTAAAAATTCTGGCAACCCCTTCCACCGGGTTTCTGCCAATAATCGGGTTCTCGCTGTATCTCCAAATCGGCGCGCCTGTAAGCCCTGCCGGCTTCTCCTGCCAAGGCACATTCTTTACCGCTGGACTGATCATTTTTACTTCGCTCATTTTCTTTTCCGCCTTTCTTTTATTGTTGTTTCAAAAATTCCAGATTTTTCTTAATAAAGTCGCATCTTTGCGCCACGCACTCCACGGAACGGTACGGGTCTCTTGGCGTATTGAACACATAGTCCGTCAGCTTGTCGATGGTCGTTGTGGCTACGTGCATTCTCGTATCGCTGGCCGCATAATAGATATAAACCTCGCCGTTGTCCTTCGCAATCGCGCCGTTGGTAAATACGACGTTAGACACATCGCCCACGCGCTCCCAGTCTCTAGGGCCGATCAGCATACCGGACGGCTCCGCGATCACCTTGGAAGGATCTTTTAAATCGGTGGCAAACGCATAGATCACATAACGCAGTCCGGCCGCCGTATTGCGCACGCCGTGGGCAATATGAATCCACGCGTCCTTCGTTTTAATCGGAGGCGCGCCCGCGCCGTTTTTCGCCTCGGTAATCGTATGGTATCTGCGGATGGAGGTCATCTTCTCCTCATCCACCACCGCATGGGTGATATCGTCGCACAGGCCAAAACCGATGCCGCCGCCCGACCCGGTCTCGATAAAGTCGTCCATGGGTCTTGTATAGAAAGCATACTTACCGTCCACAAATTCCGGATGCAGCACCACGTTTCTCTGCTGGGGAGAACGCTTAGTTACCAGATTGGGAAGCCGCTCCCAATTCTTTAAATCCTTCGTCCTCACAATACCCGCCGCAGCCACCGCCGCAGACAGATCGTTTACCGTGGTGTCCTTACTCTCGGAACAGAACACGCCGTAAATATAACCGTCCTCATGCTTGGTGAGACGCATATCATAAACGTTCGTCTCCTCCGGGCAGGTGTCCGGTAAAAGAATCGGATAATCCCAAAACTTGAAACCGTCGATGCCGTTGTCGCTCTCCGCCACGCCGAAGAACGATTTCCTGTCGTTACCCTCAATTCTGGCTACCAGATAATACTTCCCGTTCAGCTCGATGGCTCCAGAGTTCATCACCGCATTCACGCCGAGACGCTCCATAAAATACGGATTTGTCTCCGGGTTTAAATCGTAGCGCCAGTGCAGCGGAATGTGCTCCCTTGTCAGCACCGGATACTGATACCTGTCGTAAATACCGTTGTAATTGTCGGATTTCACATTTTTGCGTTCGATCAGCTTCTTGTACTTATCCAGTTCTACATAATACTGTTGATGCAGCATTGCTTTCTCCTCCATTTCCTATTCTAGTCAATTCCCCTTCTGATCACTTCCAAGCACATCCTCCCGTTATGGTAAGGACATTTCCAAGGCTCCACAATCGGTTTCCCGCTGACGGACTTTCCTTCCTTGTTCACATCCCAGAACCACTCGGAACCGGGCCGCTTATCGATTACGTGCTCCTTGATAAAGCTCCATACCGACCGCGCGCCTTCCAGATACTCCGTGTGCTCCGGCGCGAGCTGGTATCCGTTCAAAAAGCCGATCAGCGTCTCCGCCTGCACCCACCAAATGCGGTTTTCATCGACCACGCCCTTCTCGCACTCATTGGCAAGAGAGTGTCCGTCGAAGGCTGTCCGATACACTTGACTAGTTAAGTCAAGTATGATCGGCAGCATCTTCTCCGTGTATGTATCATCCCCTAATACATCCGTTCCTCTTCTGATTAACCAAGCCGTCTCGATATCATGCCCGTAGGAGTGCAGGTCTAAAATGGAATTCATTTCCCTGTCAAAAAACACTTCCTGTCTATGCAGCGCCGGATTATAAATCTTCTCCGCAATGGTGTCTAGAATCCACATGAGCCTCTTTTTCACCGCCCCGTCGCCGCTTACCCGGTAAAGCTCCGTGTACGCCTCGAACACATGCAGCAGGGTATTCATGGTTTTATCCGCGATCACGCCGTTCTCGGAAAGCTTATCGTTTTCGATCTCACGAAATTCCCTGTCGAACGCTTCCTTATAGCCGATCTCGTCCATGCAGCGCTCCTCGATGATATGAAACAGCTCCATGGCCGTCTTTAACGCGCCCTCGTCCTTTGACGCGTCATAATAAGAAGAAAGCGCATAAATCGAAAAAGCCTGATTGTACGTATGCTTGGTCGTATCCTCCGGCGTGCCCTTGTAGTCTACCGACCAGTAAACCCCGCCCTTCTCCTGATCCACGCAGTATTTCTGCATAAACTCGTAACCGTGTCTTGCTTCCGCTAACAGCGACTCGTCCTTAAGCGCCATATAAGCGTTTGCAAAAAACCACGTAATGCGGCTGTTTAAGATACATCCCTTCACCGCCTTTTTGTCCACATTCAGGTCGTAATCCATGTAACCGGCATAGCCGCCGTTCTCATCGTCCCGAAGCCCCTTCCAAAAAGGAATAATGCAGTCTGTCAGATGCTTTCTGACCTCTTCCACCATCATGGTAGTCTCCCCTCCTTTTTTCCCTTTTCCCGTCTGTATAAGCGTTTCGCCCGCTTCCAGCTTAATATTTAGCTTAAAAGCGAGCGAAATAACTTAACTGTTAATTAAATTATAAAGTAAATCTTGATAATGTCAATCCACTTGCGCCCTTTTTCGTAAAAACAGCATCTTGTCTCAAAAGGACATCCGCTTTTTGTACAACTTCACCATACGCTAGTCTAACCTTTGACAGAGCCAGCGGTCATGCCGCTGTAGATCTGCTTCTGGAACAGGATAAAGACGATCAGGGCCGGCAGGAGGGAAATGATCACGCCCGCGCAGATCAGGTTATACTTGCTGCCCAGAGGACCCACGAAGGTATAAAGGCTGGTAGCCACCGTCGGCAGAAGCTTTTTATTCTGCAAATACAAGTTCGCGCAGTAATACTCGTTGTAAGTGCCTACGCCCTTTAAAATACAGGCCGTCACGATGGCCGGTTTTAACAGGGGCAGCAAAATCTTAGAGTAAATCGTAAAGTAGGACGCGCCGTCGATAATCGCCGATTCATCGAGCGACACGCTGATATTTTCAAAGAACTGGATGTAAATGTAAATCGCAATTACGTCCGTGCCGCACATCATGATAATATAACCGTGAAGCGTATTGATAAAATTCAGGTTGGTCATAATCTCGTACACCGCAACCTGCATGGCAACGCCCGGAAGCAGGGTCGCAAAGAGGAAGAGATTTCTGATCAGGCCGTTGCCCGGAAACTGAAAGCGGTTCAGCACATAGGCCAGAGACGTACCTACAAGCACAGACACCACGAGCACGGTGACCAAAACGATGGTGGAGTTGATAAACGCCCGCCCCATGTTCGCCCGGTCAAAAGCCTGCAAAAAGTTATCCGGATTCGCCCAGCTCATGGGCAGCGTCATCACGTTCGTGCTCTGGTACTCCTCCTCCGACTTAAAGGCCGTGATCACACAGGAAACCACCGGCAGTACCGCCACGAAAGAAAAGAACACCAACGATAAATATTTGATAAAAATCACTAAGTAATGTCCGAATTTCTGTAATGCTGTCATCTATCTCCCCGCCTTTCTAGCCGCATATTTCGCCAGCTTTTTGTCGCGCCTTGCCGCTGCGCCGAAGTCTTCGTCCTCCGCATTCCTAAACACATATTTGAAGAACAGCTTCTGTAAAATGGTCGCCGCAAAGATAATCAAAAGGAGCACCACCGCCATAGCCGAAGCCAGACCTACTTTCTGCTGGGTGTGGGCAATCTCGTTCATAACCACGAAGTAAGTACCCGTTCCGTTCGCGCCGCTGGTAATAACATAGGGCGGCTCGAATGCGCTCAAAGAACCTGTGATCGACAGGATTACATTTAAAGTGACGATTGTCTTAATGCTCGGCAGGATGATGTACCTAAACTGCTGGAAACGGTTCGCGCCGTCCAACATGGCCGCCTCGTACAGCTCGGAGTCCACGGACATGATCGCGCCAATAAAGAGCACCATATTCTGCCCGAAGTAACGCCACACGGACGTGCCCACAAGGGATATATTGTTAATCCTCTGGTCGCGCAGCCAGAAGGGAAGATTGTCTAACTGAAAACCGCACCACTGCAGCACCGTATCGAACACGAAGCCTCTGGTGTAAAAGAATTTGAAAATAAAACCGATGGCGATACCGTTAATCAGATAAGGGAAAAACATAAACCCCTTAAAGATATTGCCGCCCTTTACCTTAAAGCTTAAAATGGTCGCCAGATACAAAGCCAACGCGAGCTGTACAATCGAACCGCCCATATAATAAAGGCTCAGCTTAAGCGCCCCGAAGCAGTCCTTCCTGCTGAACACGCTCGCATAGTTCTTCCAGCCCACAAAAGTTCGTTTGCCCACATATTTCATCTGATAAAAGCTGTACCCCACCATTTCACCGAATGGAAGATATGTAAAAGTAAATAACAATGCCAGCGGAACAATCATAAACGCAACGATGATAATAATCTGCTGACCCTTTCTGCTTCTTGCCCATTGCAGAAACCCTTTCTTGGTTCCCGCTGTATTTGCCTGTGCCGCCATACGCTACCCTCCTGATAGTTAGGGGCTGCCACTTTTGTTTTTTCCTGTGTCAGCCCCGATTATCCACTTAAACCTTATAACAACTTACAAAACTCTTTCGAAAAATCCTTTCTTAGTAGAGAATCTCTACTCCAAGCGTTTCCTGCGCCGCGTTCCAAGCCGTAGTCCAGTCCGCCATGATCTCGTCATAAGTCTGCGCGCCTGTAAATGCCGCCTCAACGATTGCCTGTACCTTTGCGTCGCCGCCCTGGTTGAAGGAAAGCTCGGATTCAGAGTTGAGGTTGTTCATGATATCTTCCTCGCCGGGCAGGGAAGTCACATTGTTGACCACGTTTACGCCGTCAAATACGAAGGAAGTAGGAGCTGTCTTGGAGATCGGGTATCCGCCCTCCAGATCGCACCAGCCGGACTCCTCTACCATCCACTTTACAAATACCATAGCCGCCGCTTTGTTGTCGTCGGAAGCGTTCGCATTGATGCCGTAGCAGTAGTCCGGACCTGCCGTTGCATACTGCTGTCCGTTTACGGTGATCGGGAAAGGCATGTAACCGATATCGTCGGGATGATCGCCAGCCGCTTTCATCTGCGCAACCGCCCAAGAACCGAGCACCATAGCGCCGATCTCGCCGTTGTTGATCATGGGCTTGCAGCCCTCCCAGTCTGTGGTAGTGTAGTCTTCCTCGATCAGACCCTGTGCCGTCGCATCATAGAGAATCTTGTAAAGTGCGTAAGGGCCTGTGCCGTCGCCGTGATCCTTGAAAGGCTCCGCCTCATGGATGAATTTCTGGTTTAACCATGTTTCATCGCCGTTTGTAATCGCGCCAAGATAACCGTCCCACGCGCCGCCCATGGTCCAGCCTGCCGCGTAGTTTGTGTAAAGCGGAATCGCGTCCGTGTTGTCCTTGATCGCCTGCAGGGCTGCGATAAACTCGTCGGGAGTCTTAGGAAGCTCCGTCACGCCAGCGTCCGCAAACACCTTCTTATTGTAAAGAACGCCCTGCGCGTTACCCATGTAACCGATGCCGTAGCAGTTGCCCGCCGCATCCTTCCACTGGTCTGCAAAGTTTACAAACTGGCTCATCTCGTCCACTGTGCCGTAAGGAATAAAGTAGGTGGGAAGATCCGCCGCATCTATCGCGGGAATGAACATCACGTCGCCCCAGTCGCCGGAAGAAAGACGAAGCAGAGCATCCTCCGCATAATCCGTAACACCCTCGGTCTCAACCGTGATATTCGGATATACCTCGTTAAACTTTGCGATCAGATCGGGAATCGTCCCATCCTCTTCGCGGTCTGTCTTATGATGGATAAATTTGATTGTGGTGCTCAGATCCTTGTAGTCCTCACCCAGATTAATGGATGCGTATGTAAGGCCGGATGCCGCTGCGGGAGCCTCCGCCTCCGCGCCGTCATTTGCTGCCGGAGCTTCCGCTTCCGCACCGCTGTCCGCTGCGGGCGTCTCTGCTGCCGGAGCATCTGCGCCGCCCTCGTCGGAACCGCCGCCGCAGGCTGCCAGAGAGAGCGTCATGGACATTGCCAAGGTAAGAGCTAACACTTTTCTCAGTTTCATAATAATAATTTCCTCCTTTTAGTCTGGCTTTCATGAGCCGTTAGTTAATTATTTAACTTTAAATTAAGTATACATTTGTTAAATTTTTAATCATCAATTTTTATTGCGTTTTATCTATCATTGTTGCCATATTTTGTACTTTTCCTCTATTTGTACAATTTATTGCTTTATTTTTTGTCTATTTTAACGATAGATATTTGGTTTTTAAATATTATAAGCTTAATATTACAAACTAATATTAACTTAAATTACTTTTATATGTGATGTTTGTGATAAGAAAGTAAAGAAATGCCACAAGGATTATGGATCATATAAACAGACTCCACGGAAAAAGGAAAGGATGGCTGCATGACATTTCAAGAACAGTATGAGGCGGCGCTCACGATCAAAACTGCCCAGCCTTCAGAACACATACCGGAAGCCGCCTACTATGCCGGCTCCTTTTACAGCCTTTCAGAGACGGCTGCAGCACAGCTTCCCACTGTCTTAAGCGGCGGCAGCGTTACCGTCGAACCCTCTGTCACGCTCTCCTTTGGGCCGCTTACCTGCCGTATGCTGATC
Source organism: uncultured Lachnospiraceae bacterium (assembly GCA_947243855.1). GTDB lineage: Bacteria > Bacillota > Clostridia > Lachnospirales > Lachnospiraceae > UBA3282. The sequence continues at coordinate 36,365 of CAMXIK010000020.1, read as the reverse complement.
TGCACGCTGGAAGGTGCGGGAACGCTGCGTCTTTCCGGCAAAGAACAGGCGCTTCCCATCGGTTCTCTCCTCTATCTGGATTGCCGTGAGCTGTCCTTTTCGCTGACAGCTTCCCGCAGCCCTTGGCGCATTATCACTTTTTCGCTTGGGGGGGGCTTTTTCCCGTTTACGAAGCTTTGGTTCCCTTCAAATCCTTTCTGCTTTTGCAGACTGACGCGTATTCTCCAATACGCAGAGAGCTGTACCAGCTCCTCGCCGGCAGTACCGGCGCCGCTTTAGAAAATAAGCTGCGGGACGCGGGCCATATCACCGCTATTTTGACGGAGCTTTTCGTAAATGCGATCCCTCCGGAAAAGCAGGACGGCCTCTGCGCCCCCTATCTGGCGGAGTTGAAGCATTATATCGACAATCACCTGACAGCCCATATCCAGCTCAGTGATCTGGAACGGCGGTGCCATCGGAATAAATACCGGATCTGTCACGAATTTTCCGCTGCCTTCGGCCTGCCTCCCCTGAAATACCTCAATAAAAAAAGAATGGAGGCCGCAGAAACCCTGCTGCTCTCCACCCAAAAAAAGATCCACGAGATCGCCTTGGAAATCGGCTATGAAAACACCAACCACTTTATCCATCTCTTTAAAAAAGAATATGGCGCTACCCCTCAGGCATACAGAGAGGCGCATCTGCACTGATGCGCCTCTTCTCTTTTTTATAACCATGTTTTTCCGCTATGCTTTCCTTTCGCTCACGCTCTCTTTATAGACGATCCTTCCATCCACGATCGTCACGCCCTGTTTATAGTTTTCCCCGGAAAGCTTACTGATCAAATTTTCCACCGTCTGTTCCGCCATCCCCGACATATCGACCTCGTAAGTGGTAATTCTCACGTCGCACAGCCCCGGCGGCTGGTAATTGTCATACCCCACCACGGAAATGTCCTCCGGCACCCGAAAGCCCTTCTGCTGTAAATGACCCACAAGCGTAGCCGCCGCCACGTCGTTGTTGCAGACAAACGCCGTGGGCATCTTTTGGGGAAGCTTCCATGCAAACCCGACATCCGATCTGCCCGTCTGCTGGTTTCTGTCTTGCAGCACCCACTCTTTTTCCAGCTCTACCCCATGTTCCGCCAGCGACTTTAAATAACCGAAGAAACGATCCGTAATCGATCCCGTAAAAAAGACGTTGCCCACAAATCCGATCTCCCGGTGTCCCATATCAAACAGATAATTGGTCATACGGTACATTCCCATATAGCTGTTGGAGACCACCGCGTCATAAGCGCCGTTCCGATCCGTGAAATCAAGCAGAATAAAAGGAATATCCACCTGCTCGATCAGCCGTTCCATATAAGCTTCCTGCAATCTTCCTATGACGATCAGGCCTTCCGCCTTCCGCTCCCCCAGAAGCCTTGGCATAACAAGCTTATCCTCATCCTCCGCTTTCAGCACCTCCAGCATGGTAAAGCAGCCCTTCTGCACTGCGGCTGTTGCCACCTCCTGATAAAGATTCCAATAGAAGGATTCATATTTCGCCAGAAAACGATCCGACACAATCACGCCGAAGGTATAGCTTTTGCTGCTTTCAGACCGCTCCCTGTACCGCGTGGAGGCTGTCTTATACCCCATCTCCTGCGCCTTTTCTTTAATTTTCATACGAAGTTCTTCGCTGACGCCCTTCTGGTCCGACAGCGCTTTCGACACCGTCACCGTGCTGACGCCCATCTCCTGCGCAATATCCGACATTCTTACCGCTTTTGCCATATCCCCATTTTACGCCGCTTCTGTCCCGTTCCCCCGGGACGGCAGCCTTTACCCCCGTTTTTACTCATTATTTAAGTAATTAGCTTAAATTATAAAGTAAAATATTTTTTTGTCAACCCGATTTACAAAATACTGTTCTGATAAAGCTGATAATAAAGCCCTTTCTTGGCCATCAGCTCCTCCGCGCTGCCCTCTTCCAGTATCTTACCGTCATCCACCACAAAAATGCGGTCCGCCTTACGGATGGTAGACAATCTGTGGGCAATGACAAAAGACGTCCTGCCCGCCAGCAGATGCTCGATCCCCTCCTGCACCAGAAGCTCCGTCTTCGTGTCGATGCTGGAAGTCGCCTCGTCCAAAATCAGGATCTTCGGATTGGAAACCATCGTCCTTGCAAAGGCCAGAAGCTGCTTCTGACCGACCGAAAGCCCGCCTCCCCGCTCGGAAAGCTCCGTATCATATCCCTTTTCCAATTTCCTAATAAAGTCATGGGCGTTGACCGCTCTGGCGGCCGCCTCGATCTCCTCATCCGTTGCGTCCAGTCTGCCGTATCGGATGTTGTCCCGAATCGTGCCGGAAAAGAGGAAGTTATCCTGCGTCATAATTCCCATCTGTCTGCGCAGGCTCTCAATCGTAACGCCGCGCACGTCCTGCCCGTCGATCCGGACCGCGCCGTCCGTCACCTCATAGAAACGGCTGATCAGATTGACTATGGTAGTCTTTCCTGCTCCCGTAGGCCCCACCAGCGCAATCGTCTCGCCCGGCCTGATCGTAAAGCTCACGTCGTCCAACACCTTCACCTTATCGTCATAGGAAAAACTCACATAGTCAAAAACCACTTCCCCCGAAATCTCCGGCATGGTTACCGCCGCCTTGCCGTCCGCAATGCCCGGCTCCGTATCCAGAATCTCGAAGATCCGCTCCGCCCCCGCAATGTTCGTCACAAGCTGGTTATAGAAGTTACTGATATTATGGATCGGCTGCCAGAACATATTCAGGTAAGTGCCGAAAGCGATAAAGGTTCCCACCGACACCGCGTCCACGCCCAGAATCACAATTCCCGTAAAATAGAGGAAAATGCAGCCAAGCCCCCATGAGAAATCGATCACGGAACCGAAGGAGTCGCTCATGCGCACCGCGTCAAAAAAGGCGTTTCTGTGCTCTTCCAGAAGCTCGTCAAAGGTATCCTCCGTCTCCTTCTCGGCATGAAAACTCTGGATAATGCGGATTCCCGCCATATCCTCGTGAATAAAAGCGTTTAAATTGGCCGACTTCTTGCGGAAGATCTGCCAGCGCGGATGCGCCTTATATTCGATAAAAAAGGTCGCCGCCGCCATAAACGGCAGGGTGAGCAAGGACGCAAACGCAAGCGCCGGATTTTTGCAGACCATAATTACGATCACGGCGATCACCTTGAGCGCGTCCGGCACAAGCGTGGTCACGCAGTTGGAAAGCACGTCTTTCAGGGAATTGATATCCCCGATAATGCGGGCAAGAATTTTTCCCGTGGGCCTGCTGTCGAAAAAGGCAAAATCCAATTTCTGGATATGGGTGTACAGCTCCTGCCGAATCGTCAAGAGAATCCGGTTGCACACCTTCGCCATCAGATACATCCGCAGCTTTACCGTCGCCACCAGCGTCAGATTAATGGCAAGCGCCGCCGTTAGCAGCCTAAAAAGCCCCTTAAAATCGTTTTGACCAATATAGTCATCTATGGCGGACTCCATAATCAGCGGGTTGATCAAACGCACCGCCACGCCGTACCCCATAACTGCAAGCACCAGAATAATCTGCCATTTATAAGCAAACAAATAGCCAAGCAGCCGCTTTAACGTCTGCGCCTTACTCCGTTTCGTGCTCTGTTCATCATCTTTATACGAGTTGAAGGACACCTTCCCCACCTCCTTCCAAAACCTCCCCGTACTGGGACAGGTATGTTTCATAATACAATCCCCGCTTTGCGAGAAGTTCCTCATGCGTTCCCCGCTCTGCAATGGCGCCGCCTTCCAGCACAAGAATCTCGTCCGCGTGCCGCACCGCGCTGATTCTATGGCCGATAATAATCTTCGTCGTATCTCCGAGCTGGGTAAGCGTCTGCTGGATCAACTGCTCCGTCTCCGTATCCAGCGCGGAAGTAGAATCGTCCAGCACCAGAATCGGATTTTTCTTAGAGAAAGCGCGCGCTATGGTAATGCGCTGTTTCTGCCCGCCGGACAATCCCACTCCCCGCTCGCCGATCACCGTATCGTACTGCTTTTCCATCCGCTCGATAAATCCGCTGGCCTGCGCGTCCGTGGACGCCTTGCGCACCGTCTTAAAATCCAAAAATTCCTTTTTCCCCAGCTTGATATTATCGACTATGGTATCCGAAAACAGAAAAACATCCTGCATCACAAAGCTGATACTCGTGCGAAGCTGCTCTAACGAAAGCTCGCGGATATCCACATCATCCAGATAGATTGTGCCGCCCGTCGCGTCATACATCCGCTGTAAGAGCTGAATGATCGAGGTTTTTCCCGCCCCCGTCGTCCCCATAATGCCAAGCGTTTTCCCCGCTTCCACAGTAAAGGTGATATCATGCAGAATCTCATGCATATCCGCCTTGTGGAAGGAAACGTGGTCAAAGCACACTTTTCCCAGCACTTTTTCTATTTTGACCGGTTCAGTTGATTCCATGACCGTAGGTGTTTCCTCATATATTTTTCGTATCTTTTTGCTAGACGCCACTGCGGAGGAGAAGCTGTTGGTAAGCCAGCCCAGCATCTCCATGGGCCAGACGATATTCATGGAATACTCCACAAATGCCGTCAACTGCCCAAGCGTCATCTCCCCGTCGATCACAAACCGTCCGCCGACCAATAAGGTCAACAACGGCAAAAGCAGAGAAATCACCGTAAAAACCGGATAGTAGCGCACAAGCACCCCGGACTGCGCCATATTGAGATCATAGTACCGTTTGTTGTGGGAAAGAAATTTGTCGATCTCAAAGGCTTCCCTTGCGAAGGCCTTGACCGTGCGCACGCCGCCCAGATTTTCCTCCGCCACCGTGTTTAAAACCGCGTTCTCCTCGCTGATCGCCTCGTAGACCGCGCCCAGCTTCCGCTCCATAATTACCGCCACGACTCCGCACAGAAGCATAGCCGCCCCGGAAAGCAGCGCCAGCTTCCCGTTAATCGTACCCATACAGACCAGAATAATGCCCGTATGATAAGCGACCTCGATCAGCAGCATTCCCACATAGCCCACCGCATCCCAGATATGGTCGATATCTTCCTTGACGCGGGCCATCAGCTCCCCCGTATTGGTCCGGTCGAAAAAGTCCGCGCTCAAAGACTGGATATGCCGGAACAGATCCCTTCGCATATCCCCGGAAATTCTGGCGCCGTTTTTGTCGAAGGTGTACTCCTTCACATACTGGAAGATGCACCGGCCAAGCCCTACGCCAAGAAACCCAAGCAGCAAAAACTTCAACTCCCCGATCTTTCCGCCCACGATCACATCATCCACCACATGCGCCGTCAATCTGGGCGCAGCCATATCCAGCGTAACCGCAGCAAAAAGTGACAGTACGGCTCCCAGATAAGAAAAGCGGTAGTCCCATATGTAACTTGTTATTTTTTTCATAAACCCCTATCCCCCTGTGTATCGCTGCGATAAGCAGACTCGAGATGCCTATACGCGCAAAAAAAGGCTGTAGGTGGAATCACCTACAGCCCTAAAAGCCCAGCATATCTATTTACCGACCATCAGAGTCAACAAACCCTGCCCCAGCCGGTTTTTCTATATGCGGAGGTAATTTCACGTAACGCATTCCTATGCAGTTGTGTATTTCTATCGACTGCAAAATTGATATCATGTATAAACATAAGATTACCTCCTTTCTAAAATTTGCTTTTCTCAACAGTTACATTTTTTGGTGTTTCTGCCATCTTAGTATATGCGGCGGGCGTTGTCAAGATATTTTTTTCCAAGCATGATTTGCCCGGCAAATGCCGCTCTGGCTGAACTGTTATTTCTCCATCTTCCAAAAATACGCGCTGTAGGCGGGCAGGGTGCTTCCGCCGCCGAAATCGTGGTCATTTCCCGTAATCAAATCCACAGCCATGCCGCAGCCCGCATCAAAATGAGCCGTATAATCTTCCCCGTCCGCGTTGATGGCCACAAGAACTCTCTCATCCTCGCACTTACGCTCGAAAATGCACTGTTTGTTTGTGAGAACCACCGAACGGAAATCGCCATAGTTGAGCGCTTTGGACGCCTTTTTCGCTTCGGCAAGCTTCGCAATCCAATCGGTCAGTTCATTCCACTCTGGCTCCTCGAAGCAGGCCCGCAGCGCCGGATCACCCTCGCTCTTATTGGCCTTGGCGCCCCACTCGCTTCCGTAATACACGCAGGGGATTCCCGGCATGCCAAAGCACAGCGCATAGATAAGCGGCAGATGCTTCTCGTTAGTGAGGTTGCTGGCAATCCTGCTCACATCATGGTTATCGACAAAGGAGAGCAGATGTTTTCCCCGGTAAAGGCACCAGTTCTCCGGCCCGAACTGCCGCAGCAGGGAATGGTTGATCTCAAACATATTCATGCTGTTAAAACTGGAAAACAACCCTTTGTAACACTCGTAATTGGTAGCGGAGTGCAGCATCTGGTCATTCACCATCTGGTTGTAATCGCCGTGCAGCATTTCTCCCAAAAGATAGAACTCCGGCTTTAAGCCGTCGGTAAACGCCCGCAGCCTTCTCACAAAATCATGATCCAGACAGTATGCCACATCCAGACGCAGGCCGTCGATGTCAAATTCCTCCACCCAGCCCTTCACGCTGTCCAAAATGTGATCGACCACATCCCCGTTTCTCAGGTTTAATTTCACCAGATCGTAGTTGCCCTCCCAGCCCTCGTACCAGAGGCCGTCGTTATAATTCGAGTTGCCGCCCAGATTGATGTTGAACCAGCTCAAATAAGGAGAGCGCTCCCTGTTTTGCAGCACATCCTGAAAAGCCCAGAAACCTCTGCCCACATGATTGAACACACCGTCCAGCACCACCTTGATTCCATTCTCATGCAGATTCTCACAGACCTTTTTAAAGTCCTCGTTGGTTCCCAGCCTGCAATCGATGGTATGATAATCTCTTGTATTATACCCATGGGTATCCGACTCAAACACCGGGGAAAAATAAATCGCATCGATTCCCAGCTTCTTCATATGGGGAATCCAATCGTTCACCTTTAAGATCCGGTGTTCCAGCACACCGTCGTTCTCAAAAGGCGCCCCGCAGAAGCCCAAAGGGTATATCTGATAAAATACACTTTCAAATGCCCACATCATTTCCTCCGTTCCGAAACCGCCTTTACACGGGCAGTCCCTCACACTTCAATATATTGTAGTTTGCCACGCACAAGTATACCACCTTTTGCCATTCCCCGTCAAACGCATTCCTATTTTCGGAATTGACCGAACCGTTTTTTCTCTTGATAAACTAAAATCCGTATATCGACTTTTCCACAAAAATTACGCCTCATTTTGAAAAACCAACCCCAAAAAGGGATGAGAAATCCCCAATTTCCACAAAGTTATCCACATTGACAGCTTCGTCATTTCCTGTCAAATGCTGTCTCATTTCTTTCTAATTTGTCTGTCATTTTCGGTTTTTTCTATCACCTTTTTGTCGCTTGATCTTTTTTTCTGTCGAAATCGTTGACTCATTCTGTAGTATCCTGTTCCTATCAGGTCAATCGCATTTTGTCTCTTGACGGCCAAGGTCAATCCACATACCTTGTCCCTTTGGCACAACTTTTGTCTTTTTTTAGATTGACTTGCTCAGATCATGCCAAAAAATCATATTTTAAAGCCATTCATCCCAAAATCGTTCCACTCTACGACCTATTTGGTCAACTGTTACAACCTGTTTTTCCTTCCATTCCCTCGGAAATAATCTCTGATACGCAGGCGAAAGAAACCGCTCATCCAACAATGCCACGATTCCGAAATCATCCACGGTGCGGATCACCCGCCCCGCCGCCTGCAGCACCTTGTTCATGCCGGGATAACGGTAAGCATAGTCAAACCCATCTTCTCCCCATGCGTCAAAATACGTTCTCAAAAGCTCTCTCTCGTGACAGACCTGAGGCAGACCTGTTCCCACAAGGATGGCGCCAATCAGACTGTCATTTTTCAGATCAATTCCTTCGCTGAAAATACCGCCCATCACGCAAAATCCTACCAGACTTCTTTCCTCTTCGATCTCAATCTCCATCTGAATCAACCCCTGCAGATCACAGTCCTCATTTCCCCGAAACCGGTTCAAAAAAGCCTCTCTCGCCGCCTCATCCATATGGCTTTCCTGCACGATGCACTCCACATCCCCCTCTTTGTTAAAATAGTCCTGATAAATCTCAAGCACATGCTGCAAAAAAGCATGGGAAGGGAAAAAGACCATATAGTTGCCATGCCTCTTTTCGATCACATTGTGAATGTAGGAAGCAATCCGGTAATACTCTGTCTCTCCCCTGCGGGCATAACGGCTGGTCACGTCGCTGGCAATGTAGAGTCCCAGCTTTTCCGGTCGAAACACCGACTTCGCATACACCTCATAATCTCCCTCCTCCGCCCCCAGAAGCGTCTTGTAGTATTGAATCGGCAGGAGCGTGGCCGAAAACAGAATGGTGCTTCTTCCCCTCTGCATACAGTTTCTAAGGTTCACCGCCGGATTGACGCAAAAAAGCTTGACAATAAAGCTGCCGTCGTCCTGTATCTCCGAGTAAGTCACATAGTTTTCATCGACCAGCTCATACATTTCCATGAAATGGGACACCTCGAAATAAAAAGTTAGAAGATCCCCCCGCAAGGGGCTGTCCTCGTGATCTTCCAGATAATCTTCCATCGCCGCAGAAAGGCGCATCAGCGCGTGCGTCAACCCGTCGATCTGCTCTACCACACAGTATTCTTCGCACTCCCGTTTCAAATAAAGCAGCTCTTTGTTACACTTGTCCAGATTCTTGGCAATTCTCTCGTCGTAAGGCTTGACGGCCTTTTTCAGTTCCAGAAAGTCTTCCTTGCACAACACAGCGCTATACATATCCCTGCCCCGCTCCACCAGATTGTGGGCCTCGTCCACCAAAAAGAGATACTCTCCCCTGACGCCCTCCGCAAAAAAGCGGCGCAGATACACATGGGGATCAAACAGGTAATTGTAATCACAGATGACCGCATCGGCAAACAGGCTCATATCCAGACACAGCTCAAAGGGACAAACCTGATGCTTCTTTGCATAGTCCTCGATCTGCTCCCTCGTGAAGTTGTCCACATGGGTCAACAGGTCGTACATGGCGTCGTTGACCCTGTCATAATGGCCTTTCGCATAAGGACAGAAAGCCGGATTACACTCGGTTTCCTCCATGAAACAGATTTTGTCCTTAGCGGTCAATATAACGCTTTTCAATTTCAGACCCTGCTCCCGCAGCAGCGTGATCGTATCGTCCGCCACCGTGCGGGTGATGGTCTTAGCCGTCAGGTAAAAGATTCTCTCGCAAAGTCCCTCCCCCATGGCCTTCACGGCTGGAAACACTGTAGAAATCGTCTTACCGGCCCCCGTCGGCGCCTCGATAAAAAGCTTTCTCTTATGATAAATGGTCTGATAGACATAGGTTGCCAGTTCTTTCTGCCCCTCCCGATAGGAAAAGGGAAAGCCTAACTGCCTGATGGATTCTTTCCTGTCCTGCTGCCATGCGAAACGGAAATCCGCCCACTTCCGGTACTGCTCCATCAGGTTGGCAAACCATTTTTCTAATTGACTGTATTGGTACTGCTCCTGAAAATAGCGGATTTCCTCGGTTTCCATATGACAGTACGTCATGCGGACGCCGATCTCCTCCAAATGGTTCTGGCTGGCATAGATATAGGCATAGCATTTCGCCTGCGCCAGATGCACGGGCACCGGCCCTTTCATTTTCGCCAGATCGTGATAGGTTCCCTTGATCTCGTCAATGGTAACCCGCCCCTCTTCCGTGATAATACCGTCGGCGCGGCCCTCCACCACGATTTCGTAACGCTCTGCATCATAGACATGGCGCAGGGACACTTCCGCCTGATAGGACGGCCCCATCCGCCGCTGAATCATGCGGTGAATCCGTCCCCCCTCCTGCATGGCATTTTCCGGAGAAGCCGCTTTTCGATTGTCAATATCGCCGGAGCGCAGGATAAATTCCACCAGACTCCGCACCGAAATCCGCACTTCCATGTCATATCACCTTATCTCTAACTCTGCCATCAGCAGATTCTGCTGATGCGCGCAAAAACTCCCTACATAAGATAATCTTACGTTATCTTACATAGGGAGTCAATGTCACTTCTTTCGCCGGAATCTATACTGCCACCGCCCACTTCCTGAGATGTCTCTCGAAATCTGCGTCGTAGCCGTTATACGCAACGGTTAAAATCTGATTGAAATTCAGCCCTAACACGCCAATGATGGATTTTGCATCCACAATAAAGCTGTTGTAGGAGATATCCACGTCGCAGTCACATTTCGTAGCAGCGCTGACAAAGTCCTTTACCTCGTCCGGTCTCAATTTGATTTTGTGTTGCATAATTTTCACCTTCCTTTTCCATTTATGTATGCAAAAGGCACACACAGAAAAACGTTTTCAAGCTCCTCATTTGAGTAGATTATACACCTTTCGTTTCGTTTGTAAAGTGTTATTTTTGTCTCGGTTTTTGTACAATTTTGGCATATTTTTGGGCAATTCTTACAACTTTACATAATTACTTTGAATATCAAATGGTTTTTTGTGTAATCTGCCTATTATCTTTTGCCTGCGCACTTTCACAAGGCTGCATTTTATCATTTTTGTTGAAATTCTACCATATAATCTTGGTAACGATACGCGCACATCTGTCTCTGTAAATGCTTATTTTCCCGGCTTTTGATCCCGATCGTACGATGAAAAGCGCGAAACAGCTCCTGATATCCCTCCTCTTTTTCGGAAAACTCAAGTTTCTGCAGATCAAATTCCTCTCCCGCCGATACCAGATACCACTCCTCCCGCGCAGGATGGACGCCGAAAAGCTTCCTGTGCTCATCGTAAATCATAAAGTTTTCAATGCTCAAGCGGTCTGCAAAATGCGGCATCACAAAGGGTACGACATTGTTTTTCGGGCCGATTTTGGAAAAAAGGACGGCTTTTTCCCCGGAAACGCCCGCCATAAGCTCCTGAAAACGGATAAATTCCGTCTCAAAGTGAGCCTCGTTAGCTGTGAAACGGGCCAGTTCAAAGCATCTGGCCACATAAGGGTTTTTGAAATTTCCCAGCACCCGTCTTCCGCTTCCCGCCGTGATGGCGTCCACCACCGTCCGGTAAACCGCTTCCCCCTTATCCGGATAACAGGAAGCCGCCGCACGGCAAAGAGTGTGATATACATGCTCTCCCAATCTTTGCTTAAGCGTCCGCACCACCTTATCAGTTTTCACAGCATCCGGAAAAATATGCAGATAAACTGCAAACAATCGCAAGTTGTCCTCTTCGCCGATCTGGATATGCACATGCTCATGCCCCTCCCTTAAGGCGTAAGCTTCATAGATCCCGGTAAAGATACCTTCCAGCGAATCCTCACAAATGAAATACTTCTCTTCCATATAATATGTCCCTTATCCCTTGCCGTCACATTTTGTCCACACCTGTCACTCACCGACCGCCCTCAGATTCCCGCTCCACTCTTCGCCGTCAAACAGAGACATTTGCCTGTATGCGGTTCCATCCGCCAGAAACGGCAGCCGTTCTCCCCTGCCCATCTGGTTCTGGTAAACAAGGTTTTGCACGATATAGTTCTCCTCCAGTTTGGTGGGGTACATCATTTTCCCATTACAGGTGATAAAATAGAGGGCGCGCTTTAAAACCACGCCTATTTTCTTCAAATCTTCAAAGGTCAGGTTTCCGAACCGTCTGGCTGCCAAGATCCGTCCCGCGCTCTTAACCCCCACGCCGGGAATCCGCAAAAGCATATGGTAGTCCGCCCGGTTGATCTCCACCGGAAACTGCTCCAGATGCCGCACCGCCCAATCCGCCTTCGGATCGATAGCCGTATTGAAATTAGGCCGTTTTTCCGTCAGAAGCTCATCCACCTTAAACCCGTAAAACCGCAGAAGCCAATCCGCCTGATACAGCCTGTGTTCACGAAGCAGGGGCGGGCCTCCCGCAAGGGCGGGCAGATCCCTATCCTCATTGACATTCACAAAAGCGGAATAGTACACCCGCTTTAAGGAAAATTTATCATAGAGGTTCTCCGCCACCGACATGATCTGGTAATCGCTCTCCGGCAGCGCGCCGATTACCATCTGTGTGGACTGTCCCGCCTCGCAAAAATGGGGCGCATGCCGGTACAACGTAAGTTCGTTCTTATTTTCCGTAATGCCGTTTTGAATCTGGCGCATGGGTTTTAAGATCGTTTTCCGATGCTTGTTCGGCGCAATCGCCCGCAGCCCTTCCGCTGTCGCCATCTCTAAATTCACGCTCATGCGGTCCGCCAGATACCCCGCCCGCTGGATCAGCAGCGGGTCCGCTCCGGGAATCGCCTTCACATGAATGTACCCCTGAAACCGATGCACGGTGCGGAGCCTGTGGATCGTCTCGCAGATCAGTTCCATGGTATAGTTGGGGCTGTAGAGAATGCCAGAACTCAAGAACAAACCTTCTATATAATTGCGCCTGTAAAATTCCATCGTCAGTTCGCACACTTCGTCCGGCGTAAAAGAAGCCCTCGGCACGTCATTGGAACAGCGGTTCATACAGTAACGGCAATCGTAGATACACTCGTTGGTAAAGAGGATCTTTAACAGGGAGACACATCGGCCATCCGCCGCAAAGCTGTGGCAAAGTCCCGCCGCCACGGTATTTCCGATTCCTTGTCCGTCGTTTCTCCTAAAAGAACCGCTGGAACTGCAAGACACGTCGTACTTGGCAGCCGCTCCAAGTATCTTTAGTTTATCCATAACCGACATCTGCGGCGCAATTCTGATATCCATCCCACTTTCACTCCCTTGTGTCAACCGCTTGTTTCCTTATTATCCTCCGTTTTTCCGAAACCATCAAAAAACGTCTCTTTAGAACGTGTGTTCTGTTTTGTATCAGTATCTTAACATAGCCGTTCTCATATTGCAACCCTTTTTAGAACATTTGTTCTTTTTCTTCTGAAAAGCATTGCACAATGAGGCCGGTTACAGTATAATCAGAATATTATAGGTTTGCGAGTTTTCAATAACAGGGGAGGAAAGATTATGGAAACAACTAAGACAAGAGGAAATTTTACAGGCAAACTCGGTTTTGTCCTTGCGGCAGCCGGCAGTGCGGTAGGGCTTGGAAATATCTGGCGTTTTCCCTATCTGGCAGCGAAGGACGGCGGCGGATTATTTATTTTCTGCTATATCATTCTGGCGTTGACTTTCGGATTTACCCTGCTTACCACGGAAATTGCCATCGGCCGTAAAACAGGCCAGAGTCCGCTGACGGCATACGGTGTGATTCATCCGAAATGGAAAGGGCTTGGCGGATTGGCTTGTCTTGTCCCGATCATTATTTTACCTTATTATCTTGCCATAGGCGGCTGGGTGTTAAAATACCTTATGGTCTTTGTTACTGGAAAAGGCACGATCGCTGCCGAGGACGGTTACTTTACCGGATTTATTTCCGAACAGACAAGCCCTTTGGTCTATATGGCTATTTTTACGGTTCTCTCCGCAATTATTATCTTCGGCGGCGTGGACAACGGCATCGAGCGGGCAAGCAAATTTATCATGCCCCTGCTTCTGGTTTTGATTATCGGTATCTCAGTTTACGCGTTGACGCTCCGTCACACGGACGCGTCCGGATTGGAGCGGACCGGTCTGGAAGGGCTTAAAATATATCTTCTCCCTAATTTTGAAGGCGTTACCCTGCAGCAATTTTTCTTGGTAATTATGGACGCTCTGGGACAGCTCTTTTACTCCATCAGCGTCGCTATGGGCATCATGGTTGCCTACGGCTCCTACGTGAAAAAGGACGTCGATCTGATGTCTCCCATCAATCAGATCGAGATTTTCGACACGGTAGTTGCACTGCTTGCCGGAATGATGATCGTCCCGGCTGTCTATGTCTTTATGGGAACCGATGGCATGTCCGCGGGACCGGGACTCATGTTTATCTCCCTGCCAAAGATTTTTGCGGCGATGGGAAAAGTGGGGACGATCATCGGCGTCCTGTTCTTTCTTATGGTTGCCTTTGCGGCTGTGACTTCCGCAGTGTCCATTATGGAAGCCATTGTTGCCAGTCTGGTAGACAAGTTCCATTTATCCAGAAAAAAGAGCGCCGCCTTCGTGACTGCCTATGGAATCATTGTCGGAGCGATTGTCTGCTTCGGTTATAATTTGTTCTACTTTGAATTAAAGCTGCCTAACGGCTCCACCGGCCAGCTTCTTGATCTCATGGATTACGTCAGCAATAACTGCCTGATGCCGCTTGTGGCGCTTTTCACATGTATTCTGATCGGTTGGGTCGTAAAGCCCCAAACCATCATTGACGAGGTGACGCTTGGCGGTCATAAGTTCGGCAGAAAGCGCCTGTATATCGCCATGATTACTGTGATCGCCCCCGTCCTTTTATTTTTACTGTTACTGCAGTCGGTGGGAATTTCCCTCTGATTCTTCGGAAATGAGCGGAGGAGATAACCGTGCTTACCATAGCGATCTGTGATGATGAACAAAAGATTACCAGCCAGATAGAAGCCTTTCTTTTCGACCTCGGCCAAAAGCAGGGGATTTTGCTTGAGACAGATGTTTTTTACAGCGGCTGCGCATTAGAACAGCAGATCTCGGGCGGAAAAAGGTATGACATTATTTATTTAGATATTCAAATGGAAAACGGCGACGGCATTGCCGCCGCCGAAGCGATCCGGGAAAAAGACGAAACCGCCCTGTTAATCTATGTGTCCGGATATGAAAAATATATGATGGAGCTCTTCCGGCTTGACGTTCTTGCCTTTCTCAAAAAGCCCATCGATCCGGTGCGTTTTGAAACGGTATTTCTGGAAGCCCTCAAGCGAATCAACAGACAGCGGTTTTATTTTACTTATCATTATAAAAATGCGGAGTATAAGGTTTCCTGTATGGATATCATGTACTTTGAAAGCAGCGGCCGGAAAATCATCATACACCGCAGGGAGTCCGGCACAGAAAGCTTTAACGGCAAGCTCTCCGAAGTGGAAGCACAGCTAAACGCCGGAAAAATCCCTTTCCTCAGAACCCACAAATCGTATTTGGTCAATTATCACTTCATCAAAGCGCGCTCAAAGACCGAAATCACACTGACAGACGACACCAAGCTGCCTATCAGCAAGGACAAGGGAACCCGTTTCGGGGAACAGTACGGCAGACTGCTTGGAGGTGAAATCGATGTTTGAAACTGCCAAATATCTGTTATATGTCTCTATCTCCATATTTGCCTATCTCTGGGTCACCAAACGCTTCTGGGACAGTTTCCTCGAACGGAAAAAAAATTCCGTTTCCTCCGTTCTTCCTTGGCTCCTTCTCTGCGCCTCTCAATTTTTGATGCAGTTGCAGATTTTCCGGCACGGAACATCCCTTTGGTTAGCCCTGTTCAATTCGCTGTTTATTCTGCTCGTCGTTCTCTTCAGCTATCAGCCCACAGGATTGGAAACCTATTTTCTGTTTGCCTTTTTCTGCATTATGTGGGGATCGGTCGAACTTTCTCTTTATTCGTTATTCCGTTTTATCGATACGGACTATCAGGCCACGAGACCCATGGCAACCGTTTCCTCCCTGATTCTCATGATGGCCTTTGCCTATCTCGTATCCCTGCTGTCCAATAAGACGGAAAAAGCGCCGCTTCCCAGTCGGCTTGCCTTTGTGCTTCTGTTGGTGCCTGTTGGAAGCATCTATATCATGATCGTGCAATATCTTACAGGCAATCACTATTTTTTGTCCATAAGCGTCTTTGCCATCCTGATTTTGTTTAACATGATTACGTTTGACGTATACACCAAGTTAAGCCGCTTTTTTCTGCACGAAAAAGAAAATGCCGTCCATGAAGAACAGCTTTCCATGCTTTCCAAAAACATGGAAGAACAGAAAAAGCTGATGGACGAGTTTTATGAAGAAAAGCATAACCTGATCAATGAACTGACTGCGCTGCGGGTCGGCCTGTCTCAAGAAAACAAGGAAGATGCGGTTAAAAATCTGGATCAAATCATAGACTGTTATCACGATATGGGACTGCTTTCTACCAGCGGAAACAGCACGGTGGATGCCGTTATCAACGCCAAATACGCCACCGCCAAGGAATATGGCATTGTCTTTCGCTTACAGTTGTGCGTGCCGGAAACGTTAGCGGTTGAATCACGCGATTTGGGCGTGGTAATCGGGAATGCGCTTGATAATGCGATTTCCGCCGTCAAAGAATGTGAATTGACCGAAAAAGTCATTCATATTTCTATGGGAGTTAAGCGAAACGCCTTGGTCATGATCATGAAAAATCCCTATGAACACACGATCAAAAAGAATCGCAGCGGCGACATCCAGTCAACGAAGCCTGAAAAAAGAAAACACGGCTACGGACTGCGCTCCATCAGGCGGATTGCGGAAGCCTATGCGGGCGATCTTATCATAGATACGGAAAACGGATGGTTTACGTTGACCGTCATTCTCAATCTCAGGTAATTTTGACAGTAAAGCGGGTATTTTTGACATCCGAAAAAATCATCGCAAATTTTCTTGTAAAATGACAGCAAAGAACATATATGATTAAGGAGATTTTCCATATGACAGATACTCTATCGGTTATTTCCAACGTGTTTTGGACGGTCCTCATGATAGTGGCAGGCATTGTTTTGCTGGTCACCCCCTACGATACGTTTCAAAATGTCCTTTCCAAGACTACCGTTAAAATATGCGGCGTAATTGTCCTGCTATGCGGCATTGCCCACGGAATTCTTTTCCTCACGGGATTCTTTTTCTAGCTTGAAAAGACATGGTAAATGCATTATAGTGATACTATATTATGACTGATATCATGTTTGAAAGACGGCTTACATAGAAAAGCGAGGTATTCCATGGACAATTTACGCATTCCCCAAGATTACAAATCTGCACTGAATCTTCACGACACCCAGATTGGCATTAAGACCGTGAAAGACTTTTTTCAGGCGCAGCTTGCCGAACGGCTTCATTTGCTGCGCGTGTCCGCACCCCTTTTTGTGGAGCCAGCCTCCGGCCTGAACGATAACCTGAACGGGGTGGAACGCCCCGTCACCTTCGGCATCAAGGAGCAGGACGACGCTCCCGCCGAGATTGTGCATTCCCTCGCTAAGTGGAAGCGTATGGCTCTGGGCAAATACGGTTTTTCCCACGGAGAGGGGCTTTACACCGACATGAGCGCCATCCGCCGGGACGAGGCCACCGACAACATCCACTCGATCTATGTAGATCAATGGGACTGGGAAAAGATCATTTCACGGGAAGAACGCTGTACAGAATACCTGATGGACACGGTGAAAACCGTATACAAGGCGCTTCGCAAAACAGAAAAGTACATGGCCATTCAGTACGATTACATCGACGAGATTCTGCCCCACGACATTTTCTTTATCACGACGCAGGCGCTGGAAGATCTCTATCCGAGCAATACGCCGAAGGAACGGGAATACCTGATTACCAAGGAAAAAGGCGCGGTCTGTCTCATGCAGATCGGCGATTTACTGGCCTCCGGCGAAAAGCACGACGGCCGTGCGCCGGACTACGACGATTGGAGCCTGAATGCGGATATTCTGGTTTACTATCCTGTGCTTGATATTGCGCTGGAATTGTCTTCCATGGGAATCCGTGTGGATAAAGACGCGCTCTTATCCCAGCTTGCCAAAGCTGGCTGTCCGGAACGTGCAGAACTTCCCTTCCAGAAGGGCATTATCGACGAGACGCTTCCCTTCACCATCGGCGGCGGCATCGGCCAGTCCCGCATCTGTATGTTTTTCCTGCGCAAAGCCCACATCGGGGAAGTGCAGTGTTCGCTGTGGCCGGAGGATGTGACGAGGGAGGCGTTAGCAAAAGGGATTCAATTACTCTAATTTTTCTTAGGCAGGGATTATGACTATCAAGATCAATTCTCTGCCTTTTAATAATTAACGATATTTCGTTTATTTTTATTAAAAAATTTTGTATTTTTCTCTTGACAACTGTTTTCAAGCATAGTATCATATACTCAACAACAAACAAGAGTAATCCATGAACCGTGCATTCGCACATTCAGGCAATTTCTGCCGCTTTACTCAAAACCACAATCAAACAGCGGCAGGAGCAACCCATAGAAGCCTTCTGCCGAACCAAAAGGAGGACATGCTATGGAGGCAGTATTAAAAAGAGAGGAGCAGTTTATGGTCGTAGAAGGAGGAAAAACTTACACCATCGCAGATATCGAGGCGCTTCCGCCGGGAGAACGGGCCGAACTGATCAACGGGGAGATGTTTATTATGGACGCGGCGTCCATCACGCACCAGCGGATACTCGGCGAGCTTTACGTCCAAATTTACACGCACATTAAAAACAACAATGGCCCCTGCGAGGTATTCATAGCTCCCGGCGTCTATGTGAAAGATGACATCTATAATTATGTGGAACCAGACCTCACAGTGGTCTGTCAGGCAGACAGGCTGGATGAAAAGGGCTGTCACGGCGCGCCGGACTGGGTGATCGAGATCGCTTCCCCCAGCAACAAATACATGGATTACGGACGCAAGCTTATGCTGTATCAATCCGCCGGCGTCCGTGAATATTGGATTGTCGATCCCTCTAAAAAGATCGTCACTATCTATGATTTCGTGACGGAGAACGGCCCGGAAATCCATCCGTTTACCGAACCGGTCAAGGTTGGGATTTACGAGAATCTCTATCTGGATCTCACTTCCTTTGTGTAGCAAATATTTCTGTCGGGCGCTGTGTCTCATGCCACAGCGCCCTGATTCTTTTCTATTCCTCGCAGTCAAAGATGGTCTTCTGCTCAATATATTGCCCATACTGCGCCTTCCAATCCTGATGCATTTGAGAGGCGTCGTACACCGCAAGCCCCTCCGGCGAAAGCCGCATTTCAATCATCAAATCGTGTCTGTTAGGCCGGTCTGAGTTAGAACGGTGAACCTCCACCTTGTCTACGCCGTCAAGGGCAAGGGCTTTTTGAAACAGTTCCTCTATGTCGGGAAGCATCCCTTCCACATCCGTATTTTCTTTAAATTTCACGATAATATAGTGTTTCAACTTTCTTCCCTCCCTCAGCTAAAATCATACAACGCACACGTCTCTGCCTCCCGATACTCATGCTTCTCATAATATCCGATCAGCGTTCCGTCTTCATCCCGCAGGGCAACCATATAGACATCCTTATTCTCCTTTTCATTACGGAACGTATAAACGATGTTGTGGTCTGCGCTCTGCGAAAACCAAGCGATCACCTTTCCGATCTGTTCCCCAGACTGCGCGTTATGACAGTTTAGGAGGCTCTGCCCCACAAGGGCTGCGCCGCCCCGCTTCGCGTAGCGTTCCACCGCCGCGGGATTCATATAGATGATCTCATGGGACAAATTACAGATCACCACCGCACAGCGGTCCTGATCAACGATGCTTTTGAAATATTTCTGTAAGTCCCTATCTTCCATAGTCATACTCCTCCTATTTTCCGTCTTTAGCTTCATAAATTTCCCAATAGCCATATCGTTTACCACCCTTGCGCTCTATTACACCTTTGTCCTTTAGTACGTCAAGTCCTCTTTGAATTGTTCGCCTGTTAACAGACAACTGCGTGGCCATTTCAATGGTAGTAAAAGATGCATTTTTTTTCAGTAAAGCTAATATTTTCATTTCTATTGAGACATCCTTTGTGACATTCTTTGTGACATTTGGGGCTTTGGAATCTGATACTTTGGCGCTTTGAAGCGCAGAAAATTTCACCATAATGTCTTCACCATGAACAATATATTCGGGTTCGTCCACTCCATGCTCCTTACAGGCATCCCGAATCTTTTGAATACCTCGTCCCCAGCTTTCAATAAATCCTGCACGATAAAATACTCTCGCAATATCCGGATTATACGGTTTTGATACATGGGCACTCAAAAGCGTCTCAACCGTCCATCCAAAAGGCAGCATACTGCAATTACTGATATACATAGCATCATCTTCAATACGTATCTGTACCGGAACATTATCAGCCCAATTACAATGGATCAAGGCATTAAAAACAGCCTCTCTTACGGCATCACGGGCAAAAGGATAGGTTTCCACTCTTGTTTCTTTGTAATATGAAATTGCCGCTTTTAAATATTTCAAATATATTAAATCAATCACCCTATCCGCCAAAATAAGCAAAGAACCGTGTACTTCATCTTGATATAGCAACTCACTACCTTTAAATTTGCCAATTTTCACATAACAGCCACCAATCACCTTTTCTGGTTTACGGTAAAAACACAATGCACCTGCACGCTTAAGCTTTCCGTCTACTACTAAGTCCAGTTTTTCTAACAGTTCAACATTCGCAATATCCAAATCTTCTTTCGTCATCCGCCCGCTTCGCAATGCTTCTCTTCGAAAAATGTCAAAACTCTCCTGATCCAAATCATCTATCCCAATATTAGATATCGCCGCCGCATCCCATTTTAATCCGGTCTTGGCCATTAGAAAATTAGTTAATGCATTTCCTCGAAGCAATTGCTTTGTACTGCCGCATCTGTAATGGTATTCTCCGCTATAGTTTACTGGAAATGACCACGGATTAACGACTATCTCAATATAATCTAATCCCCCTTCCATAAGCAAATTCACATCCACCATAATTCCCAATTTGCTTTGAACCTTGTTTGGGATATCTTCCAGAAGCTTTTTGGCATTATTAATTCCAATTACCGTTCCATCATCCCGTGTGCCAATATATATCTTGCCGCCCTGTGCATTTGCAAATCCGCATATCCATTTAAGATATTCGTCACGCCACAACTCTTTCCATTCTATATTT
The DNA here is from genome assembly GCA_947243855.1 of uncultured Lachnospiraceae bacterium. Classification (GTDB taxonomy): domain Bacteria; phylum Bacillota; class Clostridia; order Lachnospirales; family Lachnospiraceae; genus UBA3282. The sequence continues at coordinate 15,567 of CAMXIK010000020.1, read as the reverse complement.
TGACTCTCTACCATCCTGTGAGCCTCCACTTCTGTTTGCATCTCAGATACATACACCCAATATTATATCCGCAAACAGCGGTATTCTCAATCAAAATCTACGGCCGTGGCTTCCTCACAACCTTCACGCCGCCTTCCACCGCAGAAACCTCCTCCATACCGTGAATCACAAGCGTCGGCTCCTTCTCCGCCCTGTCCGTCTCAAAGGAAATCGTGCCGCCGCAGCGCACCGCTTTTGCCTTCATCACGACTTGACCAGACAAGTCAGTAATCTCACAGGCCGCCTCCGCCCCGTCTGCAAGAGCGTACAGATGAAGCTCCACCCTTTCCGTGTAATCATAGTCCGGCAGCTTTTCGTTGCTTCCCATAGCAAGCAGCGTATTCTCCCTCACGAACAGAGGCAGGGAGAAATAGTCGTAGGTTTCCCGATACCAGCGGCCGCCTTCCCGCTCTTCGCCGCTTAAAAGATGCGTCCATCTTCCCTCCGGCAGATAGTAGTCCGCCTCGCCGTTTTCCTGAAAAATCGGCGCCACAAACAGGGAATCGCCCAACATGTACTCCATGTCCAGATCTTTCATACCGGGTTCATCCGGAAATTCCAGAATCATCGGCCGCATCATGGGGATACCCGTCTCATGAGAAAGGGCCGCTTGTCTGTAAAGATAGGGCATCAGGCGGCATTTGAGATTGACAAAATACCGAACCACATCGCAGGCCTCCTCATCAAACAGCCAAGGCACCCGGTAACTTTGGGAACCGTGCAGTCTGCTATGGGAGGAAAAGATACCGAACTGCAGCCATCTCTTGTAGATATCCGGAGAAGCCGTCTTCTCAAAGCCGGAGATATCATGACTCCAGAAGGAAAAACCGCTCATGGCAAAGCTCAAACCGCCCCGCAGCGTCTCCGCCATGGAAGGATAGGAGGCGGAACAGTCGCCGCCCCAGTGTACCGGAAACTGCTGGCAGCAGGCGGTGGCGCTTCTGGCAAAAAGCACCGCCTCGCCCTCTCCTTTTACCTCCTGAAGCATCTCAAAAACTGCTTTGTTGTAGAGATAGGTATAATAATTATGCATACTGACGGGATCAGACCCGTCATGGTATGTTACGTCGATGGGAATCCGCTCGCCAAAATCCGTCTTGAAGCAGTCCACGCCCAAATCAAGCAGGGTTTTCAATTTTCCCAGATACCAGTCTTTTGCGTCGGGATTGGTAAAATCCACCAGCGCAATGCCCGGATTCCAGAAATCGATCTGCTTCGCGCCCCTGCCGTCCGCACGCATCAGGAAGTAACCTTTCTCCATGCCCTCCCGAAAAAAGGGCGTCCCCTGCGCAATATAAGGATTCAGCCAGACGCAGATTTTTAACCCTTTCTCTTTTTTGTAACGCGTCAGCATATTTTTCACATCGGAGAACGTCTGGTCGTCCCACTCAAAATCACACCAATGCAGCGCTTTCATCCAATAGCTGTCAAAATGGAAAACCCGCAGAGGGATATTCCGCTCGGCCATCCCGTCGATAAAAGAGCTGGTGGTCTCCTCATCGTATTTGGTCGTAAAGGACGTCGTCAGCCACAGGCCGAAGCTCCATGCAGGCGGCAGCGCCGGCTTGCCCGTCATATCCGTATACCGGACTAACACCTCTTTCGGCGTCGGCCCATAGATGAAATGATAACGAAGTTCCTCCCCTGGTACAGAGAAGCCCACATACTCCACCTTCTCGCTGGCCACCTCAAAGGAAACCGGCGTGGAATGATCTACAAAAATGCCATAGCCTTCATTGGTCATATAGAACGGCACGCTCTTGTAGGAAACCTGCGAAGAAGTGCCGCCGTCCTCGTTCCACATCTCCACCACCTGCCCGTTTTTCACGAAAGCCGTAAACTGTTCGCCAAGACCGTAAACCCGTTCGCCCGCTTTCAGGGAAAGCTCGGTGACCATGTAAGGCTCATGACGCTCGGAAAGATAATTCTCTTTGGGGAACATGGTGCTGGGCTGCTTTCCCCAACGGATATAGCCCAGATTCCGGAAGCCGCATTCCGTGACAACCTTTCCCGCCGCCTCAAAACGGTAAGTGCCTTCCAGCCTGTTAAAGCGCACCGTCACCGCGCCGCTTTGCATGACAGCCTCGTCCTCCGTGATCTGCACGTCAAAGGGCACTCCTTGACCGTTTAAGTCAAATCTCGCTTCCCTGTCCTCATAGGCTTCATAATGTCTAGCTTTCACCAAAATATTGTTCTTCGCAAACGCAATAAAATCAATGGTAATCGTCGTGATGTTCTGGGCGTCCCCCCTGTTTAAAATCTTCCGTTCCGGCGCCACAATGTGCATTCCCCGCTCCGTCTTTTCCGCATAAAACCCCTGCGACGCGTAAGACGGCGCCATATTTTCACTGCGGACCCAATACCCTTCCGTAAATTTCATTCTGTTCTCCTCCTCTATTTATTTGACTATTTAAGTCAACATTCATGATGCGCTTTCGCACATTTTCCGTCCCGTACTGTGATCAACCCTGTACCTTCATTATAATCATAACCGCTTCCACTTGCACTACCTTTTTCGTCTGGCTCTAAAAGGAAAGCGGCACGACTGTCCGGCCGTGCCACTCTCCCTGCTAATCGTATCTCATCCTCATTCTTCTCACACACTTAGTTTGCTCCGTCGATCGCCGCCCACTGCTCTTCGATCTGTGCGCACGCGCCGTCCTTATCCACGCTGCCAGAAATGTAGGACTGCATAATCTCACCGAAGGTCTGATGCCAGCTATCCGTAGAGTAGCAGATGGAAAGATCAGCCGCGCCCTTTTCTGCGCTCAACGCGTCGCCCTGCTTCACTACCTCAAAAGTGCTCTCCGCATCAGATACGACCGGCGGCACCACGCCCGCCACATCCGTGAACCATGACTTACCGTAATCCGAAGTATACCACCAGTTTACAAAATCAAGAGTCGGCTGTAACACTTCGGAATCCTTAGAAATACGGAGCGCCTGATCGGAACCGCCGATTACCTGGCACTGCGCCGCATTATCGGTCACCGGATAACCGTTAAAACCGATCTGTAAGTCGGGATCAATGGCCAGAAGATCCGCCTCTACCCATGCGCCCTGTCCGCAGATCATAGCCGCTTTGCCCGTGCCAAATGCGGAAAGCTCGCCGTCGAGAGCCGTCTCAAGCGGCTTGTCGTCGCCATACTGCACTGCCAGATCAATGAAGCGGAAGAAGTTGTTGTATAACTCCGGATAATCGGCAACCTTTGCCTCTCCCTTCTCAAATCTTGCCACCAGCTCCGCCGTCGTAATACCCGCATTCTGTGCAGCCGCATTCACAAAGTGCTGTCCCACATGCTTGAACACCCACCACTCGTTAAATCCGGTCGTGAAAGGCTTATATCCCGCTGCGGAAATCTTCTCGCAGGCCGCTTCCAATTCGCTCATGGTCTGCGGAAACTCTGTGATCCCGCACTCCTCAAAGATTGCCTTGTTATAAATCATGCCGAAGTAATTACCCTTGATCGCGATACCGTAGAGACCGGAGCCATCTTCGGGGGAAGCCATCATGCTTGCCACGGCGGGCTGCATCGTGGATTCCAAAGCCTGACCACTTAAGTCAAAGGAATATTCCTTGTACACGTCGATCTCCTTGCCGGAAGTGGAGGCGAAAATCTCCGGCACCTCACCGGAATTTAATTTCGCCTTCAACAGCGTCGGATAATCGTTCTGCGTGGTTTCGTAGTTGATCGTCACATTGGGCGCTACAGTTTTATACTCCTCGATCAAAGTATTGATCGCATCCGCATACTCCGGGGAAGAGATAAACATATAAATCTCCGCCTCCTCGTCCGAAGACGCCGCCGGAGCCTCCGCTGCCGGAGCTTCTGCAGACGGCTCCTGCGCCGCGGGAGCTTCCGCCGCTGGTTCTTCCGCCGCCGGAGCCTGCGCGCTGTCTCCCGAACCGCCGCAGCCTGCAAGCAGGGTCGCTGTCATCGCCGTACATAACAATACGCTAAGCAATTTCTTTTTCATTCATATCCTCCTTCTCCCATCTTTCTTTCTGGCATGGGTGCCATATATTGCCTATCAAGGAAACAATTGACTGTTTCACTCAATATCCTTATTTTGTATCGAAATTCACGCTATCCTTTCACTGCTCCGGCCACAACGCCTTCCACAATGTATTTCTGTAACAGAATAAACACAATCACGGAGGGCACAATCGCCAGTACCATAGCAGTCAATGCGTAATTCCACTTGGTATTCATCTGTCCCACAAAAGTGTAAGCCGCCAGCACCAATGTCTTCGTTTCATTATTGCTGTTCACCATCAAAAGGGGAAGCAGGAAATCATTCCAGATCCACATCACATCCAGCACAATCACCGTCACAATTACCGACTTAAGCAGCGGGAAAATAACCGAGACAAAGGTGCGGAAGGTAGACGCGCCGTCGATGGTTGCGCTCTCGTCCAGTTCCCGCGGAATGGTCTTCATAAAATTATAGATAATGAAGGTAGCCATCGGAATCCCAAAGCCCCAATACTGAATGCCAAGCCCGATTTTACTTCCGGAAAGATGCAGCACGTTCGCGGATTTTAACAGACTGATCATGATCGCCTGAAAGGGAATCAGCATCGGCGTAATGATGATCGTATGCGCAATTTTACTGTATGTCCCTTCCCGTCTGTCCAGTATGTATGCGGCCATGGAGGAAAAAATCACGATGCCAGCTATGCCGATTACCGTAATAATCACATTATTCCGAAACAAAAGCAGATATTTCATCTTGTCAACCACATAAGTATAGTTAGACAGATCAAAACTTTTCGGAAACGCCAGCACGTTGCCTATGATCTCTCCGAAAGGCTTAAAGGAATTCATCACCATCAAAAATACCGGATAGATATAGAAACATGCCACTGCCAAAAGGCAGATAATCATCGTCCATTTGCTTACCCTTCTTTTCGTTTCGCGACGCATTACAGAGTAACCTCCTTTCTGCCAAAGCCTTTTAGTACAAGCTGTGTTATAATAAGCACAAACAGGAAGTAAACAATGGACTGGGCGGAACCAAGACCATAATTGTTGTTCGTAAAAGCCTCCTTATATATTTGCAGGGTCACGCTGTTGGTCGCCGTTCCCGGCCCGCCTTTCGTCAGCGCCAGAATGATATCGAACACTTTCAGGCCATTGGTCAGCGACATAAAGATACAGGTTGTGAACGAAGGCCCCAAAAGCGGCAGCGTTACTTTGAAAAACTTCTGTCTGCCCGTCGCGCCATCCACCACGGCCGCCTCCAGCACATCTTTCGGCACCGCCTGCAGTCCCGCTATGTAAAGCACAATATAAAATCCAAGCGACTGCCACACGCCCACAAAAGCTACCGAATAAAACACCAGATTGGTATCTCCCAGCCAGCTATAGTTCCACAGATTCCACTGGGTGATCTCGTATAGCTTCTCAAAGCCGCTGGTAAAAATAAATTTCCAGATAAAACCCACAATCGTCATGCTCATGATATAAGGGATAAAGAAAATACCTCTGAAAAAGTTCGCCGCCCGGAATTTCTTGGTCAGCACCACTGCCAGCGCCAGCGCGAAGATATTGGAAAATATCACGAAAAACAAGGTGTAACGCGTGGTAAACCAGATCGAGGAAAGAAAATCCTCACTCTCCACAAAGATTGTCTTAAAGTTCTGTAAGCCGATGAACTTTGCATCTTTTGAAATGCCGTTCCACTCCGTCAGGGAATAGTATCCGCTTAAGACAAAGGGCAGATACATCATCAGGCACACCAGTATGATCGCCGGCAGGGAGAACAGCACCGTTTCCAACTGTCTTTTTGCTTTTCTGCTCATATGCAGGATTCCTTTCTTTCAATAGATTCATGCCGAGTTCGCGAAGCGAATCTCGTGGAGTTAGCATCCTAGATGCTTACTCCCAGTATAATTTATATACTTTGACAGCAAAATGGAAATTCCCCAACAGTTAGGTGGAAATTTCCGAACAATTTTTTATTCGTATTGTCCTATTATAAGGAATATAGTAAGATGTATTTTGTAAAAAATGCGCGACATCTTATCCAATGAAACGGCAGTTTGCACAATCCAGCCAAAAATTATGAGGCCTTATGCCATGATGAAAAAACTGAAAAACCACGCAAAAAATCTGCTGAACCGCACCCCGCTCTGGGTGCAGCTAACCGTGCTTATGATTCTGGTCACCACGATCATTGCCGGATATCTGATCCAAAAAGACTATACGTCTACCCGGAGTCTCACCATAAAAAACCAGCTTGACACCACCGAAAAAATCCTCAACCTGGAACTGGAAAATCTGGACGCCTACCTGATGGAGCTTGCCAACTTCTGCATTCAGCCCTACTATGACTCCCGTTTTACGAGAATCGTGGAGCAGAATGCGCCGCTGTCTTCCGACCAGATCTCCTACGCCAAACAGCAGATGTTTTACTATTATTACACCCGCAACGATATCTGCGATTATGAGCTTTATCTGCTCCATCAGGATCTATCCATCGGGCGCACAGACGGACAGCAGCACATTATCGCAAGCGAGAGCGCCCCGGAAGGCATATGGGAAGCCCTCTCAGAATGCGAGTCCAGCCCCATGAACCACAGCATCCGCCCCTCCGGCTCCACGAACCTGATCTACTATCACTCGCTCTTTCAGGTGAAGGGCAAGGTCAGTCAGGCCATCGTGCGTCTGCAATTAGACGATACCTACGCCAAACAACTGGCGGAAAACCACTCCACCCACGGAGAAATCCTTTTCTTTCTGAATGACAACGGGGAAATCGTCTTCTCCAATCAAGCGGAGTTACAAGGAAACAGCGAAGAACTGTCACTGGCCCTTTCCCAAAAAGAAGAGCATCCGGACGGTTATCATACAATCGACCTAATTGGTCAATCATATTTATTAGTGGAATCTGAAAGCCCTACCTCCGGGATTCGTCTGCTCAGCCTGACTCCCCTCTCCTACATTGATTCCCAGATTGGACAGTTACAAAAATCCGTCCTCGTAAGCGGCCTTCTTGTCTGGCTCCTTACCATTATCCTGATCTATATGCTGCTGCGGCTGTTGACCATCCCCCTGCGGATGCTCTCCGCCCAGATGCAGAAGACCGGCGAAGGCGACTTCCGTTCAAGGATCGACGCAGAGGGAAGCATCGAAATCCGACAGCTCACGGAAAGCTTCAACTCTATGGTCTCCCACATCGACCAGTTGATCAAACGCACCTACGTGGCGGAATTAAGTGAAAAAGACGCCAGATTGGCGGCCCTGGAAGCGCAGTTAAATCCTCATTTTCTATACAACACCTTACAGGCAATTTCCACAGAGGCGCTGATTAACGACCAGCCCCAGATTCACCGCATGATTACCTCGCTGGCTTCCAATCTGCGCTATACCATCAAATCGGACACCTTGGTGTCCTTGAAGCGGGAAATGGAATATGTGAACGACTATATCTTTCTTCAAAAAATCCGCATGGACGAGGCGCTTACGTTTCACTGTGAGATCGACCCGGCCACCGAAGACTGTCTGATTCCTAAGATCAGCATCCAGACGCTGGTGGAAAACTCTATCATACATGGGAAATCCGACAAGGCGGGCGCTCTCATTGTGACAGTATCGTCACAGTATCATGACGGCATTGTCACAATCAAAGTGCAGGATAACGGGTGCGGAATCGCACCGGAACAGCTTGAAAAACTGTATGCGGACTTTGATCTGCAAAAGAATACGGGCAAAAACGGCGGCATCGGGCTTGCCAATCTCCACAGCCGCATCGGTCTTCTCTATGACAGACCCGCATCCATGGAAATCCATACCCGCGAAAACGAGTATACGGAGATTATCCTGACCCTGCCCGCCACGCGAGAAACAACGATCCCGTCTCAACTAGACAACCGCCGCCACAAAACTGCATCGGAGGACAACTATGTATAAAGCGCTGATTATTGACGATGAAAAACCGGTACAGATTGCGATCCAGAAATTGGGAAACTGGAAATACTATGGCATTGAACCGCCGCAGCTTGCCCAAAACGGCAAGGACGGCCTGTAGGCCATGCGTGAATTTCATCCGGACATCGTCTTTGTCGATATGAATATGCCAGTCATGGACGGCGTCTCTTTCCTACAGGCCGCCTCCAAAGAATTTCCCGACAGCCAGTATGTGGTGGTCAGCGGCTACGACCAGTTCAGCTATGCCCAGCAGGCGCTCCACTACGGCGCCTGTGAATATCTGCTGAAACCGGTGGAGGAGGACGCGTTAAACAGCGCCATCGAAAAGGCGCTCCTTCGCATTGATCCGGAGGCTTCTTTTCTGGAACCCCAAACATCACAGCGGGAAGAAATTTCCCCCGACGAAGCCGTCTCCATCATCAAAGATTACATCGACAGCCATTACTGTCAAACCATTAAGATTACCATGTTTTCTGAAAAATATTTTTTCTCCACGGAATATCTGACAAGACTCTTCCGGGGCAAATACGGCTTCACCATCTATGAATATGTACTGAAACTGCGCATGGAGCGTGCAAAAGAGCTGTTGGAAGACGAGGACAATAAAATTATCGACATTGCGGAACGGCTGGGCTATGCGGACAATCACTATTTCAGCAAAGCTTTCCGCACCTACTACGATATTTCCCCCAGCCAATACCGAAAAGATTTCCTTGAAAAGAAAAAGCAGTAAGACCGGTTATCCCGCCTTACTGCTTTCTTTCGCGCTATTTTAATGCCTGCGCCAACTGGTAAATATTTTCCAAAATTTCTTTCGTCTTGGCCATATCCTCCACAGTCGCCTCGGAAGTCCGAAGCCCCTCGGTGGAGGAAGCCGCAACCTCCTCGCTTGTTGCCGACAGATGTGATATGTTGTCCGATATCGTCGATGTGGACTGTAAAATGCCCTCTATGATCCGCTCTGTCTCCACGATATAAGCCGAAAGCTCCGTTACTTCCCTGTTTACGCTTTCAAATTTCTCTCTGGTACTCTCAATCAGCTCATTCTGCTTCCTCACGGAAGACGCCGAATCCTCAATCGTCGTGCTGGCATGTTTGGTGTCTTCATTCAGTTCGGCAATAATGCTTGTAATCTTATTGGAAGCGTCCTTCGTCTGCTCCGACAACTGCCTGATCTCCTCCGCCACCACTGCGAATCCTTTTCCGGCCTCCCCGGCGCGCGCCGCCTCGATCGACGCGTTTAAAGCGAGCAGATTTGTCTGATTGGAAATACTTAAGATGGTGCCCACAAAATTCTGCACTTCCTCCACCTTGGCAGTCAGCCTCTCAATTACCTCCACCGTAATCCGGCTTGCCTTCTCCACGTTCTCCGCCTGCTGTTTCAGCTCATGAACCACTGCAGCGCCTTCTTCCACCGTCTGGTCTGTCGTCTTGGAAGCGGCAAGCATTCTCTGCGTGCCTTCCTCCGCCTTATCCATATTGTCCTGAATATCCGCGCACATGGCCGCCTGCGTCTGAATGGCTTCTGCCGTACTTTCCGTACTCTCCACAATATTGCCCATGGCAAAGTTACTGGTATCGACGCTGACCTTTAAATTCTCCAGCATCTCCATCGCGCTCTCAAAATACTGGGAAATCTGTTCCGCCGTCTGCGCCATCGTCCGGTTGCTCTCTTCCTGCTTTTTGGCCGCCTCCATGATCCCTTCCGTATTTTCCTCGTGGAAACGGATCAAAAGCATTACCGCACGGATGGAAGCAACCGCCGCCAATGTCAGCGTGATCAAAGCAATGACTAGCTCGGTCAAATTATTACTTGCCGTCGTAATATCGATAATCAGCCGGATGATGCCAACCAAAAGAGCCACCGTATTGCCGCCTATGATAAGACGTATGTTCAAATAGGCCATCGCCGCAAAAATCACCGGCATGGAATACGTCCATGTGCCGCTCGACGTTCCTAGGAAACAAACCACGGCATACACCGCCGCCGCGCTTACCATCAAAATAACGCCGCACCGCTTAGTCGCCTTACCGCTCAGATAGGCGGCCACCGAAATAACCATCGCCGCCACTGCCGCGCCAAGCTGCGCCCACGTTCTCCATGTAGGCGAATTAGACATCGCCCACAAAACCATTGAAACCGCAATATATCCCAATATAATCATTACAATGGGAAATACGGTTCCATTTGCCCTCTTATACTGCTCCTTTGTCATAGCAACCCCCTTTTCGGTCATCGCCGTCCCTTCCGCGACTATCCCGATTTTTTAGAATGCCCTCCCCTTTTTTAGTATATTCCCATTTGTATCATTTTTCAAATCCTTTTGTTCTTATCACGGACGCTGCCTGTTCTTCCTTTCATTCCAAAATAAGCCCCGTCTTCTCCATGAATCCTATCTCGCAACGTCCAGATAAATATGCGCCGCGATCGTACCCGCATATGCCAGTGTAATCAGACCGAAAATCACCCATGTAAGCCATTCCGGCACATAACGCGCCTTTTTCGGCGGTATCTTTTGTACCCCGTGGTCTTCACAGATCCGGTGAAACGCGCCCACCTGCTCCCAGCTTGCAAAACTCTCTTTTGCGATCATGATAAAATGTTTTTTATCCTCATGAAACAGATAAAAGAACTCCTGCGTCTCTATCAGCCACATGAGGGAATTCCAGCTAAAAACGCTTTTCATATCCATGGGCATCCATACGGCAACGCCCTCTTCGGTCAGGGAAATCTGCCATGGCCCGCACACCTTTGCCGCTGCCTCCGGGGTTTTTAACTGCCTCCTAATCCTCTTTTCCGGATCGCGGCCATACAGCCGCAGGATACACCAGAACGCCATCGCAAGACTGTAGCAAACAAACATCCAGCGAAACTCCCCCGCAATCAGATAGGTGAGGGCGATCAGCGCAGCAGCCATCACAACACCCCAGATTAACATGCCGTAAACCCGCGCAGATCCGCCGAACGTCCCGCCGTTTAAGAGATCCGCCGCGCCCTTTTGCTGGCGCACCCACCGTTCCCCGTCGAGGGAAAAAGAAAACCGCATGTACTCCTGCGGCCGCTCCGCCGCCTCATCCATCCCCTGTTTCATCGAGTCTGCAAAGCCTGCCCCTGCCTGCGTCTGAGCCATCGGTCCTGCAAAGCCTGCCCCTGCCTGCGTCTGCGGATTGCGGATCATGGCAAGAAACGCCTCCGCCTCCTGCCCGCTTGCAAAAACGCGCAGCGGCATCACAAACCAGGCGGGCCGCTTGGGCGCCTGAAAGTATCCCAGCATTAACAGCCGTTTTGTCCTGCGGATTAACTGAATGTTCCGGAAAGGAACTTCGGCGCAGTTTTCCCTCTCCACCTTTAACCGGCTCCCGTCTACGGAAAAGACCGTCCACACCTCTCCATCCAACTGTTTCACGGTGCTCCTGTAATAATAGACGCCCGAAGCAGTCAACACAACAGCCATGAAAACGGCAATGACGGCCGCCGCCTCCGGAATCAGAAAAGCTTCCGCCACAATAATGAGCAAAAATCCCAGCCATGTTCTCTTTCGCAATTTAAGCTGCTCCCAGTATGCGAACCGGCAAAATTCCCTGATTTCCAAACGCTCCATCACATATTCATATTTTTTGTTGAAATCCATATCCGTTTTCCCCTTCTCCGTCCCGCATCCCTTTATTACAATAAAAGACAACACCAGCCGCCAAGTGTTCTCCGGGATATTCTGTGTGTGAACCGAGACACTGGCGATGCGTTTCCGCACTCCTCCCAGAACTGATGTTGTCTTGTACAGTATATCTTATATTGATTCAGTTTTCAATGGCTACGGCGATTCAGACGGCTCTGTCGGCACTCCCGGCCCTACCGCCTCCATGCCCGCTTCCGCCGTCGGTTCCGTCGTTTCAATCTCCGGCTCCAGCTCAAGCGGAATTTCCGAAAGAGGCTCCGGCTCCGTCCCCGGCAAATGATAGCAGATCACCGGGTCGCCCTTCTCCACATAGCCATAAATCTCCTGCGCAACGGCGTAGGGCAGATTGATACAGCCATGGGAGCCGTTTGTCATGTAAATATTCGCGCCAAACTCGCTTCTCCATGTCGCATCGTGCATTCCCACATTGTTGTTAAAGGGCATCCAAAAATTAACCGGCGTGCTGTAGTTTTCCCCGTTTAACGTAGCGTCCCGCTCCTTATACGTGATGCCATAGATTCCTTCCGGCGTATCATTTCCCCTGCTGGGATTACCCGACACAAAATCTGACTCCAAAACGCATTCCCCGTTCTGATATAAAAATAAATGCTGAGCCGTCAGGTTAATTTCCACATAGGAATCCCCATAATCCGGGTCATCGTAGGAGGCCGCCGTCTGTCTGTAGACGGGAACGCGTTCCCCGCTCTCTCCCCGCTCCAACTGTGCGATCAGCTCCTCCGTCTCCTCTCCGACGTTCATCCACCAGCCGTAATCTCCCACGTCAATCGTCACTTCTTGCCCATAGCTTGTCATAAATCTTCTTTTGTGAAAAACCGTATCGTACTTTTTCCGCAGGGAATTGACATATTCTTTGACCAGCTCCTGATCCAGCTCCGCCTTGCTCCCTTTCCGCACAATCCACTCCGCCACAGTATCCGCGTCCAGCGTTTCACGCTCTTTTCCAAATGTATAAGTGACGGTCGTGCTCACATAATTTTGCAGCTTCTCGTATGTTTTCTGAAGCTCTTCATTCTCCAAGGTGACCTTTGGCTCCTCATAGCATCCCGCCTCATCCAGATCGATCTGCTCTTCCAGCCCGCTCACCGCTTCCTTTATGGCCTCTATGGTCTTCTCCCGATTCAGGCGGTTACCCCGTTTTTCGGCTACCAGCGCAAAACCCTGCCCCGAAACATAATCCCCTATGTACGCATCCTCCGGCCCTTCGACCGACTCTTTCTGAAAGCCCTTAAGTTCCCCGATCTTTTCCGCAAGCGCCGCATCATCATAAAAAAGGGGCGCGTCCGTCTGATAGTCCGCATCCTGTTTGACAAACCACAAAAAGCGGTTCTGTTCCTGCAAAATACTCTCCAGCGGTTCCATAGACGTATAGGAAATGCCAATTTCGCTTCCCTTGATTTCCTCCTCCAAGGTCGTGCCGTCAGCCTGTCTCTCAATCACCCGCAGCGAATACCTCCCCATCTGTTCGCTCAGCTCGGGAATCGACATTCCCGACACATCCACCTTGTCAATCACCGTGCCGTTTACAAAACAGCTCTGATAGCGGTTAAGCCCCGCCAAATAAACCGCAAGCAGACCGAGAACCGGCACGCCTATGATCAGTGCGGCCGACAGCACCCCTCTTTTCCCGTTCCTGTTTTTCTCTCTATCATTCCCATTTTGTCCTGTTTTCTTTTGGCGTCTGAACTGCAATTTCATCTGTCCCGCTTTCTTTGCAACAACACTCCTGCTTCTTTCCAAATTATATGCAGTTTTCTCTCCTTCCGCAAGGTGTAATCCTCTATTTTTCAGAGAAAAGCTGCAAAAACCCCCGCAGTTGTAAATCAACCGCAGGGGGTCTCTGTCATGCTTTTTATTTAGTTTACATAACTCATTCTATTTTCACTGCACATACAGATTCGTATACCCCATCAGGCTCTCGTCCACCTCTTTCGCGCACTCCCTGCCCTGTCTTATGGCCTTGACCACCAAAGACTGTCCGGTGTGCATATCGCCCGCGGTAAATACCCTGTCCACGCTGGTCGCGAACCCGCCGGGAGCCGTCTGCACGTTCGTCCTGCCGTCGATCTCCACCTTGAAAGCGTCCGTCACATACTTCTGGCTTCCCAGAAAGCCCGCCGCAATCAGCACAATCTCCGCGTCCAGCGTCCTTTCGGAGCCTTCGACCTCCTTCATGTTCATACGGCCCGTCTTCTCGTCCTTTTCCCATGACAGGGAAACGATCTTGACAGCTTTCAGGTTCCCGTTTTTGTCCTTCACGAACTCTTTGACAGTGGACTCGTAGATGCGCGGGTCGTGGCCATAAACGGCGATAGCCTCCTCCTGTCCATAATCGGTCTTACAGACTTTTGGCCACTCCGGCCACGGATTGTTCTGAGCCCGCTGATCCGGCGCTTTTGGCATCATCTCAATCTGCGTCACAGACTTTGCGCCGTGGCGAATGGATGTGCCCACGCAGTCGTTTCCCGTATCGCCGCCGCCGATGATCACCACGTTTTTGTCCTTCGTGTCCACATACTTTTTATCCTCAAAATCCGAATCCAGCAGACTCTTGGTGTTTGCTTTCAAAAAATCCACCGCAAAGTAGATTCCCTTGGCGTCCCTGCCGGGCGCGTTGATATCCCTTGGCTGGGAAGAACCGCAGCAGAGCACCACCCTGTCGAACTCCTTTAACAGCTTATCCGCTTTCACATCTTTCCCGATATCGCTGCCAGTCACAAAGGTCACGCCCTCCTCCTCCATGACTTTGATCTTGCGGTCAATGATATGCTTTTCCAGCTTCATATTGGGGATGCCGTACATCAAAAGCCCTCCGACACGATCGGAACGCTCGAACACCGTCACCAGATGGCCGCGCCTGTTGAGCTGATCCGCCACCGCAAGCCCGGAAGGGCCGCTTCCTACCACCGCCACCTTTTTGCCGGTGCGCACCTTGGGCGGATTGGCCGCCGCATAACCCTGTTCGTAAGCATTTTCAATGATAGCGTACTCGTTCTCCTTTGTGGAAACCGGATCGTCATTCAAGCCGCAGGTGCAGGCCGCCTCGCACAGCGCCGGGCATACCCTTGACGTAAATTCGGGAAAATTATTGGTTTTGTGCAGACGATAGTAAGCCTGCTCCCAGTTTCCGGTATAGACCAGATCGTTCCACTCCGGCACCAGATTGTGCAGCGGACAGCCGGAGGTCATACCGCACAGGGTCATGCCCGACTGGCAGAACGGCACGCCGCAGTCCATACAGCGGGCGCCCTGTTCCTGCTGCTCCTCCCTTGTCAAATGCTCATGAAATTCCCTGAAATTCTTTATGCGCTGTTTCGGGCTGACGTCTTTGGAAACCCTGCGCTCATATTCCATAAATCCCGTTGGTTTTCCCATGGTTACGCTCCCTCCTTGTCCTTTCTGTAAAACGCTTCGATCTGCGCCTGTTCCGCACTGAGTCCCTTCTCCTCCATCTGTACGATCAGTTTTAACATGATCTCATAATCATGGGGAATGATTTTCTTAAACTTCGGCAGATACTCCCCGAAATGGTCCAGAATCTCTTTTCCCTTGACGGAATTGGTGTAGGCCACATGCTCCTTAATCATTTCTTTTAGTTCCAGAACGTCATATTTGGAAGTTATCTCATAAGAGGAAACCATTTCCTTATTGGTCTTCGTGTAAAGGTCGTTGTTCTCGTCCAGCACATAGGCGATGCCGCCGCTCATGCCCGCCGCAAAGTTCTTGCCGACCGAACCGAGGACTACCACCCGGCCGCCCGTCATGTACTCGCAGCCATGGTCGCCCACGCCCTCCACCACCGCAATCGCGCCGGAATTACGCACGCAGAAACGCTCGCCCGCCACGCCGTTAATAAAAGCTTTTCCGGAGGTTGCGCCGTAAAGCGCCACGTTGCCGAT
>CAMXIK010000019.1 GCA_947243855.1 uncultured Lachnospiraceae bacterium | reverse complement strand
TATAAATCTGCCGCATATTTTCCGACTGGACAATCACCTGATCGGCGTAGATCGTGCCCGGTATGAAACAAAAATGCTTCATGCTATCAATGGCCGCCTGATTATCTGGTTCGATTTCTTTCAAAATAAAATAAGGTATATACACTAATTTATCTGTATAGTTTCTTATATTTTTTGAATAAAAATAGGGATGCACACTGGTCACATGGTTACATTCGTCATAAGGATTATGAATATAAATCACATCCGGGCGCCGCGTTTCCAAATCATATTCATCATAGCGGGTAATCGGCACATCCTTTGGGTACTGATTGCCCTCGTAGTGCTCTTCCTTAAAGCTCCCATCAGGGTTTTTATCAAAGTAAGGAATCGGAATCACATAAGCTTCACAATCAGGATCAGCGTCCGCTGCCCTCCACACGCTCTCCAGAGAATCCCACATGGACGCTTTATAGGGAAGGAAGACGATTTCTTTTTTATCTTCGGGAAAATCGTATTTGACATGATTCCTAATCTGCACTAACTGTTTTTGAATCTTTTTTCCCAGTTTTCTACAGGAAGCAATATCCTCCGGTTTACTGCTCATTTGATATAAGTTCTCACAGTAAGCCTCCAATAAATGTACCGTTTCTTCTCCGGCAGAGCCGTATTGCTGTTCGATTTCATTACCTACCGCAATCGCGGAATCCTGACAGTCCACCAATGTCTCCATGGACACCTGTACGCCAGCGTCTATGTTTTTTATAATAGAATCATTTATTTTTTCCAGAGAATCCACGATGGATATAATTATCTTTTTTTTCATAATAAAAAATCCTGATATGTTCTGGTTTTATAATTCCATACTTATATCAGGATTCCATATTCTAATTGATATTTATTTTAATTCCCACAATGAGGTTACAAGTTCATCTACAGGATAATGTTTATTATTTCCTGTCAGTAATTTTGCTTTACAGCATCTTGCGACATCATAGAAAACTCGGTCTTTTTCATCTGGCATTGGAACATCCGACTTATTCGCTTCTATCCAAACCGCATTTTTGCAAAACCATTCTAAAATAAATTGTATTGTCTCTTCATCAAACCCAAATCTGTCCCTGTGCAATACATCATCATATTCATCATAAATCTCTTTACTGACAAATACTTCGTATTTTCCATCCAACACATCTGACAATACTTGGAATGCTGTCCCATCTTCGGATAAAAGCGCGGAAACAATAATGTTTGTATCTACAACAATTCTCATCCCCGCTTTTCTCTCCTATAATCCTCAATTTCTTGATCAATTTCCTTCATAGACATGGGGTTACGCTTTAAGTGGCTGTCTCTGGCCGCTTTCAAAAAACTAGAAGGCTTGTCAGCCAAACGTTCTACCAACATCACCACCATATTATAATCTTCCTGTGACAAAGACTCTAATTTCATCGTAAGCTCTGATATACTCATAAAAATCCTCCCTATCTTTTTCTTCTTACAATATTGGGGATTCAATTACTTTTATTATATAGTATACCGCTGGCAAAAATTTTTCAACAGCTTACTCGTATGAAGATTCTGATATAAATATGAAATTATCAAGGTACATTTTTGTTTTAATATGGTATATTGGTCACCTATTCAGGTGATGCGGAAATCCGCTTCGCTCCCGGTACGTCTCCCTTGCAGAAGTTCCCTCAGGTCTTGGCATACCCAATACCCGGCCGCAGCCGGCTTCTAATGCCGTACAGCGTTACAGTTTGCATATCCCACAAATCCATTACGCCAGTTTTTAATCAAAAGAATTTTCCCACAGTCCTACTCCCGCCAAGCGGTTTTGGTAAAATACTTCCCGAAAGAAGCATTCATCTGTGAAAGCCTTCCTTATGAACGCATCCGCCCTCTTTTGAGGGCATTCTTTGCGGCGTTTTCCCTTTCGGGAAGCTCCCTGTCACAAGCCTTACAGATAAATACGCCATTCACTTTCTGACCAATCGCGCCGCACCTGCTGCACTCATTGCTGATATCTTTTCCAACTACCTCAATCAATTCAATGGACTGTTCTCTGCATTTTTGAACCAACCGGTCTCTGATATATCCCCTCTGCCACATGCTGACAGAATTGTTAATTCTCTTATTTACACCCGCCTTAGAGCATTGGGGTAGTTTGGGCAGATACAATACGCCCGGCTTTTCTGTCCGCAGCATACGATTGATCTCTGCATTGATATATGTATGAAGCGCCGCTTCCAATCTCTCCTTACCGGACAGATACTTTTTTCTGCCGGGGTTTTTCTCTTTATTTCTTCTATACCGGATGTTACCCTCCCTGATGTGCTCGGAAAGGGCATATTGATAATCGCTATATTTTTCTCCGTAAATATTACCTTCGTCCGTCACAAACATGGCGCGGATTCCCACTGCCAGTCCGACTTCTTTTTGATAGTCCTCATTCCGCCTGACCTTTACCTCTACCGGCGCATGGATAACGATATTTCCATCTTCCGGAAAAATGCGGACATAGAGCTGTTTTGTATAACGGTTATTATCCGTAAGGGGGATAAATACCCGTTTTCTTTTTTCCTTAATGGCTAGATAAATACCATGGTCTTCATAGCGGTACGCC
Source organism: uncultured Lachnospiraceae bacterium (assembly GCA_947243855.1). Classification (GTDB taxonomy): domain Bacteria; phylum Bacillota; class Clostridia; order Lachnospirales; family Lachnospiraceae; genus UBA3282. The sequence continues at coordinate 72,137 of CAMXIK010000019.1, read as the reverse complement.
TTTTCCGATACGGCAAATCCATCCGCGGTATCAGTATGGAGCTTGTGCAGATGTCTGCGTACCTGTCTGCGCAAATATTGGTTCAGACGCTCTTCCTCCACGCCTGTCCGCACTTCCAGAAATGACTTCTCCCACTCTTCGGAAAGCTGGACTTCTTCTTCCAAAAGAATCGCCTCAAAGCAACGGCTCTGTTTCATGACAAACCGCAGATAATGTCTGTCTTCCGGCCTCAGATTTTGATTGTCCCGAATACATTTTTCAATCCTGCCCTTGGTCTGTGTCCACTGGTTTTTGATATCTCCAAGGGCATCGAAAACCGCCAGATAAAAATACACCGAAGGCAGTCCAAGCTGCGCCCGCAGGCCGCTTGCCGTCATTTCGTTCTGCACAGTGTAACCGGGATAAAGTTTAGGCAAACCCTTGACTCCGCCGTAGCGCTGATACACATAATTTTTGACTGTGCCGTAGTCTTTCGCGATCTCCAGAAGCTTTCTCATATCCGATTCCGAAACGGGTTCGCTATTATATTGACGGACAGTCTTACATATGGTGCTTGGCGGCATATCGCTGTATTTTGCTCCCACGTCTTATTAAGTGTAATTTCGCAGAATTGGGTATTCTGCGAAATTTAACATTCCAATGATCTGCAAGGTATGTATCGTCAATCATTATACTTTACATAAGCTCTTTTGTCAATTTTGCCGCCATTTCTGCCAGCAATATATGGAAAAGGATTCAATTTTCTTTCACTGTCAGAAAATCAATATAAAAATCCTCATAAATCCCTACCTTAATCTGTTCCGAAAACGAATGGCAGACAGGCGTATCCCAATGATCCGCTTCATATACCGTAACCATTTCCTTGTCGGGGTCCACAATCCAATATTCCCGAACGCCTGCTTCTCGGTAAAGCGCCGTTTTTCTCACGTAGTCCATTTTCTTACTGGACGGAGACACAATTTCGATAATCCAATCAGGCGCGCCGAGGCAGCCTTTTTCGGCCCGCTTGTCCTCGTCACAGATCACGGAAATATCCGGCTCTACAAAATTGCGATTGTCATTTTTGATATACACCCCAAAAGGAGCAGGAACCACTCTGCATTTCCCTTTGTTTTTTCTTATATAGGATTTAATCTCAAAAAGCAAATTTACCAGAATATCCTGATGTGTCCACGTCGGCGCTTCCATTATAAACATTTCACCGTCGATTAACTCCGCCCGTTCTCCTTCTGGGAGAGCCTCAATATCTGCGGTTGTGTAGGATTTTCCACCTTTCATTTCCATAAAAAATTCCTCTCTTCCGATTCTTGCGTGTTCCATGTTTTCCTCCTGTTCCGCAGGAGAAAGAAGACAGCTTATCCCCAAATCCGTTCAAATCCTCCTGCTTTTAAATTGTATTGGTTGATTTAAAAGCATAGAAATTCTGAAACGTAGACTGGGAAACCGCGCCAAAGCGGCGATTTCGTTTGACTCTGATGCAAATTTGATTGTGCACCGAATATTTGTTATCAAGAAAATGTTATGCTTTGTGCTTATTATAGAGGATGTTTTACTACGTGTCAAGAACGAAAAACCGATATTTGTGGTCAAAAATGTGGTCAGAAAAAAAGATTGAGAAAAATCGCAAAAAATGACAAAAGTCATGATCTATAGAAATAAAACCGCGATTTAATGTGGTCAATTATGTGGTCAAAAACGAAAGGAATATTGTATTTACAAGAAATAAAGACACACTTTCGCAGAATACCCAATTCTGCGAAATTTTTATGCACAAATATACCTATATCAATCCGCCTCACATCCCCCTTGCGCGAAGCGCAATAACACAATACCCTCCGCCCTCCTCGCAATTGCCAAACCCGATCTTCCCGCCATGAGCCAAAATAATCTTGCGCACAATTTCCAGACCACGGATATTTTCCGCCGCGTCTTCTTTTTTTCTGCCCCGCAGACGCCGCAAAACTTCCTCCGAGTATCCCACACCGTTATCCTGAAAGCGGATATGGCATCTTCGTTTTTCCTTCCACAAGGAAATGCTTATCTTCACAGCGTCCGTCTGTCCGCCGTGCTTCACGCTGTTATTGATCAGATTACGGAATACGCGCATTAGAAGCTGTCTGTCCGCTTTTACAATTGTCTGCTCTCCGCTCTCGTCAATTTTCACATCAATTTCCAACATGCCGGGAACCGCATCATTTAAAAAAGCTACCGCCACACTTCTGACAATCTCCGCCGGACGCACTGCCTCTTTTCTAAGCGCCTGCATGGAATATTCCAGTTGGGAGGTGAGGTTCAGATCGGAGATTAACTCCTTCATAACCATACTCTGGTGGCGGATTACCGCCGCCTGCTGTCTGGCTTCCTCCGACAATTCTCCATTATGTTCAAGTGTATCCGAATATCCCATGACCATAGAAAGTGGCGTGCGGATATCATGGGAAATACCCGCGATCCACTCAATGCGCGCCCGCTCTCTTTTCCTTGTAAAACGTCTTGTAAAGAGGAAAGCCAATGCCACAATCCATGTAAAATCAATAAGAAAGAAAACCAAAATCGTGCGCTTCACAAAATCCATCCACGAAATCGTAAACTCCATATTGTATTTCCACATCGTATCCTTCTGCATGCCCACAATCATAATGCGGTCTTCCCAAGCACGCATCTGCACCGGATATCCTTTCAGATACCACTTACTCATACGGGCAATATCCGATTGAGTATACTGATCTTCCAGCTCCTCCGGCTTCCGAATGCTCCAAATTACCTGTCCATTTTCATCAAGGAGCATCGCCCACTGATTCTCCCGCTCAAACTCCTCCGCCATCTCCCGGTCAAGTTCATATCCGCTTCCCGTTTGCGTCAGCGCTTCCATGACATTTCCCCCCTGAATATAGCCGGCATCCGTATTCACATAGACAACCGCCACCGATATAAGCAGGATCAAGTTTAATACGCCCGTAAGAATAACAATGCCGAAAACTGTAGAAACGCCATAAAAAAAGAAACGCGCAACTTTTTTATAATTGTAGTTTATTTTTTCCTTTTCAGAAGTAATCATACCAGTCTATACCCCAATCCTCTCACCGTCAAAAGATACTGCGGATGGGAAGGATCTTCCTCAATTTTCTCTCTCAGTCTGCGGATATGAACCACCAGCGTATTTTCATAGCCATAGTTTTCTTCCCGCCAGACCGCGTCGCACAAAGCGTCGATAGTTACAATCCGCCCTCTCTCCTGCGCCAGCTTCTGTAAAATCGCATATTCCTTTGCTGTGAGCGCAATTTCTCTTTCCCTTCCAACGGCCTCGCTTACCGCAGAATCCCAGCGCACCAAGCCGCTTCCCATATCTACCAGACATTTTCCCAGAGCAATGATTTCTTCCTCCTGTATGGCTTTCGTATGGTACACCCGTTTGAGCACCGCCGTCACCCGCAAAATCAGTTCCTCCGCCAAAAAGGGCTTTGTAATATAGTCATCCGCTCCAAGTCCAAGCCCTCGCAGCCGGCTTTCGTCTTCATCCCGCGCCGAAAGGAAAATTACCGGCACTTCTGAAAGCAGCCGTAGTCTCTTCAACAAGGAAAAGCCGTCGCCATCCGGAAGCATGATATCCAAAAGAACCAGATGCGGCTCTATCGCAGAGAATCGTTCCTCGGCCTCCTTGCAGTTTCCCGCCATAGTCACCTCATGAAATCCGGCGCGCTGTAAAAACCCACACACCATTTCCCGCAGCGCCTTTTCATCATCTATCAGTAAAATTTTACAGTCATGTAAATTCATAAAAATTTCCTCTTAGCTCCAAAATAATTCCCAACCATAGTATACCCATCCTGCTATCAGGCAAAAAGTTTTCTACCTATCAGTATATTGCCCACCATATTTTCTGAAAAGAGGAATATAACAATCTTAAGGTAATTGTAAGCTATAAAGATAAACAAACTTTCACGTAAAAACAGCACCGTCGCCGATGCTATTTCCTTTTCAGATATTGGTCTAATATGCATACAATATTGCTTGTATGAGGCTTCCAATTTGTTTCCGTTAATCGCTCCAGCGGTATTTCCGAGATCCTCTTTTTATTTCTAAAAGCGCCCGCCTCGCGTACTTTCTGAGAATCCGATATTTTTTTACCTTGAAACACCTCCTCCACTTCATGGCAAAACCATATCAGTTTATAGCCTTCTGCTTCACAGTATTGTTTGATATCCTGAAACGCTTTCTCATGTTCGACGTTTTTCTCAAATCCATCTGTATCAATGCAATAAATGACCTTTGTCTGTCCAATCGCAGCAAACTCTTTTTTCTTCTTCGCAATTTCTTTTAAAACATCACCGGATTTATATTTCGTTTTTGTACTCATATACAAAGGGCTTATTTTGACTTTATTACTTTTCTGATACAGATAGTCTATTGTCTCTTTGATATAGATATAATCTGTGTTGGCCCTCTTATTCGTTTCCATGCACAATATCATTTGTATCGCCATATGTCATTACTCCCCGAAAATTCCCACAAAGTCCGACGCATCTATGTTAAACGGCAGTTCCTCTATCATCCCGTTTTTATAACAATTCTCAGGCGTCGCATTTCCTCTGGAAGTCCATGGAATCAAATGGTTGTCGCTGGACAGAAAATCTATGGAATTTTTATTTTCTTTCAATACCGACATGGGGTCTATATTGTGCGTAGTAAAGCACAACTGCCCTTTACCGTAATACATAAAATACTCAATCAGCTTACACAGATATATGTCGTTCAGATTAGAGTCCATTTCATCGACAAAAACGATTCCTCCCGTACTTGCATACATCAGGCAGTCAAATAACCTGATCAATTTTTTAATTCCAGTGCTTTCAAATTCTTTATTAATGAGATAATCACCGTAGTTAAGGTTCAAATCACATACATAATGATCCCCGTCTTCTTTTGCATCGATATCTATGGATATCAGATCAGGTTTAAAAATCTTGATAAACTGGGTTAAGCGGCCCACCTTTTCTCTATATTTTTGATAGTATTCCTTATGAATCAATTTTTCACTGACACCTGAAAGGGAATCTCCGCCAGCTCCATATGCAAACAGCGTTTCCTGTAATAGTTCATGATCCAAACTGTTTTCTCTCAGATTTTTTTGAAGAAAATATAATTCGTGCTGATCCTCCTCGGCAATATATACTTTAATGCCCAAAGGCACTGCCGCACCCATCAACAAATCCAACAAAAAATCCCGATCCGGAAATTTCTTCCCAGAACGAACGATTTTATCAGAATTGGTAAGCAGTAAATAAATAAAGGAATGCGTAAACAGTAGATTCGCCGTTATTTTTTCCAGCACTCCCCTTGTTTCATCGCTGCAAGACACAAAAGTTAATTCTCCGTTTTCGCATTCGAAAATAGTTCTATAGTGATTATTTGCATAATTCCCGCTTTTTGATTTCAGCAATTCATGTTGAATCTCATATAAACCGTTCTTGTTTTTTCCAACTTGAATAAAATAGCTGTAAACAACTTGACTTGCTCCCATTTTTATCATAAATTCACAGCCAAACTGAAATACCTGTGTCGTTTTGTTAAGAATCTCTTCCAAAAAACCCTGTGTATTTGACTCCGTCAAATAATTTGTATGCATAACCAGCTCCTGAAATATTTTAACCGCGGTAACAAGAGCCGATTTCCCCGATCCGTTTTCTCCATAAATTGCCTTGACTCTATATTTTTCCGGATCAAACTTCTTATCAACCGTCTTCTTATAAAAATCAAGACGCACTTCCTCCTTGATACACTTTATGCCGGAAACGCTTATATTCAACAGATAAATTACATTTTTCATATGATATACCCCTTTTTGTAATATTATGCCTCATTTTTATAAAAATATTACAAAATGTACTTTTTTATTGTATTATACGCTCTTTCCTCCAAAAATACAATCTGATATTTTAAGGTAATTGTAATCTTCCCTTCACTCTCCCGTAATCCTAATCCTGTATCCTGTCTAAAGCGGGAACCCGATAAGCCATTCTATAGATTCCACCGCAAACTCCGTTTTGCAAACAGCCTGTCTGAAACACCGCCCGCAAAAAAACTTTAGTAGAAAGGACAAAAATTATGCCAACACAAAATCTGGTAGAAACCCATAATCTCACAAAAGAATACGGCAAAGTCCGCTGTGTTGACTCTGTCAACATGCAGGTGCCTTCCGGCGCGGTCTACGGCTTCCTTGGCCCGAACGGCGCGGGAAAATCGACCACGTTAAAAATGCTTCTTGGCCTTGCCAAACCCACTGCCGGGGACATTACCCTTTTTGGAATGCCTGTTAAGGAAAAAACCCGCATGAAACTTTTAAAACAAACCGGCTCTCTGATTGAGTCGCCCAGTTATTACGGCCATCTGACCGGGGAAGAAAACTTACAGATCATCCAAACGCTAAAAGGCTGTTCCGAAAAAGATATCGACAAGGTTTTAAAAATCGTGCGCTTGGAGGATGCCCGCAAGAAACTGGTCAATCATTATTCTCTCGGCATGAAGCAGCGTCTCGGCCTCGCCGCCGCCCTGCTCGGTTTTCCCAAGCTGTTAATTCTGGACGAACCGACAAATGGCCTCGACCCGGCGGGCATTCAGGAAATGCGCGAGCTGATCTGCACGCTTCCCTCTGAATATGGCATTACGGTAATCGTGTCCTCGCACCTGTTAAGCGAAATCGATCAGATGGCCGACCATGTGGGAATCATCCGCAAAGGCGGGCTGGTCTATCAAAATACGCTGGAATCCCTGCATTCCCACGCAAAACAGCAGATTGCCCTGCGGGTCAGCCATCCGGCCATTGCCCTTGATCTGCTACGGCAGGATGGCATCACCGCCGCACAGGAGGAGGATTACCTCTTACTGCCTATGATGGACGACGCTTATGTGGCCAATCTGTGCAAACAGCTTGTCTCACAAAATATATCTCTGTACCGCATAGAAAAACGTGAAAAAAGTCTAGAAGATATTTTCCTCTCCCTGACTGGAAAGGAGAGCAGCTTATGATTACCCTGCTAATGGAATGGAAAAAGATAAAACGAAAAAAAGTCGGCCTGACCATGTGCGCCCTGATGGGCATCCAGTTTGCATGGCACTTCTGGGCTGCCAGAAATCCCAGCGAAAAGGAGCTTCTTCAGGGCTGGCTTGGCAATCTCCAAACCCAGCCTCTGCTATGTGCCATCATGATGCCCACCGTCATGTCCGTGCTGGCCTCCCGCCTTGCGGATATAGAACACAAGGGAAATACCTACAAACAGCTAAAAACTTTGAGAACCGCCGGCACTCTCTATCACGTAAAAGTTCTCTGCGGTTTTCTTTTTATACTAGCTATGACCGCCGCCAACTATCTCTTTCTCTTGGCTTTGGGATATCTTCACGGCTATGTCGGAGATCCCGACCCGAAAGCCTATCTGCTGTCTTTTGCATTACAGAGCGCCTGCTGCCTCTCGCTCTATTTGCTGCAGCTTGATCTGTCCCTGCTGTTTTTTAACCAAATGATTCCTCTGGTAGTAGGGCTGTGCGGCTCTATGCTGGGCGTGATATTGATGTACCTGAAAACCTATTCTTTCCTGCCTTGGGGCGGCTTCCTCTCCTCCGCCATCGTAATGATGGACTGGAATCGGGACACTAAAGTAGTCACCTATTATTATCGGGACTTTTCTTCCATAGAGTTCCTTGCCCTGACCATGGTTGCAGTCTGGATCATCGTTTTTTATACCGTAGGAAGAATTTTATTTACCCGGAAAGAATCCTAAGAAAAAATCAACAAAAACCAGAAAGGAATGATAAAAACATGAAAACATCTTACGGAAAAGCTGTCCACGCGGAACGGCTCAAACTGAGACGAAGCCCCGTATGGCTTGCGTTTATCGCCCTTCCCATCATATCTGCCTTCTTTGGCACCTGTAATTATGTGCTTAACATTGAAATTCTAAAAAAAGAATGGTTCAGCCTGTGGACGCAGCATTCTCTCTTTTTATGCTATTTCTTCATGCCCGCGCTGATTGGCACCTATTGCTCCTATCTGTGGCGTTTGGAACACACCCGCCACAACTGGAACAGCTTTTTAACCTCCCCGCTCCCGCTCTGGGCCTTGTATTTCGGAAAGCTGACACAGGCCGTATGTATGACCGTACTCGGCAACGCATGGATCTTTTTCCTGTATTATATCTGCGGAAAAATCGCTGGACTTGCCAGTCCATTCCCGAAAGAAGCGATGAGCTGGTTTTTCTTCGGCACAGTGGGCGCGGTGGCCATCTGCTGTGTGCAGCTTTTCTTTTCCCTGATCATCCGTTCTTTTGCCATTCCCATCGGCATCGCCATGGCCGGCGGCATTTTCGGGCTTTTGATTACCAACAAAGGATGGGGACTTCGTTACCCCTACTCGCTGTACAGCGTGGGGATGCGCGCCAACAATCCCAATCTGGAAATAGATATGTCCGCCCACTTAGTCAATTCCCTTACCTATTTCTTTCTCTTTACGGCGCTGTCTATCCTTTGGCTGCGAAAGCACGAGATTTCGGCTAACTGAAATCATCGAAAAACAAGGTGGCGAAAATCCGCCACCTTGATCACTAATTACCCCGCTGCCGATCCAACAGCTCCTTCAACGCCTCGTCGCCCACGCTCACCCATGCGTCTTCCTCTTCTGCATTCAATCCCAAATACTCCCGCAAAGTATCTGGGGTATCGCTGAATCCCCACTCTTGACTATAGTCGTCGATCTCCTCAAATTCAATCTCGCCTGCCAGATATTTTTCTTTAAACTTCTTCTCCATCTCCGCATATCCTCTTCTCTTCTCTGCTCTGTTTGTTACGACCCATATTTTCAATCTGTTATATTTTTACTGCAAACCATCCTCTCTTGCTTTCTTCTCCACCATCTCGTAGGTCGGTGTGGGCACGCCGTATTTTTTCCCCATCCGTACCACTTCATAGATCAACCCGTCGATCTCGGAGGGTTTTCCCGCGTAGATATCCCGCTGCATGGAAGTGCTGGCCGTTGGATTCAGCGAATCCAAAATCTGCAAATTAGTGGTCACGATATCCACCAAAAACGGCACATCCATGGCCACTGCCAACGCATCCACTTCTTTCATCAATTTTACAAACGTATCTCTCGGTTCGCCGGTCTTCTGCACTTCCCCTGCGGAAACATGATAATAAAGGCCGCAGGCCGCCATCGGCGATACATAGGCGAACTTCTGCAAAGCGTCCCTCTGAATATTTTCCGACAGCACGCCGTCGATTCCGCTCTCCTTCAAGTCCTTCGCCACTTCGAAAAGCTCGGGACGAAGCTCTTCCTTCTTCCTTGTGCCGTACACCACGCGGAAGATATCACCGTTTTGCCAGATCGTCCCCGGTTCTTTGATCTCAGCCGCAATATAAATACAGCCGTCCGTCACCAGAAGTTCCGGAAGCCTCTCCTGCATTCTGCCGCCAGTTCCGTAAATATTCAAAATAGGAATGACAATCGTGGAATCCTTTGCCACCCGCTTAATAAAGGGTATCGTCTCTTCCAAAGAATATCCTTTCACACAGACGAAAATCACGTCCGGCTGTTCGTCATACTGTTCCATATCCGTCGCCTTTATAGGCTTTACCGTGTAATTTCCCTTTTTTGTGGTCTCCATCTTAAGACCCTCTTCCTGCATCTTTTTCAGATGCGCGCCCCGCGCAATCAGGGTTACATCCTTGCCCGCCTCCGTCATATACGCGCCGATACTGCCGCCAGTGCCGCCCGCGCCGATTACCAAATATTTCATAACGATTTCCTCCTGTTGCTTTCACTGTCTACTATTTTATCCGATAGCCGCACACAAGACAAGCGCAAAAAGAAGACGCCGCATCCGCAGCGCCTTCTCTAATATCTTCTTTTATTCTCCCCTGTGAAACCTTAAATCTCTACTGAACCGAAATCGACCCCGCCGTGATACAGCGTCCCGATTTTCTGTCAAAGAGCAGGATATCGGTTCCGCTGATATTAAACCGCTCTTTTTCCCCGATCTTATAAAGAGTGCTGCCAAACACCACGCCTGTCAGCAGATAATCCCCAATCGCCACTTTGATCGTGGATTCCATACCTGTCGGCATCGCGCCGAAAATCACACCTTCCATTTCCCCGGCTGCATCCACCTTAATGCACTCAGGCCGGATACCGATCACAAAATCTTCGTTGGTGATTACCGGCTCTTCCTGCACGCTGTAATCACTCTCGTCCACTTTGCTGATATGGTACTTGAAGACCTCGTCCTTGTTGCCCTTCTCTACCGCCTTTTTATCTTCCAGCATTTTCTTTCTGGCTGCCTCCGCCTCTCTCTCGTCTGCATCCCTCTGTGCAAACCACTTCTCCATATCAATGGGTTCGTTGGGGGTAAAGACTGCCTTTCTGCCGTCCAACACCAACAGTTCCAGACTGCCGCCCGACTGTTTCCCTTTGGCTTCCACAAAATTGATGGAAGGGTTTCCCACGAAGTCCGCCACAAAAAGATTGTTCGGCCTGTTGTACACATCCAACGGCGCGTCGTACTGCTGTAAAACGCCGTTGTTAATCAGACAGATTTTGGTCGCCAGCGTCATAGCTTCCATCTGGTCATGGGTCACATACACAAAGGTGCTGCCCGTCTCCAAATGGAGTCTCTGTAACTCGTACCTCATTTCCAGACGCAGTTTTGCATCCAGATTGGAAAGCGGCTCATCCATGAAGAGCACCTGCGGTTCGGGAGCAAGGGTCCTTGCAATCGCCACCCTCTGCTGCTGGCCGCCGGAAAGCTCCGCCGGATATCTGTCCATAAACATACCGATCTTAACGATTCTGGAAACCCGCCGCACGGAGAGATCCACTTCCTCCTTGGTCAGCTTCCGCACGCTCTTCACTACTTTTCCGCCCTGTCTTATTGCAAAATCGCTGTCCAGCTCTTCTCCCTTATTTTTGTGGGACTCTTGCAGCGCTTTGAGTTCCCGCTCCATCTTTTCTCTTGCGTCTTTGGCGGCTTTTTCCGCATCGGAAGCCTCATGAATTTTCAACCCGTAAAGTTCCTTGGCCGTGTAGATGGATACCGTGTAAGTGTCGATCATCTTCAAGTAAATTTTATCCATATCCGGCTTGCCGTTTTTGTCCTTGCACTCCTCGATCAGTTTAATAAACTCTTTCGGATTTTTGAGGGCATTTATTTTCGCGTCGAGCTTTTTCGCTTCCAGATCGTAAGTCGGCATTTCCTCGTGGATATTGCTCAAACCGAAGGAAATATTCTGGTACACCGTCATATTCGGCCACAGCGCGTAGTTCTGGAACAGGAATCCGACTTTTCTCTTGTTGGCCGGAACGTTGATGCCTGCCTCGCTGTCAAACACCACCCTATCCCCTATGATAATCTGCCCGCTGGTGGGCGTTTCCAAACCCGCTATCATACGGAGGGTCGTGGTCTTTCCACATCCGGACGGCCCAAGCAGGGTGATAAAAGAATTATCCGCAATATCCAGATCCAGATGATCCACCGCATAAAATTTTCCCCATCGTTTTGTCACATCTCTCAATTTAATTTCTGGCATATTATTTACCTCCAATTCCTTCATCAAGGCTCGCGCCCGTTATCTTATTCACCAATGTATTAAAGATCAGGATCGCCACGATCAGGATCAGGTTGATGGCGCTGGAAAATGCGTACAATCCCATTTCGTCAAAATAATCCAACGTGGTCGATAAAATGAATCCCTGCGTACAGAGAAGCAAAAACAGCGACAGCTCTCTTAAACATGTCATAAACGGAAGCATGTAACCGCTGATGATGGACGACTTCTGGATCGGAATGATAATCCGGAACATCCGCTTGAACCATGAAAGATCCTGTATAATCGCCGCCTCCTCAATCTCCCCCGACAACTGCAGCATGGAATTGAGCGCCGCCCTGCTGGCGAAAGGAATGTATTTCACCGTACCTGCTATAATCAGCAGCGCATAGGTATTAAAGAGGTTGATTTTCTCATTGGAGAACAGGATGAAAAACGCTGCTCCCACTGCCAAAGAGGGCATCAGATACGGCAGGAATGCCATATTGTTCACGTAGTTTGCCCACTTGCTTCTTCTGTTTTTGGATACGGCGTAGCCGATCAGCGTACCGATCGTTCCCGCTACCAGCGCACAGCATACCGCCACTAACAGGGTGCCGCCGAAAGCGTGCCATATCGTCTTATTGAACAGGATACCCGGCTGGCCATACAGCGCTCCCGCGTTGTTATCGCGGGTTACCCACCACTTGGTCGTTAGGTTGTTCATATCTCCCGTATACAGGAAACTGTAATCTCCCGGATTAGGCAGGAAGGTTTCAATCGCAAAGGAGATAATCGGGAAAATACTGGTAAAGAACGTCACCAGAATCAGCACAATGCCGATCACATATTTTCCAACCTTACCAAGATTGATCTTGGAAATCTGTCCGGATTTACCGGTTACAGTGGTATAGCTCTTGCGGCTCTTTAAGCTCATCTGGTTGAGTCCCAGAATCATGATACCGAAGATCATCATGATAATTGCCAGTATGCTTGCTTCGCCCGTGTACTTAGAATTCATGGACACATACTTTGTAGAAAGTGTGGTAAGCCCCAAATAATGCGGTACGGGATAGCTTCCCATCGCGCTTCCGAATACCAGAAGGATGGTGGAAAGGATCGCCGGTTTTACCATGGGCAGCGTCACTCTTGTCATGATCTTCCACTTGGGCGTATCCAGAATGGTCGCCGCCTCTTCCAGATTGGCGTCCATGTTGCGGAAGATGCCGCCGATCATAATATAGGCGAAGGGGGCGTAGTGCAGACCCAGCACCACCGCACAGGGCAGAAGCCCCATACACCACCATTTCGGCGCCGTCAACCCGAAGAGGGAAACGAGCAGGCCGTTTGAAGTTCCCGTCACCGCATTGCTGTTAAAAAGGTTCTGCCAGACTACCGCCAGCGTCCACTGGGGCATGATGTACGGAAATATAAAGATTGAACTTAAATATTTTTTAAATTTTAAGTTTGTTCTCGTGATCAAAAATGCAAATAATCCGCCGAATACAATCGAAATCAAACAGGTAAATACCGCCAGCAGTACGGTGTTCAACATCGGCGTCCAAAGATTGCTTTTTGCCAATCTGCTGGTAAACAAATCCACATAGTTTGCCGTGGAATAGCCCGTCGCCCTGCCTGTCAAATGGGCGTCAATCGTACCCGGATGAATCTTGAAGGTATCTTTGACAATGGCAACAATCGGCGCCACCGTTCCAAAGGTAGCCGTGATGCCAAACAGAAGCAGGATAATGTTCTGGGGCTTTGAAAAATACGTCTTAATTTTATTCAGATAAATCACTGAAGATTTTGTCTTTGTCTTCTCTCCCATAAGCTTCTCCTTAAGACCTTAAGCTCTACTATCATATCTCTCTTTTTTAAAATGGAAGTGGCATATTTCATGCCACTTCCAAGTTGTTCTTGCGTTAACGTGTAACCCGTTTTCCCGTTTCGTCTTATTCTGCCGCTTCGCCCTCGCTGTACTTGGTCAGAAGCTCGATCCAGCTTCCTACCGTGAAGGAAACGGATGCGCAGTATTCCGGATCTTCCAATACCAGCTCGCCATCTGTGGTCCACCAGTCATATCCTCTGTCGTTCTTCGCTTCGAACTGTAACGTGCCAGCTTCGTCGTAACCGCCCTTGCTGTGGCCATAGGTCGCCTCTGTCGCCGCCGCTACCTCAGGGTTGGAAGAATAACCGCCCATATCCTTGCCCCATGCGCTGAAACCGTCTTCCGTACAGGTCATGTATGCGATGAATGCGCATGCGGTCCAAGGAAGCGGACTGTTCTCTGTCACAAACAGGTAATGGCAGTAGCCGTAGCCGCCGATGCCCGTATAGCCGTCCTGATATGCCGCAACATTGATGTTATTTACGGACACGCCTGCGGACTCCTCAACGGAACGCAGCTTGGAGTATACCAAAAGGCCGGACTGATCGGTAGCGGAATCCGTTACCAGCGTATTACAGATCGGGCCGTCGTCTGTCTGTGCATTGTAGCTCTCTACCCAAAGCTTAATCCATGCCAGCGCATATGCGCCGTCTGCGCCAAGGCCAAGGTCAGCCGCCTCGGACTCCATTTCCTGAATGGTGGGCTGGAAATATGCCTGTTTGTCAGCGTCAAGCGCATTGAAAGCTTCTTTCAGCCATGCCGCATATTTATCCTCTGTCAGCATATAAAGGAAATTCTTGCCGACGATCTCGGAATCGATATCCATGTACAGGGAATGTACGCCCTCGCCTACAAAATCCCAGCAGTTCTGATAAGTTACGCTTCCGGTATTGTTGTACATGAATACTTTATTCAATGTCTGTAACGGAAGGAACCCGTCTACCGCGTCGGGCGTGGTGCCGTTTGCCTCAGCCCACTCCTTAGGAATGTATGTATCGAGAATGCCGGTCTGTACCATCTTGGACTCGATCTGGTTACCGTCCTGAATCAGCGTCATCGCAAAGGTTCCGGTATCTTTCAGGGAGTCTGCGGTCAACTGCTCAAAGATCTTATTGTTCTTGGGCTGCTGCCATTCAAATTCCATGTTGTAGGAAGGGTCGATGGTCTGCAAATATTCAATGAATAACGGAAGGGCGGATTTACCACGGCTGGAATTACCTACGCCGTAGAAGGTCGCGCCGTTGGATTCCTCAATCGCCTTCTTCGCCAGATCCTCCATGGACATTCCCTCCGCCTCACGGATGATCTTCTGTGTTTCTGTCAAATTCGCCTCGTCTACGGGCGCCGCCTCTGCTGCGGGTGCGCTGTCGCTGCCTGCGTCCGCTGCGGGCGCTGCCGTCTCCGTTTCTGCTGCCGGCGCGTCTGCGCTCTGCTCTGCTGCGGGCGCCTGCTGCTGTGCCCCGCCGCCTCCGCAGCCTGCCAATGTTCCAGCGATCATACAGCTTGCCAATAATAACGATAATGCTTTCTTTTTCATAGCTATCCTCCTATTCTCACTTTCTTTTGTTGGGCGGACGCTTTCAGCCTGACCCGTCTGCCTCTGTCCGCCGTCTGTCTTAACTCTTGATACCATTATAAGAACAGATTGCCGAAAGAAAAACGGGACATATCTGTTATTTCTTTGGAATTTCTGTGAAAATATACAAAAAACGCCTCTGCAGAATATACTGCGAGGCATTTTTTACCTATCTTTACCAAATCGTTTTCTATTTATATGTGCAATTCCACATCCTCCGCAGACGTCCCGGCATTGTCCTGTTCCGGTTCGCCGCCGATTCTATCCTGATACTCCGAGGGCGTCACCCCGGCGATCTTTTTAAAGATTGTGGAAAAATAGGTGATGTCTTTATAGCCCACCATTTCCGCCACCTCGTACACCTTATAGCGGCAGTTCTGCAAAAGCTTCATGGCCACGCGTACCCGATAACGGGTAATGTAGGCGTTGATCGTATACTCCGTCTCCTTCTTGAAGGTGTGGCTCAGATGTCCTTCACTGAGTCCCAAAGATTCCGCAATCTTCCTGACGCCAATATCCGCATCCGCATAATGCTCCATAATATAAGTCATGGCTTCCGCCACATACTTGCTCTTTTCTCCCTTTTGGATAGAGGCATGGGCCAGCACGCTCTCCTCATGCTCCCTGCCGCCCTGCGACTGCCGTTCCTCCACTTTCCTCTTAATCCGCAAAACGGCCTCTTCCAGCTCCCCATCCTCAAAGGGCTTCAAAAGGTAATCAGAAGCGCCCAGCTTGACGGCGTTCTGGGCGTAAGCAAAATCGTCGTAAGCCGTCAAAAAAATCACATAAGTCTCATTCCCTTCATCCCGCAGAGCGGTGACCATTTCAATACCGTCCATCTTTGACATACGGATATCGCAGATCACCAGATCCGGCCGATACTTATGAACCGCCTCTATCCCTTCTTCCCCATTTGCGGCCTCCGCCACCACCATACAATCAAGCGACGCCCAATCCGTCTCCATCACGATGCCTTTTCTCACAAGGCTCTCATCATCCACTATCAATATCTTAAACATTTGTCCGCCCTCTCCCAATTAAGCTTTTTTCCTCTATTCCCGAATAATCGGCAGGGTAATCCGCACGCGCGCGCCGCCCTGTTCCTGATTCTCGGCGTACAGTCCGTATTGTGTCCCGTAATGCAGCCTGATAATCGTATCCACGTTATAAAACCCGATGTGACCCTTTAGCTCTTCCCTGTTGCGCTTCTTCAAAAGACCGAGAATCGTCTCATCCATTCCACAGCCGTCGTCGTACACCTCAATGAAAAGCGTTTCTTCCTCCTCGTAAATATTTAAGAAGATATGTCCGTTCTCCCGCTCCTTCAAGCCGTGAATAATCGCATTTTCCACAATGGGCTGAATAATCATCTTCGGAACCATACATTCCTCCAGCTCCAGCGGAAGTTCCACGTCGTAGGAAAAGTTTCCGTCAAAGCGGATCTTCTGGATGTCCATATAGGCGCACACCAGACTCACTTCCTCTGACAGACTAATAAACTGTGCCTCTGAAATACTCGTGCGCAGTATTCTTGCTAACCCCGAAGCCAGCGTAGCCAGCTCCGGCACATGATGAGCCTTTGCCACCCATTTAATCGTATCAAGCGTATTATAAAGAAAATGCGGGTTTAGCTGGGCCTGCATCATGGCGATATTGCTGTCATTCAGCTCCTTCTGCTGTCTCATCTGCAAATCAAGGTTTTCCTTGATCTGTCTGGTCATCCCGTCGAAGCTCGTGGAGAGCTGCCCAAACTCGTCCTTCCTGCCGCTCTCAATCTGTACTTCCAGATCGCCGCCCTCCACGCGGGCCATGGCTCGTAAAAGTTTTTTGACCGGAGCAGTCAAGTAATTACTCATCACCCCTGCCGCCACGATACACAAAAGTAAAGAACATACCGCCATAATCATCATCACACCGATCGTCATACTGGTCACATCCTGCGTGAATACCGGTTCTTTTCCTAGTATAAGATAAAGCCCGGTCTGTTCCATCGGCGCGATAAAAAAGGTAATACCATCCGTAACCTGCCGCAAGTCTTCCCCCGCCATCCGTCTGGTTCTGAGCGTCTGCGCCAGCGCCGCTTCCTTTGCCATCTTAGTGCTGTACACATCCTCCCAAAAGCTGTCCAGCACGGCAATCCCGTTCTGCTCATCGTAAGCCCCCGACAAAATGGTCTCAAAGTGAGTCTCCGTCATATCGACTACCACAAAGCCTAGACACTCCTCATCTTCATCCAAAATAGCACGCGCCCCTTGCAGGCAAAGACCATCCGTGGTCTGTCCTTCCCATGACGCCCGCCGCAGAATCATTTCCTGCGAGTGGGTTCTTGCTACCTTTAAAATGCCCCAGTAAGCCGGAAGTTCCCCGGCCGCCGCCTGCGGGGAGGTGGAAAGGCTGCATCTGCCCTGCGCGTCATATACGTGAAACCATGCGACTTCCCGCAGATCCTGTGTCTTCTCATATAATTTATTATAGGCTTTATTTTTTAACCAACTGTCCGTCTGGGTAATGCCGTCCACAATCACCGTATCCGACATGATCTCCTCTGCCACCTGTTCCATTTCATCGAAGACGCCGGTCATCCGATTCTCCACACTGACCATCTGCTCCTGCGTCTTTTCTTCATAATCGCGGGAGAGCCTCGCCTTCAAAACGCTGACTAGAAAACAGCCCGTGATCACAAGCGGAACCAGCGCCACCACAATAAAGCACAAAAACAATTCTCTTTTGAAGGATTTTCTAATGACTGCTTTCATCACTGCTTCGTCAACGCCCTCCACTCCGCCAATATTTCTTCCCGATACTGTTCCGAATAATCCAGATCGTAGTGCACTTCCTTAAATTCCGCATCCTCCGCGCCCTTACGCACACTCCTGCGATAGAGCTGGTCTTCCAACAATCTCTGCACATCCTCGCTTACCGTAAACTCAATAAACAGCTCTGCGTTTTCCCTATGGGGCGCATTTTTAATAAGGGCCGTCCCGTCCGGCACGGACGCCGTCCCCTCTCTGGGATAAATCATCCCAATATCCGCGTTCTGATCTATTTCCTTTAAAACAGTCTCCTCAAGAGTAATTCCGATCAGTTTTTTGCCAGCGGTAACCTCCTGCAATACTTCCCCGGAGCCGGAGAGCAAGTCTCCGTCCAGATTGGCGACAAAGGCGTCCATCACTTCCTCCTTAGACATATCCTCCGAAAGAATTTGTATCATAGCCAAAAGAGCCGTATAACTGCTTCCCGACCGGTCAGGGTCTGCAAAGGCGATATTGCCCTTCCAATGGCTGTTAATCAAATCCCGCCAACTGCGGGGCGTGCCCGCCGAAATCACCAGCTTTTTGTTATAAACAATTACAATCGGAAGTTTAGAAAACACCGTATACACGCCGTCCGCCGACGCATAGGCGTCATTAAGCTGCTCTCCTTGACTGCTGATGTAAGGATCAAAGCAATCCCGGTACGCATTCAGACTGTCCACACCGCCGCCAAACATGACGTCCCCCGAACCTTTTCCGTCTTCTTCCTCAATCCGTTCCAACAGATCGTTCGTCCCCCCGGTAACCACCTCGACCCAGATACCCGTGCGCTCCTCAAACTCCTTGACGATGGGTCCGTATACCTCCTCCTTGTGGGAGGTGTAAATCACCAGCTTATTGTTCTCCTCCAGCCTGTATTCCTCCTGTGCCTGCCCGTCTGTGCAGCCGCCAAGTATCAGAAGTGGCGACAGCAGGCACGCCGCCGCCCGTAACATACGTTTTTTCATGTTTTCCTCTCTATTCCCGCAGCGCCACTCGTAAAACCTTCGGTGAGTAAACTCCCCTCTTCGGTTATCCTCTGTCCGCGCACTGCTCATTGCCATCACGAATATTGTACCAAAAACGCCACGCCAGCGAAAGACCCCCTTGACACTTCCTTATTTTGGGTACATAATATCAACGTTGCACAAACCCTTATTAATAGGTAGAAACACGCAAAAGAATTTCAGAAGAACGGGGTGAAGAAATGTTTATACTTTTTTTTCTGATCTGGGTTATTTTTAATGGACAGCTTACCTTGGAAATTGCTGCTTTCGGAGTCGTCATCGCAGGGGTTATGTACTGGTTTTTCTGTAAATTTTTTAATTACAGCCCCCGGTACGACCTTTTTTTATGTAAAAAGGCGCCCCTCCTGATTCAATATATCCTAACTTTGGTCTGGGAGATCTTAAAAGCCAACCTGACTGTCTTTCGGATGATCTACTCAGCCGAATATGAATTGGAGCCCGCTGTTGTCCACTTTAAGACAGATCTCCACTCCACCCTCGCGCGGGTACTATTGGCCAATTCCATTACGTTAACGCCGGGCACCATCACAGTGGCCCTGACAGACAATGAATACACGGTGCACTGTCTTGACAAAGAACTGGCGGAGGGTATTTCCTCCTCCGTGTTTGTCGATCTTTTAAGAAAATTGGAGGAGGAATAAAATGGGAAAAGAAGCGCTCTATCATCCATTTTTTATCATACTGTTAATTCTGCTCTCCGTTATGCTGCTGATCTGTCTGATCCGCGCCGTAAAGGGTCCCCGCGTGGCTGACCGGCTGGTGGCCGTCAACATGATGGGAACTATGGTCATGGTCATGATTTCCATTTTGGCATTGCTGTTAAAGGAGGGCTATCTGGTGGACATCTGCCTGATCTACGCCATGATCAGCTTTCTTGCGGTGGTCGTGATTTCCAAGGTTTATATCGGTATTTATGAAGAGCGGCATCACAGCCTTGAAAACGGGGAAGGAGGAAATACGGATGAACGCGGTTGAATGGATTCGATTTCTGATTGGAAGTGTTTTTTTAGTGATTGGAATGGTGATCTTTTTTACGGAATTGTTCGGCGTTTTTCACTTTAAATATGTTTTGAACAGAATGCACGCCGCCGCTATGGGCGACACTCTGGGCATCAGCTCCTGTTTGCTTGGCCTGATGATTTTTTCGGGTCTGAACTTTACCACCCTGAAAATGTTTTTGATCGTTGTCTTTTTGTGGTTTGCTTCCCCCGTCTCTTCCCATGTGCTCTCCAGACTGGAAGCCGCCACAAACGAACATTTATCTAATCATTGCGAATTATATGAAGATGTAACGCTCTTAGAGCGGGAACTTGCTGCCAGAAGAACTGAAAATACGATGGAGAAGGAGGCGGACCTGTCATGACGGCTTTTCAGATCATTTTAATGGGACTATTAATCATCTGCGCGGTCTCCGTCAGTTTTTCAAAAAATCTTTTAAACGCAATCCTAATTTATATGTCCTTCAGTCTGGTTATGTCCATGCTTTGGATTTGTCTGGAGTCCCCCGATCTTGCCATTACAGAGGCAGCCGTCGGCGCTGGAATCACCAGCGTACTCTTTTTTGTGACGCTCAAAAAAATTCACGCCATCGAGGCGGCGGAACCAGAAGAGAAGGAGGAATCAAAAGATGAGTAAAAAAAGACCGGCTTCGGAATATCAAAAAACCTTTGCTTTCCGCTTTTTCAGATGGCTTTCCGGAACGAAAGATCCCTATCTTAACGAAGTGGAAATGCACCCTCAGGAAGAATACCATGTTGATCCAGAAGCGGCTCTGCGGCATGAAAAAGAGCACGACGCCATTCTGGACAAGGTTTACGATCCAGAGCGTAACATGGAGATGAAGCTCTTCCGCAAACTATATCATGCTACCAGCATTCTCTTCTGCCTGTTTTTGATTGCCCTGCTCTTAGTGACAATCTCCTATCTGCCTGCTACTGGCACGATTGAACGCCCCGTCAATAACGAAGTGGCCGGACGCTATATCGAAAAAGGACTGGAGGAGACGGGCGCGGTTAACATCGTTGCCGGTATGATACTGGACTACAGGGCTTTCGACACGCTGGGCGAGTCCCATGTGCTGTTCGTGGCAACCATCACCGTACTGATCCTGCTTCGGCTGAATAAAACGGAAAAGAACGAAGCGGAAGTCAACGATCGGCGCTTTGAACCGAAAAACGACACCATCCTGCAATTATCCGCAACTTTCCTTGTGCCCGTTATTATCATCTTTGGCATTTACATTATATTAAACGGCCACTTAGGCCCGGGCGGCGGTTTTTCTGGCGGCGCAGTAATCGGCGCAGGGCTGGTGCTCTATCTAAATGCCTTTGGATTTCAAAAGACTGAACGGTTTTTCACGGAAAAGACCTACAAATGGATATGCTTTTTCTCCCTTTCCTTTTACTGTCTGGCGAAAAGCTATTCCTTTTATACTGGGGCCAATCAGCTCCACAGCGTGATCCCCAAGGGTACGCCCGGCGCGATCCTGTCAAGCGGATTGATTCTGCCCTTAAACATTGCGGTTGGTCTTGTGGTTGCCTGCACGATCTATGCTTTTTACGCCATGTTCCGAAAAGGAGGGTTTTAAGATGGGCCCTAACTTACTTGCAAACTACGGGGAAGCCGTCTCGGCAATCCTGTTCTGTATCGGTTTTACCAACCTGCTTTTGCAGACTAACTTAATCAAAAAAATCATAGGTTTGAATGTCATGGACAGCGCGATTTATCTTTTTCTTGCGGAAAAAGGATATATTGCGGGGCGGGTTGCGCCCATCGTCGTAAACGGCGTCACCAGTACGGAAGCCTATATTAATCCGATTCCCAGCGGACTTGTGCTTACCGGAATCGTGGTGTCCGTCTCCGTGACCGCTCTTATGCTGTCCTTGACGATCCGGCTCTATACCCGGTATCACACGCTGGATCTGGACGAAATCTCCGCGCAGTTAAAGAAGGAGGGAAAATAACATGAATTTCATTTGTAATTTCCCCTTTTTCTCCATCCTGTTAAGCCTTTTTTCGGGCACAATTTGTTCCGTTCTTCCCGCAAAAGCGGCAAAAGTGGTAAACCGGGTGGTGATCACGGCGATCGGTATTATGTCTATCATACTGCTGTTATATCTCCTCTCCACAGGCGAGCCTTTTGTCTACTGGATGGGCCATTTCCCCGCGCCTTGGGGAAATGAGATTCGGGCGGGTGTGTTGGAAGCGGGAATGGCTCTCTTCTTCTGTATCATCATGTATCTGTCCATGGCGGGCGGCGCGCAAAAACTTCACAGCGAAGTGGTGGAGAGCAAACATAATTTGTACTATATTCTAGTAAACCTCCTGTTAAGCTCCCTGCTTGCGCTGGTCTACACCAACGATATGTTTACCGCCTACGTTTTCGTGGAAATCAACACCATCTCCGCCTGTGGGCTGATTATGATCCGTCAGGTGGGGCGCACCATCGAGGCGGCCGTCCGCTATATGATTATGAGTCTTCTGGGTTCGGGTCTTCTGCTTTTCGGACTCTGCATCATGTACGACCTGACAGGCCACCTTCTTATGAGCAATATCAAGGAATCGGTGAGCCTGCTTGTAGCAAGCGGCGAATACCAGATCCCCCTGATTGTCTCCGTGGCGCTGATGTGCGTAGGTCTATGCATCAAGAGCGCGCTGTTTCCCTTTCACGCCTGGCTGCCCGACGCCTACGGATACTCTACGGCATCCTCTGCGGCGATTCTTTCCAGTCTGGTGTCCAAGGGCTACATTTTTCTGTTAATCAAGATTATTTACCGCGTAATCGGCTTCGAGATCTTTAACAGTACAAGGATCATCGACGTGCTTTTTGTCTTTGGCCTGATGGGTATGATCTTCGGCTCCATAAGCGCCATCCGGGAAAATGATATCCGCCGGATGATCGCTTTTTCTTCGGTGGCCCAGATCGGCTATATTTACATGGGCTTCGGCATGGGCACGCAGGCGGGTATGGTGGCCAGTATTTTCCATATCCTGTCCCATGCGGCGACCAAGTCCTTACTCTTCATCGCGGCGATCGGTCTCACAGACGTGTCCGGCGGGAGCCGTAAGTTTATCGACCTAACAGGCGCGGCTTACCGCAATAAGTGGGCGGGCGTGGCCTTTACCGCTGGCTCTCTGTCCATGGTGGGCGTACCGTTGTTTTCCGGCTTTATCAGTAAGCTCCTGTTTTCGCAGGCCGCGGTGCAGGTGGAGGGTAAGATGCTTGCCTCCCTAATCGTTTTGGGTATCAGTACGGTTTTGAATGCCATTTATTTTATGAAGACGGTAATCCGCATTTATACGCCCACCAGCGAATCGGGTTATTCAAGCGTCACGTTTAAAAAAATGAAGAGCTACGGGGTCGTTCTTGTGTGTTTCATTGTATTAAATGTCATTTTAGGCGTCAGCTCCCAGCCGATCGTAGACATGATCGAACAGGGGCTTTCCATGTTCGCATAAGGAGGTGATGACATGTATTTGATTCTTTTATCCATCTTTTTTCCGATTCTGGCGGGCGCATTTTTACTGATCCGTTATCGGACGCCTTTGTCGGGTGAAACCAAGGCTGCCGAAAGAAAAACATTGGTTACGCTGACTGGATGCTTTCTTGTCATCACAGCCATGCTCGTCGTGCTTTCCCTGCTTATGGCAAAAGAGAGGTTTACCTTATTTAATCTGACGAAGACTCTTTCGATTTATTTTGATATCGACGGCATAGGCGCGCTCTTTTCCCTGCTGGCGGTTATCGTCATGCTCTGCGCCGGCTTTTTCTCCTTCGAGTATATGAAGCATGAAGAGCGCGAGGGACGTTACTACGGCTTCTATCTGTTAGTGTTCGGCGTGCTGAACGCCCTGTGCTTTGCGGGCAACCTGATTACCTTTTATCTGTTCTTTGAACTTTTAACGCTGTCCACTATGTCCCTTGTACTGCACACCGGGTCCAAAGAAGCGGTTATGGCGGGATTAAAGTATTTGTTTTATTCTCTCTGCGGCGCTTACGCGGCATTGTTTGGCATTTACTTTCTCTGTCAATATACCGATACGCTGACCTTCCGCCATGGCTCATTATTTGTCACCGTCATAGCGGAACATGGCGGCTTCCTTTTACTGGTTGCTTTTATTATGATTCTCGGCTTCGGTGTAAAAGCGGGCATGTTTCCCATGCACGCATGGCTGCCAACGGCCCATCCGGTGGCTCCCGCTCCCGCCTCTGCGCTTCTGTCCGCAGTCATTGTCAAGGCGGGCGTACTTGCCATCATCCGCGTGCTCAATCTGTTTGACGCCCCAAACTTTCTTGCGGGCACCTGGATGCAGACCGCATGGATCTGTCTGACGCTGATCACGGTCTTTATGGGATCTCTTCTGGCCTACCGGGAACCGGTTTTGAAAAAAAGACTGGCGTACTCCACCGTCAGCCAGCTTTCGTACATTCTTTTCGGTCTGGCCGTGATGAACGAGGAGGCCTTTACCGGCAGTCTGCTTCATGTATTGGCCCACGGTTTTGTGAAAGCGGCGCTCTTTCTCTGCGCCGGCGCAATTATATATAAAACAGGAAAAACACGGGTGGAAGAAATGCGCGGGATCGGTAAGGAAATGCCCCTTACCATGTGGTGTTTTACGATCGCTTCTCTCGGACTGATCGGTATTCCCCCTACAGGCGGCTTTCTCAGTAAATGGTATCTGGCCATCGGTTCTTTAAAGAGCGGTATTCCCGTTCTGGACGTACTTGGCCCGATTATCCTCTTAGTGAGCGCGCTGCTTACCGCGGGATATTTGCTGCCGCTGACGATTCAGGGCTTTTTCCCCGGCGCGGATTATGATTATGGCACATTAGAAAAGAAAGAACCCGGCAGGCTGATGACCGTACCGATTGTAATTCTGACAGTTTTGTCGGTTTTGATTGGCCTATTTCCTAACGCCATTTCTTCTTTTTTGACAATAATAGGGAGGTGACAGCATGATTATTTCAGTGATTATAATTCCTTTTATCGTGGGCATGTTAGTACCTGTCATCCCTTTTCAAAAAAGATGGCAGAAAGAAGTCTTCTTAGAAGCGGCGGTTATCATTAACAGCCTCCTTGTATGGTATCTGCTGTTACATCACTCGGACAGCACCTTCTTACTGGCGCACTTTACGGGCGATCTGAATATCAGCTTCCGGGTGGACGGCATGAGCATGGTGTTTGCAGGGCTGGTTTCTTTCCTGTGGCCTTTTGCAACGCTCTATGCTTTCGAGTATATGACGAAGGAAAAAAACGAAAATGTCTTTTTCCTGTTCTATACGCTGACCTATGGCGTTACGCTGGGCATTGCCTTTGCCGCCAACCTGCTTACCATGTATTTCTTCTACGAGTTGTTGACGTTAGTCACTGTGCCGCTTGTCATGCACACCTTGACAAGAGAAGCGGTTTTGGCCAGCCGTAAATACCTCTACTATTCGCTTGGCGGCGCAGCCTTCGCCTTCATTGGCCTGATCATGGTGATCGTTTACGGAAACACAACGGACTTTATCTTAGGCGGCGTACTTGATCCCGCCAAAATCGCGGGCCATACCAATGTATTGCTGCTGATCTATGTCATGGCTTTTATGGGCTTCGGTGTAAAAGCGGCCGTCTGCCCGTTTAACTCATGGCTTCCACAAGCCGGCGTAGCTCCCACGCCCGTTACCGCGCTGCTTCATGCGGTAGCCGTAGTAAAGGCAGGCGCATTCGCTATTTTGCGGCTGACATACTACAGCTTTGGCACGGATTTTCTGCGGGGCACTTGGGCGCAGGCCGTGGTCATGATCGTGGTCATGTTCACCATTGTTTACGGCTGCAGCCGTGCGGTAAAAGAAACCCACATCAAAAGGCGGCTGGCTTACTCCACCATAAGCAATCTTTCCTACATCCTCTTCGGCGCTGTCATCATGACGCCGCTCGGATTGGTTGGGGCGCTGACCCATCTGGTGTTTCACGCAGTCATGAAGATCTGTTCGTTTTTCTGCGCAGGCGCAATCATGCACCAGACAGACCGCCACTATGTACATGAACTGAATGGTTTTGGCTATAAGATGCCTTGCACTTTTGGAATTTTTACCGTTTCCGCCTTTGCCCTCATGGGCGTTCCTGGACTGGCCGGATTTGTCAGCAAATGGAATCTGGCCGCGGCCGCGGTAGCAAGCGAAAACCCACTGGCATGGGGCGGCATTGCCTGTCTTCTGATTTCGGCGCTGCTTACGGCCATCTATATGCTTACTATTGTAGTGCGGGCGTTTTTCCCCGGAAAGGATTTCGACTACAGCACAATTTCTGATGTGAGAGATCCCACATGGAAAATGCTGCTGCCGCTGTTTGTATTTACCATTTGTATCATCGGCTTTGGCCTTTATTCCCAGCCAATCACAGACTTTTTAACCTGTGTAGCAAACGGAGTAGAATAAACGATTCACACTGTCAAAATTTCCTCATGAAAAAAGATGGAACGGGATGGAGATTACTATGAATGTTACGTTACTCATTACCAGTATTGTTTTCCTGCCGATAGCCGCTGCCTTTGCAGGCTACGGCATCGGGCGCAGGCATAAGGATGGACGAAATCTCTTTGCAGATATCACAACAGGCGTTACCTTTTTGTTATGCGCCCTTCTCTGCCTCCAAGTGCAAAACGTCATACCGTCAAACCCCATAATCACGCCTTTCCTGTCCGATGACAGATTTGGCGGCCCGTATCTGGGCATACACTTACACTTTACCCTTGACGGTTTTCGCGCGCTATACGGAGCCGTGGCGGCCTTTATGTGGTTTATGACCACTCTCTTTTCCAGAGAATATTTCGGACACTACCGCAACAGAAACCGTTACTATCTGTTCCTGCTGCTGACGCTAGGCGCGACAGAGGGCGTTTTCTTCTCTGCGGATTTTTACACCACATTTCTCTTTTTTGAGATCATGTCGTTTACTTCCTATGTGTGGGTAGTGCACGACGAACGGCCGGAATCCCTGCGGGCGGGCGCAACTTATCTGGCTGTGGCCGTTCTCGGCGGTCTTGTGATGTTAATGGGTATCTTCCTGCTCTACGACGCGACAGGCACCCTCTTTTTCTCAGAGCTTGCTGGAATGTCTCTCTGGCAGGGCGAAAGCAGCGTACAGATCTGGGCGGCGGGTCTCTGCCTCCTGTTCGGATTCGGAGCCAAAGCGGGCGCTTTCCCGCTTCATATCTGGCTGCCTAAGGCCCATCCGGTAGCTCCCGCTCCCGCTTCGGCCCTGCTTTCCGGTATCCTGACAAAAGCGGGCATGTACGGCATTTTGATTCTAACCGCCGACCTCTTTTTCGGGAGCGCGGCTTGGGGCGGCCTGATTCTGATTCTGGGCGTCTTTACTATGGTGATCGGCGCATTGTTAGCTCTGTTTTCCATTGACTTAAAGCGGACGCTTGCCTGCTCCTCCGTCTCCCAGATCGGTTTTATTCTGGTGGGCGTAGGCATGTCGGGACTTCTCGTCCCTGAGAATGCATTGGCTCTTCGGGGAAGCCTGCTGCACATGGTAAACCATTCCTTGATTAAGCTGGTGCTCTTTATGGCGGCAGGCGTGGTCTTCATGAATGTGCACAAGCTTACCTTAAACGAAATACGCGGTTTTGGCCGCAAAAAGCCCCTGCTGAACTTCATTTTCCTCATGGGCGCATTGGGAATCGGCGGCATCCCGTTGTTTAACGGTTATGTCAGCAAGACCTTACTGCACGAAAGCATTGTAGAGTATATGTTCCTGATTAACGCAGACGTGATCCCCGCGTGGTTTAGCAGCTCCTTTATGAGCGGTATCGAATGGATTTTCCTGTTAAGCGGCGGCCTTACCATCGCCTATATGCTCAAGCTCTATGTCTGCCTATTTATAGAAAAAAATACGGATGAAACCGTACAGGAAAAATACGACGGACTAAAAGGAAGTTACATGAACCGCACAAGCGCCTTTGCGCTTACCGTAAGCGCCGTCCTTCTTCCGGTTATGGGTCTTTTTCCGAGTATTGTGATGGACGGCATCGCCGATATGGGCCAGAGTTTCCTGCGCGCGGAAGCTGCGGAAGAAATTGCCTACTTCTCCTCTGGAAATCTGAGAGGCGCATTCATTTCTCTGGTATTCGGCGCACTGATCTACGGCTTTATCGTGCGTCCTCTGTTAATGAAAAAAGAGGAATCAGCGGAAAACAACATAGGATCTAGATATTATGTAAACCAGATTCCCGCATGGATGGATTTGGAAAATATAATTTACCGGCCTTTGTTGTTACGGATTCTGCCCTTTGCCTTTGGTATGATCTGCCGCTTCCTTGACAGCCTTGTGGACACCCTTGTGGTGATTCTCAGAAAAACCGTCTACCGTGACGAAAAGCTGCCCCACGAACGTTCCGAAGGCAACGTCCTGACCCATCTGTGCGCCTGTGCCGCCTCCTTCTTTGAGACGCTTGGCAACCTTACCATACACAGAAAGTCGCCCCGGAAACGGGATTACGAGCATAAGCTGGCTCTGCTTTACGAGGAATATCAGGAAAATTCTACGATGATTGCCCGAAGCATGTCGTTTGGGCTGCTGCTCTTCTGCGTGGGGTTGATTTTGACGGTAGCCTACTTATTTATCAAAGACGTGTTTGGATGGTAATATGTTTGAGGCAAAAAACAACGGGTGTGCAGATTTCTCTGCGCACCCGCTTTTACTTGCTCTTGTCTACCGCCTTTTTCTGAATTTCTATTTCTCCGCCGTCTCCGCGCCGCTCTCGTTTTCCTCTGCGGCTTCACGCTGCTTCGCCTTGCGCTTCTTCCTCTTTTTATGCATAATCAGGACAATCAGCAGAATCAGTACCACCGCGCCCGCCACGATAAAGATCAGGTAATCCATAATCCCCTTCTCGGTCACACTAACCGCGATCTTCACGCTGTTTCCATCCGCCGGAAAGAGGAAATAGATTCCCATCAGCTCTGTCTCCGCCTTTTTCCAACTGCCCGCATCCTGTACATAAATCTCCACGCCTTCTGTCTGTCCCTGAGGCGCCTGATAGCGAATCTGATGGGTTGCCGCACCGTCGTCGGGAATTGTAATCTGCCAGCACTCCGTCAATTCCTCCGGTTCTTCCTCGCCGGGCAAAAGCACCTGCACGTCAGCCGTTCCCAGCTTCTCAGCCGTTATCTCGTCCTCCTGTGCAAACATACCGTCCACCAGAAGAGCCGACTGGTCATTTTCCCGCATCCAGCTCCCCGCCAGCGTCGTCAGATAACGCACATACTCTACCGTCACATCCTCATCGACCCGGACGTCCACCAGCTCCTTGTTATCCCAGTCTGCATAGAACCCTTCTTTCACCGGAATGGTCGGATATTTGTCCAGTGCGACGCTTCCTCCGAAGGGGCACTCCGCTGTGCCGACCTCCTCATCATCCGCATAAAACGTGATCTTCATGTTATGGAATCTAGTGGGAAGCCCTTCCGTCTCCAAAAGCGTCTTATAGCTTACAGGCTCCGCCTTACCGCTGTAACTGATGCGGTCGATACCCGCAATTTCATCAGAGACGAAGAAATTATCCGCAAGTTCCGCATTGTCCGTAGTCTTACCCGCAATCGCACCGGAAAAAGCGTCCGACTCCTTCACTTTGATCATCGCACAGCAGCTTTCTATTCCATGCCCGTATCCGACAATACCGCCTACATACTCTCCGCCCAAGACCGTGCATTTCGCATAGCTGCTCTTGATATGGGAAAGGGACTGTCCCGCGATACCGCCCACATAATCGCCCGACGAACTTTCAATTCTGCCGTAATTCTCGCAGCGCAGCACCATACCCATTTCCTGTAGGCCGCAGACGCCGCCCACGTAACTTTTCTGGGCCGTCACATTGGCATGGTTCACATTTTGGCGAAGTACGCACCTCGTCAGGAAGGTAGAATTTGCTCTGGCATCATCGATTCCCGTTATATCGCTCTCCAAGTCAAAGTCGTACTCGATTGCCATGGTACCGGCAATTCCCGACACGTTCAGGTCCGCCTCCACCCTGCCGTTGTTGACACAATCAGCCACAGTGGAATCTATGCTCTCCTCCGCATTCTCCTCCGATTCGTCCTCGTATATATTGGAGTAATCCATATCAAGCACGCCGTCCATCGCGTCCGTATACAGCCGCATAATCTCACTGAATTCATCATTGATATCCGACAGGTCGTCTCCGATCACATCTCCGGATGAAGCCATTTCATCATTCAAATATCCCATGTTTTCGGAAATATTCTTTAAGTTAGAATTCAGGCTTCCCGTGGTGGAATGATAGTCTTCGCCTAATCTTGGGAACGTGATATCTTCCTTGTCGTTTAAGGTTTTCAGGATATCCCTTGTCCCTTCCCCCGCATCTTCCAGATTTCCAGCGGCATCCTTCGCAGAATCGACCGCATCTCCCAACTGCCCACGCGCTTCCTCCGTCATCTCGCTCGTGTATCTGGACGCAATGTCCGTCATAACCGCCAGCTGCTCTCTCATATCAACCGAATAGTCTACGCCATGCGCTTCCACATATTTATCATCCGCATAACCGTTTGCAGACCGCGCTATTTCGCGGGCATTATTCGCCATATCGGCGGCAGCGGCCTCCTGTACCTCACGGTCCGCATCATAATGAGTCGTGTGACTGCTGTCCGTACACGGAAACTCATCGCCAGTCTCCGTATGTACCCAGCTGTTAATCCCCATATAATACTCTGGCACTTCATCAAAACCAAGACCCGAATCAAAATCCCAGTCGCTTGCCCCATTGGGTTTTAAGTCATACTCCCTATCGCTTCTGTCCGCCGCCTCTTTGGCTATGTAATAATTCTCATAGGCGCCCGTAGCATCCGCCGCATATCTTGCGTGCTCTTTTCCGCCGTTTTCAATGGCGGCCTTGGCATCGTCATAGAGCACTTGTTCCTCCGGCGGCATATACTGGTAGATGTCCATGGCCTGTACCATATCTCCCAGCTCTTTCGCCGTATCTTTCACATCCGACGCCGCATCCGTCATATGATCGATCACGCCGTCGTCCTTCGCCGTCTCTTCCAGCACATAATCAAAACGGTTCACCGCTTCGTTGACGGAATCCATCATGCTGTCCGTCCAGTCTATCGTTCTGTCCGCCAGTACATGGGTATCGTCAATCGCTTTATCCGCAAACCCCCGAATCACAGAAAGCCTGTTGGAAATCACATCCGACCGGTCGCCCGCATCATCCAGCATTTTCTCAATCTGATCGTGCATGGTGTCTATATGATCCGAAAGCTGCAGCACAATATCCTCCGACAAGTCGATCGCAATATAAGGCTCCGCCTGTCCTACGATACCGCCCACATCTTTACGGCCATACACTCTTCCCTTATTTGCGCAGGCATACACATAGCCGGACTGTCTCCCCGCAATACCGCCCGTATTGTAGCCTACATGCTCATAGCCGATCGTGCCCTCGTTTACGCAGTTTTGAATAATTCCAGTAGAGAGACCAGCGATACCGCCTGTATCTACGGTGTTGTCCGTAGTGGAAAGTTTGCTGCCCTTCTCGTCCTCGTCCTTATCGAGCGAATTGATAAGACCCGTCGTATACTGCTCTAAGCTAATATCTTCCAACGATTTCGTCGTATCTTCATTTGAAATATTGACGTCAGCCTTGTTCAGGCATCCCACAATATTTCCCACATTATCGCCGGCAATGCCGCCTGTATAATGCGCTCCCGTGACCTCGCCAATGGCCTCGCTGTCCATCAGCACGCCGCTGGTCTCGTTGTAGCCAGTGATACCGCCCACGTAATCGCTGCCCTTCACCGTACCGTCAAAAATACAATTTAATAAAATACCGCTGTTGTCTCCTACAATGCCGCCTACCACCATCTGGTTTCCAGTAGGTCTAACGCTTCCCTCCACCCGCAGATTGGCAATCACGGCCGACTTCTGGGTATAATTAAACAATCCCACGTAGGAAATCGGCTTGTGCACCATAAACCCGCTGATCGTATGGCCCTGCCCGTCAAAATATCCGCCAAAAGTGGGGATGGAAACAAAGTTTTCTCCGGACAGGCTGATATCTTCCGTCAGATAAACCTTCTTATTCTGCGACCAAGTATCTAACCAGCAGTTTTGCGAAAATTCCTTGAAGTCCTCCGCGTCCCTGATATAAATGGTTTCCCACTCGATCTCTTCGTCCTGATAGGAGTCGATCACCTCGTTGGCGTCCTCCACACTGGAAACCTCTTCCTTTTCTTCCTCTGTCTCCGGGTTTTCCTCCACAGCCAACACCGTTACCGCCGGAAACGCACCTACTGCTACTACCGCCGCCAATAACAGGGCTGTCACTTGTTTCTTACTCATGATCCGCCACCTCCCTGCTCTGCGTCTGTTCCGGCGTTTTGCCGCCTCCAGTGTCCTGCGGCGTTTTCTGTCGGCTTTCCATTTCATCAGACAGGGACGCCGTCAACTGTTGGTATTCTTCCTCCGAAAGCTCCGTCACATCGCCTGCCTCCACATAAGCGCTCACATTACCCCTGACAATGGCGCTCATCGTACCTGTCACAACACCGTCGATCCGTCCGCGTACCAATCCGTCCACCCTCATAAGGCCTGTCACGTTCTTCGTGCGGATCGGCATATTCATGACAAACGCGGTCTTCTCTATGATCTTATCGCCCACCAAAAGAATCTGCGGCAAAACAAACATCGTCACAAAAATAGAAATCGTCGTTCCCCTTCCCAAACATTTTCCGATGCCGAAGATCGCAGCATTGGAAGTCAATTTTCCAATCAGGAAGCCAGCCACCACCATCATCGTACCCGATGTGATGATCGTCGGAAACGCCTGATTCATGGAATCTATAATGGACTGTCTTCTGCCGTTTGTCTCCCGAAGCTCCATATAACGGCCCGCAATGACAATGGCATAGTCGATATTTGCGCCCATTTGGATGGAGCTGACAATCAGGTACGACATAAAGAAAATATTGTCATGCTGCAGCGCCGGGAACGAAAAGTTAAGCCAGATACAGCCCTGAATGACCGCAATCAAAAGCACGGGCATACCCGCGGACTTAAAGGTAAACAACAGTACCACCAATACGGCGAGAATGGACACCACATTATTCACCAGATTATCCCGGCCAAAGGTCTTTTGCAGATCATACTGGCTCACCGACTCTCCGCAGACCAAAATCCTGCCGTCATAATATTTCCCAGCAATCTCATGCATTCTGTCAATAAAAGCAAAGGTTTCCCCGCTCTCCTCCGGAAGCGTTAAATAAACCAGCATACGGCTGTAGTTCTCGCCCTGTAACTGATTCTTGGCAAAGTTCATGGAGTCGAAGGCGTCGTCGAGCGTATCCTGTAAATCATCCTCTAAGGTAACATAGCCTTCCTCCACCTCGTCGTGGACAAACATAAACATATCGATCAGCGATACCTTATACTCTGGAAGGCCGTTGACCACCTTCGCGTAATCCTCATCGTTTACGGCGTATGCCGCATACACCAGTTCCGCCACCTCATAATCCAGATCGATCAGCTCCGAAAAC
The DNA here is from genome assembly GCA_947243855.1 of uncultured Lachnospiraceae bacterium. Taxonomy (GTDB): domain Bacteria; phylum Bacillota; class Clostridia; order Lachnospirales; family Lachnospiraceae; genus UBA3282. The sequence continues at coordinate 38,740 of CAMXIK010000019.1, read as the reverse complement.
TGCCTCGGCGTCAGCTTATCCGTCAGACAGTACCCGTCCATCGCCTCTATGTTCGCAAGACCCATGGCATAGTCCACTTCGGGACATGCCTCCAGATCCGCCAGAAGCTTCGCCTCGCTCTCATAATCCCCTGCGGGCACAATGAGCGCCACCATGTTGCTCGAACCAAAGTTCTCTGTCTGCATCTCCTCCGTCTTCTGGATGCTGTTCTGAATGGGCGGCGTAATCGTGGAATCGCCGAACACATAAGGGCACTTGCTGGAAACCGTATATGCTCCCACAATGACAAGCACGAAAAGCGGCGCAACAATAAACCTCGTCGCATAATCGAATTTACCGACAAAAGGAATATCCGGTATAAAATTCTTGTGTTTCGTGCGGTCCATCAGATTGGAAAATAACATAATCACGCCCGGCATCAGCAAGAATACCGACCCCAGCGCCAAAAAGATCGACTTAATCAAACACATCGACAGATCCGGCCCCATCTTGTACTGCATAAAGCCCATAGCGATCAGGCCGCCGATGGTGGTTAAGGAGCTGCCGCAGATCTCCGGAATCGCCTTACTTAAGGCAACGATAATCGCCTCTCTAGCCTCCAGATTCGCATGTTCCTCTTTATATCTGTTTAAAAGAATAATCGCATAGTCCACCGAGAGCGCAAGCTGCAGCACCACGGTCACCGAATTGGACACAAACGAGATCGTTCCGAATACAAAGTTCGTTCCCATCTGCAAAATGGCCGCCGCCACGAAGGTGATCAAAAGCACCGGCACTTCCGCATACGCCTGAGACGTAAGGAAAAGAACCGTCACAACTACGATCGCCACCAGCACAACAATCACATTCATCTCATTTGCGATCAATTCCGCCTCGATATCGCCCAGCGTCGTGGCCAAGTAATAATCGTAACCGTCTAACTCCTGTTTTACCCGGTCCAGCACCTCAAGGCACTGATCGTCCTTCTCGTCATAGTCGAAAGTAATGTTATAATAAGCGGAGCCGTTATAATAATGTTCATCTTGATTTTCCAGATCATCCTCATCCACAAACTCAACTTGGAAAATACCCGGCATAAAGTCTAACTTCCGCTCAATGGATACCGCCTGTTCGTAAGACACATTGGCAATCATCACATCACAGGTGCCGTATGTAATAAATTCCTGTTCCATCAGATCCAGACCCTGCTTCGTCTCCGTAGAATCCGGAAGATAATGGGACATGGAATTTTCCACACCGACCCAGTTTCTCGACACGGCGGAAAAAATAATCATAAGTCCAAACAATAAAAAAAACAGGTTTCTCTTATCCACAATAAAGCCGCAGATTTTGATCATCGCCTGGTTTCCGCCCTTTTTTTCAGTTTGTTCCTTTTCCATTTGGAAACAACTCCTCTCCTATTCAAGAGGAAATATAGCATTCTGGCGCAAATTTGTCAATTATATGCAGGGTATGTTTTTACATTCCAGCGATTTTGTACAAAGCCATCCTTTACAAACGAATTTCTTTCCCGTACACTGTATTTGTATTAGGAAGTTTCTGATACCAAAAAGGGGTTTTTTCATGAAAAAAAAGTTGAAAATTGATTTATCCACAACACAGACGATCATGTTAAGCTTTCTGCTTGCCATTTTGGCGGGAAGTTTTCTGCTTGCCCTGCCGGTAAGCTCCGCAAACGGACAGGCCGTGCCCTACACGGACGCGCTTTTTACGGCAACCACTTCGATCTGCGTGACTGGGCTTGTGACGGTTCCTACCTTTTCTACATGGAGCCTTTTTGGCCAAATTGTAATTCTCTTTTTGATACAGATTGGCGGACTAGGCGTCGTCACCATCATGTCCGGACTGATGATCAGCCTGCACCGCCGAATTGGCATCAAAGACAGGATGCTGATTCAGGACGCTTTTAACCTAAATACCCTGTCCGGCATGGTAAAATTTATTCGTAAGGTGCTTCTGGGCACTTTTGTTGTGGAAGGAATCGGCGCGCTTTTATATATGACGGTCTTTGTTCCGGAATTTGGCGCAAAGGGCGTCTGGATCTCTGTTTTTAACGCTGTGTCCGCTTTCTGCAATGCGGGAATGGACATTATTTCGGAAAACAGCCTGTACGCCTATGTCCATAATCCCATGATCAATATCGCGACCATGTTGCTCATCGTTCTGGGCGGAATCGGCTATATCGTCTGGTGGGATCTCATGAATGTTCTCAAGCATATAAAACAGCGGAAGCTGAAATGTTTTTCCACCTTAACGCTTCATAGCAAAATCGCGCTTTCCATGACAGGCATCCTGATTCTAGCCGGAACGGCGGCTGTCTTTGTTTTTGAGTATCATAATCCCCAGACCATGGAAAACTTTACTGTGCCTGAGAAGCTGCTGGCTTCCTTATTTCAATCGGTAACCACAAGAACCGCTGGTTTTGCAACCATTCCTCAGGAGAATTTGACTAACGCCTCCGCCCTCGTCTCCCTGCTTCTCATGTTTATCGGCGGATCGCCGGTGGGAACGGCAGGAGGCATTAAAACGGTAACGATTGCCATTCTGATTGTCTCCGCATTCGCCACCATGAAAAGCAATGCGGAGGCGGAGCTTTTTCACCGGACCATCTCCAAACAGGCTGTCAGCAAAGCCGTCGCGGTGGTGAGCATGGCTTTTATTATCCTGTGTACTTCGACGCTTCTCTTATCCGCCGTCACAGACGCAGACGCTCTCGACATCGCCTATGAAACGGTCAGCGCGGCGGCAACCGTAGGCTTGACGAGAAGCTTAACCTCCAATCTAAACCTCTGGGGGAAAATCATCATTATTATAACGATGTACCTTGGGAGAGTCGGCCCGATCTCCCTTATGATCGCGCTTAACACCAAAAAAGAAACCAAAAACATCATCAAAAATCCCACAGAAGAAATCAGCGTTGGGTAGACAGTTTCGGGAGGAAAAATTATGGGTATCAATCAATCTTATGCGGTATTCGGCCTTGGACGGTACGGAAGAGCCGTAGCCAAAGAACTTGTGGACAACGGCGCGGAAGTGCTCGCCGTAGATAGTAACGAAGAACTTGTCAACGACGCCATTGCAGACATTCCCTACTGCAAATGCGCGGATATCACAGAACCGGAAGTCATCAAGCAGCTCGGCATCGCCAATATCGACGTTGTCATTATCGCCATGGCAAGCAGTCTGGAAGCCAGCGTGATGGCAACCATGCTCTGTAAAGAAATCGGCGTCAAAATTGTAATCGCCAAATGCGCCACCGACATGGACTGTAAAATTTTAAGCAAAGTGGGCGCAGACCGGGTGGTATTTCCAGAGAGAGAATCCGGCATCAGACTTGCCAAAAATCTCTTAAGCTCCGGCTTTGTGGACATTATGGATCTCTCAAACGACGTTTCCATGATCGAATTAGAAGTGCGGCCGGAATGGGATGGAAAATCTCTGCTGGAATTAAATCTTCGAAAAAAATACTCGATCAACGTGGTCGCAATCATACATGACGGAACGGTAGATACAGATATCGATCCCGAAAAACCTCTAAGCAGGAGCATGAGGCTTATCGTGATCGCAAATCCGTCGAGGCTTAGGAAACTATAGTCTGTTTCCAGCGTCATTTTTTCATTTGCCCTTGCCGCCGTCAAAACTTTTTTCAATTTTTGCGAACAAATAATCCAGACAGGCAAGCTGCTCTTTTTCTTTCTTTATTTCTTCATTTTTTGTCCTGCGGAAACGGCAGATCAATCCGCACTGCCCCCGCAGGTTATCCGTCTCCTGAAAACGCCGGTACTGTTCCAACATCACAGAATCAGCGCCCTCCTCTGATAATCTCTGGCAAATTGCCGTATCTTCCCTCATTTCTGATCCCCTCTTAAAAACTTTTCCCACGCTCTTGTAAAATAGCTTAAAGTTATATAAAATCAAACTAAATAGATTTTATAAATACCTAAAGGAGCGCCCCTATGATTGAAACCCGCCTGTTACAATATTTTCTAGCCGTTGCCGAAGAACAAAGTATTACAAAAGCCGCGGACTATCTCCATATTTCCCAGCCCACACTGTCAAAACAGATGATGGATTTAGAAGAAAACCTTGGCAAGCAGCTTTTGATACGCGGCAAGAAAAAAATTACGCTGACGGAAGAAGGTACTTTTCTGCGGGGACGCGCCCAAGAAATTATTTCCCTGATGGATAAGACCGAAAGCGCTTTCCATGAAAACGAAGAAAACATCTCCGGAGACGTCTATATTGGCTGCGGCGAATATCGCTCCACGTTTTCCATCATGCAGATCATTCGGTCGATACAGGAAGAATATCCCGAAATCCAATTTCACTTTTTCAGCAGCAATGCCGACACCATCATTGAGCGGCTGGATAAGGGTCTTTTGGATATGGGCTTTTTGCTGGAACCGGAAATTAGTCCCCGTTATGATTACAAGAAGCTTCCCCTGCATGAAGCATGGGGCATCCTCATGCGGAAAGATTCTCCCCTCTCTGAAAAAAAGGAATTGTCTTTTTCGGACCTTGCCTACCTCCCGCTCATCATGCCCAACCAGACTTCCAACAAAGGACGTTTTTCGACTTATTTTACAAACGCTCGGGTAAAGCCGCATATCGTTTCCACCTATAACCTGATTTATAATGCTGGGCTTATGGTAGAAGCCGGGGTCGGCTACGCCCTGTGTATAGATGAACTGATCAACACTGCTGGCAGCCATCCCCTGACGTTCCGTCCCTTATCTCCGAATCTTACTTCCGACGTATACCTTATTACAAAGAAGTATCAGGTTTTTTCAAAATCTGCAAAACTGTTTTTAAATCGTCTGGAAACAGATATCGGCAAACTATAAACCCGCCTTCGGCGACCCCCGCATTCCGTCAAGAACCTCGTCCAGATACTCGATACATGACTGGTCTTTGTGAATCCCGTCAAGCAGCGCCTCCCTTTGCTCCTGTAAAAGCAAAAGACCTTTTTTCTTTTGCCCCCGCTTTAGGCAGGACAAAAATCCATTCACCATATCCTCCCCGCAGCCGGCGTCCACTAAATTTTGAATCAATTCCTCTTCCGTCTCGTAACCGCTTACCATCTTCATCCCGCCTTCTTCTCCGTCTCCGCCCGCAGTATCACCTCTCCCGTGCATTCCATGACAGCGTCGCCGCGAATAATCTCACCTACACTGTCTGCAAGAATACGGCCGGACTTGGGATTTTTCACCGAAAGAATATGACCTTGTACATCCGCCTCCACATCCGAATACTCAAAGGCCAGATCCGTATCCTCCATCGTGCAGTTAATCAGTTTCAGATTCTTACAGTAACACAAAGGCTGCGTTCCGATAATTTTACAGTTAATGAGCGTCAGGTTCTCGGAAAACCATCCCAGATATTCTCCTTTTACAATACTGTCTCTCACAGTAACATTTTTGCTGTGCCAGAAAGCGTCCTTTGTGTCCAGATCACAATCGTCTATTTCCAAATTTTCCATATACTGAAACGAATATTTTCCTTTCATCTTTACGCTGCGCAGTTTCACATCCCGACTGTTCATAAACAAATACTCGGAAGTAATATCCGTATCCGTCAGCGTGATATCCTGTGACTTCCAGCCAAACTCCTGCGACTCTATCTGGCAGCGTTCCAGACAAATATGCGTGCACTCACGCACCGCCTTGATTCCTCCAAGCACGCTGTCCGCTATGCTGCCATTTTCCGCATACCAGATTGCGGCACGGGTTTTGTCGTCCATCGTAGACTCCGTCATGCTAAATCCCTTCACATGCCACAGCGGATAGCGCAAAGAAAAGCGGCAGTTCGTAAGCTCCACATCACGGGATTCTTTCAGCACGGATTCCCCATCGGCAGGGCCTGCAAATACACAGTCTTTCACATCGGCATTTTGTAAATGATACAACGCCCGCTCCTCGTCAAATTGCTTCCCGGTAATCATAGTTCTTTTCATTTTCCTTACCTCCTTCTATTTGTAAAAATCCTTTCTTCCAAACAAACAGCGACAGCGGAATGCCAGCCAGCTCCGCTAGAATAAAAGCAGTCCAAATCAGATCCAGATTCCCAAAATTTTGCAGAATCACCGCAAACGCCAATGGCAGAACCGCCTGTCTCGTCACCGTAACGATCATACTGGCCATTCCCATCGAAAGTCCCTGCAGCCCCGCCGCCACCACAAGTCCCGGTACAGCCAAAAACCATGACAAAGCCATAATCCGCAGCGCTGGAATTCCAATCTCAAGCATATAGGGAGAGGCGTCAAAAATTCGGAGTATTGATGCAGGAGCTATCTCCAAAGCAGCAAAAAACGGAACATATAACAAAGCGCCATACACAACCGCCCACTTGACCGCATCGCGAATCCTTTTTCTGTCCGCCGCCCCATAATTATAGGCAACCACGGGAATCAGCCCATTATTAATTCCATGCGTACCCACCGTACAGGTTCCGTAAATGCGGGTACAGATTCCATATACCGCCACAGCGGTAGTAGAAAAAGCTAATAAAACAGAATTTAACAGTATCCCTACAAAAGAGGTCAATATCTGTACCAACGTGGAAGGAATCCCAACTTTTAAGATTGTCGCCACACTTCGCATATCCGGGCGAACCGTAAATCCAAAAGGAATCTCTTTGTTCCACCGGCGGTTAATCAAAATGCCCGCTGCCATCCCCACAATCTGACCGATCACTGTAGCAATCGCCGCGCCCAGCGTCTCTAATCTCGGCAGTCCAAACCATCCGAAGATAAAAACTGGATCAAGAATCAAATTGGTAATGGACGCCGCCGACAGCGTAAACAAAAACAGTCCCGATCGTCCGCTTGCAATGACAAAACGGTCAAATACCCACTGTCCCATCTGTCCAAAGGAAAACAGCATACACACTGTCAAATACTGCCTTCCGTACTCTGCAATGATTTCATTTCCGCCAGACTGCCATGTAAAGTAAACGTCTACGAACAGGAAACACATGACCGCGATCATCACCCATGAACACAGGGCAATGAAGATAGACGCATCCGCCGCCCTGCGGACCTCCTCCGGAGACTTTTTCCCCAATGCTTTGGAAATAACCGCATTCAGCCCGACCGCGTTGCCAAGTCCTAAAGCGGATACCAGCATCTGCACTGGCGCCGCCAAGGAAAGCGCTGTCAGCGCGTCCTCAGAAACGCGCGATATAAACATGGAGTCCACAAAATTATACATGGAATTGATAAACAAACTCAGCATCAGCGGTATGCCTGTAACTAGAAGCAGTCTGCTCATTTTCTGACTTCCCATATTATTTTCTTTCTGTATCTGATCGGCCATGCTGCCTCTTCCTTTCCGACGTATTTTTCCTGTTTTCTTTATTTTATGAATAACTCGACTGAATAGCAAATACCTATATTGCATAGCATTCCATAATTTTTAGGAATGCTATGCAATATAAAAAAACACCCGGTTTACACGAATGTAAACTGGGTGAAAATTGATTCTTCAGCTCTTATTTATTTCCCTTTTCCTCCTCTGTTGTTTCCCGACTCCCGCTCCAAATATTTATCTAATTGTTTTTCCTCCAAATCCGCTATCATAGAAAGAAAATCTTCTAACTCACCATGTGCCGCATACCGATCAAGCGCCTGATAATATGCCAATCTATCCTCTTTTGCAATAGAAACAGGCAAAAACCCATTATCCATTAACTGATAATTTGCAAGTAGTCTTGACGTTCTTCCATTTCCGTCCAAAAATGGATGTATACGCACAAATTCCGCATGTGTCCATGCCGCTAATTCAATGCCGTTTAAATCTTTTTTTTGTGCAAGCTCATAATAAAAATTCTTAATCTGAGCATACAGCTCATTTCCTGCCGGAGGCGTATGACTTGCGCCGCTGATAAAAACCTCTTCTCTTCGGTATATCCCACCGATCAGAATATTTTCCATAAGCAACGCATGAATATCCTTCACAATTGTTTCCCCTAACTCAATTCCTTTTTGTATACACTCCTTCGCATACCGGTATGCTTTCTTATGATTAACCACCTCATAAATTTCCCGAAGGGACTTCCCCCCGATTGCGATACCATCTTCCAGCACAACTTTTGTTTCCATTAAACTTAATGTATTTCCTTCAATCGCTGTGGAATTATGGGTATACTCCACTTCAAAAGATTTTTCCAAAGATGTCATGGTTGCTTCCGGAATATCGCCTTTTGTCTCCTCGTATTTTTTTTGTTTTTCTAATACTCTCGATAAATCCAAAACCACACCTCACCTTCACCAAACCTATTTTATCAACCTTTTATAAAACAACTTCTTCATAAAGCCTTGCAAGAAAATATCTCATCGACATATACAAATAAGATCCCTCAGTAAAAGCAAGAATAAATTCTTCCTCGGAAAAAGGGCTGTACATTTCCGAATTTGCAATGTCAATGAGAGTTTCCTCCTGATCGGCATCCATTAACATCTCTATAGCACTCTGCACATCCGAATTACTGCTTTGCAATTTTTTAATGTATTTTCGCATCTTCTTGACATTCCCCATCTTATAATATAATGCAATCAGCGGAAGCAGCATAAAAGAACTCTCCTCTTTATATCTGCCAAGAAGATCCAGTGCATTCTTTTCGTCTTCAAAGTAACAATAAAGCGCCATTAAGGAATATCGTACTCCCAGATTATCATTTTCAGATAAACGCAGTAGTTCTTCCGCTTCGCTTATCGCCATACAAAATCTTCCCATTTCTAATAATAGTTCTAAATAACCCTTTCGTATACGCATGTAAGGTCTTGTCTCCCAAAGCCCATAAAAGCTTCCGGCGTCCTCCTCCATGCTGATTCCTCTTTCCTCTAATTGTTTTTCTCCCTTGCGGATTATTTTTTCCATTTTTGTCACAAGAACATCTATACTCTCCGCCTCAGACTGCGCAATTAAATATTCCGCATCCAGACAATAGGGGTCCATCTTCAAAGCCTTCTTTGCATACTTTATTGTTTCCTCAACCGTAACAGCATTTTCAGCCATTTTAAGATAATCATATGCATCCGCCTTTTTATTTTCTCTGACAACTTTTTCTGTTTCCCGACTCATTTTTCTCCTTTGCCTTCTTCTACTGGTTTGGTTTATACTGTATTATAACACGATTTATTATAGCCCTCAAATACAAATGGAAGTGCATACCGCACTTCCACCTTGCATTCTCTTATTTCTTTTTCGGTTTCCTCTCCGGCAGTTCCGGATACATTTCCTCCACCATCGCCTGCAGCGCCTCCCGATCTTCCAGAATCGTTACCGGAAGCATCGGTTTCGCCCCTTCGTATGGCGGCTCCGGCACACTGTCCGGCATATGCTTTTTACTTGCCTCCGTTATTTTTACAAGAAAACCGTTGCCATAAATTCCGCCAAATATCCGCTCTCTGTAATAAAAAATATATCCTCCCATCATAGGAATATTTCGGATATCCCCCAAATCGGACAATTGATCCATAATATACTCTGCAAGTTCTTTATTCCCAGACATAGTCACCTCTACTCCTTCCGCAGCGCCTGCACTCTCATTTCCACATTTTCCTTAAATTCCTCGTCGGAAAATTTAGGATCTCTGGTCGCAAGCCATATTTTGCACGGCACCTCGCTGCACTCTCCACAGTTGTGCATACTTTTGGTGTTACTCACACAGTCGTAAATCGGGCAGGCTTTGCCTTCCGGCACATGAAAAACCTTTCCCTCGCTGGTATTGCAGCCGTTACACATTTGCCCAAAGCAGTAACACGCGCTGCAATCCGTACCGCATACGCTGATAAGCGCCTGTCTGTCCGCCTGATATTGTTCATACCATGACCCAACCAAATCTGTCGGATGCATAATCAATGCGGAGGTTTCTTCAATGTCCTTGCCTTCCGCAAACTGCTTACAGGCAACGGAATACATACTTTCGGAAACCTCTATCAGATGCCCGTCCGGATCAAAAATATGGATTCCCCTTTGAAGCCATGGATATGTTTTCGGTTCGTGAAGCCTTTCCACCTGCGGGTATGTATCCAACAGGCTCATAAATCCATCAAAATCCTCTGTCTCAAAATATAATTCCATCGTATTGGAACGGAACTTCATGGTATCCGCCGCAAAGCCTACTAGCTGGTCTAAATCCTTCTGAAGCCCCAGCCCGCAGGTCAGCGTCTTATTTTCGCCCAAATCCAAAACAACTTCCAGCCCAAACAAATCCTTATAAAATTGCAGTGACTTTTCCATATCGCGCACCGCAATTAATGTACACCCATATTTCATCGATTTCTCATTCCTTTCCTTCTTTAGCAAATTTGAAATCATTTTACCATGGGCTGCGGTAAAGTGTCTTGTATATTTCCGACATATTTTAACGCCAAGATTTTCGCGCTTTGTATGTCCATGGAATGATACCGCTTAAATTCGCGCAGCAAGTGTGATTGGTCCGTATATCCGTATCTATGGACGCCGCTCAAAATATCAAAGTCTGTCTCACACAAAATATCCCTCCACAAAAGCTGATACCGTATTAAATTGCTGAGCTTCTTTGGCGTAAGGCCAATATAATCATGAAATAAACGCTCTAACTGCCTTGTGCTTACAAAAAATTCCTTTGCCAAATCGGATATTTCCAAAGCGCCCCTAGTTGCTATCATATACGGGATCACGTTGTCAATAATCTTGTTTTCTCTTCTATATGACAGTTTCTTGAGCAGCAACTCTTCCGCAAAAGCCGCTTTCTCCCGCAGGGTTTTTAATTCCAACAATTTCGGACGGAGCATTTTATCCAGCCACCCAAATCTTTCCCCCACTTCATAATGTCCGTTTACTGTGCATTTTAAGGAATCTTCTACAAATGCATACGCGCTCCACGCATAAAACCGAATGGCAAACGTCGCCGTTGCATGCCCGGCATTTTCCCCTGCAATCGCATAAAAGCTACGATCATTTACGCCGCAGAATCCCCCAGATACAGTATGCGCCGTATCATCTATGCTATAAATAATATCTGCACAGGTATCCGGAATTACAAGCTTTGACACAGGTTTCTTTTGCTCTCGGATACGCGCCTCTTCCGTCCCCCAATAGCATCTAATGTAAGGCCGCAGCTCTTTACAGGGAACTATCTCCGTATAATAACGGTCTCTTTGAAAGGGCGTTGCTGTCAACGGGCAATACATCCGTACCTCCTTTAAAAAAAAGAGGAGACCCCGCAGGTTCTCCCCCGGTCACAGGCCTCACAGGTTTCTGCAACGCAATCACTGTATTTATCCTACTTGACCATAAACTCTATGTCAAGCAAATTTACCGTAAAGCTTTCTTTTCATTATCCTTCCTCCGTCCACACCTCTTTTGCCATCTTAAAAGCTGCCCATGCTTTCGGCCATCCGGCGTAAAATGCCGCGTGGGTTAAAATTTCGGCAATTTCCTCTTTAGTAATTCCGTTATTTTTTGCGCTCATCAAATGATACTGGAAGGAAGAATCCACCAGTCCCTGCGCCATCAGCGATACTACCGTTACAAGGGAACGGTCTCTTAACGAAAGTTTTTCCTCCCTGCTCCATACCTCTCCAAATAATACGTCGTCGTTTAACTGCGCAAATTTCGGGGCAAATTCCCCAAGCTGATCTCTTCCAGCAGTCTGTTTTACCATCTTTTTTTCCTCCTTATCTTTCCCTTTATTTCTTTTCTATATTTTTTGATTTCCCGTAGACCAAACGTGTTTTTCTTTTACCGCTGCTGCGGTATTTTGCGCCATAACGCCCACAAGCGCATGGGGAACATAGGGTTCTTCCAAATATGCGGTTTCTTCCTCCGTAAGCGCAAGGTCCACCGCTTTTGCCGCCCCTTCCATATGGTGTAGTTTCGTCGCCCCAACCACCGGAGCCGTTACTTTTGACAAAAGCCATGCAAGAGAAATTTCCGTCATGGATACGCCGTGTTCTTCCGCCAATTCCATGACACGCCCGATGATCGCTCCATCCTGAACCGCAGTCGCATCATACTTGCCTTTCGCATAGCTATCCTCTTCCAAACGCTTCGAAGTTTCCCCGGGAGCTTTTGACAGCCGTCCTCCTGCCAGAGCGCTGTAAGGCGTCATGGCAATGTTATCCTCTGCGCACAGCTTTGCCATCTCCCGCTCCTCTTCGCGAAAAATCAGGTTATAATGCCCCTGAACGGAGACAAATTTTGCAAATCCCTCCTTTTCCGCCAGCGCGTTCGCCTTTGCAAGCTGCCATGCGAAGCAGTTAGAAATACCGATATACCTTGCTTTTCCCGCCTTAACGATATGATTTAGCCCCTCCATAATATCATAAAGCGGCGTCTGATAATCCCACATGTGGTAAATGTATAAATCCACATAATCCATGCCGAGATTTTCAAGACTCTTATTTATCATGCGCTCAATATGCTGCTGCCCCGTAATTCCCGCCGCAATATCGTCCTGTGTGCGGGGCAGGAATTTTGTCGCCACAACCACCTCGCCGCGTTTCGCAAAATCCCGCAATGCCCTTCCCACATACTGTTCGCTTGTGCCGCTCTGATAACCGATTGCCGTATCAAAAAAATTGACGCCAAGCTCCAAACCATGCCGGATAATCTCACGGGAATGCTCCTCGTCAAGCGTCCACGAATGCTGTCCGTTTTCCGCATCGCCAAACCCCATGCACCCCATACAAATGCGGGATACGTTCAAATCTGAGTTTCCTAATGTCGTATACTGCATATGTCTCCTCCTATTTTGCAAGCCCAATGCTGCCAAGCCACTCCGACACACTGTTTTCTGCACTGCCTGCTGAGGAACCGCTGATATGAAGACCGTCAAGCACCACAGCGCCCGCTTCCAGCTCGGCAATTGTCCCCGGCGTTCCCGAAAGTCCGCTGCCGCCGCTGGTACAAAACGGCGCGATGGTCTTTCCGCTAAAATCGTACGTGTCAAAAAATGTATACAGGATTCGCGGCATATCACTCCACCAGATCGGGTAACCTACATAGACGACTTCATACTGCTCAAAATCCGGTATACTGCCCTGTATGGCAGGACGGGCGTCCGGGTCATTCTGCTCGAGCGTCGCGCGTGTGTCGTGATCTCTGTAGTTCAGATCCTCGTCCGTATAAGGCTGTCCCGGCACAATTTCGTATAAATCGGCATCCTGTAATCCAGCCAATGTCTCCGCAACTGCCTTTGTATTTCCCGTAGCCGAAAAATAAACGACCAGCGCCTTTGCCTCTTCATCCGCATCCTCTTTTGTACCGTTTTCTTCCTGCACAGGAGTTTCCGATTCCAGCGAAAAGGTAACCGTCACATCACCATCCCCAAATGCCTCTAAAAGCTCCTCCTTTGTCACATCCTGAATTTTACCGATTCGGGTAAAATTCCAAGAATTTGTGCCGTAGTAAATAACCAGAGAATTTCCCTGATAGAGAATGATGTCGCCCGCACCCGTATCAATCTGCTCATCATTTCTCGGAAGACTTGTTCCGATCGGCCCCACCTTCTCCATGCTTGCGTAATCGCTCATGTTAATGGTCAGCGGCCCCTCTGCAAGCAGCTCCTTCAATGCTTCCGCAGAAGAGTTTTCTGCGAGCGTTGCCGTAAACGTTGTTTCGCCTGCCGTGATCTTCATTATCATATCCTCCGTATCTGCTTCCGCTCCTGTATCGGTTTCTATCGGAAGCTGTTCTGCAACATCTACCTCTTCCGTTTCCGCATTTTCGGCCGCTCGTGCTTCCTCACCGATATCCGTTTCCGTCTCGGCTGTGTTCTCGATACTTTCCACGACTGCTTCTGCCGCTTCTTCTCTCACATCCGAGCCGCCGCAGGCTGTCTGGAATATTAACATTCCTATTACAAACATACTTACCGCTAATCTTTTCATATACTTCCTCATTTCCTCCATTCCGAAGCGTTCTGCGCTTCCTTTATTTTTTATCAAACTTTTTTATCTTTTGAACTACCCCTAGTAAACCGTGCACCGCCACGCACATGCCTCCGATGATTCCCATATACTGCGCATAGAAAAGCGCATCGGGAAGCGGCGGCAGACTTTGCGGTATCCTCCGCATATCATTCCATAAACCGCTTTGTAAAAATCCATATATTCCGACTCCTAGAACTAATAGTTCCAGCAGATAAATAACGTATCCGAAAATTGTTTCGCCCATTTTGGCCTCTATTTTTGAGAGGAAACTGTGCGCGTGTATTCCTAAATGAAACGCCATCAGCATAAATCCCCATGCTGTGGACATTACGTGGATGTCCCGCCAGTAAAAAGCAACCGGTAAAAAAGAAATCGGAAATGCCAGCCCGGAGATCATAAAAGAACTGACCATCATTGACAGCATGGCAAAAAGCAGCAGGGAATCCGAAACTGTCATTATCATCCTGCGGAAACGGTACTGCCCTTTAAACAGAACAGCATACCACCTAGCATTTAAAAAATGGTGCAGAATAAACAACGCAAATAATATAATGCCCAGTATCGCATGAAGCCGCAGTCCCATGCCGGGATGATAACTCATCAGATACAAAAACAGAGCGAGCATTGCGATATCCGTCAATATCTTGCCATATCTTTTCATAGCTATTGCTCCCGAATGCCGCTTGCCGCAAGCCACTGTGAAATCTCATCGGAAAGCCCGCTGCCGCCGGAATAATTGAACTCAAAACCAATACCCACATAGGCATCCGGAACCATTTTAGAAAGATCGGAAACGCTGTCCCCGAACATCGTGCCGCCGTGGGAGCTGAAGGAAACGATCGTCTTTCCGCTAAAATCATATTCCTCAAGGAACGAGTACACCGGCATCGGCATAGTCGCCCACCATGTGGGATAGCCTAACAGGATCACATCATACTGCCCCATATTCTCCACGTGGGAGGAAAGCGCGGGGTGAATTTCATGCATCAAATCATACTGTGATACCTCATAAATATTTCCGCTATAGGGATTCTCCATTGTAATTTCAAACAGATCAGCCCCCGTTTTTTCCCGAATGATTTCCGCCGCGTTTTCCGTATTGCCAGAAAAGGAGAAGTATGCAATCAGAATTTTCGGATTCTCTGGAATCGTAATATCCAACGAATACATTGTCGTCACCACTTCGTCCATTATTTCCGCATTGCGGCAGATGCGGAATCCCAGATTCTGATCTGCGTCAACAGGGTTAGTAGCGCTGCGATATGCGCTGCGCAGATGCTTTCCAAAGTCATTATAGCTGCCCCCTCGGTTGACACGCAGGGAGCCGCTGGCCGCACCCGTTGGGTTGACGTTGTTTTCTACATCATATTCTCCATAATAATCGAAACACCACTCCGCCACATTTCCATGCATATGATATAAGCCAAAAGCATTCGGCGCAAGTTCATTCACCGCAATCGTTGTCCCGCGATTTTGGCTGGTAACAACCTCTGGATTCTGGTGCGACACATAGTTTTCTTCAATCAGATACGGATAACTGCCTTCAAAATTTGCATAATCGCTGTGCACCTGATTCCCGAAATGGTAAATGGTGTCCGTTCCCCCTCGGGCGGCATATTCCCACTCGGCCTCGGTAGGAAGGCGATAGCCGTTCGCGCTCCGATCCCAGCTTACTGTATTGTCTTCCACCGTATAGACTGGCGTCAGGCCACAGTTTTCACTCAACCGATTGCAATATGCAATGGCGTTATACCACGTTACATTTTCGACCGGAAGATTCTCCCCGTTGAAAAAGCTCGGATTTTCTCCCATGACCGCTTCATACTCTTCCTGTGTAACTTCATAGGGATTCATATAAAAACTGCTCACCGTCACCTCATGTCGTGTCTCGTCTTCTTGTCTCTGTCGTTCCTCTGCGGGACTTCCCATAGAAAATGTCCCGCCCTCCAACAAAATAAAATGATCGTCTACTGTCACCGTTTCCACGCTTCCTTCCGCCTTTCCCTCGTTTTGACCTGATCGCTCCTCATTTAAAAAATAAATGCCCATTCCCACCGCTGCCAGACAGACAATCGTTACCATTAACGTTATGATCTTCGCTTTTCGGCCCGGTTTCATCCGCTTATCCTCCCCGGTTATTTGTCCTTTTTCCCAAAAAACAGGCGCCCTTTTCAGGACACCTACATTATAATCTACAGAAAGTCAAAATGTCTAATACCTATACTAAATGATAATATATAACTAAAAGGCATAAAAGGATAGCTTTTTGAGATCATAGGTGCGTTTCCCATAGAGTGTTAAAGGAAAGTACCGAAAACACAAAATTTTTATATTGAGTATCTTTTGAAAAATGGTATACTATAGATAACAGTAGGCGTTTTTTGCTGTGAATACAGGCAAAGGAACAGGCATGAGCAATAGAGCAAAAATACGCGAAGAAGCGAAAAAACTCAATCCCATTGACGACCTGATGTTTCGCACCATGGCAGAGGATAAAGATTTCTGTGAAGAGATTTTGCGGGTGATCCTGTCAGATCCGGGGCTTACGGTATTGGAATCCACACCCCAATATGCCGGGACGAATCCGCAGGGACGCTCCGTGATCCTTGATGCAAAATGTGTCCTTGGGGACGGGCGAAAAACCGACATCGAGGTACAAAAAGCAAATGACACCGACCACCAGCGCCGTGTCCGCTACAATGGCGCGATCCTTACGACCAACCTCACCGATCCCGGTGTGAAATTTGAGAATGTCCCCGATGTCTGCGTGGTATTCATCTCCCGCTTTGACATCTTTAACGGAAACCGCTCCCTGTACCATGTGGACCGTGTCATAAGGGAAACCGGAAAAGTGGTCGATAATGGTTTTGAAGAAGTTTACGTCAACGCCAAAGTAAAGGACGGTTCCGAAATATCGGAACTGATGGAAGTATTTGTTGAGGATGCTGCATATAACAGCAAATTTCCTGTCACCTCCGGCAGTAAGCGCCGGTACAAAGAGACAGAGGAAGGACAACAGGTTATGTGTGAAATTATGGAAAAGATCGCTAAAGAGGAACGTAATGAAGGCAGAATCGAAGGCAGAATCGAAGGCAGGATCGAAGGCGAAACCCGCATCAATACCCTCAACTCTATTCTGATCAATCTGAACAGGTTTGATGACTTAAAACGAGCTGCTACGGACAAAGACTTTCAGATGCAGCTTATGATCGAACTTCTGCCAGAAGATATGTAACATAAAAAATCCGATGCACACCATTCTGGGGCATCGGATTTTTTTATATTCTGTAGTTTTTGGGCAATACAGTAACTATAATTTTTCTTTCTTCACTCCCTCCGCTTCGCCACCACCACCAGCCGGCCTCCCTGCACATGGTAGGCGCAGGTGGATAAGGTCAGAAAGCTATCCCCAAACTCTGCTTCCACGCCCGTATCGTAAAGGGACAGCTCCTTGATACTGTCATAAAAATCCTCAAATTCTTCTGGCGTGTCCGCCTGATAAAACTGGTAATACTTAAACGCCTCATCATCCGCACGGTAGACCTGAGACCGGAACACCGCTATGATGTCATAAGCGCGCTCCTCATAAAGAGTGTCAAAGGAAATGGAGGGGTGCTCCTTAAAAAAGCTCTCCTTTCCATACAAATCCAGCTCCCCAAACATGGAGCCGTCCTTCATGTTATGACCATAGATAATGAAGTTTGTCCCGGCGTCAAGATCGGCCTGCGCTTTCACATAAAGGCAGCCGTACTTGCTGTCCTGCCCATAAAAATCATGGTGCAGATAATAGGCGTCGTCTTCGCTTTGCATGACAGGATAATCGATCTTCGTATCTTCTATGGAAAGCCAGCCCGCAAGATCTTTGTTTTCCTCATATAAATCCGCATACCGTTCCATGATCTGTGATTCATCCGCGGTCTCTCCGCCGCTTTCCGCGTCCGGTTCTCCTGCCGTCTCCCCGCCGACATTTTCCGCGTCTGGCTCCCCTGCCGTCTCCTCGCCGCTGTTTTCTGCATCCGGTTCACGCTGATTTTCCAGTACGGATACGCTGATCTCTTTTTGTACGCCGACATCTCCCGCGGAATATTCCACGTTTTTCTCTACGATCATTTCTCTTAAGACTTCCTGCTGTACCCTGTGCTGTGCGGACTGAACGTATGCCTGACCAATTGGGATCAGGCATACTGTAAGTCCCACAAGAAGAAACGCCTTCACAGTCTTTCTTCTCTTATTCTTCATAAACCTCTTTCCATTCTACGCATACTTTCTTTCCAATACTGTGATAGTATACCAGCAGGACAAAGATTGCCGCAAGCGCAAGGTATTTCCTGATCCTTCCGCCCTGTTTTCCCCACCCGATCAGCCGGGAAACAAGCTCTTTCTTGGTTTCCTCTGTCATGCCACGCTTTCTGTCCGCAAAATACAGGAGTAGATAGGTAAAGCCTGCGATCATGCTAAGGGTAGCACACAGCTCGATGGGCGTAGCATCCCCGGTCTGAGGCTCATCGTCCATCCCGCCGTCCGCTTTCTGGCCGCTGTCACTCTTGGCATTTACGGTGATATTCCCGCTGTCTGCGCTCAGGTTCATAACGCTGATGCCGCCATCTGCATTGGCCGTATCCTGATAAACAATGGCATAGATAGAAAAGCGGTCTGTCTCTATGGTGATGGTTTCAGCATTGCTGTCAAGGTCTGGCAGAAGCTGCGCCTTACCGTCATGCACCCGGATCACCGCAAAAGTTCTTGTCTTCGTGCTGTCGCTGTTTTTCAGGCTGTCGGGCACTTGAATGGTAACGGTGATCTTACGGTTTGTCTGTGTAATAGCGCTGCGGCTGTCTCCGACCACTTTATACAGGCTGATGTCGAGATATTGTCCCAGCGTATATCCCCTTGCCAGAGAACTATTAAGCGCCGCCTCCACGACCGCCCTGTCCGCCGCACCTACCGCTGCGGGCATTTCCTTTACGTCAAGGACGATCTGGATATTTGTTCCGTCCGCCGCCTGCTGTTTTTCTGTCTGTGTCAATACCATGTCGACCAGTTCGGAAATAGGCGCAGCCACCGAAGCGTCCAGCGTATGCTCCCCTGTGACGCTCACTTCCTTGCGGATATTTCCTTCCTGCTCTTGTTTCACCCTTGGCTGTCCTGCAGGCGCAGGAGCGGTTGTGCCTGTCCCACCATTGCCGCCTGCACTGCCGCCGTTCTGGCTGTTTCCGTCGGAGCCGCCGCCTGCCTGATTACCGCCGTTCTGCATTCCGTCCGTTGTGCCGGAGCCGCCGTTGTTACCGCCTGCACTATTGCCGCCATGACTGCCGCCGCTGTTTCCGCTTCCGCCGGAATGGCCGCCGCCGTTATTTTCCCCGGAGCTGCCGTTTCCGTTATCGCTACTGCCGTTATTTCCCCCGGAGCCGCCGCTTCCGCTTCCATCATTGCCGCTGTTACCGCCGCCCTGGTTGCCACCGCCGGATTTATCCTTATAGGTTGCTGTCACGCTTACCGCCCCTGCGGGCATGGTAAAGCTCGTGGTGCTGCTCGTGGCATCAGCTAAAGTTACGCCGCCGCTGTTTACCTCCCACTTGTCAAACTCCTTCCCGCTCGGAGCGGCATTTGCCGTGATCGTCACGGTGTCGCCCGCTTTATACTCGCCTCCGCCTGTTCCGCTATTCACCGTTACGGTATACTTTTCTGCCGGAGTCGGCGGCGTGTCCGGCAGTTTTGGTATTACTAATTCCGTCTTTACCATTTGATATACTTTCGGTGGTTCATATTCTCCTGTTGAAGCGGGATGAACATTTACCCATACAGTTATCTTTCCCTCATGGCTCGTCGTAGCCTTGTCCAACGAGTTCCACGTAGTTATTGTTGCAGTTACATCTGTCATTCCCGCATCGCTTAAAGCCTTGAGAATTGCAGCCTCTACATCATCTCTCTCCGTGTCGTTCGTTGCATTGAAGTTCGCAAGCGCATTCTCCACGACCGTTTTTGCCGCCGCCACTTTTTCGGCGTCAGTCATTTCTGTGTCGCCTGCAATATACGCCGCCCACTCCGTCCATGCTTCTTTATAAGTCCGCGCCTTGCCCTTCGGAACATGGATGCCCTGTGCTTGATCTGTGACAAATTTGCAGTAGGTGGCAGGCTGTGGCTCTACTGGCATATTATCGTTGGCCGGCCGCCCAAACACATAACTCCCAATTGTCGGCGGCGTATCTCCAAGCAGTGTCACCTTTTCCAGTACACTACACTTTTCAAATGCACCAAAACTTATTTCATTGACGCTTGCCGGAATCGTTACCTCCTTCAGCGCCTGACAGTTCTCAAATGCATTTATGCCTATCGTCTGTAGTCCGCCCGGCAATTCCAGCGTCTTTAAGGAAGAACAACCTCTAAACGCATAATTATTGATCTTTTTCAGGTTCCTCGGAAGCGTAACGCTCTCCAATGCCCTGCAATTTGCAAAAGTACTAGTTTCTATCGTTTCTATTTCATCGGGAATCCTGACGGTCTTTAAAGATGTACAACTTTCAAACGCCCCCACATTTATCTTCGTTACCGTATCCGGTATCCGGATCGCTGTCATTTTGTTACATTTGTAAAATGCCGAATTTCCAATTGTCTTTACGCCTTCCGGTATGTCAACCTCCGTAAACTGACACTCGTAAAACGCGCTATTCGGAATAGTCTCCACGCCTCTGGCGATTTCAAGAGATGATACCTTATCAGCATTATTCGACAATCCATTCTCTTTCCAATTTTTCATCCCGTTATCCGAATGGATTGTCAGCTTGCCATTAGCGTCAAGCGTCCAATCCGTGCCGGATGCAATATTGGCGTCTCTAATCGTGAAGGAAAGCTCCGCCGTCGCCCCGCCGACCGTCAGCTTTGCCGTCGCCGTTCCCGGATTTGTATTATTTTCATAAACAATGTCCTCCGGTTTTTCTCCCACCCAGTTTGTACTGTAGGTAATCTTTGCCGGCTCTATCGCATTTCCAGTATAGGTATATTCCGCGTTGTCTGTGGAAAGCGTCGCCGTGGCGGACAGACTACAGCCCGAACATGTCTGTGTGATCGCCGCTCCGGAGGCGGTATAGTTTAAGGTATGAGGTGCGTCTATATTGTTCCGATAAGCATCCCAACCTTCCGTATTCAGATACGCATTCAGATATTGGCAGGAGGGAATATGAAGCCCCTTCGCACCATAGCCTACACAGGGAGCCTTTTGTCCGTAAAGATTTTCGAAACAATATTTGTGCAGTGTCGGAATGGTATCCGTACCTTGAAAAGTCACATCTTTTAAACTGGTGCATGAACTAAATGCTGTTCCAATGCTTGTAACGCTGCCCGGTATGGTTAAGTTTGTCAGTTTCGTACATTTATAAAACGCTTGATTTCCTATTGTTTCCACACCATTCTCTATCGTCACGCTTTCCAGACTGCTGCATTCATAACACATGCTATCCGGTACATTTTTTACACTGCCTGGGATGGTAATGCTTGTTAAACCACACCCTAAAAAAGCATTTACATCAATTACTTCCACAGAATTTGGAATCCGCACGCTCGACAAGCTAATACAGCGATAAAAGGCATTTCTTCTTATTTTTTTTACAGTATCGGGTATTGTTACCTCCGTCAAATTAGAATACTCATAAAACGCATTTGTCCCAATATCTGTTACGCCGGAAGCAATCACTACTTTTTGGATAGATTCATGGTGAGAATACCACCCCCAACCACTGGAACCCTTATCTCCCATCTCTCCACTGCCAGAAATCGTCAATGTGCCGCTCACGCTGTCAAATTCCCAATGCAGTCCGTTCCAATCGCCGCTATTGTCGGCCTGCGGCGCAGGCTCCGCCGCCATCACCATACTGCTCTCAACCGTCATCACCTGTGCACTTTCCCCTGCGGTCTGTGCAGCCTCGGCCCATGCCGCCAGCTTTGCAAACGCCTCTTCCGGTATTTCCGCCTGTTTTTCCTCCGACAGTTCCTTTACCGCCTCCTGTATGGCAAGGGCTTCCTCCGCATAGGCATACAACCCCGCCAGCCACTCCTCATAAGCGGCCACATCCACTTCGCCGTTATTCGTATCCGGCTCCCCCGCAAGGTATTCTTCCGCGTCCGGCAAGGCGTCAATCCGCGCAAGCAATGCTTGAAGAATCTCGGTTTCCTCATCCGCTGCGGTATTTTCGCCGTCAGTTTCCGGCTCCGGGTTTTCCAGCCCTGCTCCGTCTTCCGGCGCGCCATTTTCCTGATCCCCTGTTTCCGGATTCTCTGGCTCACCGTTTCCCTGATCCCCTGTTTCTGGGTTCTCTGGCGTGCCGTTTCCCTGATCCCCTGTTTCTGGGTTCTCTGGCTCACCGTTTCCCTGATCTCCCGTTTCTGGCTCTCCCGGCGTGCTGTCTTCCTTATCCTCTGTTTCCGGGTCGTCCAGATTTGTGTCCTCTGAACCGTCCGGCTTGTCAACATCCTGCTCTCCGGACTCAGTTTCCTCCTTCGCAGGCTCTTTCGATTCTTCCGTCTGCGTGGTTTTGACAGTTTCCCCATCTTCCTGCGCAAAAACGATCGTTGGAACTGCATTCGACACCATGCCTGTAACCAGCACCGCCGAGAGCAGTACCGCCATCATCCTTTGTAATAAACCGCTCTTTCGTTTTTTCATCATACCATAAGCCCCTTTCTGTTCCCGTACCTTTTCAAGTGCCCTTACTCCTGTGTATCACTAAAATGTTTTTTATTCACCGTTTGTTGGAAATGCCCCGCGCGAGACCATCACATCCAGTATGAAATATTCGTCTTCCGTATAACAAAACATTTCCCCGTCAAGCCGTTTTGCCGCCTCCTGTATGGCTGGAAGTCCGAAACCATGTCCCGGCTCCGTCTTGCTGGTGGGCACCGCCTCGCCCCATGCCACATGCAGCCCGTCCGGACACCTATTTTTCATCCGGAGCAGGAGATATTCACGGCGGTAACGCATGTGTACAGAAACCTCCCGCTTTCTCTCCTCAAGTTTTTTCAGGGCGTCGCAGACATTTTCCAGCCCGCCTGCAAGAATCTGGCACAGCTCCATATAGGGCAGTTCTTCCTCCCCAATCTGTATATCCATCCTGCACGACGCCGACAGCTCCATAAGCTTCCGGTCATAATAGGCAAGCGTGGCGTTGATGTACGGATTCGGACAAAACTGTCCCGACAGGACATCCGTTTTCTGTTCCACGCCAGCAAGGTATTCCTCCGCCTCTTTTATCTTTCCCGCTGACAACAGCCCGGAAAGCGTGGCTGTGTAACCCTTTATGTCATGTTTCATCTTCCTGATGCTCTGCTGGCTGTCAAGCTGTGCTTCCAGCGTGTTCTTCTGCGCCTGTAGGATGCGTTCGCCCTGTTGTTTTCTGGACAGCCAAAGCTGTCGGTACATTGCCGCAAAGATCGTGGCGTAAGTCATGGGCATCAGCAAAAGAATCAGCAGGAAGACGGGCATATCCTCCGGTCTTTTCGTCACAACCGTGGGGAAATTGGCGCTTATAGTGAGCAGGACATAATAAACCGCCGTCATTCCCGCAAACAGTCCCCAGCCGTCGTTTACCGATTCCTGCAATTCTTTATAAGGCTGCCGCAAATACCGGTATGCCAGCCATTCCGCGAGCGGAAACAGGATCAGCCTGCCGGCAAGCATCAGGATATACCGCCGCCCGCCCAGATAAAAGTCCAACAGATTCGTCACGGCAATGATCCACAGCGCCACCGTGTCCGCCACACAAAAAGTAAAGAAAAATTTCCCTTTCTTATCCTTTGACATAAACCAGAAAAACAAAAGGCTCGGCAGGGTAAGCGTCAAAATAAATATCTTCCCCATGAACTCCGCCCCGTAACGCGCCAGTCCCGCCACCGTCAACAAGGCAAGCGGCCCCATCGTCATCCCCGTAAGGATGAGCGTCTTCTTCTGGGGGTACCTTGAGCGGTACAGAAGCATAAAAATAATCAGGATGTGAAACAGAGACCACAGCATGGACAAATCCCTGAGTATTGTCATTTTATAAGTCCACCCCCTCGAACAATATCTGCTGATACCGCTTTCTTACTTCTGCATAATACCGTCTGGAGATGGGTATCTGTTCCTCGGCGACCATCAGGCTGGAGCCGCTCATACCCTCCACATGATATATGTTGACGATAAAGCTCTGGTGGCAGCGAAGGAACGTGTCCCCGCATATCTGCTGTTCCAGATCATTTAGCTTCCCCGTGCTTTCCTGCACCCTGCCGTCCGTGCAGCGGATGAAAAGGACATGCTCCCTGCTGCTGATATACAAAATTTTCCCGTAGGGAATAACGCCCGATGCCCGCCGCCATGAATACGGAAGCGTTTTCTCCCTGTTCTTAAGGAAGGTCTGCTCTACCTTGTCAAGCAGCCGCTGCACCGCTTCCCTGCTTACGGGTTTTATCAGGTACTGTATCGCATACAGGTCGTATGCCTCCCGGTAAAAATCATCGCTTGTAGACACGAAACACAGGACTGCCGCCTCGTCCACGGCTCTGAGTTCCTGTGCCAGTTCCAGCCCGTTCATGGAGTTTTCCATAAAGATATCCAATAGGTACAGGTCATAACGTACCCCGCCCTGTTTGACATCCGCGAGCAGGCTTTCGGCATCGCTATACAGTTTTACTTTCTGCCCTTCCAGAAGATCACGGATTGCGCAGGCGTCCTGTCTGTTGTCGTCGCAGACAGCAATCCTCATAGGCTTCACTCCTTCTGAAAAATTTTTTATATTCCTGTATAAAAACAAAAAGCGGCTGTCTTACCGGATAGGTATCCCATAAGACAGCCGCTTTCTATTCTCAGCAGAGCGTCAGAAAAAGAGCATACTTTACCCCCCCCCCCCTTTATCTGCTTAAGGGCAGCTTTTCTGCTCATTTCCGTCAACTCCTTTCGTGGATTCTCTGCTTGTTTTTTCTGTTATCGTTTCTCTTCCAAATGCAAAAAGTATGATATACAAATTTGATTATATCATACTTTTTTCAACCTAAATGTGTTAATTTTGTATTCTAAGTTGTCAATTTTGTATCGGAGGCGGGGTTAAATTAACCGAAAAGCCGCTTGATAAAGAAATTCCCAAGCTATAGCTTCAATACCACCTCAATACTGCTATCCATTTTCTGTAACGCCTTTTTGAAATCCTCCCCGTCCGTCTTTTCCCCTACAATACTGCCGTAATGCGTGGGAATCACCGCTTTCGGCTTGATCTGCGCCGTATACTCAGCCGCCTGCTTCCAATCCATCGTATAAAATCCGCCGATGGGCAGCATCGCCACATCACACTGCACCTTTTTGATATCCTCAGTTACATCCGTGTCGCCGGAAACATAATAGCGCAGATCGTCCATCGTTACGACATACCCCTGCCATTTCTTTCCCTTCGTGTGAAAGGGCTTTAGCTTATTGTATGCTGGAACTGTCTCCACCGTCAGGCCGCCCGCCTCTTTTCTCTCTCCGGGATTCAGAAACAGACATTGTCCCGCCGCGATCCCGGACTCGGAGATCGCTTTCTTTTTCATGGATTCCGGTGCAATCAGAATCGTCTCTCCCTTGCTTATCTTCTTAATCGACTCCGGATCAAAATGATCATAATGCTCATGCGTAATAAATATCATGTCCGCATCATGGCTGGCAGTTTGAATCAAATATGGGTCGAAATACAATGTCTTCGAGCCCTCGATACGGATGCTGCTCTGGGTGTTGACGGTTATGTTAGTTAAATTCATTTGGGTGTCCTCCATTTTTATTTTACTGAAATTCCTTTTTGCGCTATTGGCTGCGTGCTCCTATCCTGCGCATTACCCGTTTCCGGTATATATAAACAAGTTCCCGGCAGAATCAGATTTTCATCCCAGCCAACAGCACCCCTGTTTACGCCATACAACAAATCGTAATATTCGCCTTTTCCGTAATACTGCTCCGCTATCCTCCACAGGCAGTCGCCCGGTTTCACCACATGCTTGTGGTCGTCCAGCGTATCTTCCACATCCTGAGGCATTAAAAAATGCTGCTGCCCCATATCTATTACTTTCCCGTAAAAAAATTCCTTTTCTATGCTCCCATCCGCCGATACTTTTTTTACAGCAGGCTTGCCCCATTGGGGACGAAAATAAATGATGCTTTTATCATCGCAGGTCATTTCCCAATCCTCTTTGATCTGATAGATATATTCATCTACTTTTCCTGTTTTCTCGTTATACTGATAATAATAAAGTGCTATTTCCTCCTCCGTTGTTTCCACCTTAAGGATACATTCCCCCTGCTCATTATACTGATAGACACGATACACCCATGCCCCAAATTCGTTTGAACCCCAATAATCATTATATTGCAATTCTTCCATCAATTTTTCTTCCTCGTAATCCGCCTGATATCCGCGCGAGAAAAAAAGCTCATCACTATAACCATATGGGTCAGAACCGACATCGCGTCTGTAACTCAATTGGGCTATCAATCTATCGTCCTCATCAAATTTAGAATTGCTTACTTCAAACATGTATCGATTCGCCACATAATAGTCTGTCTCATACGGCCTTCTGCTTGCCTTATAATAGATGTATCTGCAAGTATGCTTATCATCATCCCATTCGTAAATATTTTCTTCACAATAGCTGTTCTCAAGACTTTCTGAACCATATCCCAAAAAATAGCGTAAGCGGCTGCGTTCATCAAAATAGGCATGCTTCAATCTTGTCATTTCCTCTTCGCTGTAGCTCATCATATATCGCGATCTGTCAGACAGATACAGTTCAACCGGATTTTGATCGTAGGTTTCGTGAGCCGCCAATTCCAGCCTTTCATCCTCCGCGTATCTGTTCTGCTCTGCGTTTTCCGTATTTTCTTTCGCCACAGATTTGGGCGGATGGTTATACTTGTACAAGCAAAGAAACGATAACGACAATACTCCTAGTAAACGGCAAATTTGTCCCATCTTTCCTTTCCCCATAAATACCCCCTTAATCCGGCGCCTTTTCTTACGATCTTTCTCCCTCGTTTCCTTCATTGCCTGTCTCAAACTGCTCCCTCGCCGCCTCAAACAGATTGTGAAGGTAAGGATACTCCCATTGATCCGCGCCTACGTTGGTGATTGGACGGCCCCAGCCCATGCCCGGCTCACCGCCGTAATCGGTGAAACTGGCCGCTACATAACGGACAGTATTTACCAACACCGTGTTCGGCTCCTGCTCGCGCACGCCGATTACTTCCACCATATTATCTTTGCCAAATTTGAAGAAATCCACATACTCTATGATCTCTTCTCCCGTATCATACTCGAAGGCGTATCCATACAAATCACAGCCATCCTCCATATGCGTCTTTTCAAAAGCGAGATTCGACACCCTTCCCGGACAAAGTTCTTCCCTGCACCGCATCACCTCCGCCTGAAACGCTTCCCAATCCTCCGGTTCATGAAAGGGATTTTGCTCTATCGGATTCGTGATCGGCAGCCTGTGAATCTGATTCTCTTCCTCCCACCACGCGTAACTCACATCCCCATCCAAAAAATAATAGGCAAACCCAAACGGCTGTTCCATCTGAAAACTCCCCTCGGAGCTCAGACCGCCCAAAGAAGACGTATCTTCGCGGATATAGAAAACCTCCGGCACAAATACCGTCTCCCCTGCCAACAGATAATTCGGGTCCTTCGGCGCATCCTCACCCCGCACAATCGACGTCCACTTGTATCCCGTTCCAAAAAAACGTTCGCTGATACGCCAGAGGCTATCGCCCTCCTGCACCTCGTATTCTAGCAGCTCGTCGCCCGTGAGTGTGATAAAGTCCCCCGGCTTGGCCCACTCCGGCAGTTCATAAACTGGCGCAAAAGGATCGCTCCTTTCCCGTTTGGTCTTTTCCTCCTGCTCCTCCTCCGTTAAGCCGTTTGCCACCGCCCGCCTGCTGTTTTCCACCTCTTTTTCCGTCTTACGTGCAAACTGCTCCAACTGCGGGTTCCAAAGCAAATACGAAGGCGGTGAATAATATTCCTCCTCCGCTTTTGCGCCGTTCGCATGAACCGGCGCGCCAACCCGCATATCCGCATAACCGTCTCCGTTTAAATCCGGATAGGTAATCGTGTCCGGCAGCTCAATACACAAAGATACGCTGCGCTCCTGCAGCACCTTGCCAGTCTCCATATCCGTCACGGTCATATCATAGGGTTCGTCCATACAATAACCGTTCAAGAGATAATAGCGAGGTTCCGCACCCTCCTCCTTGGCAGCCGTTTCTTCCTCCTCCAAGGAAACCTCCTCTTCGCTTTCCGTCAAAGAACTGGCAATGGAAGTAAAGTAATCTTTCCTGAAATCCTCTATGTAATCAGAAACAGAATCCACTTCTTTCTCATCATCCTCTGCAAGCGAAAAGTGCAGAGAAAGCATCCTGCCATCTTCCGTAAGCGGCAGCTCGTAATCGGCCTCCGCAAGCAGGCCAAAATACGCATTAACCCCTTCGTTTTCGTAATTCTCATTAATCCCACGAATCTCCAAAAAGCTGCGCTTCGGCTCCTCTAGTTCTGTCAGCCGCTCATTATGATCGACCCAGTAGAGGTTCTCCTCATCCAACCCCCAACCGCTCCCTAGATCGCCGTAGCGCTGAAACAGATCAGTAAATACATATTCCAAAGTTTCGTCATCATCCTCCGTCAACGCGTTTAACAAAGTAAGTCCATATGCCGTCCGGCCCTTCACATAAAGATTCACCTTCGAGTTCCGGTTATACAGACAGGGAAACACATACTCTCCTTCCTCTTCCATCGTTTCCTGCATAAAGTAAAACAGCTTCCCGCTGTCTGCGCTCCATGCTGACATGGGCTGCTCTTCCGTATCAAATTTTCCTTTCAGAGTCTGGTACAGATCAAGGGCGTGGTCGTCCTCCGTCATGGGAAACGTATAGTACAGAAAATGAAGCGAGCTTCCATCCGTTTCCAGCATAGCCGCCTCTTGTAACCCCGTTTCCATTTCCGCAAGAGAATTGTAAAACCGCCATGTCACATCCGCCCCTCCCGCGAACTCAAAAGCCGACGACTCATCCCAATCGGTTTCCAGCCGTTCCCCTTCATAATTCGTTATCGTGATTTCTGCACCAGCATAAGGACTTGCAGGAGTATACTCATACAGGTATCCGCTGAGTTCCTGTACCTGACAGTTGTCATGCTCTTCCGGCCATTCTTTCGGTTCTTCTTTTTCAGCGCTTTGCGGTTCTTCTGTTCCTTCAACGTTTTGTGACTCTTCCGTTCGCTCTGACGGTGCGCCGCAGCCTGCAAACAGCAAACTAAGCACGGCTATACCAATGAGGCTGATTTGTCTCTTATTCTGATATAAATTTTTGGGCATATGTATTATCCTTCCATGCATCTATTCATACGATTTCCCGTCATTATCAACTGTAAAAATCTACACATATTATACTATAATAAACAAAAAGAGTATACCACCTGAATGATATACTCTATCAATAAATATTTGTATAGATACTCCCTTATCGGATAACTCCTCCATGAAAATAACACTCGTATATTTTTTTATCCGTATAAAATATTTCTTCGTATCCTTGGAACCATACAAACTCACCGGCTACACTACAATGATAATGGTAGTCTCCTTTTGTATATATTTTCGGTCCGCGAAACGGTAAATCCACCGGAACTTCCATGAGCGCTTCTTTCAAAAAATCTATATTGAAGTTTTCACCAATTACACGTCCTGCATAATTCATACTCCAGACAGGAATATCATGCAGCCATACACCTTCCTCCCCGGAAAAGCGCTCACCTCCCAAATAAGTATCATAATATTGATAACCTGTATTATCCTGATAACAAAAATCATGTGAATTTATTCTACACGAAACTGTTTTATTATCAGAGATGGCATAGGTATTCTTTTTTGCCGCCAAAAGAAACTCTATGATTTTATTATTATCCCTGCCCATATTACTACACAGAGAAATATTACATCCGTCATCTTCTTTCACAATACGATCTATCGTCATCCCATAAAGATCACTCAGTAAAATCAAACCGCCCAACTCCGGAACAGCCTGTCCATTTTCCCATTTACTGATCGTCTGACGGGCAATGCCTAACTCATCTGCAAGCTGTTCCTGTGAATAACCGTTCTGTTTTCTCAAAAGTTGTAATTTATCCTTTAGTTCCATAAAAAGCACCTCCCGTATTTTACCAGTAATTATACTGGGTATATTAATCTCAGTCTACCACTTCTGAGGTGCAAAAATGTCACTATGTAATTACACTTTAACCATTTCCTATCAACCATAAATACACCCGCAATCCTCTATCTCTTCCTCCCGGTAATTTACCCTTTTCCTCACCAACTGGCACACGCACTCCACATGCCATGAGTGTGCAATAAAGATGCACCTTCCCGCGACTTATTCGTTAAGTCTTGGATTTTTTATGATGCTCTGGCTCCACTTGGAACCACAAATATGGCTACTGCACCCTAGTGCATCTGCCATAGAAAAGATAAGAATTGTGTTTATAGACAAGCCCTTGACTGGCTTCGGCTTGATTTGTGATCTGCTCTTCGCTATGGCATTTGCTGTTAACTGCAATTTTACCATAGTTTACTGTTTTCGGGTAGATTTTCTGAAAACGAAATGGCAGAAGAAAACCCCCAAATCTTGTTTAACTTGGAGGCTTTATTTTGACCATTCATATTATTTTGCTATAAATCAAATTGCTCACTTTCATCTGAATCAGCAGAATCTCCTATGTACTCTGCCATTATTTGTTTTAACTTACTTGTTTCTTGAGCAGAAAATCCTCTTATTCGCTCGCTTGCAAATTCTGCTTTGAATTTATCAGTTTCTATATTAAAATCTGTTTCTTTCACTTTTTTAAGTTTTCCCTTTACCTCCCCTCTCGATAATTTATAAGTTCCATACCATTCAGCTCTTCCCGTAATTCCATGAAACCCGTTGTGAATTCTCTTTTCTATACTAACTGTCCATATAATACACAATCCGCTTTCTTCCAACCATTTAGTCAATATCTCTTTATCTATAAGTAACAAATGATTTGAAACTTGCTTAATCCCCGGATTAAAACAGATACACTGTTCTTTGTCATAATATCCCCCTATCTCCTTTTTATCTTGTAGATCCAGACCGTCTACGACTATTTTGGTTGGTATGTCAAATCCTATGGTATCTTCCTTTGAATAATCATATTCTCCTTCCCACCTATACCTTTGTGAAGTATTTGCATAAAAAACGCCTGTTTTGATTCCATCAATTATTAACTCACTCCAGCCTTCTTTGTCAACATTCGCGTCAACTCGGTCATATGATATATTCCAATAATTTTCACCATAAAACATACCGCTGATATCAAAAGATTTAATTGCATACCTTGTTAACTGCGGATACCCTTTGCTCCATTTATCCCATTTTTTTATATCCTCTTTTTTAATTAATATGGAGTGAACTACAGCGTCCATTATTTTTTCTGGTTTTGAAGAAGCCTTTTCATCTTCATCATCTCTATATTCGTTCCAAGATGGATAACTGCATAGTGCAATCCATCCTCGATTATGCAAGTCGGTAAGTTCTATTAAACTCTTTTCAAATAATATAGGCTCGCTCAACCACTTGTGCATATCATAATCTGCGTCTAAATACTCATAATCGCAATACCATTTTCGTTCCGGTTGACGGAAACCATCAATAAACGTTTTACTCAACAGTAAAGTCGGATCAAAATTCCGCATCTCCATCTCTTCAGCACTTTCAAAATAATCAGCTATATTTTCATACTTCCATCCCATACGAGCCTTATAGCGGTCTTGAAGCCGTGCTAAAATTTCATATAATGCTATCCACTGATATTTCTTTCCTATCCTCTCAGTTGCTCCTCCTCTTCTGCCAAAATATCCCGGTAAATTCACATCATGAATTTTAGGATCAAATCCTAATTGCAGTGTTCTCTTTATAACCCACCTTCTGACTTTATCAATATCTATATCCTCTTCAAATTTATCCAACACATTTTTAAATATGTATCTTCCAAAGTCTCCATATCCAGCACCCGTATCCATTGAGTCAACAACATATGAAAAACCATTATTTCTCTTATATTTCTCTATCAGTTTATCAATGGTCTTTTCACTTGGAAACCTTACGGGAAGCTTACTCTTATAAGGTGCTTTGATAATATTACCGACATCTTCATCCTCTTCGTAAATTCCTTTACTCAATGCATACTGCACAATTCCCAAAGCATAATCACGAATCAATATATGCGGAAACACCTCTTCTTTTCTAAAAATATTCTCCAGCACATAATCGCCAATTTTCTTGATTGTATTTTTTTCATCACAATAAACAACTGCACCATATGCTGCCGCATACAGTCGTTCGATAACATATAAATCCTGTACTTCCTCAAACTCCGCAAAAAGATCAAGTATTTCTATTGGATTTGATTTATATACATATACCAATGCTTTACTCGCATTGTCACGAAGTTTTCTATTGTTAGATGTACAAAACCACGCTAAGATTATTCCCAATAATTTCCGTGATTTGTTACCAAGTTTTTGATTATTATGTTCTCTTAAACTCCAACTAATCAACCTGCGATAAATCAGGGGATTGGCATATTCATATTTCTCATTTATATGTGAATTCCACCATGCATCTCTTCGATCATTTCTTTCGCACTTCAAATAATTCTCATGAATAAACATCGCGTTAAACGGGTTTTCTTCCAAAGCGCATAATGGTAATGTTTCATCTATTACCATTAATCTCAAATTTAAATTCCTTGCTGATTGATTTTTTATCCAAGAGATGATTCTATCATCAACATTTTTGTTCTTTCGCCAAATCAAACTTTTAAGAAAACCTTGAATAATATATCCTGATACATGCTTTTCAGGGTTGCAGAATAAAAGCTCCGTATCATAAAAATCGGGCAACAAAATAGACAACATATTTATCATACTGGCTTTCCCCACTCCATTGGTTCCAAAAATTCCTTTGAAATATTCATATCTTTTGAAAAAAACAATAAATTCTTCATCAGCATTTTTTTGCGCTAAGCATGAACACAATACAAAATAGTCACCCATCCGTTCATAAGAAAAACTGATATATTTTTCCTTTTCCCCATATCGAGTTCCGCTCTTCAAAATATTTTCTTTTATTAATGCATCCAGAAAATTTTTATATTCATTAGAAGTTTGACTACAATACTCCTTAATGCTGCTATTAACTTCCACCAATGCATCTTTGTACGGTAGGGAACGTACACGCCCTTCTGCCATCTTTGCTGCAATTTTTTGAATACTTAATTCGACCAGATTGATTGATTCTTCATATCGAAACCGCCCTGCCTTCGACAGCTTCTCATTCACATGATTCATATATCCATTAAAAATATCAGCAATACCCGGTAGTTTCTCCATTTCCTGATTCTGTTTGAATGTTTCACAAAAAAGTTTTAAATATAGAGCATTGCAAAATTCATCAGTCAGTATAGGAATGTTAAAGCTGATATCATAATGTTCAAAAAAATTATCACATGCTTCATCTACGCACTCCTCAAACCCTGTATGAAGAACATTAACCATACTGTTTTTACAATCTAACGGGATTACTTCATCCATATTGTCGCTCCGCACACTCACAACAAACCCAATCCACGGATATTTTTTCATCTCTGCCAACATACCAGACAAAAACTTTGGCCATATAATACTTCCCTGCTCTTCATTTAGGGCATCTATTGCAAAGACAATCCGCTCTCCTTTTGCCTGCCCTAATGCATTAAGCACACCTAATATACTGTTATAATTTAAGCTGGTCTGAAACAGCTGTCTGATCTGCTCTCTTGGATTCGCGGAACTAGTAAAGTAATCACCCAGAACCAATACTGCCGGTATACCCTTATCCATCTCTCTTTTACAAATATCCGCTAGTAAATGTGACTTCCCGGTTCCCGCTTCACCATATATCAACATAAGTGGATTATTTAACAATAACCACCTATTATCAATCATATCCTGTATTTCATATATTATATTTTCAATTCCTGTATATGCATCGTAAAACTTAGAAGAATAAAAATCCTTCTCCATTTCTTCACAGATGCAGTCTCTTATCTCATCAACAATATTCTCCAAGTCATTCAATTTTGAAGAAATATCATTAAATGCAATCTGTTCCATCTCTCCATACCCGCTCAACTCAAGTTGCGCAGAAATATTTTCTATTAATTCCTGTATTTCCTTTTTCTTCTGCTCTAGATTAGGATTAATACTGGGAATTTCTTTTATAAAAGCGCTGCTTTTTCTTTGAAATTCCTTTTTTACTTTCTGAATTTTTGAGTATGCCTTTGGGCTCCTTCTTAAATATTCAAATTTCTTACTTACCTCCAGCTGCACATTCAATTCTGGACTATATCTCGGTCCCAAATCACTTATTACGTTTTCTAATTGCTGCTTAAACCATGCAGTTGTAAATTCCTCCCCATTAAACCAATAATACCGCATCCCTTCATTTTCTGGTTTCATCATTTTTTGTACTAATACAGAAGCATTCCACAACACTACCGTAACGTTTCTATTTTCTTTCTTTGCCTTTTTCTCCCAAAAACTGACCTTATCATTCCATTTTTCTAAGGCACTTTTAACAGCTTTTCCGTCCTTTTCATATTTGGGATCAGGTAAATCAAAGGGAATAGCTACAACAAAATTACACATATCAGGATGGCTCTTAAGAGCAGTATTATAAGACTTATCAGCTTGAACTATCACACTATCTATATCAAATACATACTTTGCCTGCCAAGCATACTCTTTACCATTTTCAAGCTGCCAAAAACATTCTACGCCCCCATCCGGTGTACCATTCCGTATGAACTTTTTATACCCATTACTCTTTTCCTGCCGTGCCAGTTGGCACACCAGCTCTTCAAATGCATTATTTTGTGAATTATTATATACCCTGATGTTTCTCCAATTCATATAGTTTCCCCTCCGTATGTGATAATTCCCAATACAAAAAGCTAAGAACAAAACCTCCAAATCAAATTTGACTTGGAGGCATTATTTGACCACATTTATTTGTTGTAACTCGAAAAATGATATATCTTCGTCCTATTCAATATCTTTCCCCAGTTCATCAAATCTTTGATAACACGCAAAACATAAACTTCCTGTTTTTCACTATTGATAATATAAAAAATCAGATATGACTCATAAACCTTTTTATGTATGATATACCCACGATACTTGATTCCGGAATCCGAAAACTTCAATGGAAAATCCCCCATGTTTTTTGTTTCCCGGTTTAGATTCTCATATAATTTCTCGGCGGCATCCGGATTGCACAGTTCTGTATGAATGTACTGCACAAGTCCAAAAATATCAGCCAGTGCTTCATCTGCAATCAGTACTCTATAATTCATTGTTCATTCTTTCCCTGATAATCTGGAACGCCTCATCTACTGTATGCATCCTGCCTGCTTCCATATCATCGATTCCTTTATCAAGATAAGAAAATAGAGTTTCCATTGCAATTTTCTCATTTACTTCATCTGTTGTCTTAACTGCAACTTCCATATCACTCATCTCCCTTCGTATATACGAATATTATATCCGATTTTACCAAAAAAGTATACTCTCAAATCTTATCTTCTAAATTTTCCATCTGTCTTCAATATTTCTTCAAAAATGTGCATCCCTCTTTATGATACTCATATACTTCCATTTCTCCCTGCACATAAATTGCATCTTCTGGATTAAAAAGCGTAAGGCATTTTCCTTTTAGTCCTGCTAACTCCATTCTTGTGCTTCTATATGCGACTCCTCCAAAGCCCTTATTAATCAGATATTTACTAAATATCCTAAAAGGGACATATGCCTCTAATGCAGGATCATCCTCTTTATCTACTGCATAAAAAATAGAATCACATATATTTCCGATCAGTATTTTTGATAGCTGTAGCTGAATTTTGCTATTCATCTTACTGTCGATCCCAAGTTTCTTTTCTATCCGGCTCAGTTCTTTTTTGAATCCTTCCATGTCATCATTTTTTGCATACATTTCTAACTTGTTTTTTACTTTAGAATTATCTTTTATCAACAGCTTTATTCGCTCTTCATAATCATCCTTAGATCTTTCCAATTCCATTAGCTGCTCATCAAAGTCAATTCCGTCAAATGAAAGATCCAATATTTTTACTCTTCTATGCAAAGCTTTAAATTTACATACAGAAAGCCTATCTCCTTCTCTGGCTCTAAGCTCTTCAAAACATGTTTTCTGTGCCAGCTCCAAATTCTGGCATTTCCTTCCATCATTATCATACGACAAATAAAGAAATGCCACCCCGTCATCATTCCAGCGGTTATCTTTACAATACTTCGGATCAGGCATGATATATTTATAATTATCAAAAACTTCATACCTGCTGGCTCTGTACAAGTTATGAAACTCTTTCAACGGTTTAATAATAAAATCAGGAAACGCCTTTATCGTCTGGGAAAAGAAGTCTTCAAATATTTTCATGAAACTGCTTTCATTTGCTGCCACACTTTTTGTTCCCGGCATTTCCGTCCATAATTCCAATATAAATCTTTGTGTATGTTCCCAATAAATTTCAGAAAATCTTTTATGAAATCCGATTTTCCCAAACCTCAAAAACAGCCCGTTCAGATTTTGCAGTAAAATATTAAGATACATGTCATGCAAACGTTCTTCATACTGCTCCCAATCCTTTGTATCAAACCCTCCACCTAACGCTTCGTCCAGTGTCTTTATTGTATTGTTGAATCGGCTTAAAACCTTATATATATCCTCAAGATGTCTTTCCTCCTGCTCTTCATCTAAGGCTTCTATAATGGCCGAAGCAACAGTTCCTTTAAATCTTTCCTTCAATTTGTTCTTTTCAATCATCAAATACATCGGAGAAAACATATATACATTCCTTTACACGTTAATTACTTTTTTACCGCCATTCCACAAAGCGGCTAGCTCCGGCTCATTTATCAGCTTTTCCATAGTTTCGGAATACTCCCACTTCCGTTCCAGATAATACCAGTCTATCCTAAAACCGATATCAGTTTCAAAATAGATAACAGCCGCAAGGATACAGTCAAACCTTTTCTTATACCTACACAAATCCACGATCATTTTCATTTTTTCTGTTATGCCTTCTTCACATGCAATAAAAATTATCCCTGCGTCAGTATTTTTCAAAGGTCCCATACATTTATTATATGATAGACATTTTCTTTTCGCATCATAGATTGTATTGTTTAAACAGGTTACAAATGCCCCGATTTCAACCCTGTTCAAATAAGCTAGAAATTTTACGATTTCCCTATACTGTTTTTCTTCTCCGAA
Organism: uncultured Lachnospiraceae bacterium; assembly: GCA_947243855.1. Classification (GTDB taxonomy): domain Bacteria; phylum Bacillota; class Clostridia; order Lachnospirales; family Lachnospiraceae; genus UBA3282. The sequence continues at coordinate 1,430 of CAMXIK010000019.1, read as the reverse complement.
ATTAGATACCCGCCTTTCCTTAAAAACAGACAAGAATTTCTTAAAAGCATCCATTCCCCGTTTGTCAGGATTCGACACTCCATATTTCTTCGTCAAAAAACTTCTGATACAGTCATCTTCTGAATCCTTTTCTTTCTCATCAACTGTAAAATAAACTTGCCTGAATCCCAAATATTCTGTCATATCCTTTGGCGTTCCGATCTGATCGCAGCATTTCTTAAAATCTTCGTAGGAAAAGCATTGGATAAATCCCATCAATGATTTAGAAGATTTCAGTTTAGGATACTCCGCCAGTCCTTGTTTATCCAATATAGCCAGTCCCCAGAAAACTTCTGTTTCCCCAAAGGGGACAGTATCACCCTTTTCATTCTCAAATTCTTTTAGATCATCTAATTGCAGGTATTGATATGTATCCCTTAACTGCTTTTTGCACTTTTCTACTTTTTCATTTACCCATTTATCAAGTTTTCCCTCTACAGTCGTATTTCTCTCTTTCACCTGAAATGCGATCATTTCCTTTCCTACGCACACAATCAGATCTGCAAGCTCCCTGTTGCTTTTCTGCTCAAAATGCCTGCTGGTGAACCACAAGTCGGAAAAAACAAACTCTCCATAAAAAAGATTAAGTCCAAGCTGCCTCATTTTTTCTTCAGATACTGTTTTTTCACTCATAATGATTCCTCCAAATAAAAAATTCCAAAATCTACACCTGCTCTGCACATACTTCTATGCTTTATCTTTCGTAGATATTGGAATGTATTCTCATCGGTACTTTTTCTAAATCTTAACCTGCCGTGCAAAACTTGTCAATCACTTTTTGTAGTTAAATACTATTTCCTGTCTGTAAACCGCTTTTTATGAGATTATGCGCGATAGCAGCTCTTATTGCATTCCTTCACTTTCCCCGTCAAAAAAATACCCCATAATCTCACCAACCATAAAAATCGCAGCCGTAAAAATAACATATCTCACCAACAACCCCATTACAAAACCCATATCTCTACCTCTCCATTCTATCATTTCTCTGCCTGTGCCAACAATAAAACACCCGTCCCCGTCGGGCATTTTATTCTTACCGCAGACCGGCAGGAACAACATCTTTTATTCTGTTGTCATCCCTGCCCTGTTTTACTCATTCCCAATCTCCTGTTCCATGACGATGCCGGACTGGAACTGTATCTGTATCCTGTCCACCGAGATTACTTTGATGCTGGCAACCAGCCGTCTGACAAGGTCATTGTCAAATTCCGGTATCTGGCCGCTGTTTCCGCTCAGGAAAGCATCCATGTCCTTCACCCGCTGTTCATAGTTTTCAGCCAGCTTTTTCTTTTTCCCTGCCTCCGCCTGTTCTTCTTTCAGGGCATTGATCTCCTCCGTGTACTGCGGCGAAATAAAGTACCCATCTACCGCAGCTTTACCGCAGATTAAAT
>CAMXIK010000018.1 GCA_947243855.1 uncultured Lachnospiraceae bacterium | reverse complement strand
TTCAACGGTGGATTCCACTTCGTTGTAGGACACAACGACCAAATCCTTATAGTAGTCCTCCGTCAGCTTCTTAAAGTAAGCGCGCACAATGGGGGACGTAATCACAATCGGCAGTTTGCCGAGATCTTCCAACTTCTTTACCTCCGTGCCAAGGGATTCCATAATCTCCTTGGTCTTTGCCGGATCGAGGGTCAGATACGCGCCCTGCTCCGTCTGCTTGACGCTGGCCATAATCTCCTGTTCCAGTCTGGGATCTAAGGTCACCACGCTGGTCGTCTCGTTGGCCGGGAAAAACTTGCCTGAAATCGCACGTTTCAAGCTCTGTCTGACATACTCAGTCAAAATATCGGTATCTCTGGTGGTAGCCGCGTAATCCGCCAGCGTCTCGAACACCGTAAGAAGGTCTCTGATAGAAATACCCTCCTTCAAGAGATTTTGCAGCACCTTCTGAATCTCTCCCAGTCCAAGAAGTTTGGGCACAAGCTCTTCCACAAGAGAAGGATTGCTCTCTTTTAAGTTGTCCACCAGACTCTGTACATCCTGTCTTGTAAGAAGCTCCGATATGTACTGTCTGATAATCTCCGTCAGGTGCGTCGCAATGATGGACGGCGGATCGACCACCGTATAGCCCATGCTCTCCGCGCGCTCCCTCTGGCCTTCCGTGATCCAGATAGCCGGCAGATGGAAGGAAGGCTCAAACGTAGGAATACCCGTGATCTCCTCCTCCACATACCCGGGGTTCATCGCCATGTAATGGTCAAAGAGAATCTCGCCTTCGCTGACCTGCACCCCTTTTATTTTAATAATATATTGGTTCGGATTCAACTGTATGTTATCACGCAGACGAATGATCGGCACGACCGTACCAAGCTCCAGCGCGATCTGTCTTCTGATCATAACCACACGGTCCAAAAGGTCGCCGCCCTGATTCACGTCTGCAAGCGGAATGATACCGTAGCCAAACTCCAGCTCGATGGGGTCTACCTGCAAAAGGGAGGTCACATTCTCCGGCTGGCGAATTTCTTCCGCCGCCGCTTCCTCCTCGTCCGCCTCGTGCTCGATTTCCGCCGTCTCAATGGTGCCGGCCATCACTCTGCCCGCCACAATAAAGACCAGACCAAGGCCTACGAAAATGACCGGATTCAAAGGCGTCACAAGGCCAAGGAAGGCGAGAATCACTCCCACCAGATAAAGGACCTTGGGCACGCCGAAAAGCTGGCTGATCAGCACCGTACCAAAATCCGCCTCCTTAGAACCCTTGGTCACAAGAATACCGGTGGCAAGGGAAATCAGCAGAGACGGGATCTGGCTTACCAGACCGTCACCGATGGTCAAAATCGTGTATTTGTTGACAGCCTCCATCATTTCCATATTCTGGCGCATCACGCCGAAAGCAAGACCGCCCACAATATTGATAAAGGTAATGACAAGACCGGCGGTCGCGTCTCCTTTTACATACTTCACAGCACCGTCCATGGAACCGAAGAAGCTTGCCTCTTCCTGAATCTTTTCACGGCGTCTTTTCGCTTCCTCGTCCGTGATCGCGCCGGTGTTCAAGTCCGCGTCGATCGCCATCTGCTTACCGGGCATAGCGTCCAAGGTAAATCTGGCCGTAACCTCAGCCACACGCTCGGAACCTTTGTTGATGATCATAAACTGCACGATAATCAGAATGATAAAGACCAGAACGCCGATGACGATATCGCCGCCGCCCACATACTGACCGAAGGTCTGCACTACGTTACCGGCGTCGCCCTCAGAGAGAATCAGACGGGTGGAGGAGACGTTCAAGGCAATCCTGAAAATGGTCGTAAAGAGCAGAATCGTCGGATAAAAAGACATATTCAACACTTCGTTGGCAAACATACAGCCAAACATAACCGTAAAGGCAACCGCGATGTTACAAGCCAAAAGCACGTCCAAAAGCCCCGATTTGATCGGGACAATCAGCATGATAAACGCCGCCAGCAAATATAAGGCTACGCCCACATCTCCAAGTTTCAGCTTTGGCACCGCAAGTCACCTCCTTTCCTAAACTTTACCCTGCAAGTGATATACAAAAGCCAATACCTCCGCCACCGCCTGATAAAGCTCCGGCGGCACCACGCTGCCCACGTCCACATTCGCGTAGAGCATACGGGCCAAAGGTTTGTTCTCCACAATTTCTATATGATTTTCTTTCGCTACGTCCTTAATCTTCTGCGCCAAGTAGTCGGCGCCCTTCGCCACCACAAAGGGGGCGTCGTAAACTTCCGGTTCGTACTTAATTGCCACCGCAAAGTGGGTCGGGTTCGTGATTACCACGTCCGCTTCGGGAAGCTGCTGCATCATACGGCGTCTGGAAGCCTCCATCATCCTCTGACGCTGTTTGCCCTTGATCTGCGGATCACCTTCCTGATTCTTATACTCGTCCTTAACTTCCTGCTTCGTCATCTTCATATCGTTTTTAAACTTGATCTTCTGATACGCAAAATCCAAAGCGGCAATCAACATATAGAACAGCGCGATCCGGATTCCCAGATTGATGACTAACGTTCCCACCTGCACAATTCCCTGATTCAGTGAGACATCGTAGAGCATGTAGAGCGGCGGCATATTTTTTTTCAGATAATCATACACCACATAGCCGATCAGCGTCAATTTCAGTATCGATTTTAGCAGCTCCACCAACGAATTTTTAGAAAATATCCGCTTAAAACCGTTCACCGGATTGAGCTTGTTAAATTTCGGCTGGAGCGGCTTTCCGGTAATCTTCCACTTTACCTGAACGACATTCGTGACAAAAGCCACCAGAAACCCTACGAGCAGGAAAGGCGCAATCACCTGTAAAATCCTGATCATGCTCGATACAAAAAGCATCCGGAAGGTCTGCGTCTGCACATGTCCCTCATACAGCTTCGCATACTCGGGAATCCGGGAATAGAGGTTATAAATATTCCCCACAAAAACCGTCCCCATATACTCGATCAGGAAACGAAGCATCACAAAAGCGGCAAGCATTTCAAAGGCGCTGGTCACCTCTTTACTTTTGGCTACCTGCCCTTCTTTTCGGGCGTCCTCTAACTTTTTGCTGGTAGGTTCTTCTGTTTTTTCCCCGCCGGGTCCATCCTTGGCGAAAAATTGGAGATTATACTGTAAGATCAAATCATCCCCTCCACAAAAGATACGATCATCCTCTTCATCTGTGAAAAAATATTATCCGCCAGAGCCGGCAGCATACGCACCGACAAAAAGAGGATTCCAAGCCCCACCAACACCTTAAACTGCATACCGACAGCAAACATATTTAACTGCGGCGATACCTTAGCCAGTACGCCAAGCACACAGTTTAAAAATATCATGGCGCAGAAGATCGGCAGAATAATGCGGAATCCCAACACAATATAGTCGCCTAAAAACATAAGAACGGATTCCACCAGCGCCTCGCTTCTGAAAATCGCGCCGTTAATCGGAATTAAGGTAAAGGTATCTACCAGCGCGCCCAAAAGATACTGGTATAAACCTGAAATAATCATAAAAAGCGTAAAAATGTACTGATAAAAAACTCCTGTAAAAGTGGCCTGCTCTCTCGTAGTCGGATCGATCAGGGAGACCATCGAAAGACCGATCTCCATATCCGCAATGCTTCCAGCGAAAGAAGTCACAGTCGTGCAGATCTGCGCGCCCCAGCCAATCACGAAACCAGTCAAGGCTTCCTTCATCACAATCAGGGCATACCCGAGAAGCGAGTTGTAAACCACCTCATTATGATCCACCGCCTGATAAAGCAAATAAGAGAGAAAGATGCTGAAACCAATCTTCACCCTTTGCGGCACATTTGACATACTGAAAAACGGAGCAACATACACGAAGCAGCTAATCCGCACCAGAATCAACAAAAAATATTCCAAATCCGCATAACTAAAGCTGATATCTAACATAAAACCACCGTCATGCGCCGCCTTTATCTCACATACAAATTAAAGTCGGTCCAGAGACTCGTCATAAACTCTACCATATTATTCATAATCCAGTGACCCGCAAGCATCAGCACCAAAAAGATTGCCAGCACCTTCGGCACAAAGGTAAGCGTCTGCTCCTGAATCGACGTAACCGTCTGAAAAATACTCACAATCAGGCCAACACACAAGGACACCAAAAGCATCGGCGCCGCACACTTGATAATCGTAAAGATCGCCTGCTCGGCAATGACTGTCACGTCATTGGTTGTCATAGCCCACACCCTTTCGCAAAATTATGGAACATAGAAAGTTTCCACCACACCCTTGATCACCAGATACCAACCGTCCGCCAACACAAAGAGCAGAATCTTAAACGGCATGGAGATCGTAGTCGGCGGCAGCATCATCATACCCATACTCATCAGCGTGGAAGCCACCACCATATCAATGACAATAAACGGAATATATATGAGGAAACCGATGATAAACGCCTGCCGCAGCTCGTTGATAATAAACGCGGGCACCAGCACGCTAATCGGTATATCGTCTAATTCACCATTCCACTCGGTACGGCTCAAATCCATGAAAAAGTTCACATCGCTTTTCTGCGTCTGTCCGTACATAAACTGCCTGATCGGCGCAGCCGCGGCCGTAAGAGCCTCTTCCTGCGTCAGTTCCCCAGCCTCAAAGGGCACGACCGCCTCCGTATAAACCGCCGCTATCGTCGGCTGCATAATATAGAAGGTTAAAAACAGCGCGATACCGATCAACACGGTATTCGGCGGAGCCGTCTGGGTATTTAACGCTTGTCTCGTAAAATGGAGTACAATAATAATCCTCGTAAACGAGGTTAACATAATAATCAATGACGGTGCAATAGCAATCAAGGTAAGGATCAACAAAATCCGCAGCGCACCATTCACGCTGCCATTACCATTGTTGTATGTAACCGTCACCGTATTGGCGATATTCATTTCAGCCAGATCTTCGGCATTATCCGATGCACCGGGCGGGTCCAAGTTTGTCCTCTCATTGGACGTGCCGGTGAGATTGGAGTCCCGGTAGGGAGTATCGGTCACCGCAGTCGACGTATTGTCCCTCGCAAAAGCGGTTTCCCCCCAACTAAGATACAATATGCCTGCCACCATCAGCAGGCATATTAATTTTGCCAAATGATATCCGGAAAAATATCTCTTCATTCGTCTCGCCCGTCTTCTTTTTCCAGGATTCTTTCTTTCTGAATTTTTGCAAGTACGTCCTTAAAACCGAGCGCACTTCCAGTAGACCCCTCGGGAAAGTGTAAATCTTCCTCGGGAATCTCTGATAACATTGTAACAGTATCTTTGCAGACTGCAAGTGCCAAATACTTCCGTCCAATCCTGACAATCTGTACATATTTGTTGTTAGACAGCCTAAGCGCCTCAACAAGCTCCATATTCGTCCCGACAGATCTGCCTTTCTGGTAACCGCCAATCCACTTTGTGACAAAGGCAGTAACAGCCAGCACAAAGACAAACAGGAGCAGAACTGTTACAAGCTGCACATAGGAGTCAGTTCTACTGTCAGATAACGCAAGAAGCATTAACCCACAACCTTTTTCACGGCCTCTAATACACGATCCGCCTGGAAAGGTTTTACGATAAAATCCTTGGCACCGGACTGAATGGATTCGATAACCATAGCCTGCTGGCCCATAGCGGAACACATGATAACCATAGCTCCGGGATCGCCTTCCTTGATCTTCTTAAGAGCCTGAATTCCGTCCATCTCCGGCATTGTGATATCCATCAGCACGAGATCCGGCTTAAGCTCGTTGTATTTTTCTACCGCCTTGGCACCGTTCTCCGCCTCGCCTGCTACGTTATAGCCGTTCTTGGTCAGGATATCCTTGATCATCATTCGCATAAACGCTGCATCATCACATACTAAAATATTTTTTGCCATGTCTCTTCTCCTATCACATATTATTTGATAATTTCGGTTACCCGAATACCAAAGCTCTCCTCGATTACTACTACCTCGCCCTTTGCAACAAATTTACCGTTCACCAAAACATCTATCGGCTCGCCGGCAATTTTATCCAATTCAATAATCGTTCCCGGCGCGAAGTCCAAAATTTCTGAAATGGATTTGGAAGCCCTTCCCAATTCCACCGTTACTTCCAACGGCACATCCTTGATCAGTTCGATGTTTTCCTGACTCTGCAGCGGATTGAAATCCCCGGCAAAGTTTTGGAACTGAACAGGCTGCACATTCTGCTGCGGCATCATCTGGGGCATCATCTGCATCTGCGGCATCATCTGCGGCATTCCCATTTGAGGCATCATCTGCATCTGGCTCATATCCATCTGGGGCGCCATCGGCTGCGCTTGCGGCATCGGTTGTGCCTGCGGCATTGGCTGCGCCTGCGGCATCGGCTGTGGAGCCGGAGCCGGTTCTGGCGTCGGAGCCGGCGCTGCTGCCGGTTCGTCATCCTGCCCCAAAAGGAAAGTGTCATAAACATCTTTTGCAAACTCGATCGGATACAACTGCATGATGGTGGAGTCCACCAGCTCGTCGATCTGCATTCTAAAAGAAATCTTGACGAAGGTTCCTTCCAGGAAATCTGCTATATCACCACCGGACTTAAAGGCTGTCAAATCAATCAGGCTTGCCTCCGGCGGACTGATATCAATCATTTTGCCAAACATGGTGGAGAGTGCGGTGGACGAAGCGCCCATCATCTGGTTCATCGCCTCCGAAATTGCGGAGAGATGCAATTCTCCCAGTTCCCCATCCGTATTGCTGCCATCGCCGCCCATCATCAGGTCGGTGATAATCTTTACGTCGTGCTCCTTTAAAATAAGGATATTCGACCCATCTAACCCCTGTGTATACTTAATCAGAATAAATACGCAGGGCTTCTCGTAATCTTCCAGTACGTTCTTCCATGTCGCCATCTTTACGACTGGCGTCGTAATGTTAACCTTTCGGTTTACAACAGAAAACAAGGTGGTCGCAGATGCGCCCATACTGATGTTGGCGACTTCACCGATGGCGTCCTTTTCCGCATCCGTCAGCAGCGTATCGTCCGCGTCCGGCCCATCAAAAGCCGCTCCCGCATCGCCAGCCGAGTCATCATCGCCGTTCAAAAGCGCATTTATTTCATCCTGTGATAACATTCCGTCCATGCTCTTATTCCCCCTCTCTGATTACCGAAGTGACTCTCACAGCGTTCTTATCCCTGCTGGTGCCCGGAAGAGCTGTAAATTTCTTGATATTACCCACATACACGGTAAGATCCTGCTCGACCTCGGTATCTAGTCGTATAATGTCGCCGCGCTGTAAATTCACAAAGTCGGTGACCGATATGCTCGTCTTTCCCAATACGGCTTTGACTGGAACATCCACTCTCCTGACGAGCGCCTCGATATACTCCTCGAAATCCTCGTCGTCCAGCTCCTGCATATTCGCGTACCAGAACTTGGTATTGAGCTTATCCATGACGCTCTCCAACGTAAAGAAGGGGAGACATACATTCATAAATCCTTCCACCTCGCCTATTTTCATATTCAAGGTGACAATGGCAATCATATCGTTTGGGGCGATGATCTGTGCGAACTGGGAATTTGTCTCAATCCGTTCCAATACCGGATTAATCTCCACCACGTTCTTCCATGGTTCCCGCATAAGCTGCATACAGACTACCATCATTTTCTCTATGATTGTCATTTCGATTTCGGTAAATTCCCTAGTCTTTTCCAGCGAATCCCCCGCGCCGCCCAGCATCCTGTCTATCATGGCAAATCCTAGCTGGGACGCTAACTCTATCAGAATCGTTCCGCCAAGCGGATGGAAATTCACGATTCCCAAAATAACCGGGTTCGATAAGGAGTTGGAAAACTCTGAGAAGATAACCGTCTCGGAACTCGTTACCGATACCTGTACATTTTTCCTCAGATGCACCTGCATACTCGTGGAAAGCAGACGCCCGTAATGTTCATATATAATTTCCAGTGTGCGCAGATGTTCTTTCGAGAACTTAGTCGGCCTTTTAAAATCGTAATCTTTAACCTGTTTCTCATCAGCGCCATTCAGTTCTTCCGTGTCCAGCTCGCCGCTGCTCAGCGCGGCCAGCAGATTATCTATCTCACTTTGTGATAGTACCTCTCCCACGAAAAGTTCACCTCCTGTGGTTCTTATTCCTTCTCAATACTACCCAAACATGATGTCACCGAACGACACGTTATAGATAAACTTCGTGGAATCGAACATAGTCTGTAATCTATCAAGAATCTCTTCCTTGACCTTCTCCTGATTGTCCCGCACTTCCTCCATCGTATACTGGCCAAAAACGCTGTTAATCTGATCTTTCATCAGACCTTCCATCGTGCCCAGCTTCTCAGCGGAGCCATACTCTTTGTACCCTTCCGCCTTGGTGTCAATCGACAGGGTAACCTTAACAACGCAATAATGATCCTTATCGTCGCCCTCCGTCTTTTTCAGCGGAATCGTCATACTGTCCGCAAAGGAATAGGTCTCGGTGTCCGCCATGGAAACAACCGCAGTCGGCCCTGCCGTGCCAGACGCCAGTTCCAGATTCATGGCCGTCGCAATATTATCCACCAATAAGGCGGTCTGTTTGGAAGCGCCAACCACGCTGAACATCATTATGGCGCTCAATACAATGTTTACAATCAGCAACGCCAGAATAATTACGGAAATTAGATTCTTCTTCATAGCTTTTGTCTTCTCCTTCTACACTCAACTTAATAAGAACTCAGCGAATTGTATATCTTAATCTCCACTCTCCTGTTCTTCGCTCTTCCTTCCGGTGTGGAATTATCCGCAACGGGAAGGTATTCTCCCCTGCCGGCATGCTTAATGTTCGCGGGGTCCAGATTCGTGACGGAGAGAACATAGTCAAATACTGACAGTGCACGGCCGGAACTCAATTCATTATTATTAGAATACTTTGCCCCTGACATCGGCACATTATCCGTGTGTCCCTCTATCTCAATCGTACCGCTCGCATACCGTTCCAAAATCAGCCCCACCTGATCCAACACTGGTTTAGCTTCATCTTTCAAAAGCGTGCTTCCCGAATCGAAGAGCAGCGCTCCCTTCAAAGTCAACTGGACAAACTGGGCGGTAAACGTCACATCCACTTCGTCCTCCAGATTTCTCTCGTCAAGCGCTTCCTGAATCTTTTCGGCCATCGCCTCAGACTCTTCCATCTGCGCTTCTTCCAACTTCTCCTGCGCCTCAGAAACGCTGTCGCTCTGGGCTACATCCTCGGATATCATTTCCCCCTCGTCCATCTTACCGGTGCTGTTTATAAATTCATCCAGCTCGTTAAGCTGGCTGACGCCGTTACTGATCAGCATACCGTCGCCGATCGCCTGCGCTCCTCCCTCAAAAACGGAAAACATCTGGTTAAAGGAGGCGGCCACCTTTTCCTGCTTCACTTCGTCAATCGATGACATGGAAAAGAGCAGGACGAAAAAGCAGAGAAGCAGATTCATCAAATCGGAGAAAGTGGCCATCCACGCCGGCGAACCCTTAGGGGCCTCTTCCTGCTTCTTTTTAGCCATCCGCTTCACCTCCGCCCTCAGCTCCCGCGCTGCCTCTGTCGGCAGGCGCCAAGAAGGACTTCAATTTCTCTTCGATGACACGCGGGTTCTCGCCCGCCTGAATGGAGAGAAGACCCTCTATCTCAATCTCCTTCACCATCATCTCTTCCGCGTTTTTATTCTTAAGCTTCGTCGATACTGGCGCACAAATCCAGTTCGCCAACAGCGAACCGTAAAAGGTTGTTACCAGCGCGACCGCCATGTTCGGCCCGATGGATGCGAAATCCGACAGGTCGGCCAACATGTTAATCAGACCGATCAGGGTACCGATCATGCCCCATGCGGGGCCCATAGCGGCAACGTTTTCCCAAAAACCGATCTTGTCTTTATGTCTGCCTTCCACACTCACCAGCTCGGTCTCCATGATGGCGCGGACAAGCTCTGGATCGGTGCCGTCCACAATCAAAAGGATGCCCTTCTTCAAAAATTCGTCTTCGATATCGCTGGCCGCTTCCTCCAAAGAGAGGAGTCCTTCCTTACGCGCCACATTGGACAAATCTATAATCTTCTGGATGATTTCCGGCACATTCATAGTGGAAGTCTTGAAGATCAGTCCCATACTTTTAAGTCCAGCAACGAACTCTGGTATCGTATAGCTCGCAAAGATACACATGAAGGAACCGCCAAAGGTAATCAGCATCGACGGCGGGTCCAAGAATCTGAACACCATGGAGAAACTCTTGCCGAACACCATGCCGAATATCATTAACGCAAAACATGTTACCAAGCCAATAATTGAAGCTATATCCATATGTACACACCCACTTTTACACTAGTCTGCAAAAATATCCTTTCTATACGATTTTACTAAATTTTTCACTTCTTGTCTACTTTCTTTTACAATTATTTTCCGTCCGGTGGTAAAAGAGAGCACCGTATCAGGCGTTTCCTCCACCAATTCCAATAGATCAGGGTTGATCAAAACTTTAACGCCGTTAATCTTCGTGACCTCTACCACTGGTAATCCCCCTTTTAGGTTTGATACACTACAACTAAATCATTTTACCACACATCTACAAAAACTGCAAAAAAAAATTTACCAATTTTTTTGGCAATATACCCACAAAAAAGGAACCTTCCACGAAAATCCGCAGAAAGTCCCTTTTATTTTTTTAAAAACTATCTCTTAAGATTTACCAGCTCCTCCAGCAGCGTATCGGAAGTGGTAATGATACGGCTGTTCGCCTGGAAACCACGCTGAGTCGTGATCATTTCGGTAAACTCGCCCGCCAGATCCACGTTACTCATCTCCAGAATACCGGATTCCATGGAACCCTCGCCGTCCGCCGTGATATCCTGTCCGATGCCGTCGAACTCACCGGAGTTCATGGTGGTGGAGTAAAGGTTATTACCCGCCTTTGCCAGACCGGAAGCGTTCGCAAACTTAGCAACTGCGATCTGTCCCAAGAGCTTCGTCATGCCGTTGTCGTAGGAAGCCCTGATCTTACCGTCCTGTCCGATCTCTACGCCGATCAGCTCGCCCCGCTTACGGCCCGTGCCGTTATTGGCCGAGGTGCCGTCGCCGTTATCCAGACCCGCGGTGGAAACCTTACCGTTGTTTACGTTGGTCAGCGACGCAAAATCAATGGAAACATCGCTGAAATGTTCGAGATTCACGGTCGTACCCGTCATATCCGTAGCAGTAGCGCTGAAATCCAATACGGCCGCGTCCTGCCCCACTGAGCCGATACCGGTAAACAAACCAGTCTTAGTATCAAACGTCAGCATATAGCCGTTGTAGGATTCCGTCGCCGTCACGCTGGCGTGGCCATCGGGCGTCACATAGTCAAGCACATAGGTCATATTATCGGTATTGGTCAGGCCGTAAACCCGCTGTAAAATCTCCGCGTCGCCATCGCCGCCATCCGCCGTATACTCCAACGGCACCGCAAATCTCTCTGCTGTGGAATTATACTGCAAATCGTCCCTTGTAGGATCGAACTCAGCCGTAAAGGTAACGTCCACGCTGCCGTCGTCGTTAACCTTGATCGGGGAAGGGTCTGTCGCTGCAGCAGGAACGGGAATCTTCACGCTCCCTGTTCCCGTCCCCATCAGCTTACTCAGCACAGATGCCCATGCATCCACCCCTGCCTGATCGGTAGGCGCGTTAGGCAGAGCCGTCGTTGCGCCGGCTGCATCCTTATAATAGTAGCATCCCGCTTTATCATCGTAGGTAATGCCATAATCCCTCTGCAGGGTATCCTTCGTCAAATTCGCCGAACCTTCCAGCGTTACCTTGGTCGTAGTTGACGCCGCCATGCCGTTCGTAACAGGTTGGCCGCCAATCTGCGTTACTTTCAGCGTTCCCGCCGATTCGGCAATGGCCATCATGGGATTGGAATCAAAATCTTTCAAAACCTCGCCAAACTGATAGTTCACCAAGAACTTTGCCGGATCGGTGCCGTTAGCCGGCGTGTAATCGATGTTTTCGGGAACCGAATACACTTTCGATTCAGGCGGCATGGTTGTTTTTCCGCCAAAGCTAGCGATCTGGCTGATATCCGTCACTTTATAATAATCTTTCAAAGACACGCCGTCGGAGTTTTTGATGTCGTCAAGCTGCACATAGTAGTTTCCGTCCTTGCTCATAGCATGAATACTCATCAACACTGAATACTCGTAGCCTTCCGCGTCGAAAATCTTCAGGCTCATGATCTTACCTGCGCTGCTGTGCACGTTGGTGTCGTTCTTGTCAACGATGCCAGAGGCGTAACCGTTCGTCGTGTATTCCGGCAGAGCGGTCAGATTATCCCTGTTCATAATCTGCAGGGCGGAAACCACATCGGAGCGGATATCGCCCGTCTCCGGATCATACTGCCAGCCCATCACGGTGTAACCGGTGCTGGCCATAACCAGATTGCCCGCGCCATCGATGGTGAAAGAGCCGTCTCTGGTGAAGAAGTTCTGGGAGCCGCTGTTTACGATGAAGAACGACTCGCCCGTGATCATCACGTCCCAAGGGTTGTTGGTGGACTGGGCGGAACCCTGTCTCGTGATAGCCGTGTTGATGGCCGCCGTCTTGGAACCGAGACCGATCTGTCTTGCGTTGATACCGCCGCGGCCCGTATTCGCATTCGCGCCGGACGCCGCCTGCGTGGTCTGGTATAACAGGTCGCTGAACACCATGTTCTGCGACTTGTACGCCGTTGTGTTTACGTTTGCGATGTTATTACCGATAACATCCATTCTGGTCTGGTGGGTTTTTAAACCCGACACGCCAGAAAACAATGATCTCATCATAGTGAAATGACCTCCTTAACTCTTGTGCGGAACCGTCTGTCCTCTCTGTCAGTCGAGGACCGTAAGCCTCCTGTAAGGTCCGGCTTAAATAATGACCGCTCCGTCTATGTTTGTGAATACATTTTCATCGGCCTCCGTCTGATCCATCGCCGTGATGACCGTCTGATTCGGCACGCTCACGATGAACGCGAGGGAATCTACCATGACCAATGATTCTTTTATCCCCTTCGCCGAAGCTTTGGCTGCCCCCAAGTTCAGGCGTTCCACCTGATCCTCGGTCAGTTCAATATTCCTGTCTGTCAACCGGTTTGCCGCATGTTTGGAAAATCTGACTTCCCCGGACTGCTGCATCCCATCCGTCTTCGTCGACAGAATATCCCGGAAGCTTACGCTTCCCTGCGCAGGCGCTCCGTCCTTGGATCTGCCTGTCTTTAAATATTGATCCTGCAGCTGTTCTATCGAAGGGAAAGAACTGCCTTGAATCTTCATAATCTCTCCTCCCTGAGATAGCCGCTTTTTTAATGGCGATTATTTGTCGTCCGAGCCGCCCTTGTCTGTGTCTTTGTCCTTGTCTGTGTCCTCGGTCTTGTTCTGGTCCTTATTGGCCTCGGCAGCCGCCACCAGAGTCTCCATCTTCTTCACATACTTCTTCAAGGTATCTATTTCTTCATCCTTTAAGAAGTTCTTCTGGTAGTCGTTCATGCCCTTGTACATCTCATCCAGCTTCTCTACGTTCTCCCTGTCCGCAATCGTCAGTTTCTCGATCTCAGGCAGCTTGTTGTAGATGTTCAGCCAATCCGCCGCCAGCTTGTAAGCTTCCAGATAAGTAGGGTCCGCCACCGTGTCCAGATCGTCCATCGAATATAAATCGCCGTTTACAGAGAGATACGCCTTGTTCTTCTCGTAAACCACATAGTCTACATTACCCTGCACATTGGTCGTTCTGCCTTCGCTGTCCGTCACCTTCAAAAGCACCGTCTCTCCTACTAAAGAAGAAGCCCTGAACAGATCCATGGATGCGCTCATGTTCTGCATCTGCTCCAGCTCCGAAAAGGTTGCGAACTGGGAAATATACTCCGTGTTTGAAGTCGGCTCCAAAGGGTCCTGATACTTCATCTGCGCTACCAAAAGCTGTAAGAACGCGTCCTTATCCAGACTGTCGTTTCCTGTTTTCCTTTTCTTATTGGCTTCCGCCAAAGACGCCGCAGAATTAGATTCCACAAATTTACCGTCTTTTACTTCCTGTATGACTCCCATACGTTTCACTCCTTTCTTTTGGTTATCTTATGCCGTATAGTCTACCGTGTTGCCGTTTGCCTGCATCATTTCCACCGCGATCCGCTCCGAATCGTCGAGTTCGTCCAGATCTTCCTCCTCGATTTCGTCGAGATTTAAGTTGATCCTTCTGGCGTTCTTCTTCGCGCCCCCGTTCTCCTGATCGGCCGCTTCCTGCTGGTCTCCATACTGTTCGCCGTAGGCGTGGTTCGCGACTGTAACTTCCACAGCCTCCACCTTGATGCCCTGCTCCTCAAACTGTTCCTTGAGCTGAATCATCTGGGTTTCCAGAACTGCCTTTACCGTCTCGTTCTGCGCGGCAAACTGCGCTGTGATAACCCCGTCCTTCGCCGCTAACTGTACATGCACCGTGCCAAGGCTTGCGGGATGCAACTGCATCTCCAGCTCCTGTGTCTCCGGCTTAATATTGATCTTCATGTACTCGACGATCTGATCCATGATCTGATTCGTCTCCGGCTGCGTGTATACCGGCCGCTCCGCCGGCGCTTCCACCTCTTCGGTGTGTCCCGTCAGGTTCTGTAAGAAAGCGTTCCCAGCGTTCTGTCCCGCATTTTCCTCCTTATGCCCTGTGCCGGCTTCGTTCTCCTTCTTCATAGGAGCCTCCACCACGGGTTTCGCCGTGTCTGTCACCTGCTCGCTGACATGCTTTTGTCCGCTGGCATCATCGACAGTCACCTTGATCTGCACCGTGCCGCCGTCTTTCTCCACGGACACCGCGTAGTCCTTCATGCCCTCCACGCTCACCTCTGGCTCTTCGCCTACAGGCGTCATGACTGGCTCCAGTGTCTCCACTGGCTGTTTCTCCTCTGCGCTGATCTCGCTAAGCAGCGCTTCCAGCTCATCTGCGTCCAGTCCCAGCTCCTCCTGAAGCGTATGGAGCGTCTCGTTTACCGTCTGGAAAAGATCCTGTAAATTACTGTACAGTCCTTCATCCGTCACCAGAGACAACTCGTCTGTGCTGTCAGTCAAATTGAGTAACAGCTGTTTCAGATTCGTGGGATCAAAGAGATCCGCCATCGTCAATCCAAGAATTTCCATGGCCTCTTCCACCTTTTCAAGGGGAATGTCCAGCATGTCGGAAATTTCTTCCATAACCTTCCCGGCCGCCTCTTCCACATCCTCGCGGACTTCGGCGTCCTGTGCGTTTCCTTCCTGCACTGCGGATGTCTCGCCGTTTTCATCCTGCGATACGGCGCTTTCAGCGTCCTTTTCGGATGTCTCTGCGGGTTTCTTGGTTTCGGTCGTCTGTGCCGCGTTTTCCTGCTTCACCGTGTCCTTCGGCTGCGCTGTTTCCTGCGCATTTCCGACAACTGCCTGCTTGGGCGGGCTGATCTGCACATTGGCCTGCTGGGGCTTTTGTGCCGCGGTAATCTTTACGCTCATCTGATCCATGAGCTTGTCAAAACGCTCCTGCACGATCTCTTCCGGTTTCACAGATGCCTGCGTTCCCTGAGCTGTCCCTAAGGCGCCCAGAGCGTTTACATTGTTCACCGTCATTCCTGTTTCTTTCCTCCTTTCTGCAGTTTTCAAGGTTCGTAATAAGATTGTATATATAACACGTGGTTTCCCACATGGTATATATCATAAAGTATATCGGCTGTTTTCCGCCGTCAGTAAAGCGGTTTTTCCGAAAAAACTGTACTTATGAATCAGGGTCCATAATCTTTGTCAATCTGGCCGCCGTCTCGGCATCCATCGCCCCCAGAATATTACCCCGGTCCTCCGCGCTCATCTGATCCAAAATCTTAGCCGCCAGATCCAGATCGTCCGTCATAGCCTCAAAAATAGCTGCGGCCGCCTTGGGTTTCATCTCCGCGTAAGTCTGCGCGTAATCCTGAATCTGCTGATCCACTTCCTGCTGCTGTATCACCTGTTTATAGAGATATTCCGCAGTCGTCGGGTCCATCGTCTGATAGTATTTCACATATTCGTCCGCGCCGGGTCCCTTCTCGGCGTAGACCACTTCCTCATAAAACTCTGTCTTGATCCGCTCAAACTCCACCTGCGCATCCTCAAAGGTCTGCAGCCTCTCAATCTCCGCCCGCAGCTCCTCTAGCTGTTCGGAATCCACGGAGCTGGCCGCCTGCGCGTCCTCCAACTGTAACTCCAGCTCTTTGATATAGTCCACCGCCTCGCGCAGACTGGTGTAGCCGCCGTAAGAATCCTCCTCGTCGGTGGTTACCGTGGAATCTGACGGCAGAATCTTGTTGACCACCGGCACGTCCTTAAGGATAGGCGAAAGCACGCCTGATCCAAAACCGCCCACATCCAGCTTGATCAGCAGACATAAAATCGCAATCCAGATAATTACAATAACAAGCGTTACTAAAAATACGGAGATGCCTCCGCCCTCCCCGTCCAGTCTTTCCTCCTGCTCGTCAAGTTCTCTGGCGCGCTGCTTGGCTTCTTTTTTCTGGGCCTTTCTATCGGCCTTCATTTTATTCCGCTCTTCCTTCAGCCTCTTTTTTTCCGCTTTTTCATCAATCGGGGGCTGCATGCCCATATTCATCGCTTCCGTCGCCATTTCCGTTTTCCTTTCCACGCTGCCCGTAGGTGTAGCTTGTCAATTCGTCCACAACCTTGGCCTCGGCCGCTTTCTCCTCTTCCATAAACTGGATCAACGCCTTCTCCTTGAGCTTTTCGTGCATCTTGCGCTCCTGCATGATCTCCGTCAGTTTTTGTCTCGCAAGCTCCACAACTTCCGCAGCTTTCGCCACCTCAATCCGCTGTGCCACAATCAGTTCATCCATAATCAGCACGGCGTTGCGGTTGTCCCGCAGATCATTCACACTGATGGCATTTTCGCGCATCCGCCTGCCTTCTTCCAGATAGGCGGCTTTTCTGTCTATCAGCTTCTGGAGCTTTTCCTGCTCCTCGTTCAGGGCCATCTGGGCTTTCCCAAGCTCCATCTTCGCCTGCGTTTCAAGCTGGTATTTGATATTCAAGATACTCTGCATCCTGTATCTGAATTTCGCCATGGCCGGTCACCCCTTACCTTACTCTGCCTCATCCGCTTCCGCAAAGAGCTCCCGCAGCATATCCACAGCTTCCTCGTACTCGTATTTTGAATCCACATCCTGCATCAGGAACTCGTTCACCGCCTCGATCTTCGCGATGGCGTAGTCGATATTCCTGTTGCTGCCGCTCTTATAAGCGCCGATATTAATCAGATCTTCCGCCTCGTTGTAAGTGGCAAGCACATTTTTGAGCTTACCCGCAAGACTCTTATGCTCCTTGTTCACAATCTGGCTCATACATCTGGAAATACTCTGCAGTACATCGATCGCCGGATAATGATTCTGATGGGCCAGTCTTCTGTTTAACATGATGTGGCCGTCCAGAATGCTTCTGGCCGTATCCGTGATCGGCTCGTTCATGTCGTCGCCATCCACCAAAACAGTATATAACCCGGTGATAGATCCCACCGCTGCACAGCCAGCCCGCTCCAAGAGCCTTGGCATCTCCGAGTACACGCTGGGAGGATAGCCCCTAGACACCGGCGGTTCCCCGCTGGCAAGTCCGATTTCCCGCTGCGCCATGGAAAAACGGGTCAGGGAGTCCATCATCAAAAGAACGTCCTTACCCTGATCCCTGAAATATTCTGCGATTGCACAGGCAGTCTTCGCCGCCTTGTTTCTCTCGAGGGCCGATTTGTCCGAAGTAGCTACCACCACCACGGAACGGCGCATACCCTCCTCGCCCAGATCCCGTTCCACGAACTCGCGTACCTCTCTGCCGCGCTCTCCGATGAGCGCGATCACATTGATGTCCGCCTTGGTGTTTCGCGCAAACATGCCCATCAGCGTGGATTTTCCCACACCGGAACCCGCAAAGATACCGATACGCTGACCTTTTCCAACCGTCATCAGTCCGTCTATGGCTTTCACCCCAAGGGGCAGTACCTCCGAAATGATCTTTCTGCTCATGGCGTCGGGCGGCTGCGCCTCCACGCTGTAAGGCACGCCCGGCATATACTCGCCGTCAATCCTGCCAAGGCCGTCCAGCACTTTCCCCAAAAGATCTTCGCTCACGTTCACCGTCAAAGGATTTCCCGTGTTCTCCACGATACACCCAAGACCGATACCGTCCGTCTTGTCGCAGGGCATCAGAAGGGTTTTCCGCTCCTTAAAGCCCACCACCTCGGCCGTAATCGGCGGATATTCCTCGTCCACGGGATAGATGATACACAGATCGCCCAGCTTCGCCTCTGGGCCTGCAGACTCGATGGTAAGTCCCACCACATTCTCTACCCTGCCCTTTTTCCGAAAGAAGGTATCGTCCTTTATGCTGCTGTATTTATAAAAATTAATCGCTGTATTCATCCAACGCTTCTTTCTGCCGCGCTTCTAAACCTTCTCATAAGATAACACTTGCAACTTTTTAGTTAATTCTTCCAACTGGGTACCCAAGCCGCAGTCAAAAATACCGCCGTCCGTTTCAATCAGGCAGTCTCCCTTGCCGAGGGCAATATCCTCTATAATCTCGATCAATCCCCTGCCCGCCGCAGCGCCCTCCATCAAGGTCTGCTTCTGCATGTTGACGTGAGGATAGTCCTCCGCAGATACATGCACGATAAAGGTTTTGCTGCTCTCCACCTTACGCAGGGTGGTATCGATCAAATGGACGAGGATATCCCTGTTATCCGAGAGATCCACACCGAAAATATGGCTGTACACATCTGTAATGGTATCCACAAACCGGGGCTCCAGATTTTCCAGCAGATCGTCAAACTCCGCCTCAAGCTGCCTTTTTCTTTCCGCCAGCTCCTGTTTCATGCCCTCTACCTCGGACATGCCTCTTGCGTAGCCCTCGTCATACCCCTGTTTTGTGCCTTCTTCCAATGCATTGGCAAGTTGTATCTCCGCTTCATGGCGGGCTTGGTTTTGAATTTCAAGAGCCTGCGCCCGCGCCTCCGCTACAATGCGCTCCGCCTCGGCCTCGGCAGCCTCTCTGCTGGCCTCCGCGTCCACAGCCTTAATGACATTACCCGCGCCCTCTCCATCGTCAAACAGGGCGTCCAATTCTTCACCGGCAAGACCGCTTACAAACTCCGCCGCCTCGTCTTCCCCCTCTTCCTCATCAAAAGAAGGCGCAGCAGCCGCATTTGCCCTGCGGATATTTTCCCATTCTTCAATGCGCTCTGCGACAAGGCTGTTACTGTCTATCACGCACTTTTCTTCGCCGTCTACTCTGACCCAGCCAGCTTTATATAAGGTTCTTGGCTTCATCTTAAACAATGATCTCGTCACCTCCGCCTCTGGAGATAACAATTTCGGCAGCATCTTCCAGTTTCCTGATGATGTTTACGATCTTCTGCTGCGCTTCCTCCACGTCCTTCATACGGACAGGGCCCATAAACTCCATATCTTCCTTGATCATAACCGCAAGACGTTTGGAGAGGTTGTTGAAGATGGCGTTCTGCACCTCTTCGTTAGAGCCCTTCAACGCGATCGCCAGATCGGAGTTATCCACATCACGCAGCACACGCTGAATGGCGCGGTCGTCCAGAAGCAAGATGTCCTCGAAGACGAACATCTTCTTTCTGATCTCGTCCGCAAGCTCCGGCTCCTCGATCTCCAAGGTCTCCATAATATGTTTCTCCGTACCGCGGTCCACCGTATTCAAAATTTCTACGACAGCGTCCACGCCGCCGATAATCGTGTAATCCTGATTCACTAAGGATGACAGTTTGGATTCCAAAACCTTCTCCACTTCCTTGATCACATCCGGACTCGTCCGGTCCATCACCGCAATACGCTTGGTTACGTCCGCCTGTCTGTCCGGCGGCAGAGCCGATACGATGATCGCCGCCTGTCCGGGCGAGAGATAGGACAAAATAAGCGCGATTGTCTGCGGGTGTTCGTCCTGAATAAAGTTTAACAACTGCGCCGCGTCCGCCTTTCTCACAAACTCGAAAGGCTTCACCTGCAAAGATGCGGTCAGCTTGCCGATCACGTCCATCGCCTTGTCTGCGCCAAAGGATTTCTCCAAAAGCTCTTTGGCGTAGTTGATACCGCCCTCGGCAATGTACTGCTGCGCCAAGCACACCTGATAAAATTCGTTAATCACACTCTCTTTGAGCTGAGGCGTAACGTTTCTCGTGTTCGCGATCTCTAACGTAAGCTCCTCCACCTCGTCTTCCTTGAGGTGCTTAAAGATCGCCGCAGACTTCTCCGGCCCAAGCGCTATCATTAAAACGGCCGCTTTCTGCACTCCGTTAATCTTCTCCTCCGTGGCTCTCGCTGCCATTTATCCTACCCCCAGTCTTCGTTTAACCAGTTGCGCAGCAGATTTGCCGCTGCCTCCGGATTCTCTTCCACAAATTTATTGATAAGCCGCTTCTCCTCGGACTCATTCTCGGAGGAAATCTCTGCAAGCTGTACGTCAGACTGTAACAGCGTCTCCACAGTCAGCTCCTCTTCTTCCTCCTCGTGCTTCTCGCCTCTCATACTCCGCAGGACCACAAAGGCCAGAAGCGCCAGAATCACAATAATCAGAATGATCTGTAAGATATCCGTAGCCGTAATCGCCGAACCCTCCGCATCAAAGAAAAGATTCTCCGTGTAGGCTACCAAGGTAATATTATCCTGTGAAATGCCAGTAGCATTTGCCACCGTGGCATAGAAGGTGTCGTCCAGCTCGATTCTGGTGCGTTCCGTGTTGGCAAGCTTATACTCTTCCCAGCTCACGCCATCTAAAAGTCCCTGCGCGTCCGCATCCTCCTCCCGGATCACGTTGTACTGAATCAGGGATGCCGCCAGAGAGGACGCGCCGTAGTTGATCACACCGGAGGGCGTCTCCGTAGTGGTGATGGTTTCGTTGGGCAGATAATCCCTTGACTCCTCGCTCACCGTAGAGGAGGAGTTCGCGTTATCCTCCAACACATAGGTGGTGTCGTCGTCATTAGAGTCTGTGCCCGGCACGCCGCCCGTACCGCTGGTATTCTCGGAACTGAAAACATCCTCATGGCTCAATACGCCCTGCGTCTGTCCGTCCGCCGGCGTATAGGTGTGTTCCGTGCGGTTCTGGGTCGAGAAATCCAGCACCAGATTGGGGGACACTTCCACATTGTCAAATTCGTTCGTGCCAAGGATCACCCTGCGCACGTTGTTGATCATATTCTTTTCCGCCTCGCTCTTCACGGTAAGCTGGCTGCTTGCCATGCCGGTAGCGGAGAGGGTCTCGTCGCCCGTAAAGAGCATATTGCCTTCCGAATCCATGATGACGATGTTGTTCGTGGTCTCGTTTCCAAGCGCCGTGGCAATCGCGCGCGCCAAATAGGCCGCGCTCTCCTGAGAGAACTCGTCCTTTAATTCCAGAAGCACCCAAGCGGAAGATTCCTGTTCCTTGGCAATTAACGTCCCGTCATCCTCCGGAATGTTTAACTTCACCCGTGCATGCTTGATCGCCGTAAACATGGAAAGGAAGTCATTTTCTAACTGCTTTTCCAGATAAACCACATGCTTTTTCTGCTTATCAGACTCTGTGGTGGAAAAACTGCCGTCCGTCACATTATCAATCCCATAACCAGCCGCCTGAATGTTATTGGCGCCCAGCAGGAGATTTGCCTGCGAAATATCCTTTTCAAGCACGCGCACAATCAGCCCGTCATCGGAAATCTCATAGTTCAGCCCTTCCCCTTCCAAGAGATCTCGAACCTCCGCAGCTTCCGCCGTCGATTCGCACTCCCGAAGCAGCGTATACTTAGGTCTGGTAAGCGCTGTCACAATAGCCACGAGGGCAATAATGAGTACCGCTACTACGCCGACAATCAAGGTTTTTTGTCTGGCCGTAAAGCGGTTCCACCACTCCATTATTTTATTTCCAAGTTCTTTTAGTTTCTCTACTATTTTTTCCACAGCAATCCGATCTCCTTCTGCATTTCCCTCTTACCTGCCAAACAGAACTAGATCTGCATCTGAATCAGTTCTTTATAGGCATCCAGAAGCTTATCCCTGATCGCCACTGTATACTGCAATGCCGTGGAGGCCTTCTGCAGGGCAATACTTAAGTCGTGACTGTTTTCCGTCTCGCCAAGCGCCCATTTGATCTCTTCATTCTCTGCGTCCGACAAATAACTGTTCGTCGTGTTGATATTGTCGATTGCCGTATGTAACATCGCATCGAAGCCGTTTTCCTTATAGTCCTCGATGCGGGTTGTGGGCGCCGCCTTGGCCGCCTCTTTGATCGCGCCCGAAGACACATTATATAATTCTGTGATATCCAAAGCCATTTCCGTTTCCTCCAACATTCCCCTAATCTCTATCCTAACCGCACACTCACAGCGTGTTTATAACACGCGTTATTTATCCCATGATCAGGTATTCAGTATATTCAGTCCCATGGTGGCAATATTCTTGCTGGCGCTGAACGCCGTAGAGTTTGCCTGATAAGCGCGGGACGCATCGATCAGGTTCGTCATTTCCGTGATGATACTCACATTCGGGTACATCACATAGCCGTTCTCGTCCGCATCAGGATGAGAAGGATCGTAAACCATATTGCCTTCCGTCACGTTATCCTCATAGACGCCGGACACCTTCACGCCGGAACCCGAATAGCGGTCTCTCGCCTTATTGAGCACCTGATGGAAGGGCGTCTGGGAATTTTTCTCCTCAAACACCACGATCTTTCTGCGGTAAGGCGTGCCGTCCTCCGTCCTTGTCGTATTCGCATTCGCCACATTCTGGGAAATCGTGTCCATGCGGAAGCGTTCCGCCGTCATACCCGTGGCGTTAATATCAAACGAACTAAATAATGCCATTTCGAATTCCTCCTTTAGAAGTTCTTCTCAATCACTTCATGACTGCCTGCAAATTCTTAAACTCCTGCGCCACGCTCTGTTCGAGGCCCTGATAGACCACTTGGTTCTTCGCAAGGTACACGCCCTCGGTATCGGGATCTACGTTATTGCCGTCCAGACGGTAAGAGAAGCTCGCATAGTCCGTGTACGTGATCGGTTTTAAGCGGTTCATCTTCAAATCCGACACCTTCGCGTCCATAGATTTATAACGGGAGTGCCGCAAAGCCTTCGCAAGCTGTATCTCAAAATTCACATCCTGCCTCTTGTAATTCGGCGTATCCGCATTGGCAATGTTATTCGAAATCGCCTCATGCCTAAGCTCAGACGCATCCATGGCCTTATCCAGCACATTCACATAATCAAAAACATTCGTATCAATCAATGAGCTCATAGTCATACTCCTTCCACATTAATACAATCCATATTCCATTATAAATAAATTATAAAAAATTACAAGGTTTTTCGATTGATTTTCACAAATTAGTGTCCAAAGAAAACGACAAAAAAGGATCTGCAATGCGCAAAATCGGCACTTTTCGCAGATCCTTCTGCCAGTTATTTCTAAGGCCCTTACTGATTAAAACCTTCCCTGTTCCTTTAATTTTTCCACTTCGTCGAACACCACGTCGTTCAACACCTTGATATAAGTTCCCTTCATACCGGAAGACCGGGATTCGATCACGCCAGCGCTCTCAAATTTCCGAAGGGCGTTCACGATGACCGAACGGGTGATCCCCACCTTATCCGCGATCTTGCTGGCCACGAGAATCCCTTCCATCCCGCCAAGCTCGTCGAAAATATGGGTGATAGCCTCCATTTCCGAGAAGGACAGGGTGGAGATCGCCGATTTTACAACGGCCACCTTGCGGTTCTCCTCCGCATTCTCCTCGCTCACCGCCCGAAGCATTTCCAGTCCCACTACCGTGGTGCCGTACTCGCACAGAATGATATCGTCTATGTCGTACTGGTCGTCGCTTTTGTAAAGGAAAAGGGTTCCCAGCCGCTCGCCGGAAATCTCGATGGGCGCGATCACCGCCTGAAACCGTCTGATGCCCGGACTCTCAAAGCCAAGCGTCTCCAGATTGACATTCTCCTTGGTAGAGAGCACTCCCAGAAGCCGCTCGTTTAACATAGGATCAATAAATCCTCCCACATGATCCACAATCAGCTCCGTAATGGATTCCACCGCGGCCGAATCACCGAGGCCAAGCACCTTGCCCTTCCTGCTCACCACAAGCACATTGGAAACCAGAATCTCCTTCAACACATCGCAGATATCGTTAAACACTACCTTGCCAGAATTGTTGTTGTGAAGCAGCTTCCCTATTTTCCGGGTCTTATCTAACAACTGCACGCTACTCATGTATTTACCTCTCGTTCCTTACAATAAATTGCCTCATAATATATTGATTTTATCATACAATTTAAAAAATTTCAACGCATTTTAGTGCAATTTATCAGTAATTCGCGCAAATCAGGCAAAGCTTCCCAATCTTACATGCAGTTTACGCCTGCTCCACTTTTTCCTTCGGCATATCCTTGACAAACCCGCAAGTTTCGTCGGAGCATACCAGTTTGCTTCCCTTCTGGAGCATAATGGAACCGCAGCGGTCGCATTTTTCCTCTACTGGCTTTTGCCACACCATAAAATCGCAATCTGGATTGTCAATACAGCCGTAATACTTACGCCCCTTCTTGGTCTTCTTTAAGACAATGTCCTTGCCGCACTTAGGGCAGGCGACGCCGATCTTTTCAAAATAAGGCTTGGTATTGCGGCAGTCGGGAAAGCCGGGACAGGCCAAAAATCTGCCGTGAGGGCCGTACTTAATCACCATCTGCCGTCCGCAAAGCTCACAGTATTCGTCGGCAAGCTCGTCGGCAAGCTCTACTTCTTCCAGCTCCTTCTCCGCTTTCTCCACAGCTTCTTTCAAGTCGGGATAAAAATTCTTTACCACCGTCTTCCACTTCACGCTGCCTTCCTCCACGCCGTCCAGCAGGGCTTCCATGGTGGCGGTAAAGTTCACGTCCACAATGGAGGGAAAAGCCTCCTTCATCATATTGTTGACCACTTCGCCAAGCTCCGTCACATAGAGGTTTTTATTTTCCTTGACAATATATCTTCTGGCAAGAATCGTGGTAATCGTCGGCGCATAGGTACTAGGGCGTCCGATTCCCAGCTCCTCCATCGCACGCACAAGGGATGCCTCCGTGTAGTGGGGCGCCGGCTGGGTGAAATGCTGTTTCTCCTCCAATGACACGAGGGAAAGCTTGGAATCCTCAGTGATTCCGCGAATCAGGGTATTGCCCTCCTCCTTGTCTTCCTCCTGCGTGTAAACGCTCATAAAGCCGTCAAATTTAATCTTCGAAGCCGCCACCGTAAAGCGGTGCTCCCCGGCGTCGATCTTCACCGAGGTAGTCTCATACTGGGCCGCCGCCATACGGCTGGCCGTAAACCGTTTCCAGATCAACTGGTAGAGCCTGAATTGATCTCTGGAAAGGGACTCTTTGATCTCTAAAGGAAGCCTTGCGATATCCGTGGGACGGATCGCTTCGTGGGCGTCCTGAATCTTCTTATCCGTCTTCCTCTCCTGCTCCGTAACCGCCGCGTACTCTTTTCCGTATTTTTCCGTGATAAAGGTTTTAGCCGCCGCCTCGGCCTCCTCCGAAACTCTGGTGGAGTCGGTACGAAGATAGGTGATAATACCAGTGGTGCCGTTTCCTTTAATCTCCACGCCCTCGTAAAGCTGCTGGGCCAGACGCATGGTCTTTTGCGTGGAAAAATTCAAAACTTTGCTGGCTTCCTGCTGTAACGTAGAGGTCGTAAAAGGCAGAGGCGCTTTTTTCACCCGCTCCCCGGTCTTTACGGAACTCACTTTGTAAGAAGCGCCGGCCAGTTCTTTCTTAATCTTTTCCATCTCCTCTTTGGACGAGATGGTGCGTTTTTCGCCCTTAGAGCCGTAGTATTTCGCTGTCAGCGGGTTTTTCTCCCCGTCTACCTTCAAACTCGCGTCTAAGGACCAGTATTCCTCCGGGATAAAGGCGTTGATTTCATCCTCCCTGTCGCAGATGATCCGAAGGGCCACCGACTGCACGCGTCCAGCGGAGAGTCCCCTCTTCACCTTCGCCCACAGCACAGGCGAAATCTGATATCCCACCATACGGTCAAGACATCTTCTGGCCTGCTGGGCGTCCACCAAATCCATATTGATCTCTCTGGCATTCTTTAAAGACTCTTTCACCGCCGTCTTGGTAATTTCATTAAAGGTGATACGGTATACCTTTTTATTTTCCAGTTTCAAAGCATAAAGCAGATGCCATGAAATAGCTTCTCCCTCGCGGTCCGGGTCGGTTGCGAGATAGACTTTCTCAGCCTTCTTCACTTCCTTGCGGAGATTCGCCAAAATATCGCCCTTTCCCCGAATCGTAATATATTTCGGTTCAAAGTCGTTGTCCACATCGATTCCCAGAACGCTTCTGGGCAGATCCCGCACATGTCCCTGACTGGCTGCAACTTCATAGTTGGAACCCAAAAATTTTTTGATGGTCTTTACCTTTGCAGGCGACTCCACAATCACCAAATATTTTGCCATAGCAATTCCCCTATCTGCCAATTTTCTATCAACGTGCTACACTATACACCAAATTTCCAACGGTTGCAAGAGGGGAATTTTTTTTACGTTTTCATCACCCGCATGAAATACCCGCCTCCCACCTGCCTTGCATAACCGCCCGCGCACAGCTCCAAAAGCTCCTGAAACAGAACCGGCAGTGTAATTGTTTTTCCAAATTTTTCCTCATATCTGCGCTGCAGCTCCTGCGTCGGAAGCGGATTAAAATCCAAAATCTCCCACAGTTCCCCCGCCGGCCCTTCCAGAAAAACAAGCTTTGTCTGCACCGCCGCCGCTTTCACGCCGCCCGCCCGCGCCTTTCTTCCTGATCCCACGCCGCCCGCCGCGCAGGACAGCTCTTCCAGCAGTTCTTCCGGCGAGGACACCAGCCCCGCCCCCTGCCTGATCAGGCGGTTACAACCGCCGCTTAAGGGATCTGTGGCGCGTCCCGGCAGCGCGTAGACGTCCCTGCCCTGCTCAAGCGCCATGTCTACCGTAATGAGGGTCCCGCTCTTTTCTCTGGCTTCAATCACCATCACCGCGTCGGCAAGGCCGCTGATAATCCGGTTTCTCGGCGGAAACAGCATGGCCCGCGGCTCTACGCCCGGCGGATACTCCGAGCAGACGCCGCCCCCTGCAAGAAGCGCCTCGTACAATTCTCTATTCTCCCTCGGATAGCAGACGTCCACCCCGCAGCCCAAAACGCCCATGGAATATCCGCCCTCCCGCAGCGCGCTTCCCTGACCGATGCCGTCGATCCCCCTTGCCATACCGCTGATCACCTGCACGCCGGCCCTTGCAAATGCAGCGCCGAACTGTCCGGCCATATACCTGCCGTATTCGGTACAATCCCTCGCCCCGATCAGCGCCACCGCAGGCGCATGTTTAGACGGCAGCGTTCCCGCGTAATAGAGAACCCACGGTCTGTCCGGGATTTGGAAAAGCCGTCCCGGATAGGCATCCTCCTCCTGCATCACAAAACGAATCCCGCGTGCTGTAAGGCGTTCATACTCACCCTGTACGTCAAAGAGCCTGCTGGTTTCTGATAACAGCGCCGCTTTTTCCCGGAAACGTTCGCTCAGCCTATCCGCCAGCTTCCCCGAAAGGGCTTGTGTGAAAATTTCCTGCGGCGTACCGAATTCGGTAAGAGCGCGCAAAAACCTCTTGTTCCCTACGCCGACGGCCTGTGCAAGCCAGTGATAGTACGCCTTTTCCTCCTCCTTCATGCAATCCCCTCCTATCGTTCTACTGCCAAAACTTGCGGTCGGACTGCCTGTAACAGATGGCCTCCGCCAGATGAATTTCCTCGATGCGGCCGCCGCCCGCCAGATCGGCAATCGTTCTGGCCACCTTGAGAATGCGGTGGTAGGCTCTGGCGGACAACTGCATGCTGGAAAACATCCGCTCCATGTAGCGAAGCTCTCCCTTTCCGAGCCGGCAGTACCGCTCTACCTCGCCCGGGCCCATGTCTGCGTTAAAACGAAGCCTTGTTCCCTCGAACCGGGATTCCTGTATCTGTCTTGCCGCCATGACCCGCTCCCTTACCGCAGCGCTGCTCTCCCCCTTTTCCTTGGCTGTAATCTCAGAAAACCCCATAGGAAGAGCCTCCACGCAGATATCCATGCGGTCCAGAATGGGTCCGGACACCCGGCTTAGGTAACGTTTCACCTCATAGGGCGTACAGCGGCACCTGTCCCTGTCCGGATAAAACCCGCAGGGGCAGGGATTCATAGCGCCCACCAGCATGAAATCCGCTGGATAGCACTGACTGCCGCTGCTTCTGGCGATCTGTACCTGCCTGTCCTCCAAGGGCTGTCTCAGAATATCCAGCGTCTCCCGTTTAAACTCCGGCAGTTCGTCCAGAAACAGCACGCCCCTGTGGGCCAAACTGATCACGCCGGGCATGGGGATACGCCCGCCGCCCGCCAGCGCGCGTCCGGTTATGGTGTGATGGGGATGCAGAAAAGGTCTGGTAGTCTTGAGGGAACCCGCTGACTGTAAGAGACCGCAAATGCTGTAGATGGTGGAAACTTCCATACTTTCCTCCAAAGAAAGGGGCGGCAGGATAGACGGAATCCGTCTGGCCAACATGGTCTTTCCCGACCCCGGCGCGCCTATGATCAAAAGATTGTGAAATCCAGCCGCGGCCACTTCGGCTGCGCGCTTTAAAACAGGCTGGCCATTGATGTCTGCAAAGTCAAGGAACTCTTCGTCTTCCTCGCCCTGCGCCTTGCCTTGCAGGCCCTCCGTTGTCCCCCGCTCCTTGCCCTGCAAAAGCGCCACCGCCTCCTGCACGCTGGCCGCGCCGACGCTCTCCATATCTTGGATCAGCCCAGCCTCCCACGCGTTCTCCACCGGTAGAAGGCATTTGCGAATCCCCCTTGCCGCCGCCTCCCTCGCAATGGGAAGAACGCCTTTTACCGGCTTTAATTCCCCAGAAAGTCCCAGCTCTCCCAAAAGCAGGATTCCCTCCGTCTCCTCTTTTTTCAATTTTCCGAGGGCGGCCATCATTCCCACCGCTACTGGCAGATCAAACATGGTGCCGTTTTTTGGCAGATCTGCAGGGGAAAGGTTGACGTTGATACACATGGGCGGCAGCTTGACCCCCACATTCTTTAACGCCACCTTTACCCGCTCTCTCGCCTCCCGCACCTCAGATCCCGGCAGACCGACAATCTGAAAACAGGGCAGTCCCTGCGAGACGTCCACCTCCACCTGAATCAAGTGGCTCTGCACGCCGTAAACAGCTCCGGATATAATTGTACTGAGCAAATACGTTTCCTCCTTTTTCTGTCGTATTGTGTTTCATTGTCTGCTTCTTTGAAATTCTGCGGCGAATCGCCTGAAAAAAAGAATATAGAAGATACAAAGAGTTCAGATACGTTTATCATGAAGCAAAGGGGGCTTTTTGTCAAGCCCCCTAAATAATCGGAATCTCCACGTATTCCGCTTCCTCCACTTCAATGCCGTTTCTCTTTAAAAGATCCATGTCCATCACATGGCGGTTATCCAGCGTCTTCATAATGTCTTTGATTTCCAAATCCCCGTACAGATCGGTATCCGCCAAGTCAATAATGCTATTATCTTTAAACATCAGAATCATGGGCCGCAGGATATCAGCCTCGTTAGCCGCAAGGACAAGGGCCTTCTCCCCGGTATTCAGCTCCACGCTGACGCCGGGCGCCAGAATATTGATGGATTTAATCAACGCCTCCACCACCTTGCTGTGAAACACATTCGGATTGCTCAAAAGATATTTCAAGGCAGCAACCTCGGAGGCTGGCTCCTCGTCAAATTTCATGGCCGTCATTCTGTCGTAGGTCTCCGCCACGGCCAACACCCTCGCGCCATTCACCAGACGAATCGCCGATATATCCTCCCCTGTCCGCAGACTGGCCAGCGTCTTATGCGCTTGCGAACAAATCCGCTTAATATTGGGCCTTGCGGAAAAGGCCGTATCCAAAAGGGCATGTCCGGCCTCCTCCCTGTCATCCATCGTCATATCGATCACAGGGCCGCCTGCAACATCTTCCTCCTCGAAATGCATCATCTTTCCGATATCGTGGACAAGCGCCGCCTGCACGGTTTCCATCTGCTCTTCCACCCTTATATTCATAACATGTGTTATTAATGCGCAGAGAATCGCCACGTTCAAGGAATGTTTATATATGTAATCCTCCTTGCTCCGGAGGTTCTGCATAAAATTAATTCTCGTGTCCAGATGCCCGTAATTTTTAATGATATTGGAGGCGATCATCTGGATTCTCTGGGCACGCCCCGTCTCCACGATGCTGTCCAGTTCCTCCCTGATCGAAAACACGCACATGGTCTGAAAACGTTCAAACTCCACATCCGCCTTAGTCATGGGAGGAACAGGCTCCGCCGGCTCCAAAATAAAAATGCCAAGAAGGCCAAAATTTTTCACACTGTTGATACCCTGTATCGTCAGTTTTGAATTTCTCTCATAAAGCAAAACGCCGTTTTTATTGTATATAGGACGCGCCAGTCTCATTCCCGTCTTTAAATCTTCGTTCTTCACAAAACGCATTGTCCCGTCTCCTCCTATCTATTCTTATGTCAGGCCAAAGGCCTCGTAACCCTCCTTCAGCTTCTCTAGCGCCCGCTTCTCGATTCTGGACACATAGCTTCTGGAAATTCCCATCCTGTGGCCGATTTCTCTCTGGGTAATTTCTCTGCCGCCCGCAAGGCCATAGCGCAGCATAATAATCTTCCGCTCCCTGTCCGAAAGACGGTTGTCAATTAAATCCTTCAACCGGTACAGTTTCGCTTCCACTTCCATTCTGTCCACAACATCCATCTGTTCCTGCTCAATGACATCGAGCAGGCTGATTTCGTTGCCTTCCCTGTCCGTCCCGATCGGTTCGTACAAAGAGACCTCTCTGGAAGTTTTTTTCTTCGCCCGAAGAAGCATCAGAAGCTCATTATCGATACAGCGTGAAGCATAAGTGCTCAGCTTTCCTTTTCCGGCGTCGAAGGAGTCAATGGCCTTAATTAATCCAATGGTTCCGATCGAAATCAGATCCTCCATATCCTCGTCCACGTTCTGGTATTTTCTGGCAATATGCGCCACCAGACGTAGATTGCGTTCTACCAAAATACCTTTGGCCTCCCCGCGCTCTCTTTCGCTTCCCGTTTTAAGCCGCCCCAAATAAACGGCCTCATCCTTCGCAGAAAGTGGCTGGCTGAATGTTTTCAAAAGGAGCCTCCAAAGTCCATTTACTCTATTCTATGAACCGGCGGCTTCCCAAGTGCCTTTCCATCTGTCCCAATTCTATTTCTACTATTATAATATATGTCTCCCCGCACGTCAAAACAAAAACGATGCAAATACCACATTGCTCACGTCGATTCCGCGAAGCGTCAGGGCAAGCCGCCCTTCTTTTCTCGTAAGCAGTCCCCGCCTCTCAAAAGCGGCGATTGTTTTCCCGTAAACCTCCTCCATGGATTTCCCGAACATACGCTGAAACTCCTCCGGATCTACACCCTCCGTAAGCCGCAGGCCAAGAAACATAAATTCCTCCATCTGCTCCGCTGTCGTAAGACGCTGTACCTCATCCGCGCCCGCCTGTTCCATGCGCGATACCCAGACCGCTTCCGTCCCCGCCGCAACGTCTGCGTCTGGCTGTCTCCCCGGCTGTCGGCCCATATTCTCCACATAGGCCGCATAGTCCCCGTGTTTTGCCGGATTCTTCCAGCGGACGTTTTTCACCATAGAGGAGGCCCCCAGTCCAAAACCCGCATAATCGCCTCTGCGCCAGTAAACCTTGTTATGGCGGCAGGCAAATCCCTCCCTCGCATAGTTGGAAATCTCATAACGGCTATAGCCCGCCTCCGCCAGATAGCGTCCCGTCAGCTCATACATTTCCCGATCCTCGTCCTCATCGGGGAACTGATAGGCTGATTGGTTTCCGTAAAGCGGAGTTCCCTCCTCCAAAATCAGACTATAAGCGGAAATGTGCTCCGGTGAAAGCGCAGTCACCCGCTCTAATGTCCTCCTGTAGGAATCCATGCCTTGACCGGGCAGGCCAGCCATCAAATCCACGTTGATATTGCCAAATCCCGCCTCCCTCGCCAGCCGGTATGTCTCTAAAAAATCCCCGTAGCTATGGATTCGTCCAATGCGCGCAAGCTCCCCGTCGTCCGTAGACTGCAAACCAATGCTCAGCCGGTTAATACCATGTGTTATATAATTTTTCAGTTTGTCCTCCGTGACCGTTCCCGGATTGCACTCAACCGTGATCTCCGCATCTTCCGCCACAGAATAACCGCTCCTGATCTGCGCCAGAATCCGCCCCATATCCGCCGCCGGAAGCAGCGAGGGCGTCCCGCCGCCCAGAAAGATGGAGACCACCCTGTGATCTCCATAAAATACCGCTTGTTTTTTTATTTCCTGTAATAGCAGGTTTACATAACTCTCAATTCTGCCGCTGTCCGCCGGAGCGGAAAGGAAATCGCAGTAAAGACATTTCCTGACACAGAATGGGATATGAATATAGATACTCAGCTCTCTCATCTTGTCCTCTTTGCGTCCGCAGATATTGTCAAGACGTCCGCGCCGCTCCCCCGCCTAGTCGTCGTCCAATTTTAACACGCTCATGAACGCGCTCTGGGGAATCTCCACACTGCCTACCTGACGCATCCGTTTCTTTCCCTCTTTCTGCTTTTCGAGAAGTTTCTTCTTTCGTGTGATATCTCCGCCATAGCACTTGGCGAGAACATCCTTTCTCATGGCCTTTACCGTCTCTCTAGCAATGATCTTGCCGCCCACCGCTGCCTGAATCGGTATCTCAAAAAGGTGTCTGGGAATCTCCTCCTTCAATTTTTCGCACATCTTCCTCCCGCGCTCATAGGCGCTGTCTGCATGGACAATGAAGGAAAGAGCGTCCACTTCCTCGTGGTTGATCAAAATATCCAGTTTCACCAGCTTCGACTGCTCGTACCCTTTGAGCTCGTAATCAAACGAGGCATAGCCTCTGGAACGGGATTTCAACGCGTCAAAAAAATCGTATATAATTTCGTTTAACGGCAGCTCGTATTTTAAAAGCGCTCTGGAAGCCTCGATATATTCGGTGCTGACATAGCGGCCTCTCCGTTCCTGACACAACTGCATAATAGGGCCGATAAACTCCGTCGTCACCATAATCTCCGCGCTGACCACCGGTTCCTCCATGTAGTCGATCTCGGAAGGGTCCGGCAGATTGGAGGGATTCGTAAGCTCCGTCATTTCCCCGTTGGTCTTATATACCCGGTAGATGACGCCCGGCGCTGTGGTCACCAGATCCAGATTGTACTCCCGCTCCAACCGCTCCTGAATGATTTCCAGATGCAAAAGCCCCAAAAACCCGCACCGGAAGCCAAAGCCAAGGGCGATGGAGGTCTCCGGCTCATAGTTTAAGGAAGCGTCGTTGAGCTTAAGCTTTTCCAGCGCGTCCCGCAGATCGGGATATTTCGCGCCGTCCGCAGGGTACATGCCGCAGTAAACCATGGAATTGACCTTTTTATAACCGGGGAGCGGCTCCTTGCAGGGATTCTCCAGATCCGTAACCGTATCGCCCACGGCGGTGTCTTTCACATTTTTGATGGAAGCCGTAAGATAGCCCACCATCCCCGCCGCAAGTTCGTCGCAGGGAATGAACTGCCCCGCTCCAAAATACCCCACTTCCACCACCTCCGCGGTGGCGCCGGTAGCCATCATCTTAATCTTAGTGCCCTTTTTGACCCGGCCTTCCTTAATCCGGCAGAACACGATCACGCCCTTGTAAGAATCGTACACAGAATCAAAGATCAGCGCCTGTAAGGGGTTGTCCGGACTGCCTCCGGGCGCGGGAATCTTCTCCACAATGGCTTCCAGCACATCCTCGATGCCGATACCGTTCTTGGCCGAAATCAGCGGCGCGTCCTGCGCCTCGATGCCGATTACGTCCTCGATTTCATTCTTCACGCGCTCGGGTTCCGCACTGGGCAGGTCGATCTTATTGATCACCGGAAAAACGTCCAAGTCATGGTCTAAGGCTAAATATACGTTAGCCAGCGTCTGCGCCTCGATGCCCTGCGCGGCGTCCACCACAAGGATCGCCCCGTCGCAGGCCGCCAGCGCGCGGCTCACCTCATAATTGAAATCCACATGGCCGGGCGTGTCGATCAGGTTGAAAATATACTCGTTTCCATCTTTCGCCTGATAGACAATACGAACCGTCTGGGCCTTAATGGTAATGCCCCGCTCCCGCTCCAAATCCATATTGTCCAGTATCTGCGCCTGCATTTCGCGGCTCGTCAACAGCCCCGTCTGCTCTATGATTCTGTCCGCCAGCGTCGACTTGCCGTGGTCGATGTGGGCGACGATACAAAAATTCCTGATTTTACTTTGGTCCATTGCTGCCTCCATTCTTCTCACGCAAGTATACCAAAAATGCAGGCGGATGTCCACAGCTATCACCGCTCCGGCTCCCTGCCGCTGAAAACCAAATCGAGCACATGCGCCAGCAGTTCGCAGGCATTGTGGATTTCCTCCTCCGTGTTATTCTGCGCTCCCAGTTCGATCAGCAGGGATTTCGGACAAAGGTGCATATTATAGCGGTAGGCCTTTAGGTAAATTCTGCGGGCAATGCCCGGATAATATTCGTTACAGGCGGCCTGCATCTGAAAGGACAATGCCAGATTATCTGCCAGATAAGGATTCTCCAACTGCGCGATCTCGCCTTTTTTGGTGCGGCAGAGTCCGTTAAAAAACATAAACTGCGCGGTAGGGCGTCCCTGAATATCCATCACAAGGCGCCTGTCCTCTGGCATCGCGTCCCTGTGCAGATCAATCACGGCCTCGATAGAAGGATATTCCTCCAAAATCGCTTCGATGGCTGGCAGGGAATTGCTGTAAGCGTAATCTCTCTCTTCATCGTAACAATCGGTATTATGTATCACATTGTAGCCGTACTGTTCCCGCAGGAGCGTTGCCAAATACTCCCCCGCTCCCAAAATGCCGCTGTTTTCATCTCCCGGAACAGAATCTGCAAAGCTTTCCCTCGAATGGGTATGATAAATCAGAATCTGGGGTGCGTCCGCACTCCCCTGTATCCGCATATCCTTTTCCAGAAGCCTATCCGTGCGCAGAAGCTCCTCCCCTGCCACGGTTGTGCTGTCCACGGCATAAAACGCCTTGACTAACTCTTCGTAGGAGGACAATTCCGGCCATTGATAACGATAACTTTTTTCTTCCGCTGGAACAAACGGCTGTTTTCCCGCCTCCTCTTCTTCTCCGTCCTGCTCCCGTATTTCCTCCTGAGAGGATAAATAACTACTGTTTTCTTTCAAAAAAGCCGACTCCAGACTTTTCTCCAAATGGATCGCGTCGTCCCCGTAATCCAAGGCTTCCTCCGGCAGTCCTTTGTGGTCTTCGTCGCTTCCCTCCGATAGGAATATTCTCGCATAGTCGCTCTCCGTCACTCCCTCTTCCCCGTTTTCCCACGCAAAAAGCAGACCCGGATATTGAGAGAGCAGACCTTTCAAAAAAAGGCCGTCCTCCGATATCTGGCTGCTTCCTTCACACATTCTGCAAATACCGGGCAGATAGGGCGCCATCACCAGACGCTCTGTCATGCCGTGCAGGGGCAGAGCCGCCGTTTTTGTTTTTGTCTCCCTCTCCCGCAGAAGCTCCACGCATCCGCATCCCAAAGCTATCATAACAATCGCTATTAATAATAATTTGAGTCCCTTTCTATTCTTGCACATATTAAGATATATGCGCCGCGGACAGGACTTCATGCCATCTCTTCTTCTCAGATATTCAGAGCGCCGTTTATCCCATCGCAGATAATGTGGCTGATCTGGCGGATCTGCTGATCCACATCCTTGGTTGTGACATACATATTATTTAATTCTTTTAAGGTCGCCGGACGCTCGCCCATGGCGTCGCCCACAATGGTCGCCGCGTCCACCACCGTCGGCACGCCCAGCGCCAGCACCGGAATGTGCAGCGTCTCCTCCGTAATGGCGTTTCTGTGGTTGCCCACGCCGGAACCGGGATGAATCCCCGTGTTTGTAATCTGAATGGTACGGTTCAAGCGCTTGGTAGAGCGGGCCGCCAACGCGTCGATCACAATTAACTGATCAGGCTTTGTCTCTGCGATTACCCCCTTGATGATCTCCGCAGACTCCATCCCCGTCTTCGCCATAACCCCCGGTACCAGACTGCTCACCAAATGCATCTTCGTCCTGTTATAGGCTACCTTTCCGTACTCCATCACAATATGTCTATTGACAAAGAGATTATCCACCACGTTAGGCCCCAAAGAATCCGCCGTCACCTCGCGGTTTCCCAGTCCCACCACCAAAATAGACTGCTCCTTATCCGGATTTGCCAGAATGCCTCTGATTTCCTCGGCCAAAATCCCAGAAATTTCCTGATGATAATCTTCCTCCGGTTCCGTCATGGCGGGAGCCTCCAGCGTGACATAGACGCCCATTGGTTTTCCGAGAGCCTTGGCCCCGTTTTTCGTCTCGATCACCACCCGCGTAATATGCACGTCGCTTTCCTCATCATAGCGCTCTTCCACCGCAACGCCATGAAGCCCGGACTCATTTTCCCCAACGCTTTCTCTGGCTTCCAACGCCAAGTCCGTCCTGACATTTGACCAGCTATCCATACCAATATCCATTCCTTTCCACAAGCCGCAAGCCTGCAACGAATACTATATCCTCTTAACTCGCAAGCCCGCACTTTCAGCGCTCCATGTCCGATTCCATCGGACGCTTGCATACTATATTTTATGCGTCTTTCTTCCGCCTGCCCATTTTCTTTTCTATTTTTTGCAAAAATAAACAAAATATGTATTGACATCCCCATTTCCATATTCTAAAATAATATGCGTGTGTTTCTATATGTGTTTCCATTAAAACGTCCGTGTCCGGCTTTAATGAGACACGTCCTTATAAGAAATATAGTAACAAGTCAATATTTTGAATGGAGGAAGTTATGGCTAATATCAAATCTGCAAAAAAGAGAATTTTGGTAAACAGAACCAAAGCTGACAGAAACAAGTCGATCAAGTCCAGCGTTAAGACAGCGATCAAGAAGGTGTACGCTGCCATCGAAGCAAAGGATAAGGAGGCTGCACAGAGCGCTCTGCTCGCCGCTACCTCTGCGCTTGATAAGGCAACCAAGAAGGGGGTTTATCACAAAAACACCTCTGCCAGAAAGGTTTCCCGTATGACTCTTGCCGTAAACAAGATGGCGTAAGGATTCCGGTCGGTATCACGGAACAAATATAACGTACAAAAGAGCGGGTGCATCTGCACCCGCTTTTTTTCACGCTCAATCGCTTATCTGCTGTGGCCTCCGCCTCCGTGATGACCCCCGCCGCCTCCGTGGCTGTGGCCTCCGCCATGACCGCCGCTGCTGCTCGTCTGAATCTTATGCTTTGTCACGGTCTTTCTCAAAAATCTGTCCTCTGACACACGGAAGTCCGGCTGTCTGCCAGCCACATAGGTGGTCGCCGTGGTGGTCTTCTTTCCCTCCTTGGAGCTCCAATT
Source organism: uncultured Lachnospiraceae bacterium (assembly GCA_947243855.1). Lineage (GTDB taxonomy): Bacteria > Bacillota > Clostridia > Lachnospirales > Lachnospiraceae > UBA3282. Next base: position 42,683 of record CAMXIK010000018.1, on the reverse strand, counting down.
CAGGAACATAAAGATAACACATGTTACAAATCCAATCAGCCAAGGGAGAAATCCCGGCAAATTCAGATGAAACAGCCGCCATCCCATCATATCGTGATAAAAGTCGTTAACATAGGTCTTGTAGGCCCGGTACGGATCGTCTTCCACATAACGGTATACATTGTCCAGAAGATGATCGATATCATCGGTATAGTAGGCATCAAACGCCCTGCCGGTGGTGCAAAACCATGTATGTATCCTGCCGTCATCCTCTCTAGACCAGTTGTCCACCAACATCACGCCGTCCCCGTCCGGCTTGTCGTAGCCAAATCCCAGTTCTTCCCACTGCCGCTCCGCATATACTCTCACGAACTCGCTGGAAACCACGTTTGGCTCGATGGCTCTCGCGTATTCCTCCAAAGGCTCATCCAGCGTGACCAGCACAATATCGCAGCCCGTCTGCTTTTCCCGTTTGGCAATCAGCTTCCGCAGCTTGTTCTCCTCCTTGTCGGAGAGCACGCCCGCATAATCAAAGACCCTCTCTTCTGTCGCACACGACCCGTTTGTCCTCTGGTAATCCGCCATCTTCGCCAAGCCCCAGTGCCCTGCATGAAGCCCTATGGTGAGAACCGCCACCGCCGCCAGTATGATATAAATCCATTTAAAATAACGAAAATATTCTTTCACTGTCCCTCTTTCCCCTTTATAAAATCTCAAGCACATGCATCAACAAGCCGCAGATCATCGTCACCATGGCGAACACCGATACGCCGTAAGCGGCCACCTTTGCCTTGGAAACAGGCGTCACGCCGACTACCTTCCCTGTCTGTCCGTTGACATGGTACAGATAAGTCTGATCCTTGTAGCGGTAAACATACTGCCACACTGGCATCAATACATAACAGTCGTTTTTCTTATGTAGATTCAAATTCCTATGATACGGACGTATCGAAGCGTAACCGGACAGCGAGCCCTGCATCAGATTCTCCGAGGCGTCCTTTACTTTACTCTCCGCCCGAACCGCCAGCTCATCCGCCTGCTGGTTATATCTTTCGCTGAGAAAACCGGACATATATTCCGGCCCAAAATCCGTGAGTTCCTGATAGTCATATGGCTCCATCAGATCCATGATGCCGTCCGCCATCACATAGGAAGCGTCTACTGGAACCCGTTCAAAATCCGCATCCATTTTACGGATCACTTCATAATAAGAAGTTTCCGTATACTCCGTATCCCCGCTTCTCCATGTCCGGATTCTTGTCCCCTCCCCTGCAAAATCATAGTTCACGTCATAGTTGTAGAGCCAGAAAGGCACGTAAATTCCTTCCATTTTCTCAAGACTTTTGGCCGACATAAAATCTGCGGGAGCAAAGAGACGGTTGGAAAATTCCCGCTCCAACTGTTCCGCCGCCATTTTTCTGCCCACATGAAAGGGCAGAATCATACGAGGCTCATAGGGCGCGCTCACCCGTTCGTCAAAAATCAAATAGGTACCGCAATGCTCGCATCTGCAAGCGGAAGTATACTCTGAAAGCTGCAGGGGCGCGCCGCAGTTTGTGCACTGCGTCAGGGAATTGTCCCCGATTTTCTGCCCGCTGTCCGTACTCTCACAATGGGGACAATACATTCTGCCCTTTTCCGGCGAATACACCGTATTGCCGCCGCAATTTTTACATTTAAATAACATACTAGCGGATTCCTCCTGTTTTTATCTCATACCATTTTAACAGAAATACTGCAAAATTCCTATCCCTATTTCCTCTTTGCGCTATTCTGGTCCGCTGTGCGCCTCTTTACCATCTGCGCCGCGCACAACAGTACAAACACCGCCGTCAGGATCACAAGAAGCGCCGACGCCGCTGGATGATTCTCCCCAAAAATCAGGCCGAGGGCAATCCGCAGACTATCCACCCCGAAAAATGCAAAGATCAAAAAGGACAGCTTATTTAAAATACCCGCCGGCAGCCTGCTATTCAAAACCACGCCCACAACCAATCCGAGGAAATCCGCCAGAATCAATCCCAACGTACAGCCAAGGAATACATAACATGCGTTAGCAATGTTGTGATTCGTGTAAGCCGCCGCCAATGTAATCGCGGAAAGCTGCGTCTTATCCCCCAGCTCGCCGATGAAAAAGGCCGTGAAAATTCCGATGACCGGCCCAAATTTACTCTTTACTTCCTTCTCTTCTTCATCCCCGCCATCGCTTTTCAGGGCGTTATAGGCAAACCAGAAAAAAGCAAGGGCAGCCGCCGACTTAATGATCCTCATATCCAGAAAGCTTCCCAAAGCCGCTCCCAAACCGACAGCCATCAAATTTAAGACCGCCGTAGCCAGCCATGTGCCCGTCAGAATATGAGAGATTTTGTGCTTCCCCGCCATCGCCACCAAAAGCAACTGGGTTTTGTCCCCCATTTCCGCAATGAAAATTGTCGCCAACACCGTTAGAAAAATCATCATCCCAGATCCCTCCTCTTTTCGTTCGTATTTCCGCTCTACATATGCGCGATAAGCAGACTCAAGATGCTGCGCATCTTTCGTTCGCGTTGCTCGCCGTAAGTCTTCCGAAGCATTCATTCATGCCCGCATGATGCCTGCTTCGTCAGCCTTCCTGCTCTGCTTATGCGCGCAAGAAAAGGGACAGATACTATACGGTATCTATCCCCTGTTGCTCTCTGTCAGACACACGCACAGCGCTCCCGCTATACATGAGTCTCATCAATTAAGATATACCAGATATCGGCCATGGCCTCCATCAGTATGTTGGCATATCGCGCCGCCTTCGCCGCGCCGACTACTCCCTCATCCGTTCTATGTATTTATCATTATAATCGGCCGGCATATAAACGTCAACAGCTAAATTTACTCTTTCCCATCCCAGCAATAGGTGCAGAGTTTACACTTGTCGATCCCCACAGATTCTATCATATCATCCAGACGATGATAACGAAGCGTGGTAAAATTCAGTTTTTCCCTGATCTTTTCCAGCATCTGCCCGTACTCCGTGCTGTCCGGGTCCGCGTACACCGCCAGATTCGGGTATTTATTTTCCCCCTCGATCTCCTTGATCACCCGGCGGGCAATCAGCTCCATCTCCGATGTGGAACGTGAAAAATTCAAGTATTTACAACCGTAGAGAAGAGGCGGGCAGGCTGGGCGGATATGCACCTCTTTCGCGCCGCTCTGATAGAGAAACTCCGTCGTCTCCCCAAGCTGTGTGCCGCGCACGATGGAATCGTCGATGAGAAGCAGCTTTCTATCCTTAATCAAATCGTGTACGGGAAGCAGCTTCATCTTGGCAATCAAGTCCCGCTTGCTCTGTATAGTCGGCATAAAAGAACGCGGCCATGTGGGCGTATATTTAATAAACGGTCTGGAAAAAGGAATGCCCGACTCATTGGCATAGCCGATCGCATGGGCAGTGCCCGAATCCGGCACCCCCGCCACAATGTCCGGTTTCACATCGTCACGTTTCGCCAGCATCGCCCCGCAGCGGTAACGCATCTCCTCCACACTCACTCCCTCGTAGGAGGAAGAAGGATAGCCGTAATAAATCCACAAAAAAGTGCAGATTTTCATATCCTTGCCCGGCGCAGCCAGCGTCCGCGCCCCTTCCGGGGTCACAATGGCAATCTCCCCCGGCCCGAGTTCCCGCTCCGGCACATAACCAAGATTCAGATACGCGAAGCTCTCAAAGGACACGCAGAACGCATCTTCCTTTTTCCCCACGGAAACCGGCGTCCGTCCCATCCGGTCTCTTGCCGCCAAAATACCCTTGGGCGTCATTACCAGTATGGTCATGGAACCGTCAATCAGTTCCTGCGCATACTGAATCCCCTCGATCAGGTTATCCCTCTGGTTAATCACTGCCGCCACCAGCTCCGTAGCGTTGATGTCTCCCCCGCTCATCTCAAGGAAATGTCCCTTGCCATGCTGAAAAATTTCCGTTATAATCTCGTCTTTGTTGTTAATTTTCCCTACTGTCGTGATCGCGTAGGTGCCGTGATGGGAACGGATAATCAACGGCTGGGGTTCATAGTCTGAAATACATCCAATCCCCAGCGTACCGTTCATCTTATTGACGTCCTTGTCGAACTTCGTGCGAAACGGCGTATTCTCGATATTATGGATTGCCCTGTTAAAGCCCTCCTTCTCATCGTACAGCGCCATGCCAGCCCGTCTCGTTCCCAAATGGGAATGATAGTCTGTCCCAAAAAACAAATCAAAAATACAGTTTTCCTTTGATGCTACTCCAAAAAAGCCGCCCATTCCTCTCTCCTTTTAATTTGTGTATACTTCACAGCCGCACCGGCCGCCCTCCTTGACACGGTGAAGCACCTTCTGCGCCTGCCTGTATATCTCTTTATAGCTCTCGCCGGACTCTCCCAGAGCCGCACCGGCGCTTAAGGTCACCTTGGGAAGTTCGGTTCCACTGTGCAAAAGCTTATCGTTCACGACTGCAATTCTGCGGCGGATACCGCTGACCTGATCGGCGGAAAGTCCCTCAATCCAAATCCCGAAAGAATCCTCCCCCAATCTGCCGATACCGTCTTCGCCCCTGAAATTTTCCTGCAGCGTGCTAAAAACCTTTTGCAAGACGCGGTCGCCTGTCTCCCTGCCAAAGTTCTCATTAATCTCCTTCATACAGTCTACATCTACCAAAAGAAGGCAGCCGTGCGCATACTCGCCTGTCAATGCACGCTCCACGCTCTTTTGAAACGCGTGCTTGTCCGCCGCGCCCGTAAGTTTATCCCACTGTCCATGCCCATATTGATTTCCGTCCGATCTGCCATGCGTCTTTTTCTCTGTTGAAAAACGCCGCAGTAGATTAAGCACCGCTTGTCCCTCCTTTGTATCCCGCTTCTTTTATCTTACTGTAAGTGGGGGATGAATGCAATTCCCTTTTTCTTCGTCAACGTTTACCTCACAAGCTATTCTTCATCCTCAAAAAGATCGCTGTCTATCTTTTTCACCTTATATACATACTCGGTACTTACTCCAAAATCATGTTCGATCATAAGCTGTGCCAGTTTCTGTCCGTCAATCAGTATGATATGCCTTTCCTCCGCATACTGTTTCGCATCCGATGAAAACCTTGCTGTTGTAACAAATAACCCTTTTGCATTCTTTTCCGGAATTGCGCCTCCAAACTTCTGTAATTCAGGTCTTCCTACCGTCTTGTCCACTTCATACCGCTTCGCCTGAACATAGATGACGTCAAACCCCAGCTTGTCCTGATATACAATGCCGTCGATCCCTTCGTCCCTGCTTCTCTGCGTCACTTCTCCTCTTCCATATCCCATTTTCTCCATCAATTCCACTACCAGTCTTTCAAAAAAATCCGGTGTGTTCTGATGAATCCTTGTAAGCAGTTCATCTTTCAGGACTTTATTTAGTTCGCTATGTACACGTTCCAACGTTTCCTGCGGCGTTTCATCGCTGTTATCTGTCGTAACTGTCTCCTGCCTGCCATCGGCCGTGCCATTGATAAATTCCATAAACGAGGGAAACGTTTTGAGCGTATCATTCGTTATGACTGGAACCGTATTTAAGATCCGTTTTCCATCCGCCGTGATCACAAAATGCGCTCTTGACGGACTTTCTATCAAGCCAGCCTTTTTTAAATAGGTTCTGCACCAGCCGACACGGTTACTGAAAACAGTCTGTCTTTCACTGGGCAAAAGCTCTGCAATATCACGATCAGAGAGATTAAAATCATGAATAATCTGTTTTTTCACATCTATATAGGGATGCTCTTCTCCATCTTCTAATCCCCGCAGAAACGATTGATACATTTCAAAATATTTTGGTACTGCCATCTGCTTTCTCCTTTTTTCCATTTTTTTCTCTTAAAAACGTTTGTTAATTAATGTTCATGGATGTTCCATATCACTGAACAGCTCATCATATGTGATGCCTTTAACTGCATTATCTTTGGCCTCAAAAAAATCTTTCGTTACACTATCCCAACTTTCCTTATCAACTTCCACATTTTCAAACCCATCAATCGATATCTCATATGAATCTTTTTCCAAGCCATACCAGTGATATAATCCTACATCAATGACTATCTTACCCAATGAATCTATTTCTTGATATTCATATCTGATCCCTCCGGCCCCTGTTCCATCTTCACAGTACAACTTACCAGAACATAACAATTCTAACTTCGGAAATCGCCAATGCTCTCCAAAATTATACACTTTTGAATTGTCGGCATTGTACTTCAATATCCGAGGCCCTCCAAAGTTTACATCTCCCGGCGATTTTATAACCAATTCTGGAAGCCCATCTCCATCAAAATCAAGATAATAATATAAAAAATTTTCTTTGATCTTCTCATAGTAACTTCTTTTTGACTCTGCCCAAATTTCTATAAAATAGGCTTCCTCTCCATATTCATATTGTATTGGTATCTGATTATTTAAAACCTGCGAAAAAGCCCTCTTATATTCCCTGTCCAGCTCCTCCGTATATATCTCTTTGTCAATCGGATATTCTTTTATTGTGAAATCGACTGCCTGCAGTCTTTTACAAACAAACTCGGCAATTACCTCTTCCTTCATATTTTCCGATTTCATTTCCACATCTTCAGAACTTTCCGTTTCATAGCTCTCCGCGTTCTTTACTTCCTCAGATGCAGAAACCGCCTGTTGCGCTCGTCCAGCGCAGCCTGTTAGAAGGAAACCCGCAAAAACTAAGAAGAAATATCTCGCCAATCTTCTAATATTTCGCACGAAAATTTCCATATCATTTTCTCCTGATCCCTTTACGTTTTTTATCTCTCTTCAAACGTTTCAAATCTTCTACGGATTAACTTCCAATCTTGGCAAATGATTTAAGCTGACGGTTTCCAATGTCTGCAATTGCTGCACCGCTAACTGTCGAAGCAATTCCATTCTTTCTTTTTGGTCTTTCCCTTGATTAATCAACACTGCATTATAGCTTTCCAGATTCGCAAGCACAAGTAACTGATTCAGCGTTGCCATATCCCGCATGTTTCCTTTCACTGCTGGATTTTCTTCTTTCCATTGCTTCGCTGTTTTTCCAAACAAAACGACATTGAGCATATCTGCTTCATTTACGTATGTATAAGATACCTGTGCAGGCGTTAATTCTGGTGGAATCAAATTGTCTTTAATAGCATCCGTATGTATCCTATAGTTTAACTTGGAAATTTCTCTGTTCAAATTCCAGTTCAAAGATAAGCGGCTGTTTTCATCCATTTTCAGACGCCGATAATCTTTCATAATGTATAATTGAAATTCGGGAGAAATCTATGTTGCAAAGGACATAGCAATATCACTGTGCGCATATGTACCGCCATAGCGTCCGGCTTTTGAAACAATACCAATAGCATCTGTGGCTTCTATCCATTTTTGGGGTGACATTGTAAATGCATTCGCTCCTGCCTGTTTTCTAAACCCCTCGAATTCGAGGGGGTTAAAATCTGGATTATGGAGTCTTTCCCATAGTCCCAGAAATTCTATTACATCCCGATTTCTCATCCAGTTTTGAATAACCGCTGTTGGGTCATCACTTTTATACCTAGCAATATCTGTTAATGAAATATACTCATTCGCAAAATCCGTTGTGTAAATGCCAATATCAACGCCTTTTGCATGAATGTTTCTTTTATAATCTTCGCCATATTATCCCCCAAAGTCAATTTTACCATAAATTTATCTTTTAAGAATCTTCCTGCATTGCTTTATAGACTTCACCAACCAGTCATAAAAAAGGCGTTTTAAATTAATGTTCATGGATGTTCCATATCACTGAAAAACTCATCAAATGTGATCCCTTGAACTGCATTGTCTTTCGCCTCAAAAAAATCATGCAATAGCTCATCCCAGCTTTCTTTATCTAACTCCACTGTTACGTGTTCAAACTCCCCTATTGAGTCTATAAAATATCGTTCCGGATACTCATATACTGGATGCACAAGTTGGAATGTCACTTCTTCAACCACATTCCCCTGCGAATCTATTTCCTGATATCCATATCTGATTGCTGAAGCTCCTCCTCTATCTTCATAATAAAATTTACCGGCGCACAGAGGCCTATATTTCATAAAACGATATCCGTCTACAAATACCTTCTTACTATTCCTATCATATTTTAAGATACGCGGCCCTCCAAAACGTACATATGCCCCACGTGGATCTGCAATCAATTCAGGGAAGCCATCCCCATCAAAGTCAAGATAGCAATAAACAAAAAGCTCCTTTATTATGGTCATATAATCTACATCAGACATTTCCTTAGGGTCGATATCTGCAAAATAGATTTCTTGTCCGTCTTCATTCTGTATCAATGTCTGATTTAACAAGACCTGCAAAAAAACTTCTTTATATTCTCTATCCAGCTCCTCCGTATATAGTTCTTCATTGATCGGATATTCTTTTATTGTGAAATCGACCGCCCACAATCTTTCACAGACTAACTCGGCAGTCTTCTCTTCTACCATGTCGTCTGGTTCCATTTTCACACTTTCAGGACTCTCCGTTTCATGGCTCTCCGCGTTCTTTACTTCCTCGGATGCAGAGACAGCCTGTTGCGCTCGTCCAGCGCAGCCTGTTAGAAGGAAACCAGCAAAAACTAAGAAGAAATATCTCGCCAATCTTCTAATATTTCGCACGAAAATTTCCATATCATTTTCTCCTGATCCCTTTCTTTACTGTACTATGAATCGTTTTAATACTTTCCAAATATTCTTTTTCAATCGGCGGTAAAATAATTCTTTGCAACATTTATATCTTTTAATGTAAGACAACCCTCAGAAAAACTCTTCAATCCCATGAACAGCTGACTTGCATCCGCACGCTCATATACTCTTTCAGGCGTTCTGTCGCCCAACGCCGAAAATTTGTTGCAATTTTGGATTTTACACGATAACCCAGAGAAAGAATCATATCAAGATTGTAATGGATTGCATTATAGGTTTTTCCATCAGTACAAATACCATTCGTGCATCCTTTTTTCCACAAAATATAAACTCCATCAATTTTGCACCGCCCTGATGCAAAATTTATCCTTCTTTCATACCGCCGATGTTCTCTTCCCCCGTCTTACTAGCTTCCAACGCTTGATATTCCAGATTTAATTCCCGCAATAATTCTTCCTCGCTTGGTAAATACAATTTGTATTTTGAAGCAAAAATCTGTGTTTCGTTTTCGGGCAATGTATACTTAACCACGGATTCGCTTTTATCTGCACATAACACGATACCAATCGGTGGATTGTCTCCCTCATTCATAAGTTCTCGTTCATAATAATGAACATACATCTGCATCTGTCCTAAATCCTGATGTGTCAAATCCCCAACTTTTAAATCTATCAAAACAAAACATTTCAAAATATAATTATAAAATACAAGATCAATTCTAAAATGCCGCCCATCAAAAGTAATCCTCTTCTGTCTGGCAACAAATGAAAATCCTCTTCCAAGCTCTAAAAGGAATTTTTGCAAATGAGTAATCAATGCCTGCTCCAAATCGCTTTCAAAAAAATCATCATTAGGTGTCAGCCCAAGAAATTCCAACACATACGGGTCACGAATAACATCTTCTGGTTTTTTAGCCGGCTCTAATTTTTGAATCTCCTCCGCAACCTGTTCTTTGTTTTTACTGGATAATAGTCTTTCATAAAAGAAAGAATTTATCTGTCTTTCAAGCTGTCTGGTACTCCATTGTGATTTTACAGCCTCCTGCATATAAAATTCTCTTGCATTATCATTTTCCACTTTTATTAACAGTCTGTAATGTGTCCAGCTCAATTCGTCACGCAGTGCGTGACCATTTTGAAACATCAAATAAAACTGCCTCATATACTTCAAATTTGTCACTGTAAAACCTTTACCGAAATCCCGTGTCATTTGTTTTGACAATTCTTTTAACAAACCTGACCCATACTCAGCCTTATCCTTTCCGCCCTGTTCTTCAATGATTGATTTTCCTATATTCCAATACGCCTCAACCATTGCAAAATTGGCTGTTTGATAGGCTTTATTTCTTGCTATAATCAAAATATTTTTAATTTCATTATAAAATTTCTCATTCATATAACTTCTCCCATTTGACTACATACCTCATTATATCACAAACATTTATAATATTTCTGCTTCATTCGCGTATGTATAAGATATCTGTGCGGGCGTTAATTCTGGTGGAATCAAATTATCCTTAATCGCATCCGTATGTATCCTGCAATTTAACTTGGAAATTTCTCTGTTCAAATTCCAATGCAATATCCATATGCTCATAAATACCCCCATGATAGCGTCCTGATTTTGTAATTAAATCAATAGCGCCAAGTTCTTCGTTCCATTTCTTTATTGAAAATACATAAGCATTTGTTCCTGCATCCTTTTTAAACGTATCGAATTCGATACGTTTAAAATCAGAATTATGTAGCATCTCCCAAAGTCCAAGGAATTCGACCTCAAAATCCGTCGTGTAAATACCAATATCAACGCCTTTTACATGAATGGTTTCTTTTATAAGCGTTTTCCCCATCTGTGTCTCCTTTATCACTTTTTAATATAGTTTGGACAATAAACACACCGTCTAACTGTTCCTCTCTGATCTGCTTTTTATAATCACACTTATGCCACACATTATAGTCGGGCATTTAGCATCCCTGAAAGAAGATGGGGGGGTGTATCTTTGCCTATTTACATGTATATATTTATCTCATTTATGCAACGCCCGTTGCCTTTTACTCTGCCTTTTTACCCAATATTTTTATGGAGTTCAAATAATCCTGTTCCACATCGCTTAAAGTACGTTCTTTATATTTCTTATATTCTCCAGACGTCCATATTCTGAACTGCGTGCCTCGTTTTGATTATACACGATAACCGACAGAAATGATTACATCGAGATTATAAAATTTTACGGGCTTATCAGAATTTGCAATGTGCAAAATTTGCACATTGCCTTCTCTGGAAAGCTCACCTTCTTCAAATATATTTTTACGTGTTTTGAAATTACAGAGCGATCTCTTTGAAATAGCTCCGCCATCTGCGCCTTTGACAACCAGACCGTATCGCCATCGAAAATTGTTTCAATCTTTGATAATCCGTCTTCTGTTGTATAACTAATAAATCTTTTTCTTACATACAATCTCTATTACCAAATCTGTCCATAAATATTGTTTTGCTAATCTCATACGTCACTGTCGCGGAAGCCTCCGCATAATCTGTCGGATTTACTTTTAATCCTGCTGCCCGCATAGCTTCCACTATCAGATTTTTCCCCTCTACGCTCTTACCGCCCAACTTTTCAGCCCCTTACAACTTGCTTTATTTGAACGGAAAGCATTCCAAACAATACACTTTATTGATTCATTTTCAAATATATCTAAAAACAGTATCTTGGCAGTTTCAAATGGATACCCTTTTCTTTGATATTCCTCAAGTATTGCGATATCTACTTCCGGTATTTCCGGATTGCCATAGTCTAATTCAAAATATCCAACGCCCTGCAATGACATTCCCAGAAATCGGGCATTATCTCATATACTTTTGAAAAAGCAAAAGCCCTTTTATATGTAGACAAATAGAATTCCACATTTGATTGATTCAGCAGACTTACAATAATTTTTTCTCCATATAATGCAAGATTATTACCTACAATAAATTCATTTCTTTTGTCACACAAAAGCCTTCTCCTCATTCTATAAATCCGTTAGCTTCCATTCAATACGAAACTCCAATACATGCCCTATCAAATCAATCGGAGCAACATGAAACTCCTTTGCCAATTTTCTTAATTTATCATCAATTAAATTTTTATTTTCTTCCTGAAACTTGCGCAAATCTTCTCCATGAATAAACATTTCGCTGATTCCATTAGGTTGTGCTCCAAGTTTTTTCATAAGATTCTGCGATGCATAATTATCAGAGTCAACCCTGCTTCTATATGTAGTTTTTCCTGTCAATTTCGTTAAAGCATTTAACATTACTACAAGCGCATGATATCCATATCCCCGATGCCTATATTTCTTTAAAAGTTCTATTACTAATTCCCAATTCTCTACATTTATATTTTTTATTCCGCAATAACCTACATATTCTCCCGTTACCTTGTCAAAAATGGAAAAGTTCGCGGCCGTATCAGATAAAAATGATTCCCATAAATCTTTTTTAAAAGCATCTTCCCTAAAAGCGCTTCTCAAAATAGAGCATTCATAAGATACTTCCATATAATTTTCGTAGTCTTTATCTGATACCGCCTTTAATATGACTTTATCATTTTCGGCAAGAAGCTTTCCTCTCTTTGGCAATATGCTATTATCAAAATTCAAATTTTCAGTTTTCTCTTTAGTCTCATCAAATTGTTCCATTATTTTTTCAACTTCTAATAACAACATATCCATCACAGCATCTGATTCCAGAATTAATCCATTTTCTTTTAAAGAAATCGCTTTTTCTAACTGTTCTAGGATACTATCGCACATTTCATGCATTTTTAGCTGACTGATTGTATATCTCCCAGATGTCAAATTCTTTTCTTCCGGCATATGATGCTCCTATAAATATTCAAAGTATTCACTAATATTGATCTTAATATCAAGCTATTCCCAATTTTTTAATTCATCTAACAGTTTTTATATCTCTTTATTTATAAGTTCACTCTCATACATACAAAAATCCGCTATCTTTCCAAATATATTTGTATATAATGTTCCCAAATATCCGCTACAACTTCTTCTACCGTCATTACCTTTTGGCTATTCATAAATGACATTGTTGCATACAGCTTTAATTCTCCATCTATAAATTTCGCATCGTACATACCATTCCACGAATTTCCACCGCCAAATGACATTGTGTTATCAGATAAGCCAATATTTTCTCTTCCACTGCCAAGCATATTACTCAAAAACAATTTCAATCCTCGCGCCAACTGCCCATTTTTATAAAACTGGTAAACCACAGTTCTTGTATCAACCTGTTCGATCTGCACCTGCATCCATGCATTTTGAGCTTGGTACTGCTGGCATAATTGTAATAGCAGCTCTGCAATCCGAATAAAACTGTCTTTTACAAATTGATTAACTTCTAAATCTGTTGGTTCAGAATTATATTTCGTTTTTGGTATTCCCAATGTAGCAAATAAATCATTCGCACCACTAATCTGGCTTCTCCCATTTCCAAGGAAACCTTTCTGCCTTAATTTTTCTTCGATACTTATACAAACATCTGCAATATTAGGATTATTCATATCAGAAACAGCATCTAAGAACTCTGCAATATTAGAAGATATATCCTGTCTCTGTTTCAAATCCTCATTTAGTTTTCCAAGATTCTGCACATTAATTTCTTTCAGCGTACGTTCTAACTCTTTAAATTCATCTTGCCAATGCTTCACATATTTCGCTCTTGTAACAGGACTATAGATTCCTGAATATATGACAGCGGGGAAAATTTTATCTCTATAATTTCTATCTCGCATTACTTCCAAAACTTCATACATGCAATTAGCAGATTTCAAATATGAATCTGAAATAAGAAGGATTGTATAATCCATATTACTAATAGATTGCATATATTCTTTTATGCTACCCCATTTTCCAATGTCAATAGTATCTCTATGTAACTCAATATTTTGACTGTTCTTGAAATAATCATAGATTTTATTCGCTTCACTTGAGTCATTCCAGCAATAGGATAAAAATATATTCGCTTTTATCAAAACTTCTCTCTCCTTAACGCTCTTTGTCTCTTCTATTTCTTTTTTCATTGCCTGACTATTCTTTTCTAATTCGATAGTCCAATACAAAATCTTATTTTGAACCGAACTAATTACTTGTTTTAGTTGTCCTGTAGATACAAAATAATTATAAACGGTAACAAAATTTCCATTTTTTGTTAAGTGCTTGGGTTAATGAATCCGTAATGGAATATGAGGCACTCCCATTACTACTATTATGAAATGCTTCAACAATTCCTGAAATGGATTCTGTAAATGGCAATTTAGAAAATGCTTGTGCTTGCTCTTGTTTATTAAACTGAGTAGGAATCCATCGTCCAAAATTGTATGCCTTTAATTCGCCCCGCAGAAATCTGTATTCAGGAAGATCATCCACACTTTGATAACCATTTTGCTCATTAAGAACCCATTCTTCAATATCTTTTTGATCTATTGAAACAGCAATCAAATATGCTTTCCTAAGCAACTCTTCAATATCTCCATTTTTATCAAGAGCCATCTGTTGCAATTCATAAACAGATTGTTCCATCCCTATACTCCTATTCCTTCAAATCCTCACATAATGGCAACAATGCTTCCAATCTTTCCACAATTCTCTGCTGTTCCTCTATTGGAGGAATTGGAATAACCATCTTTTTTAAATGAGTTGGGCCATAATGCTTAATAGTTCCTCCTGATTTCTGTTCATTAATCTGCATTGCATAAAATGAAGATTTAATAAAATACTTAAAATACTCTTTATTTATATTTCCATACATTTTAAACCTAATTAATCCCGTGTATGGAATAGCTCCCACTGTTTCTTCAGTGACTTCTGCAATTTTATCCATTGATGCACTTGTGCTGATAACAATATCTCCCAAATCCAACTTAAAATGCTTCCATTTATCTTCCACCATTTGAGGCTCCAAATAGTTGCACCCATCAAGCCTCACAATGTCTTCTTGCATTCCTGCAATCCTTATAAGTGGCACACCTTTTGTTCTAAAATCAACCGCTAATATACCAGGTCCTTCTTGAAACAATGATATATCAGATATGTATAACCATTTCCAATTATCAGGAATCTCAAAAGGATATTCTTCTTCTGGTAATGCTCCTCTAAATTTTTCTTTTTTATATTTTCCTTCATTGATAGCTGTTTCTTTATCTTTTTCACACTGTTCAATAACAGAAAAAACACTACTATCACTCTTCAACTGCTCTGTCAATTTTCCCTGCATAGCAACTTGAAGCAATGCATCCTTCATATTTGTCGGAAACACTTTCTTTAATGTTTCCAACTCTTTTTCAATCTTCTCATATTCATCGATCTTTGGCATAATCTCGTTAATTTTATCAACAATTCTCTGCTGTTCTTCGATTGGAGGAAGCGGAGAAATAAATTCTCTTAAATATGTCAATGATACAAACTTTTGAACTCCACCTGTGGATTGAGCATTCATAAGACTCTCCGCATAGTTTAATAAAAGTAATACATAATCCATGTGAATATCACTATTTGGAACTGGTTTAAATAGAGCCATATTCTTTATTGCAAATTCTTTTTCTACATCAACCAATACAGGCTTTCCGATACTTCCAATCATTGCCATTAAAATATCATTCTTGTTTACTTTTGAACGAGCATTAAAAAAATCTGCATCTTCTTTTGTAATGTATTTAACATCTGAAAAATCTATTTCCCCATTATTCAGGTTTTTACTTGTCACAAATGGTATACCACTTTCAACATATTTAGGTGAATCATGTGTTCCATCTCTAACATCCAAAAAAGCCTGCAATCTTGCCCATCTCCAATTATCAGGAATTTCAAATGGGATATCTTCCTCCTGAATTTCTGGCAATGGCTTTTCCTTTTTTATCTTCTTTTCAGCTATTAATTTCTCTTTTTCAGCTTGTATATTTATCAGCATTTCATCCACATTACTATCTGTTTCAAGCTGCTTAGTCAGCTTACCCTGCAATGCAACCTGCAATACTGCCTGTCTCAAATCTTCTGCTAATACCATAACTACACTCCCAACATATCCATTATCTCCTGTAGTTTCGCATCCATCTTCCGATCAAGTCTCTCCCTCTCCGCTTTAAAGTTCTCTATCGTCTCTTTCGGAGAAAGGATCACTTTTTCCTCATTCGGAAAACCACAAAAGTCTAAACTATAATTATTCGCCGCTATTTCTTCTACAGATACTTTTTTTGCTTTCCAAGTCTCTGTCATAGAACTGTCTTCTTTTTTATCTTTTATCTCTACACGATTATCCCACCATTCATCAAGGGCAGACATTTTCTCCCTTGTCATAGGATTCTTTTTCATAGAAAATTTCTGTCCGTTTGGCAAATCAAATCTGTAAAACCATACCTCTTTTGTCGGCTCTGTCTTTTCAAAGAAAAGCAAATTGGTTGCAATACTTGTATATGGAGCGAAACAGCTCCCTGGTAATCTAATGACTGTATGTAAATTAAATTCTTCTACCAGCTTCTTCTTAATTGCACTCTTGCTGTTATCAGTTCCAAAAATAAAGCCATCAGGAAGAACCACTCCGCATCTTCCATTTTTATTAAGCCGATACATAATCTCAATCATAAAAAGGTCCGCTGTCTCTGAATTTCTAAGTTCAGCAGGAAAATTCTTCTGCACAATTTCAAGTTCTGAGCCGCCATAAGGAGGATTCATCAGGATAACATCAAACTTATCATCATCTGTATATCTTCTTACATCCTGTTCCAACGAATTGTCATGCATAATATCTGGCTCTGCAATATCATTTAACAACATATTCGTTGTACAGAGCATATAAGGAAGCTGCTTTTTCTCAACTCCATAAAAAGAATGTTGCAGTTTGGGTAAATCTTCTACCTTGATTCCTGCATCTTCCACATGATGAAGCGCATCTACAAGAAACCCACCTGTACCACATGCAAAATCTGCAATCTTTTCTCCAATTTTGGGATTAACCTTATCAACCACAAAAGAAGTGATTGCTCTAGGTGTATAAAATTCTCCGTTATTCTTCTGCAAACCTTTCAACAATGTTTCATAAATATCATTGAAAGCATGTCTTTCGTTATAATCGGAAAAGTCAATTTCATCGAATATGTTAAGAAGCTGTCTGAGAAGGACTCCATTTTTCATAAAGTTTGTCGATTCCTTCATCAGTTCTTTTACAATAAGCGATGCCCTATCCGATCTTGTAAAAAGGTATACATCTTCTCCCTTTTCATCCTTAACAGCATCGCCTGATAAAACTCTGAACAGCATATTATTGACAAAATTGATCAGTTCTTCCCCTGTCATCTGATCCTTTACAGACGTTGATGTTACCCAATCTCTCCAACGATAGCCTACTGGAATGGTTGGAACATAATTATCTTGTGTCAGTTCCCATTCTTCCTCTTTATAATCAAAAATCTTTAAAAACAAAATCCATACAATTTGGGATAATCTCTGCTCATCCCCACCAACACCTGCATCTCCGCGCATAATGTCCTGTAATCTTTTTATTAATGTAGCTAATGCCATAATTCTTTCTCCTTGTTTTCTAATATAACACTTCTTCTATCTGTTTCATTAAGTCAATAAAGTTCTGTTTATCTCCATCAAATATTTTTTTCAATATTTTCATGGATGTATAACCCTTTTCTTTAAATACAGGCAGATTAAACACTGTAATATCGTTTAATTTTGAAAAGTCCTCTGTCTTGTATTCATTCAAAATGGTTTCCACAATATCTCTTTTTTCAATATCCAATTCATCTAAGATTCCAGACTCATAGACCTTCTGTAATCTTTCTTCTTTTGATTTCGGCGGTTGTTTATAACCTACCAATCCGACAATATCAAACTTATCAATATAATATCCAACTGCTTCCCTAATTTTCCTTACATATGTCCTTTCAAGCAACAGCTCCATAGTCATTCCATCCTTATCATCCGATGCCTTAAAAGAAACATAAAAATCCTGATATGTCGGATACCGGGTCAAAATATTATTCTTTACACAACTATCAATATTCTGTTTGACAAGGTTCCCATTTTCATCTGTATAGCGTACTTCTTCCCCCTCAATAGTTACATCCACCCCATTAACTTTTACTTTTTGGATATGAGCTTTTGATTTGCCTTTATCTTTATCCTCGCTATTCTCATCTGTTTCTTTTTGAGGGCTTCCCTTTGGAAACGAGCCATTCTCGCCAACTTCCATCACTGCCACTGGTTCACCATCAAATTCTGGATCTTCAAATTGATGGTAATTTGACCTAAAATCTAAGATTGTGAAATGCAGTTTACTCTTCTTTTCTTCATCAATCATAAAGTTCTCATTGATCCTTGTTCCCCTGCCGATTGTCTGCTTGAATTCTGTCATAGAACCAATAGACTTATCCAATACAATCAGCTCACAGGTTTCTGAATCAACACCCGTTGACATCAGTTTGCTTGTAACTACAATAACAGGATATTTTGAATTTGGATCAGTGAAATTCTCCAATTCTGCCTTTCCTATTTCATCGTCACCTGTGATTTTCATTATGTACTTACTGTTCTCCTGTACCAAATCTGAATTGAGGTTTTTCAATTTCAAAACCATAGCATCTGCATGAGGAATATCTTCACAAAACACAATCGTCTTTGCATACCTACAGCTGTTTTCTATCATATAATCTGTAATTCTTTTAGCAACAATATCCCGCCGTTCTTCTACAACAATAGTCCTATCAAAATCTTTTTGTGTGTAAATTCTATCTTCTACAGGATTACCCTCTACATCCAGTTTACCTAATGGCGGTCTGTAACCATCCTTATCAATATTGAGTTCAACAGAAATAACCCTGTATGGAGCAAGGAATCCATCTTCAATTCCCTGTTTCAATGAATATGTATACAATGGTTTATCACCTGTCTGGGCACAAAAATAATTTATATTTGACACATCTTCCGTTTCTTTTGGTGTTGCAGTAAGTCCAAGCTGTGTTGCTGAGCCAAAATACTCCAGTATTTCATGCCAGTTAGAATCTAAATCAGCAGACCCCCTATGGCACTCATCCACAATAATCATATCAAAGAAATCAGGCGGAAGTTCTTTGTAGTAATCTTTATCTTTGCTCTTCAACTGCTGATAAAGTGCTGTATATACCTCATAGGCAGTATCTTTCCTGATGTTTGCACTTTTCATTTTTACCATAACGCCAGCATCTACAAATGGTTTAAAATCTTTCTGCATTGTCTGGTCTGCAAGCGCATTTCTATCCACCAAATACAGGATTTTCTTTTTTGTCTTACTCTTCCACAATCTCCATACAATCTGAAATGCAGTAAATGTCTTGCCTGTTCCTGTTGCCATGACAAGAAGCATCCTGTTCTTGCCCTGTGCGATTGCATCAATTACTTTGTTGATAGCGATCCTCTGATAATAGCGCGGTTTCTTCGGCTTTGCCTTTGATGCATCAATATAATAAGGTTGATTGATTAATCTAACTTCATCTTCTGTCAGACCTTTTTCCTTAATATACCTATCCCACAATTCTTCGGGATATGGAAAATCCTGCATTTTTAATTTGTCATTATTCTTATGGATGATTAAATCCTCTTCAATCAAATCAATCCCATTTGTCGTATATGCAAACGGAATATCCAAAATTTCAGCATACTCAAGAACCTGCTGATATCCTTCCATTGCACTATGCTCTATCCCCTTCGCTTCCACCAAAGCCAAAGGAATGTTGTCTTTAAA
Organism: uncultured Lachnospiraceae bacterium; assembly: GCA_947243855.1. Lineage (GTDB taxonomy): Bacteria > Bacillota > Clostridia > Lachnospirales > Lachnospiraceae > UBA3282. The sequence continues at coordinate 23,254 of CAMXIK010000018.1, read as the reverse complement.
CAACAAAAGATAATCTGCTTTTTTCTTCTCTCCCCTTGATACTTTATCTCCGTCAATATTTACTCTGCCATCTGTAAAATAATATTCCATAATAATATTGTCAGAGTTTTCTTTTCCCCATCTCTCCTGAATGACAGGTGTAATGTACTTTTTCTTTGTATTTTCTTCATTTTTTTGTTGCTCCGCAATTTCTTCAGGTGTCAACTGCATAATCTTTTCTCCTTCAATTCTTTTTATTGTAGTATATTTCCTGTCCAATATTTAGGACTTTAATTTCTTTATTATCTTTTTTGCATTTTCCGTCAGGACATATCTGCCCTTCGTATTATTGTAAATTTGAACATAACCATTGTCGATCAACTCATTTAGAACCATATTCACTTTTGCCTTACTACAACCAAGAACATCTGCTATCTCCTGTTGTGTAATAGGGCATATCTCTGCATTATTAATCTCTATCTGATGTTCATACAATGTTTTTAAAACCAAATATCTATCATTTGTAAAAAATTCTATTTTGTTCATTACCATCACCTTTTATGTTCAAAATTTTATCCTATAATATTATTATAATGCCCCCATATAAGATTGCAAGTAAATTTGTGTATGATAAAATATCTATCTTACTTATATAATATCCATAATTCCAATCACTTTTTTATAAGGTCTGGACTTATGGCTCTACGTTAGGAAACGAGTTTCACCAATCTATACTTTCCCCACATGAGGACAAACCATGAACAGATTGTCTCACCCTTTACGATCCGCACTGCTTCATTATCAAAGAAATTGTTCCTGCTCGCAGAAACAATTTGTCCGTAAGTGGACGGCCTTAAACAACGCCACAAAAAATGTGGGGGGCAGTCCGCTGCCCCCCCCCCCACATTTTTTGTCGAAATTCACCCCCCCCCCAAAAAAAAAATCCTAATATAAATTTTCAAAAATATATTGACATACCAGTATAAAGCATAGTAATATTTGTATAAAGAAGTTTTAATATGTAATATTTGCTTTATAAATATTTATTTCTTGCTTTTATAGTAAAGGATAGATTTTCCTAGCAAGAATCTTCAAAACTTATATAGTCATATTGATGGGATTTATTAATGAAAAACTTTGGCTATTATTGTTTTGAATATTCGACTGGTGATTACTTTCATTTGTTAGGAGAATTCTGTCTTTTTTTATTTCCTTTCAAATGATTGAAAATGTCAAAGGGAGGGAATGCTATGCTTGGAATAAATAGATATGCATTTTGGAGTATTGTGGTAATCTCTATAACACTTTTAATGATTGTAATTTTAATTGTTTCTACAGTCAGATACAATATTAAGCAGAAATATAATTCAATCAATCAACATATATTCAAGAATAATTCTTATAAAGAAAACTTGAAACAATACAATAGTGTACTTGAAGATGCTGGTGTTACCTCTAAAAAAGATAGACTGAAATTATTGAAAATAATTGAAGCTCTAAAAAATTAGGGCCTCTGGTTTCCCTTCCTTACTATAATTAGATGGTTTCAAAAAATATATCGCCTTTTTATGCACACTCTAAACTAGCTGATCAAATGGTATTTCCTCAAGTAAAGCCTTGATCATTACACCTATCTTTCCAATCGTATTTCCTTCATACATCAAAGTGGCGGTGAACAGGCTTTTATTCTCATTCACCGCCATTTTATTATCTATTTATAATATTCCACTATGATTTAATCCCTTCTTTCGTTTTTAGCATTATGTAAACAAATCAGGCCATTACAACAATTTCAGCAATAGCCCCCCTATAAATCTCGGTCAGATAACACGTGGCTAACGGATAATATATCCCTTTATCGGTCTCCTCCAATCATTGCAAAATACTCCAATGCCTCCTTAATATACATCTCCCTTTCTTCCGTACATTGTTTTACAGTATAATTTTCATTTTTCAACTGGTGGTAATTTTTCCGCATGTCTAAACCTTATTTTTTCTTCACCCATGCGATATAAGCCGTATGTACCTTTAACCATGTTTCTCCATAACATAGTCCTTAATCTGTTGGTAAGTAGCCGCTTTCTCTGATGCAACAACATCCATTTCTTCCAAATCCAAATCCAGTTCCACATCAATGTAATCGTCTGGTTTTAGTTTGGACAACAAACACACCACCTCCACCCCCGTCGTCCAAGGAAACTGATCGATCGGCACGCAGCGCTGCGCCCGATACCCGCTCGCCAGAAACACTTCCAAATCCCTTGCCAGACTGCTCGCCTTACAGGAAATGTATAAAATAGACTCCACACCGTAGCCGATAATCTTTCGCAGCGCTTTGGGATGCACGCCGTCCCGCGGTGGGTCTAAAATAATGAAATCCGGCTTCTCCTCAATTTCGTCTAGCACTTTCAGCACGTCTCCGGCAATAAAATTACAGTTATGTAAACCATTTAGCTCTGCGTTTCTCCGAGCCGCTTCCACGGCCTCCTCCACAATCTCCACGCCAATCACCTTTTTCGCCACGGGCGCCATCAGTTGGGCGATGGTTCCCGTGCCGCTGTAAAGGTCGTACACAATCTTCCCCTGCGCGTCTTTGCCTTCCTTCCCATCCGGCCCCGAAATACAGTCAGAAATATACGACCTCGCCGTGCTGTATAGCAGTTCCGCCCCCAGACTGTTTGTCTGAAAAAAAGAAAACAGCGATATCCGAAACCGCAGGCCCAGCAGCTCCTCATAAAAGTAATCCCTGCCGTACAGTACCGTGGTCTCGTCGCTTTGCACCACGTCCGCTGCGGAATCATTTCTCACATGCAAAATGCCCGCAATCTGACCGTCAAGCGGCAGAGCCAGCAGCTTGTCCCGAAAACCGTCGAGAATTTCCCGCTCGACGCCGCTCTCCTGCGCCGCCTTTCCCTGTACTTCATCCTGCGCTTTTGGCCGCACTGGCGTCTGCCCCGTGGTCACAAGCGCCACCAGAATCTCTCCCGTTTTTGCCGCTTTCCTTACCACAAGATGACGCAGATATCCCTCATGACGCAGTCTGTGATAAAAGGCAATATCCACGCCTCTTTCCTGCAATTCCTGGAAATAGGAAACGGTACAGCGCAAAATCTTCCGGTAATCTTCCTCCACAATCTGACAATCCGTCACGGAAACAATATCGTAAAAGCTCCCCCGCTTGTGCATTCCAAGCGAAAGGGGGCCGTCTTTCACCTCGTCGCCAAACGTAAACTCCATCTTATTGCGGTAGCCGAAAGCAACAGGGGACGCCTTAACCGGCTCAAATTGGCACGCCTCCTCCTGCATGGCAAGCGCAGGGGATAACAGCCGCCACACCTGCTCTTCCTTGATTTTCAAGCTTTCCTCATAGGGAAAGGACAGCCATGTGCAGCCGCCGCAGCTCCCAAAATGGGGACAGGGACTTTCCGTCTCAAGCGGCGACGGCGCCAGAACTTCCAAAAGCCTGCCCTCATACCTTCCGTTTCGCGCTTTGTTTACAACCGCCCGCACTTTTTGACCGGGCAGGGCGTTCTTCACCGTACAAACGCCCTCTTCACAAGAAAGGATTCCTTTATTCGGAAAATCGGTCCGCGCTACGATCCCCTCTATCGTCTGTCCTTTTTTCATAGAAATCTCCCATGCTTCTTAACTCAAAGAAGCAGATTCAGGATACGTCTTCCGCACCCCAAATCTGCCTCATCTTTTCTCTCATCTCACAGCGGGTTCCTACTTACCCGTCTCCTCATCGTCATCCTCGTCTTCAAAGAAATCGTCGTCAAAATCATCGTCGAAATCGTCCTCAAAGTCTTCCAAATAGTCCGGAGTCAGATAACGGTAAACCGCATAAGCGATCGCCGCCACCGCCGCAATCGCACCAATCACGGCAAACACCCACAACAGGGTATTGCTCTTCTTCTCTTCCTCATGCTTTCTGCCGAGGAAATCGCTCACCCCCGCATTATCCATGATCTCATCCAATTTATTCAAAATCTCTTTCTTACTCATCCTGTAACCCTCTCTTTCCTAAAAATCTGCCATTTCGTATAGTATACCACGTCTTTTTCGTTTTTACTATATCTGAATATTTTATTTTATGAAAAAAATGGAATTTTTATACTTCAATCTTTACACCTTCTGCAGCTTCGCAAATCCTGCATACATAATCTTTTGACCGGCTCCGTCAAAAACGACCGTCACCTGACTATCTCTGGGTCCGGGCTCGATTTTTAGGACAGTGCCCTCCCCATAACGCATATGCCGCACCCGGTCTCCCTTTTCATAGCCAAGTCCGCCGGACAATGCGCCGTTTCCTGCCGCCGCTGCGTTTTCGGTCTGCATTGCTCTCCCTGCTGCCGCCGTCTTGGGAACCGCTTTCTCCATGATTCCGCCAATTGGTTTTCCATAGCCGATCTCACCCGCCGGCTTTCCGAAGCCAACGCCGCCAAATGGTCTGCCGCCTACCGGCGTCTGTTTTGTCCGGGCAGGCATCGGGGCCGCATAGGGTTTTGTCCGCAGACGGCTCCTCTCCAAAGAATCTTCTTCGTAGACCTCCTCTTGTCTGCGCCTTGCAGGAGCGGGCGTGCTGTCCATAAGCAGGGGCGGAATTTCCCTGACAAAACGGCTGACAGGATTGTACTGGGTTTCGCCTCTGATCATGCGCTGTTTGGCGCAGGTGAGCGTCAATTCCTCCTTCGCCCTGGTAATTCCCACGTAGGCAAGCCGCCTCTCCTCCTCGATCTCCAGCGGATCGTCCGAAGTAATCGTCATGTAGCTTGGAAAGATACCGTCCTCCATGCCCGCCAGATAAACATGCTGAAATTCCAGCCCCTTGGCGCTGTGCAGGGTCATGAGAAGCACCTTATCGCTCTCCTCATCCACCCGGTCAATATCCGCCACCAGAGCAACTTCCTCCAAAAACTCGCTCAAGACAGGCTCGTCGTGCTCCTCTTCGTAGGCCACCACCTTGTTGACTAACTCGTCAATATTTTCGATGCGGTCGGCCGCGTCCTCCTCGTCGGATTCCTCCAGTTCTTTCAAATACCCAGTCAGATCGAGCACATCCTTCACCAGTTCTGAAAGACTGTAAAACTCCATTTTACTCCGAAAACCTTGTATCATCGTAACAAAGGGAGTCAGTTTCCCAGCGCTGCGCCCGATAGCCGCAATCTGCTCCGCCTGCCGTAAGGCGTCGTAAAAGCTAATCCCATTCTCGTCGGCATAATCCTGCACCCGCTGAATGGTAGCCGCGCCGATTCCCCGCCTTGGCACGTTGATAATCCGCTTCACCGCCACGTCGTCCCTGCCATTGTCGATAGTCTTTAAATAAGCGAGCACATCCTTGATCTCCCGTCTGGAATAAAAGTTGGTGCCGCCCACCACATCATAGGGAATGCCTTCCATAATAAAGCGTTCCTCCAAAAGACGGGCCTGTGCATTGGTACGATAAAGCACCGCACAATCGCCGTAGGATATCTCTCCGCTCCTTTTTTTCTTCGCCACATCCCCGGCGACATATTCCGCCTCCTCATAGGCCGTGTCAAACTGCCGGAAACAGATGCGGGACCCTTCCGTCTTATCCGTCCAGAGCGCTTTCTCTTTCCGTCCCGTATTATTTTTGATCACGGCGTTGGCCGCGTCCAAAACCACCTGCGTGGAACGGTAATTCTGTTCCAGTTTGATCACGCAGGCATCCGGATAAACCTTCTCAAAATCCAATATATTACGGATGTTCGCTCCCCTGAATTTGTAGATCGACTGGTCGTCGTCGCCCACCACACAGAGGTTCCGATGTCCCGATGCCAACAGCCGGATCAGTTCAAACTGTGCCGTGTTGGTATCCTGATATTCGTCCACCATAATATAACGGAACCGGTCCTGATAAGCGGCCAGCACCTGTGCATCCGCCTTAAACAATTCCACCGTCTTCATAATCAGATCGTCAAAATCCAAAGCGTTGTTTTTCTTGAGCGTCTCCTGATATTCCCGATAAGCCTTTGCAATCCTGCTTCCGTTGTAATCGAACCCATTCTGCATTTCGTATTCCATAGGGCTGATCAGCTCGTCCTTGGCGGAGGAAATGGCGCTCAAAATCGTCCGCTCCTTTAACATCTTCGTATCAATCTGTAGTTTTTTGCAGACTTCCTTCATAATTCCCTTCTGGTCGTCCGTATCATAGATCGTAAAATGATTGTCATACCCCAGCCTGTCTATGTACCGGCGTAAGATCCGCACGCAGGTGGAATGAAAGGTGGAAACCCAGATCTGCTCCGCGCCAAAACCCACAATCTTGTCCACGCGTTCCCGCATCTCCCCCGCCGCCTTGTTGGTAAAGGTAATCGCTAAAATATGATAAGGCGCCACACCTGCCCTATCGATCAGGTATGCCACCCTATGCGTCAACACTCTAGTCTTACCGGAACCCGCACCCGCCAAAATCAGAACAGGGCCGTCAGTCTGCATGACGGCCTGCCTCTGTCTCTCGTTCAATGTATCATATATACTCATGTTAATTCTCAGTCTCCAATCAGGACTGCGCACTTGCTGCGCTGTCCGTATACGCGCCATGCAGCTTGCTGCATGTGTGCATCATATTAACTGTACGTTAGTACAGTTGATTGCCGCAGTTCCCGCAGAATTTACTTCCCGTCGTGGGCGTGCCGCAGTTCGGACAAAACTTCGGACCCTGTCCGCCCTGTTCCGCCTGCTGCCCCTGTCCGGCTGTATTTGCGCCGCCGTTTAAGTTCATCTGGTTCACCATCTGCTGTCCGATGGCCATACCCATTTGTAATCCCACCATATCGGAGGCCATGCCTGCGCCGCTGCCGCCTTTACCCATAGAGTCCGCCGCCGCCATCTGGGTGTACTTGTTCATATCGCCCACCATGGACTGAGCCGCCGCTTTCTCCTGCATCTTGCGGATCTCTTCTGGATAAGAGAAGCTCTCAATCGTAAAGCCCGAAATAGCGATACCGAGCGTTTCCATATCCGCATCCAGTTCACCCTCGATCCCCTTCGCGATATTTCGCGCATCCGCCTGCAGATTAAACATATCCCTGCCCTCTTTGCTGATCCAGCTCATCAGCAGTTGGTCAAGGCTTGCGATAATACGCTCCTTCACATCCTCCACAGTGTAAGTCTGCCGGATACCAGCCAGTTTCTCGATCAGTACGTCGTGAGCCGCCACTCTGCAGTTAAAGGTGCCAAAAGCGCGAACCGGCATACCGCCCGGAAGTCCCGGCGCCGGCAGGTTGATGGCATTCTTCGTGCCCCACTTGACCAAAAGCTCCTTCGTGTTGATAAAGAGTACCTCCGCCCGAAGCGGTGTGCTGAAACCAAATTTAAAGCTCTTCAATGTGGTGAGGAACGGAATGATATCCGACTCGATATCATAATCGCCGTCTTCTTCAAAAATTCCTTCCACCCTGCCGTTATACAAGAAGATCGCATCCTGACCCGGACGAATAATCAATCGGGAACCTTTCTTGATCTCCTGATTCTGGAACTTGTAAAACAGCACGCCCGCGCCGTTTTCATTCCATTCGATAACACTAGAAAACTGATTTTTCAAAAATCCCATTTTCCCTCCCCTTTCTCTTTCCAATGAATATTGATACAGCAGTCTTACGCGCCCTGCGTCTGTTTTAACTGCTGTGCCTGACTGCTCAGTTCCTCCACCAACCGGTCGACCGAAGAGACAATATTCGTGTTGTTTTCACTCACGCGGAATGTCTCTTGAGAATGTGCGGACACTTCCTCCATAATCGCTGAAATTGTCTGTATGCTCTCCACAATCACTCTATTTGCTTCCGCCAGTTGTTTCACGGAACTGTCCAGTTTTTTACTCTGTTCATCCACCTGACCTGTGCCTACCGCAATCTTTTCAAAGCTGTCGGCGGCCTGCGCGGCGGATTCACTTTGCTTCCGGTTACTCTCCATCAGCTCTTCCACTGCGTTTGCAGCGATCTTTAATTTCTCCGAAACGCTGCGTATCACATCCGTAATATTTACGGTAGCTCCCTGTGTCTGGTTGGCTAGATTGGAAATCTCGGTCGCCACCACCGCAAACCCTTTGCCCGCCTCTCCCGCGCGCGCCGCCTCAATGCTGGCATTCAGGGCGAGCAGGCTGGTCTGGCTGGCCACGTTGGTAATCATATCAATAATCGTCTGCATGTTTGCGGTGTCTTCTTCCAACTCCCGCATATCTTCCACAGCCCGCAGACCGGCTTTTTCTGAGCTCTCCATCTGTTTCGTCAAGACAGCCAGATTCTCCCTGCCCATTTGTACGCTGTCTTTGGCTTCCGTCATGCTCTGGGTGATCGCGCCCATCACATCCGCCATCTCTCCGATATGGTTCTGAATTTCCTCTGTTTTTCCCAACTGATTCTGAATCGACTCTGCGGTTTCGTTGGTGCCGGAGGAAACCTCCTGCATAGCGTTTCTGGTCTCAGAAACCGCCTCGCCAAGTTCCGCCATCTGTTCCGCCATATCCAGAATACCGCCGGACATCTGTCCAGACACATTCATTACCCTGTCTAACAGCATCGAAACATTCTCTTTCTCCCGATCCAGTTCTTGCAGCTTAGAGGTATTAATCTTTTCCAATGTCTTCGTGGACAGGCAGAGGAAAATTGCCACCAGCAAAAGAAGCGCCACACGAATCTCATAACTCGCCATATCCGCTTCCGCCAAACCTCCTATCATACCCTGCCAGCCCAGAAACGCCAAATTGACGACAAGCCCTGTCCCGGACACCCATGCGCAGAGCTTCACGTCGGAATAAAGAATCAATACCATATAGAGAGGTATAATATAAGTAAAAGCAACCATGCTTACTGTCGTAAACACCACAAAAATATAAAACAGGCTATAAGTGACGCCTATCACATATTTAAGCCGCAGATCTGACGGCTCTCTTTGGTACATAAAAAACTCAATCGCTACCGGCAGTATCGCAACCACCGAAAAAAGCAGGTAATATCCCACCGTCCTGCTGCCTTTGACCACCTCCATGAGATAAGCCAGTTCCAACACAATCACGATCACGGTATGACAGGCAATGGCCGCCTTGTTCATGGCTTTTTCTCCGTCGAATACATTGTCTTTGTCCATTTCCGTCCTCCCTCTTTTGTTCCGTCAAATGAAATGCAAAGTTATGGTTTAGTATACCATACCGCCTTGGAAGGGGACAACACTTTTATCATAATTCCACTATGTTTATGGCATATTTCGTCACTTTTACGGCACATTCCGCTATCGGACCCCGATTACAATTCCCGCAATGATCACTGCTGCGCAAACGAGTTTGTGGGTGGTATTTTTCTCCCGAAATAAAAAACGCCCCGCCAAAATCGTCACAATACAGCCTGCCTGCTTTAAAAGCGTCATCACTGTGATACGGCTGCCCTCCATACCGTTCGCCGTAAAGAGCGCCCTGTCCGCAATGACGATCAGCAGGCTCAACAGCCAAACCCATCGATTACAAAACGCCCGTTTCCAGTTGACCGGAGCGCGGGAAATCAAAATATAGAGCAGATAAAACACCGTCAAAAAAAGCAGATACCAAAACTGTAACTGGGAACTTGTGATATCCCGCATTAAAATTTTATCCAAAAGCCCCGAAACCGCATTTAACAGGCAGGAAGCGAAAGCCATCACCACATAGCGCGCCTCCACGGCATCCCCCGCAGCGGCCGCCCGTATACTGCCGGGCCGGTATTTGAGTAAAAGCAGTCCGGCCGATACGAGAATGAGCCCCATAACCTGAAAGAAACCAAGCGTCTCCTGCAGCACTGCTACGCCAAACATGGTCGCAAAGAGCACCCGCGACAAATCCAGCACCCCGTAAAGGCTGATCGGCATTTTTTTAATCGCCCGGAAACTAAACATCCATGCCAAGAAAATAACGAAAGACTTCAACGCAATATAAAAATAGAAGCGCGGCTCCGTTCCCATCGCTGACCCCGCAGACGGCAGAACCATTACAAATGACAGGAAAGTGTACATAAACAATACCTCTATGGTAGAGTTTTTCTCTAAAGCCTTTTTCTTCACAATCTCCCGCACGCCCTTCAAAATGCCGTACAGCAGCACTAACCAGACCCACATTGCTTTCGTTTCCTTTCCCGTGTCGCTCCTTTGCGAGCCAGCATGATTCCCGCTTCGTAAGTCTTTCGACTCTGCTTATGCGCGCAAAATAAAGAAAACCCGCATTTTACGGGCTTTCCTTACCAAAAAAAAGAGAGCAGGCGAGGGGAATCGAAAACCCTGCTAATCCCCAAAACACTGATAAAAAGGAGGATTTCAACACTTCATCCCCTCACCGTACCGAAATCGTACCGAACAATTCATTCAACGTCAAAGTATCTTAACATGAGTAAAGCAACACTGTCAATATGGCCTTTCTTGTTTATACCGGTTTCTACGCAAAACAGCAAACAAGATTCTGCGATAGACAAGCTTGTCAAGGGGCAAGCGAAGCGATACGCCGCAGGGCAACCCTTGACATAGCGGGCGCAGGCCAAAGCAGAATGGAAAAAGAGGGAATGAAAAGGATGCAGTATCTTTCATTCCCTCTTGATTACGTTTTTGCTAATTTCGACAAGATATGCTATGCTTGTCTTGTTGTCATACCCAATCCGGCAACGGAGAGGGGGTGGAGAAGATGTCGGACATTGTAATCCCTTTATTGGTCACTGTCGTGGGCGGTGTAGTGTGCCACTACATCATCAAATGGCTAGACAGTGACAACGATGGCAATTAGCCTCGGACTGGTTCCCCGTAAAGGAACAAGAAACCCTCAGAGGTGCCTCTCTGGGGGTTTCGTTTTGGTGTTAAAGATGACAGATATCATTGTAATCCCTCTGTCTGCCTATCGGCATTATAGCATATGTAGAAATAGATTGCAAGATACGCCGTAGGGCAATAGAAATCTATTATCTTGCGTTCAGGCTTTCGGCAAAAACAAGATAACACGCAAAATCACCGATACGTTTCCTGTCCTCCCCAAGTGTTTCATGCCATGCGGCGGATTTTCCTTGTTTTTTCAGGTATCTTTCGAGTATATTGAAGCAGTCAATCACCCTATCATGGCGTGAGGTACGCGTGGAGTCCTCCGCCCTTTTTTCTTCCCTGCCCCAGAAATTCCAGTTTGCGCGATATGGGGAGTATTTCGTGGCGGCGTCAATCAGATCTGCGTAAAGATCAAGAGCGTCCTCATCATAGCCTACTTCTTCTTTTATCTCCCTGTGAAGTGACTGCATTTCTTCAAGGGTAAGACTCCCCGGCATGGTTATATACTCTTCATAAGTTGAAATCATGTAATGTGCCTCCTCATTAAGTGATGTTCCCATTGTACCAATAGATAAGTAGGAATGCAACGGGCACATAATTTACAATATAATAGAAATGCAAGAAAATGAGTAAAATAATAACATAAATATTGATGTAAATTTTAGCCAGACTATTGTGTATCATAAATGTATGGAATATAATGAGAAACAGGAGGATGAAATCATGAAAACAACGTTATTAGAGTTAACAGAGAGGCTTGTCCCAATATCAGATTTTAGTCAAGGCAAGGCAGGTAAAATCTTTAGTGATGTGGCGGAGAATGATCATGAATATATTGTGCTGAAAAATAATCAGCCAACGGCTGTATTATTATCGGTAAAAGAATATAGGAACACACAAAAAAAGCTTGCCAGATTAGAAGAGTTACTGGAAAAGATTGAGAATATCAAGTTGTTAAAACTTGCAGAAAATAGAGCAAATGATAATACATCTTCTTTTGAATCTTTTGTACAAGAACAAGGTTTTTCGATGGAAGAATTGGAAGAAGTATCGGAAAGTGTGGAATTTGAATAATGGGGTGGAACATACGGATAACAGATGAAGCTAAAAAAGACTACAGCAAAATTGATGGAAGTATACGTAAGCAGGTATTAGCCGGTATCATAAAAGTGTCAAAAGCGCCATTACCAAGTCCAAACGGTTATGGAAAGCCATTAGGGAACAAAAATGGTAATGATTTAACTGGATTTTTCAAAATAAAATACAAGGAGATTGGAATAAGGGTTGTCTATACTTTAGTTGTTAACAAGATGATAATGAATATCATAGTCATCTCACAAAGAAATGATAATGATTGTTATGATATAGCGGCAAAGTTATATGACAAATATGGTGATGATATTTTTAAGGATGTATTTGGAGAATTTTAATCCTGCTTTTTAACGCGGATATCATCAATGGCATCCCCTCTTGGTTACGTTTTTTTGTTCTTTTTGAAAAATAGTTCTTCTTGCTATTTTGATGCAGTAGCAGTATAATGAAAAACGAGATAGATAATAAAAGGCAGGATGTAGGGAACGCCAATTCCCTACACCCCTATGCAGGAGAATAGGGCTCCCACACAGCATATTATTTATGCGCCAAGTCAAGTATAGCGAATTTCCCCTACTATTTCAAGGGGAAAACGAGCGCGTGCTTGGGTTTATGGTGTTGTATTTTCAGCGGTGTAGGAAAGAAAAATCCTGCGCCGCTTTCTTATTGTTTATCTCGGCAGATTCACAGAGGGGCTTAAAAATATGCCCCCTCTGCTGAACTGTTCGGGATTTCCGGCTCAAAAAACCAAAGAAAACAAAACACAAAACACGGAGGTACAGATTATGAAGAAAAACATTTACAGGATTTTGGCATCAGCTTTTGCACTGGGGCTTTTCGCAGCTTCCCCGGCAACATCCATTACAACCCATGCATTGGGGTTCAATAGTGGTGCAGAAGATGATACGGATTATGGCTCAATGCCTGACAATTATTGGAGTAGTTCCAGTTCCTCTGACAGCGGCTCCAGTTCTTCCAGTGACAGTTCCAGTTCCCACGAAAGCAGTTCCAACAGCGGCTCCCATGACAGCGGTTCTTCCAACAGCGGTTCCGGCTATGTCGGCGGCTCTTCTGATAATGGTTCCAACGGTGGCGGTTCTGCATCTCCCGCACCCGTAAGCGTTCCCCACAGCTTCACGACCAATGCCGGGGACGGCCAGACTTTCCGCATCGTTGAGAATGCCGCACATACATCCTATCAGGTAATGCACTGCGGCAATATTGTGGCAGTTCTTGCAGTGGCGGACGCTGACGGCAATACCGTAGCATACAAGACCGTAGCGGTGGCGCAGGGTGAAGACAACCTCTGGTATCTGAATATGTCGCTTGCAGACGGCGTTGACGCTACCGGCTACACGGTAAAAGTGAGCAAAGGCGATGTAACCTACCTGTCCACCACCCTTGGCGTGAGCGGCATCAAGATAAACGGCGCACTGGCATTGTCCACAGTTCCCGTACAGCAGTAAAAGAATCCATACATAGAAACAAGATAAATCACGAGAACCGTCTACAGCAATGGCAGGCGGTTCTTTCTTTTTTCATATCCTACGAAATCCTATGAAATAAAAAAGGGAGGCTTTCTGTCCTCTCTTCCACATTTCTTATATCCTTCTATATTATTCTAACTTTAAATTTTTTATATCGTGTATAGGCGGTTAGGCGTACGCCTAACCGCCTTTCCCGGGGTAACCCCGCGCCCCTTTTTTCTTTTGAATAAAAATTGTTTAACAGCTTATCTCCTGTCTTCCGTCCTATCTTCTACATCTCTACAAGATGTAATGCTAGCGTTTTTTGGATATGCTGTCAAGCAATTTGTTCAAAAGTTAACAAAAAGTTAACAAACTACTGTAGTTGCAAATGCGGCAGATGTAACAAAAAAGATACCGGTATCGACTAAAAAACGAAAGGAGAATCAAGGTGCGCACCATATAAGGAAACTTGTATGGATAGACAAAGTATACATGTAATCAAAAAGACACAGGCAGAACTGGAACAGGATTTAAAAAATGACGTAATTGCTGAACGCGAAATGGGCGATACAGAAGACTACCGTTGGATGAAGGCTTTTATGGAAAAAGTAGAATACCTGCGGCAGGAACGTCTGAATGTTTCCAGTGAATACACCCAGAAGAAACTGGCCGAGAAGGCGGGAATAGGGCTGTCTACTTATAAGGACTACCTGTCCGGCAACAGCGATAATATCAAATTAAAAACAGCTATAAATATAGCACATGCGCTTCGGTGTAAACTCTCTGATCTTATAGATGAGGGCACGATTGACAGAACGCACTAAGGCCGGGGCATGTTGAGGCTGTTATAGAAAAAATGGCAGAGCGGGAAAAAGATGGCCGGGTGACCGGCCACGCTCTGCCCTAGACTGTTTATGACAGCTAAAAACAGTACACACAGGAAAGGAAGGAAAAAATTATGAGTAATGAAAAAATTATGGAAGCAAATGCAAACCTCCCTGACGGGAAGGCTGTGTACATTAGCCCCGCAGAGATACGCCTCAAAGAAGCGTTTGAGGAAGAGGACGTGCAGAAAGTATTCCGGCGTCGTTTCCCGGTGCCGGACGTGGTGACCGTAAAAAGCCTGAGGAATCCCTTTCAGAACGGAGAGACAAAGGATACCACCCAGAAGATCGGGGTCATGGGCGGCACAACAATCGAAGATGCCGTAAGCTTTGAAGTGACCCTGCTCAACACAGCCTTAGACCCCGTGGCGGCAGTCAACAAAAAGTACCGTCTCATTGACTACAAGTTCGCCCCGACAGCAAATATGAGCGGCGGGAAGTTCGGCGGCTATGCCGCGAAAGGGCTGAAACTGATCGTCACCAGACTGGAAGAAGTAAAGTAAGGGGGAAGGGAAATGCGCACTTTGAAGATAAGGACAGACGGTAAGGCTGTAACGGCTTTGAAGCAGTCTTTCCTGTTTATATCCCTGCTGTCGGTGGGTTTCCCCGCCATTGTAAGAGGGAGCGGCGTGACTGCCCCTCCCGCCATCCGGCGGCTGTTGCAGGCCATGTTTTTATCCGGCCTTGTCCTTCTGATGACCCTTGCCCTGTCGGTATGGCTGTTGTCCCGGTATTCGCCCGTGGGATGGCTGAAAATCCGTAAAGAACTGATTCTTTTTACCCGGATGTTCCTGCGCTCGGAAGGGGACGGGCTTCTGCGCTATTTTGTCCAGTGGCAGTACGGCGTAGAAAACGGAAAGGTTACCGCCGTCCTTTACCCGAAAGGACTGGAAAAAGATACGGCGGACATAGGGCGGCGGCTGTCGGAATATCTGGGAGTGCCCCTGCTCAAATATGAGGAAGCGGACATGCGGGCAGTCTGTATCTTCGGCTGTCCTCCCGAACGCTTTGACGGCCTGCAGAAGATGAAGGAAGGAATAACGGAATGGACGGGCAGTAACAGACCAAGGCGGAGTTACGAGCCGGTTCCCATTTATGACGATGTGGTATGGGATTTCATAAGTGAAGCCCTCCACATAATGCTGATTGCCCCAAGCGGTGCAGGGAAGACATGTTTTTTAGCCTATCTGGGCGGCATGATTTTGAACAGACTCCACAGGCTGTATGTGATCGACGCGAAAAGCGCCGACTTAAGTATGATATTCCGCTACGCCGGTGTACCGGTTGCCACAACGACAGAAGAAATCATCCAGATGCTCACCGGACTTGTGGAAGAGATGGAAAAAAGGTATTATTCCACGTTTTACACTTATGACTCTGGGGTGACGGATTTCCGGAAAAAAGGAATGCCGGGACATTTTCTCATTTTTGACGAAATCCTGTCCGTGCTGTCTTCCGCGGACAAAGAAGATAAGAAAGAGATAGAACGTCTTTTGGGACAGCTTGCATTGAAGGGCAGGGCCGCAGGGTTTGCGGTTATCATTACGGCGCAGAAGTTAAATGCCACTGACCTGCCTAAATCCATTACGGAGCAGTGCCAGACGCGCATTATCTTAGGGAAGCTGGTCTCCGAGGAGACCTTTCATCAGGCGACCCTTGTGTACAAGAAAGAGATAGGAAGCGTGTATAGGGGCGGCGTGGGGAAAGGCTATGCACTCACCCCCAAGACCGGCGGGCTGACCTATATCGAAACGCCCCTGCTCCCCCAGAACATAGAGGAATGTGCAGAGGTTCTGAAAGGATTGAAGGACAGGGGGGATTCTTATGGGGAAGGACGTTAAGGTGTTCCATGCACTGGGACTGGAAAACGGGGAGACCTGCATTATCAGCACGGACAAAAGGCAGATGGCGCGGTGGTATGCCTTGGATTATCTGAAAGAAAAACCCGTGCAGACAGAGAACGGCTACCGTGCCATCGTTTCCGGCGGCTTCCGCTTTACACCCGCCTTCCGTAAGAAAGAAACGTGAGCCTGCCGCTTACCTCTGCCGCCGTGTGTCCTGCGGGAATGCGCGCCGCCCATACGGATGCCGCACAGGGCGGGGGATGGCGGCCGGGGCGGCCTGCCGCCAAAGGCCGCTGTATCCCGGCAAAGGTGCGGCGGCACACAGGGGCAGGCGCGCGGCCGCTGACGGGACACGGAGGCGGCATTGGAAAAAGGCGGGCGCGGCATTGCCTTACTTGACAAAAGGCAATGTTGCGACGGAGACACCAGAAAACGCAGAAACGGAGGGACAGATATATGGATGCAGACAGTTTACATTCTGATGAGCAAAAGAAGGAATACAACAGGCGCACAACGGACTATGGGAACGGGCGGATAGAGATAGCGGCTTACCATTCCCCAAGGTTCCGCCACACGGGAACCGGCAGGACACTATCCGCCAGAATGGAAACGTCCGACGAAGCACAGGAAGAGCGGACACGACAACAGATATACGCCATCCGGAGAAGGATGAAAGGTTATGCACTCTGTAACAGTTTCCGGTGGTTCGTGACCCTCACCTTCGACCCGGAAAAGCTAAACAGTTCCGATTATGGAACGGCAAAAACCGCCCTCTTAAAATGGTGCCGGAAAATGCGGGACAGACACGGGCAGTTTGACTATCTGCTGATACCCGAACTGCACAAATCCGGGGCAGTCCATTTCCACGGGCTGTTAGGGGATGTCACCGCAGACTTTGTGGAAGCGGCAAACCCGAAGACCGGGAAGCCTGTCATCAGGCATGGCAGGCAGGTCTATAACCTGACGGAATGGGAATACGGGTTCAGTGACTGCGAGGAGATTGAAAGCCCGGAGAGAGCCGCCTCCTATATCACGAAATATGTGACGGCCGCCCTGCTGACCGATAAGGAGATGTACAACAAGAAACGGTATTTCAATTCACAGGGACTGGCAAAGCCTGCCGTGACCTTCGGCATGGATGACAATACCGACCTTGACAGTTTTACACCCAATTTCGGGGTCATTGAAACAGGCGAAGACGGCAGGAACGTCATAGAGACCGGCATCTACAATCTGACGGCAGACCCGGAAACGGGAGCGCTGTCCCAGACAGATACCGATTATCTGATAACCACAAAGAAGGAACGCCGCATCAGCAGAGTTTTTGAAAACGCATCATTGGGCGACGCAAAAACTCTGTCCTTATGAGAGAGTTTATTTAAAGAAACTTCTATTTGAAGGAAGAGATATTTGTTATGGGAAGAAAAGACAACAATCAAAAACAGAATCCATGTGATATCTTTTCATTAAATCAAGAATATGATATAATGATTTTGGATGAAGTGTTGAATGCATTTAATATGAAAAAACGTATTCAGCAGACAAAAGCACTGCATCCTTATGAAATACATTACACAGAAAAAAGCGGATATTTTACTTTGGTTGATGATGACACAGCACCAACCGGCAAGAAAAAAATCCGTAAAAGTAGTGAAGAAAAACTGTGGGATGCACTTGCAGAATGGTACCTTGACAACCCGGACAGAAACTTGACGCTCGAACAAGTCTACGAAAAATGGCTTGACTGGAAAACAACTCCCAATAATGCGGAGAATATCAGACGGATTCAGACCGCATGGCGTACCTATTATCTGAATGAACCTTTAAGCGAGTTTTTGCTTCAAAAACCAATCGCTAAAATTACGTCACTCGACCTGCGTACTTGGGCAGAATCCTTAATGAAAAAGCATTCTCCAGACAAGAAGAAGTTTAGCCGCATGTTTAACATTATCAATCAGTGTTATGAATATGCTTCGGATGAGGATATTGCCCTAGTTTCTGAAAACCTTTGGCAAAAGGCTCGTAAGAAACTGAATAAGAGCCTTATTCTCTCAAGACCTACTGCTTCGGACGAATCACAGGTCTTTACCGATGAAGAACGCAGACAAATCAAAGCGATGGTTTATGACGATTTGGAACACTACCCGAAACACGCATCCAGTGCCGGACTGCAAATACTGTTTCTCTTTGAGACTGGCTTGCGCATCGGGGAATGCTGCGGCTTAAAATGGTCTGACGTTAAGGGCAGTCGTCTATATATCAGCAGACAGGCTAACAATGACGGCATAAAGGATAAGACAAAGACAGCTTCCGGATTTAGAGATATTCCTCTCACAAAAGAAGCCCAAAGAATCCTTGAAGATGTCAAAGCATTTAATGAAGCGCATGGTTTTACTGCCGAATGGATTTTTCAAAGTGATAATCCTGCTTTCGACTATCGTCTTGGCTTTAGTGCCGCCGACCACAAACTCCGCAAGCTATGTAACCGCTTGGGCATACAAGCAAAAAGCCCGCACAAATGCAGGAAAACGTGTATCAGTACCTTACTGGATAACCCAAACGTAAATAACCGTACTGTGCAACGCTTCGCAGGGCATCGGGATTTATCCACTACTTATACTTATTACAATTTCGAGAGAAAGTCTAAGGAGGAACAGGCAGAAGCCATAGACAGGGCACTTGCACTATAATCCGGTACGATTCGTACCGAACGTACCGTCGGTTTCGGTGAGACAAAATAAGGAAAACCCTTGATTTTACGGGCTTTCCTTACCATAAAAAGAGAGCAGGCGAGGGGAATCGAACCCCCCTCCCAAGCTTGGGAAGCTTGTATTCTACCGATGAACTACGCCTGCAAAATCTACGACTTAATCAGTATACCATCTTATCAAAAAAAAGAAAAGCGTTTTTTTCTCTTTCGCATAGACTATAGTAAATATGTCTTTTAGCGATTGCCTCAAAATCTCTAGGCAATCCGAGGAGGATCATGAAAAAAGCAGGCAGTTTATTATTGGCAGCGCTTCTTCTGGCTGGAACCCTTACAGGCTGTGGAAAAACGCCGCAAGACAGTTCCCCGTCCGGCAAAACCCCAGTAGTGTTAAACGAGGTAGCCCATTCCATTTTTTATGCGCCCATGTATGTGGCAATCGAGGAGGGTTATTTTGCGGATGAGGGAATCGAGCTCACCCTGATTACTGGCTTTGGTGCCGACAAAACCATGACCGCGCTGCTGACCGGGGAAGCCGATATCGGCTTTATGGGAAGCGAAAGCACAATTTACACTTACAAAGAAGGCGCCTCCGACTACGCGGTGAACTTTGCGCAGCTCACCCAGCGGGCCGGAAACTTTCTGGTGTCCAGAGAACCTATTGAAAATTTCTCATGGGATATGCTGATCGGCAAGGATGTGCTTGGCGGCCGTGCAGGCGGTATGCCGGAAATGGTGTTTGAGTATATCCTGAAAAAGAACGGCATCGATCCGGCAAACGATTTATCCATAGACCAAAGCATCGATTTTGGTTCCACCGCAGCCGCCTTCTCCGGCGGACAGGGGGATTTTT
Source organism: uncultured Lachnospiraceae bacterium (assembly GCA_947243855.1). Classification (GTDB taxonomy): domain Bacteria; phylum Bacillota; class Clostridia; order Lachnospirales; family Lachnospiraceae; genus UBA3282. The sequence continues at coordinate 3,638 of CAMXIK010000018.1, read as the reverse complement.
CCGTGGAATTCGAACCCCATGCGACCTCCCTTGAGACAAAAGGAGACGGCTATGTGGTCGCCTCTCTCGGCGAAGATTCCGGCTATGTTCCCTATACCGCCTTCTCTGCAAGAAAGAGCTATATCGAGAAAAATCCCGCTGTGATCGAAGCCTTTACCCGCGCGCTGCAAAAAGGCATGGACTACGTGCAGACCCATTCGCCCGAGGAAATTGCCAAGGTGATCGCGCCCCAATTTGAAGAGACGGAGCTTTCCACCATAGAAACCATCGTCGGCCGGTACGCCGCGCAGGACACATGGAAATCCGATCTGATCTTCACGGAAGACAGTTTTACCCTTCTGGAAAACATTCTGGAAGAAGCAGGCGAGTTAGACGGCCGGGTTCCCTATGAAGATCTGGTGGACACGACTTTTGCCGAAAAAGCCGCGCCCTGATCCCCTAGCAGCGCAGCCGTTCCCCTACGCCTAACCATAAGGCGCAAAAATGCCCGGCATTTTTACCGGGCATTTTTCTTATCAACCTTACGCCTCTCCTAACAGCTCCTTCAAAGCGTCTACCACAAACTGATACTGTTCGAGCATCTCCTCGACGCCGACCTCCATCTCAGAATAATTCTCATCCTTCACCGCCTGCTCCTGTTCTGCTGCCAATTGGGAAAGATAATTCGCGCCAATGGAACGCATAGCGTTTTTCAGTCCGTGTACCTCAATGCGGTAGCGCTCAAAATCCCTGCCTTCATAAACGCTGCGAATCAACGGAATTTTTTCCTTGCCTTCCTCCATGGCGGCCCACAGCACCTCCATGTAAATCGCCTCGTCTTCTCCGCACAGTCTGATGCCCTCTTCCACGTCGAATCCTTTCGCGGTCAGATCCTCAAATGTCCGAATTGTTCCCATTTTACTCTTCCTCCTGCACTTTTCCCTTTTTCTTTTTCTCCTCTCCGCGTCTATCCGTAAAGCCGTCGATCATTTTTTCGATCAGCAGCTTTTTCACATACACGTCGAAGCTTAACATGCAGATGAAGGAGAATATTTTCAAAAATTCCCGATCCTCCTCAGGGGCATCCTCAAAGGTTTTCTGGGCAATCTGAAATTTTTCCTCTACATCCGCTTTCAAGACATCCTTCTGCTCCCGCTCCAGACTGAACACTTCCTCGTAAATGCGGGAAAGGTCAAACGCTTCCCCGTTCGCGAAATAGCGCTCCGTAATCGGCTGCAAAAGCTCCTGAATGTCACTGATTGACAAGATCCCTTTGTAATAGTAGATAAAGATTAAAAGAAGGGCGTGATCCCTCGAATATTTCTTCTTGGAGGGCGGCGGAAGAAGATCGTTCTTTGCGTAATTATTGATCATTGTCTTCGTCAGGATTTTATCGGTGGCCGGATCTCTGGTGGTATTTTTCAGATGCGCATCCATAAACGTCGTTACCTGATCCATATAAAGGCCGATATCCGGAATATCCGCCGCCTTGATGTATTCTATCCTGTCCACGCTTCCCTTAATGCTGTTTAACAGGTCTTCTATGTTAATCGTCATAGTAAACGCCTTCCCTCTTTCTTTATCCTCTATTATAAAGTTTTCGCCACTCCATGACAAGTGCAGTTTACAAAAAATGGCGGCTGTGGTATATTCATACATAACATATTTAAAGTTTTAACGCGTGAAAGTAATGCGGTTCTTTTAAAAACGCGGTTCTTTCAGAATGGAGGCAAAATGAATAAGAAAATCAAAACCGATGCCGTCGACCATTTATTTCAGGCCGTTCTCTGCCTGAAATCGCAGGAGGAATGCTACGATTTTTTCGAAGATCTCTGTACTGTCAACGAACTTCTGTCCCTGTCCCAGCGCTTCGAGGTGGCATCTATGCTGAAACAGAAAAAAACCTATCTGGAAATCGCTGAGAAAACCGGCGCGTCCACAGCCACCATAAGCCGCGTCAACCGTTCCCTGAACTACGGAAACGACGGATACGAATTGATCTTCAACCGTCTTAATTCCTAAGTCTCAAGCGGCAGTTCACAGGCATTTTTTTATCAATCCCCTCTCATATTGACAGCCATTTGCGAACTTGTTAAACTAGTGGTAACTAACAACTTTTATATGGATAAGAGGGAAGCCATTATGTATACTTGCTGTCTTCAAATATATATCTCTGGACATCCGAACCACACCTTTGATGTGATAAAAAGAATGCCCTCTCTGGTGAATTTTACCCATATTTTTTCTGAGAGCGACGAGGCCGAAGCTGCTTTAGCGGCAAAAGCCGACTTAATCATTGCTGATCTGTCGGCTGCCGATCCGTATCAGACTGTGCAGACTCTTCAGCAAAACCGCCGCGACAAGGCGCAGATTATCCTGCTTGCAGATAAAAAGCAAACGCAGCTTCTCTGTTCCAATCCGGTTATCAAAGAAATTACGGATATCTGGATCACGCCCATATCGGACGATGAGATCCGGTTTCGTTTTCTGCGCTGGCAGCAGACCTGTAAAATGAGTCTGGATTTCTGGCAAACCAGCCATTATCTCGAAGCTACCATCAACAACGTACCTAACCTGATCTGGTACAAAGATAAAGACGGCGTCCATGAAAAAGTAAACGACAGCTTCTGCAAAGCGGTCAATAAGACCAAACAGCAGGTAGAAGGACGCCGGCACGCCTATATCTGGGATGTAGAGGAAGACGATCCTACCTGTATCGAATCGGAGCATCAGGTCATGAGCCGCGAGCAGACGCTCATAACCGAGGAGACCATCAAGGCCGGAAACGAACTGCGGACGCTTATGTGTTACAAATCGCCCCTTTATAATTATGACGGCACGGTCATGGGCACTGTTGGCGTTGCCATCGACGTAACGAAAGAGCGCGCCTACGAGCAGGAAATTGTCAAAAAGAATCAGGATCTGGAGACCCTTCTCGCCACCATGGACTGCGGCGTAATGCGTCATACGCTGGACGATTCCCGTATTTTGACGATCAACAATGCCGCATTGAAGATCCTCGGCTATGAAACCACAGAAGATCTGATGGCCGACGGCTTCGATCTGATCGCGGCTTCCGTAATGGAAGAGGACCGTCATCACCTCCGCAGCAGCATCCGTATGTTGAAAAAAGCGGGAGACACCGTCAATGTGGAATACCGCGTGAAGCACAAAGACGGCGAAATATTACATGTAATAGGAAGCATTAAGCTTTATGAAGAAAAAGGCGAACTCTATTGCCAGCGTTTTCTGGTAGACTGTACCGAGCAAAAGCTGCAGGATAAGAAAAACGAAAGAATGCAGATGGAACTGATTCAGGCGCTCAGCCGGGATTTCACCCTTGTCTGCTTCATAGAATCGGAAACAGGCGCAATGGTGACTGTCCGAGCCAATACCTTTGGCTCCGGCAGTGTATTTGACGGCCAAGTTTCCTTCTCAGAAAGCATGGAACGGTACATCCAAAATGTGGTCTATGAAGAGGATCGGGAAATGATGCGGCAGTTTATCTCTCTGGATACCTTAAATGAGAAACTGGCCGAAGGGAAATCTTTCTCCGTTAATTACCGAAAATATGTCAACGGCGAAATTGTATATTTCCAGATGAAAGCCGTAAGCGCAACGGCCAACGATGCCGGGACTGGTATCGTCCTCGGTTTTCG
>CAMXIK010000017.1 GCA_947243855.1 uncultured Lachnospiraceae bacterium | reverse complement strand
GAGATGATGCTACGTGACTGGAGTTCAGACGTGTGCTCTTCCGATCTCGCCGCGTTACCGCGGCGGCGGTAGTCTCTTACACTGCCATTCCACCCTTACCTCGGAGTATTGCTTCGCAAAACTCCTGAGGCGGTTTATTTTCTGTTGCACTGGCCTTGGAGTCGCCTCCACCGGACGTTATCCGGCATCCTGCCCTATGGAGCCCGGACTTTCCTCGTCTGCACCCTTTCGTCTGTGCAGCCGCGATCATTTGTTCCACTTACGAATAGCTCTGATTACACTTCAAAACAACTTCCCCCTACAAACTCCCTGCACAGAGAGTTGGTAGGCAGTTCCTCGCTGCTGATTCCCAGAAAATATTCCAAAAATTTGAGCAGCCGCTTCGCTTCATGATATTCCGGCTCCCCTTTCTTGATGCCAAAAAGCAAAGGTTCTGCGTACTGTTTGAGAACAGCCAGCTCGTAAAGCATCGCCGAATTGAACATGGCATCCGCCTCCTCCTGAAACGGGAAAATATACTGCTCCTCCCCTCTTCGGACAGAGGACCACATGGAAATGGTTCTGGCTGCGGTGGCTCCCCTTGTTCTGGCGTCTCTCACAATTCTGCGAAGAAGCCTGTTGTCCGTGGTGGGAATCCTGTTGTGTTCATCCACATTCAGGGTCGTCAACGCGCTGATATAAATTTTATATTTGCTCTGCGCCGGCAGGGAATAGGACATTTTCTCGTTGAGTCCATGTATGCCCTCGATCACCAAAATGTCGTTCTCACCAAGCTTGGTAACCTTTCCGTTGTACTCCCTTTTTCCCGTCTTAAAATTAAAAGTGGGAAGCTGTACGGCCTCTCCCGCCAAAAGCGCCGTCATGTCTTTGTTAAACTGTTCCACGTCGAGCGCTTCCAAACACTCGTAATCAGGATTGCCGTCCTCGTCCAAAGGCGTTTTGCCATGGTCTAAGTAATAGTTGTCAAGCCCGATCGGATGGGGCTTTAGACCATAAGTGCGAAGCTGGATGGACAATCTGTGGGAAAAGGTCGTCTTACCTGAGGAAGATGGCCCGGCAATCATGACAAACTTGACGCCCTCGCGCCTTGCGATATCCCTTGCAATTTCGCCAATTCTTCTCTCTTGCAGCGCTTCCTGCACAAGAATCATATCGGAGATACTGCCGCTGCAAATCTGGTCGTTCAAGTCCCCCACCGTATCGATTCCAAGATCACGGCTCCACTCTCCCGTTGCGAGAAGGGTCTGGAACAGCTTTTTACGCGGTTGAAACTCCGGCAGCACGTCCGGGTCCTCCTTCTCCGGAAGCATCAAAATCATGCCCTCCTCGTAGGCAAACAGATCAAACTGCCTGATATAGCCGGTGCTGGGCATCATATAGCCATAAAAATAATCGTAATAATCCCCCATGCAGTACACGTTGATATTAGAGCTTCTGCGGTAACGGAACAGGGAAACCTTGTCCTTCATGCCGTTCTCCGCAAAGAGAGCCACCGCCTCATCCGCCGGATAGGCCTTCTTCGTCACCAGAAGATCCATGTCCACCAACTCTCCCATGCGGTCCTTCACCTTCTCGATGGTTTTCTCATCCAATTTCAGACCGTTTCGAAAAGCGCAGTAATAACCGGCGCCGATGGCAAACTCCACTTTCACGTTAGCTGCGGCCTCCATGCCCGCCACATCCTTGACAGCCTTAAGCATAAGCATAACGGCGGTTCTGACATAGGTTTTGTGCCCGATATCGTCCGCGTAGGTAATGAATCCAAGCTCACAATCCCTGTCCACGCGCTTCATAAGCTCACGTATCTTGCCGTCCACCGTCACCAATGCGATCTGGCTGGTATAATCGTTCTGGTGCTGCTCCGCTATGATCTCATATTTGATGCCATCCTCATAGCGTTCCTCTTTTTCTCCGATTTTCACTGTAACCATAGCCCTTCCCCTCCTTTATCCGTATTTTTCTTTTGTTAGATGTTGTAATATTATGTAAACCTTCTTTTCTTACCGTCATACCAGCTCCCGCGCCCGCCTGTTATCCGCAAGCAAAGCCTCTACCTGCGCGTATCTGTCTCTCCTCTTTTCCTCCGACAGCCCCTGCCCGCGCAGATGACTGAGAATTTCTTCGTAAAGAGCAGCCTCCCGATCTAGAAATGATAAAAAAACGGGTGTTTTCTTTTGTAATAGAACAGGCCCGTAACGGTCTTTAAGTTTACATAACTCATCAATCGGCGCATCGACGCACACATTCCCATCCGGCGGCGTATCCTCCGTGCGCAGCTTTCCGCCGCCTGCCGCCCGTATCGCCTGATAATATTTCCCGTCTTCCTCCACCATCTCCTCATCCAGAATCCGATAACCGCTCTCCCGCAGGAAACGGCGGAATTTCTCGATTTCAGACTGGGGCTGCAATATCAGTTCCCGAAAAGACGCCGTTTTTTCCATGTCTTCGGCCAGAATACGCATCATCAGACCGCCGCCCATGCCGGCGCAGATCAGGGTTTGTGCCTCTCCTTTATTATAATTATGTAAACCATCCGACAAGCGGGTCCCGATCTTCTCTTCCAAACCATAAGCCGCCACGTGCTCTCTCGCCGCACAAAGAGGCCCTTCCCGTAAATCCATGGCAATCACCTTCGGGCTGATCCCCTGCTGCACAAGATAAATCGGCACAAAACCGTGATCGCATCCCACGTCGCAGACCGCATTTCCCGCCGTCACCATACAAGCCACGGTCCGCAGTCTTTCGGACAACGCCACAGGCCGCATCAGTCCAGATAATCCTTTAATTTCCGGCTTCTGCTTGGATGGCGGAGCTTCCTTAAAGCCTTGGCTTCGATCTGTCTGATACGCTCACGGGTCACGTTAAATTCCTTGCCCACTTCCTCAAGGGTTCTGGCCCTTCCATCGTCCAGACCGAAACGCAGGCGCAGTACCTTCTGCTCCCGCTCCGTTAACGTGCCAAGCACCTCCACAAGCTGCTCCTTCAATAGGGTAAAAGCCGCAGCGTCCGCCGGCACCGGTACATTGTCGTCCTGAATAAAATCTCCCAAATGGCTGTCTTCTTCTTCACCGATCGGCGTTTCCAGAGAAACCGGCTCTTGGGAAATTTTCAAAATCTCTCTCACCCGTTCCACGGGCATGTTCATTTGCTCCGCGATCTCTTCCGGAATTGGCTCCCTTCCAAGCTCCTGTAGAAGCTGTCTGCTCACCCGGATCAGCTTATTGATGGTCTCAACCATATGCACGGGAATACGGATGGTTCTTGCCTGATCGGCAATGGCTCTGGTAATAGCCTGCCTAATCCACCATGTCGCGTAGGTAGAAAACTTGTATCCTTTCCGGTAATCGAATTTTTCCACTGCTTTGATCAGACCAAGGTTTCCCTCCTGAATCAGGTCAAGAAAGAGCATACCGCGCCCCACGTAACGCTTTGCAATGCTGACCACGAGTCTGAGATTGGCCTCCGCCAGACGCTGTTTTGCCTCCAGATCGCCCATCTCCATCTTCTTTGCCAGTTCAATTTCCTCTTCGGCGGAAAGAAGCGGCACCTTGCCAATTTCCTTTAAATACATTCTGACAGGGTCCTCGATGCTGATACCGTCCGGCACGGAGAGGTCGATATCCTCCACGTCCACCTCGTCCTCTTCCGTCAAAATGATCTCTTCATCATCTACGTCGTCTTCCTCTGTGATACGCAGGACATCCACATTATTTTGCTCCAGCGTCTCTAAAATTTTATCAAACTGCTCCTCTTCCAGAGAAAGATCCGCAAAGAAATCGTTGATCTCTTGGTATTCCAGAACATTTTTCTTCTTCTTAGCAATAGCCAGAAGGTCTTTTAAACGCTCCTCAAACTTTGCCTGTACATTTTCATCCATGAATTGCTCCATCCTTCCTATGTTTAACCTCTTTTTAACCTCTGTCCGATTGTAAACGTACCTTTTTTCGATTAGCTTACCCTGATCCTAGGGAAATATGCGCTTTCTTAAGTTCCTCCAACGCCTTTTTACCTGATATTACCTGATTTAACGCCTCCATATCCGATCCCATTCTGGCCGAATAATACTGGAAACTGTTCTCTTTTACCGCCACCAGCACGTCGTGGAATGCCTTCTCCTTCTCCTGCTTTGTGTTGAGACTCTCCAGTTTTGTGTTAAAGATCGCGGCTACTTCACGCTGCTCCTCCTCTTCCTCAAATGCGCTGACGATAGAGGCCGGCGAAAAGTTTCCCTGTTCCAATCCCGCAAACAGCTTGTCCGCCACCTGTCTGTACAGTTCCAGCGTAAAATCGGCCGACGAAATATACCCCTGTATCTTCGGATAAATCTCCGGCTCCTCCGACAGCCATGTGAGGAGAATGCGCTGCGATTTTTTGACGTGATCCTCCTTCGTGGGTTTCCCCGCCGTCGTTGGCTTCGGCCGCTCCACCGGCTTCACTAAGCCCGTGCGGGCCGCGTAGCCGCTCACAAGCTTGCGCAGATTCTCATAACCGATATGATACCGTTCGGCCACCGACTCGATATAATTTTCCCGTTCCACCTCTTCCTCAAAGCCACAGAGCTTCTTGGCAATCTCCCGGTGAAAAGCGGTCTTCGATTCGGGATCTTCCATATGATAGTTCCGCTCCAGAATCTTTAGTTCAAAGAAAAAACTGTTCTGGGCCTGATCAATCCGCTCCTGAAAAGCGTCCGCGCCCAGATTCTTGATAAATTCATCGGGGTCCTTGTAAGGCGACATATCGATGACCCTGCCCCGCAGTCCCGCTTCTTTTAAAATACCGATTGCCCGCAGGGCGGCGTTTGTGCCCGCGCCGTCGCTGTCATAGGCCAAAAGCACCTCCTCGGCAAAACGCTTTAAAATGCCCGCCTGCCCCATGGTAAAGGCTGTTCCCAGCGAAGCCACCGCCTGCCCGAAACCAGCCTGATGCAAGGCGATCACATCCATATAGCCCTCGCAAAGAAGCATATTTCCAGTCCGGGAGGTCCTTGCAAAATTCAAACCGTAAAGGTTCCGGCTTTTGTCAAAAACAGGGGTCTCCGGCGAGTTTAGATACTTCGGCTTGGCGTCCCCCATCACGCGGCCGCCAAAACCGATCACCCTATGATTCCCGTCCTGAATCGGAAACATCACCCGGTTCCAGAATTTATCGTGAACGCCCCGTTTTTCGTCAAACCCGGTAAGTCCGGCCTCCGCGATCAGCTCGTCCGCATAGCCCTTCGACCGCAGATAAGCCGTCAGATCGGAGCCGGAACCGTCCGCGTAGCCAAGCCCGAACTTCTTCATCGTCTCTTCCGTAAGCTCCCTGCCGGACAAATAGCGGTATCCCGTCCGCCCTCTGGGAGAACGCAGCAGACAGTAATAGTATTTGGCCGCTTCCTTATTGACTTCAAGGAGTCTGGCGCGCCTGCTCTCTTTGCGGCGCATCTCCTCGGTATATTCTATCTCTGGGAGCGCCACCCCGGCCCGGTCCGCCAGCATCTTGACCGCCTCCTGAAAGGTGGCGTTTTCATATTCCATCAGGAAAGTGATCACATTGCCGCCGGCCCCGCAGCCGAAGCAATAGTACATCTGCTTGCCCGGTGAAACGGAAAAAGAGGGAGATTTCTCATTATGGAACGGACACAGCCCAAAATAACTGCTCCCCTTTCTCTGCATGCGCACATAACCGGAAATCACTTCCACAATATCGTTTTTCGTTCTGATCTCCTCGATCAATTCCTCTGAATAACGCATGTTATCCTTTCTCACATCAGCCATGCCACGTCTTCGGGATAAACAATCTCTCATACTGCGCGATGGCAAAGCGGTCCGTCATGGAGCTGATATAATCGCACACAATCCTCTCAAGCGGCTCTCCAGCATCCAAAAGCCGGAACAGGAAATTGGGCAGCTGCTCCGTATGGGCCATATAATGCTCGTAGAGCATGATAATCAGCTTTTCCGCCTTTCCCTCTTCGCTCTTTGCAATCGGGTTCCGGTACACATGCTGGAACATAAATTCCCGCATCTTCCGCATGGCCTCCTCCACTTTCGGAGACATACGAATATCGTCTTTGTCACGGCTGTTGGTCACAATATCGTGGATAAAGCAGTCCAAACGCTGGCCGCAGCTATAACCGATCACGCTCCCAATCTCTTTGGGCACGTCCGCTTCCTTCAAAATCCCAGCCCGCACCGCGTCGTCCATATCATGATGGATATAAGCGATTTTATCCGCCAGCCGGACAATGCGCCCCTCCAGTGTGGCGGGATGTCCTGTCGTCTGATGGTTTAAGATGCCGTCCCGCACCTCCATGGTCAGGTTAATGCCCTGCCCGTCCTTCTCCCAAAGATCTACGATCCGCACGCTCTGCTCATTGTGCTTAAAGCCGTAAGGACATACCCTGTCAAGAGCCCGCTCCCCCGCATGTCCAAAAGGCGTATGCCCAAGATCATGGCCCAGCGCAATGGCCTCCACCAGATCCTCATTCAGCTTGAGAGCCTTGGCGATGGTTCTGGCCGTCTGGCTTACTTCCAGCGTATGCGTCAGTCTCGTGCGGTAATGGTCTCCTTCCGGCGTCAAAAATACCTGCGTTTTGTCTTTCAGCCGGCGAAACGACTTACTATGTATGATCCGATCCCTGTCTCTTTGGAACACAGGGCGGATATCGCACTGCTCTTCCTCCTTAAGCCTCCCTTGGGAGTTCATGCTGAGCATGGCGTAAGGACTCAGATATTCCTTCTCCCACTGTTCCAAGCTTTCCCGTATGTTCATGGCAATTTCCTCTTAAAAAACTCCGAATCCAAATCCCCTCACTACTATTATTCGCCCTAAACCGCCGAAATCCTTTTTTTATTTTCATTTTTTCAGAGTCCATGCAGATTTATAATCAACAGACTATCCATGCTTGCATGATATAGGCTGTTGTTATAAATCTATATGGCGAGAAGCCATATATGAGCAAAAGGAAAGCCTCGAAGAGGCGGTTTTGCGAATGGACTCTGAAAAATCCAATATTTTCACCGGCAGATATCGTAAATAAATTCCGCATTCTTATCCATAGCCTCATAAGCCGTCTTAAAAGGCGACATCTGGAACACATGCCACATGCCTTTAAAAATCTCCATCTTCACGCAGACCTCGTCCTTCAAGAATTTCTTATAAAGCATCACCGCATCATCCTGTAAAATCTCATTGCTTCCCACCTGAATATAGGTAGGGGGGAACCCCTTATAATCCCCAAACAGCGGTGAAATCAAAGGATTTTTCAGTTCTTGTCCCGCGGCGTAGTTCTCAATCATCTGTTCCAGATAACCCGCATTTAAAACCGGGTCGACATCCGCCTTCGTCGTATGGGATTTTCCGGAGGCCGTCAGATCCGTCCACGGCGACATTAATACAAGGCCTCTGGGCATAAGCCGTCCTTGACTCTTTAGCTGCAGACATAGGGAAAGCGCCAGATTGCCGCCGGCGGAATCCCCCGCTATCACAATATCCCTTGCGCCATACCCCAGAAGCATCAAATAATTCCAGACCTGCATGGCATCCAGCACTGCCGCTGGGTAAGGATTTTCCGGTGCAAGCCTGTAATCAAAACTGAGCACATCCATAGACGTAGAAGCCGCCAGCTTCGTGGTAAGCGTCCTCGCATACAAACTGCTTCCGGTCGAATAACCGCCGCCGTGACAGTACAGTATGATATATTTTTTCATATGGGCGCGGTTTACATAAATCCATTCCCCATGAATGCTTCTGCCATCCTCCCCGACGGCTGCAATCTCCACATCCTCCACAATCACATCCCTGCTGTTTCCTAACAGCGCGCCGAAATGATCCTGCGACTGGCGGTGTTTTTCAATATCCACATTTTCCACCACACCGTGCATGCGCTTAATCAAATTCATCATTCCAGCGTTCTTTTTATCCGCTCTGGCCATAGCAACCTCCGTAAAAATAAACTTTTTTCCTACTCTTGCATTATTATCTCATATTTTACCATAATAATTGGAATGTTTGCGCATATTTATGTTATAATGCATAGGAAAAATAATGAGAGGAAAGCCCCGCTGTCATGCCCAATCAACGTTCTCCAAGACAAGTGAATAAGCCCGCAGGCAAAAGCAGGAAGGACGTCTGGTACAAGCTGGACCTATCGGCCACCGTCTATCCCACCCTGCAAAGAAGGGATTTCTCTTCGGTCTACCGTCTCAGCGTCAAGCTCAAAGACCCTGTAGACCCGGCGCTTTTACAGCAGGCTCTGGACCGGACGCTGCCTCGTTTTCCCACCTACAAAGTGGCGATCCGCAAGGGATTGTTCTGGCGTTATCTGGAACCAAACACCAGACCCGGTCCTTTTGTGCAGGAAGATATCAAGAATCCCTGTATGCCCATGCATTTTAAAAGTAACAATCGTTATCTGATCCGGGTATACTATTATGGATGCCGCATCTCTCTGGAGGCTCACCACTGTCTGGGAGACGGCACCGGCGGCATGTGTCTTCTTCAAACTTTGACTGCCGTCTATTTGGGCCTGCTCGGCCACAGCATTACGCCCTCCGGCTTTGTGTTAAAGCTGGATGAGGACCCAGATCCCGAAGAACTGGAAGACGCGTATATGCGTTACGCCACGGCAAAAGTCAAACCGCCCCGCCCGTCGGAAAAAACCTACCGCCTGCGCGGCACCAAGGAACCTTTTTATACCTTAAACATCGTAGACGGCATTATGTCCGTCTCAGAAGTTCTGAAAGTTGCCAAAGGATACGGCGCCACCATCACAGAATACTTAAACGCGGTGCTGCTCTACGCCCTATTGCAAAAGCAGGGGGCGGAGTTTCATCTGAAATATAAGCCTGTGCGAATTGCCATGCCCGTAAATCTGCGCCGTTTCTTTCCTTCAAAGACCCTGCGCAACTTCATCACCATGGTATATCCCTCCATCGACCCAAGGCTCGGCGAATACACCTTTGAGGAGATTGTAACGCAGGTACACAATTTCATGCGTTATTATATCAACGAAAAATTTTTATGCGGCGATATCACCACCAACGCTGCCACAAAGCACAATTTTCTGATCCGCATCGTGCCTCTTTTTTTGAAAGATCTGGTGGTGCGTACCTTTTACACAAGGGTGCAGGACAAAAATTCTTCCGCCGGTCTCACAAACATGGGCGCGCTCAAGGTGCCGGACGACATGAAACCCTATATCGACCGTTTCGATATCTATATGGGACAACCCTTTTCCTCCCGCACCAACTGTGCCATCATCAGCTTCGAGGATATTCTGAGCGTCAACTTCGCCAGCAGTATCGTGGAAAGCGATGTGGAGCGGTACTTCTTCCGCAGGCTGGTACAGGACGGCATCCATGTGAAAATTGAAAGCAACCGTGCCTCCGGCATTTTATAACACTTGTTTTTTTGTAGAAAGGAACCGACTATGTCATATTGTGTAAACTGCGGCGTTGAATTGGAAGCCTCCCTTAAGGAGTGCCCGCTGTGCCATACCCCGGTCATCAATCCAAAAGAGGCCGGAAAAGAATTGCCCCCCTCCCCTTACCCCACGGACAAGGGGCAGGTAGAAGAGGTCAAAAGAAAGGATCTTGGCATCCTTCTGTCTGTGGTGCTGACGGCCACCGCCGGCACTTGCTTTTTATTAAATCTTCTGGTGTTTGACCATTCTCTCTGGTCCCTGCAGGTGATCGGTATCTGTATCTGCCTGTTTGTGTTCACCTTCCCGATGGTGTACTACCGCAAAATGCCCCCTGCCCTCTCCCTGTTAGCCGACGGCGTGGCGGTAGCCGTATATCTCTATATGATCGCCTACCTGACCCCTTCCACCGCATGGTTCTGGCAGTTAGGGCTTCCCATCGTGGTGCTTGTCATCCTGAACACGGAAATTTTCACCTTTCTGGCAAGGCTTGTGCCCTTCTCGCTCCTTTCGGGCGCGCTGTGCCTGTTTATTGAAATTCCGCTGTTCTGCGCGGCCCTAGAACTGATGATCCGCCGTATGCTGCAAAGTCCGCTCCGGCTGACCTGGTCCGCCGTGGTGCTGACGGTCTGCGCAATCATCGATGTTGCGCTCGTCACGATACTGGTCAAAAAACGCCTGCGCAACGAAGTGCGCAGACGTCTTCACTTTTGACTATATTTGGCTTCCGCCTCCTCCAACGACCCATACCCGTAAAAGGCCGTCTCGTTAGCGATGGTCTGTTTCACCAGATTCTCGCCCCTTTGTCTGGCTTCCTCCGTTTCCTTGCGGATCATCTCAAGCGTCCTCATAGAATAGGTAGAAAGCTCGCCTCTTAAGTAGCTCTCCATGGAGGAGCCGGCCATCACGCCGTCCTGTGCCGTGGTCGCAACCCTGCCGCGCCCTCGCAGATTCGGGTACTGCCTCGCCACCTCGCCGTCCCACTCCACATGTATCTTCACAATCTGCTCCACAATGTCCTTCTTATCGGACACATCTGGCAGATGGGACTTGATTTCCTCGTATTCCTCCGGAAACGTACTCTCCATCATTCTGCCGTACTTCTCAAAGATGGGATTTCTCCCTTCCTTCACAGCCTCCTCGCAGTCCTCCCGGTAGCTTTTGAGCACTTCGTCCGAATACACCATCCACTGGCTCATACGCATCTTGAAAAAGGTATCGGGATCGTCCTGACAGGACGCCCTGCCTCCGGTGTTGTAAACCTGTTGGAACAACTCCCACTCCATCTGCGCCACATCAAAGATCAACTGTTCCCGCTCGCTGATTTCGGCCATCATACCCTTCCTTTCCAGCATTTCCTATTCTTCCGGTTCTTCCAGCCCCTCGGCTTCCTCCGTCATAAAAAGATTCTGCAATTCCACTGGCGTACAGGTAAAAAGATATTCGGAATATACCGCGTTTGTGCTTTCAAGCGTCTTCCCCTCCACAGTAAGATATACCGCATCCACGTCATAGTTTGCCAAAAAAGTGTTCACCACAGAGGCGACGATGATGCACTCCGCCTCCTCGGACATGGTCTGCACATACTCCCCGAAGGCTTCGGACAAGTCTAAATACAGCACTTTCTTTCCGTCCTGCTCCTTCTCTTCCATAGAAAGCGCTCTGGTATCAAACAACGGCACGATATTATGCCGCGCCAACGCGCTAAGCAATACCTCCGGCGTAATCTCCGAAACCTGTATCGTCTCCCGCGTCAAATCGGAGCCCCAGTCCCTGCCGTAGCAGATGACCGCCTCCATCTTCGGCTCTATCTCCTCTTGTTCTGCCGTTTCCGCAGATCTTTCTTCTTCCAGCGCCTGCGCTTGTTCCCCTTCCGGCTCTTCCAATAAGTATTCCAGTGAATTTACCAAAATATCTTTTGAAGACAATTCCGGCGCCACGATCTCTTTCGTCGTCACCGTCTCTTTGGCGGCGCCGCAGGCTGTCAGCAAGACGGCAGCTATGAGCAAAAATGCCGCCCCGTTCCTTTTTTTCATAATTTTCCTCCTCGGATACGAATCCTCTGAATCGCTTTATTGTATCATACCGTACCCGAAAAGTAAATTGGCTTTTTATGCCTTCACGGTCCGTCCCGACTTCATCACTTCCAGCAACGTAAATTCCCTATCCGCAAGCAAGAGATCCGCCCTTCTGCCCGGCAGAAGAAAACCGCATTCTCCCTCCAAGCCGACGGCCTTCGCCGGATTGGCCGATGCCGCCCGGACAGCCTCCTCCTTGGGAACGCCCATACTGATGGCTGTCCGCATACAATCGTATAAATTTGTCGCGCTCCCCGCAATGGTGCCGTCGGCAAGCAATGCCAGATTTCCCTTGACAGTGACGGGCTGGCCTCCCAGCGCATATTCGCCGTCCTCCATACCCGTGGCCATCATACTGTCGCTGATCAGAACCATCCGCTCCGCGCCGAAAAGCCGGAATGTACTCTTTACCACGCAGGGATGAATATGAATCCCATCGCAGATAAGCTCCGCCTCCGTCTTCCCATTCTCCGCCGCCGCGCCGATCACGCCCGGCTTTCTGTGTGTAAAAGGCGGCATGGCGTTGTAGAGGTGCGTCACATGAGCCGCCCCCGCCTCAATCGCCGCTTTTGCAGTCTCATAATCGGCGTTCGTGTGAGCGATGGAAAAGCGAAATTCCCCCTGTCCTTCCCGAATCAGCTCCATTGCCCCCGGCACCTCAGGCGCAACCACCGCCATACGGATCATCCCTTTTGCCGCTTCCTGCAGCCTGCGCAGCATCGCAAGATCCGGCTCGTGGATATACGCGGGATTCTGCGCGCCCTTCTTTTCCATGGAAATGAAGGGGCCCTCCAGATAGATGCCCCTCAAAATCTCTTTCAGCGGAATATCGCCGCATACCTTCTCCGTCTCCACCGCTTCCGCACAAGCCGTACAGATCTGCATCAACGTCTCCTCCGAAAGGGTCATGGTGGCGGGACAGATCGTAGTCGTGCCATGGGTCACCTCATAGGAAGCGATAGCGTCCATGGCCTGCGCCGTCCCGTCGCAGAAATCATAGCCCGCGCAGCCGTGAAAATGGGTATCAACCAACCCCGGAAGAATATAGGTCTGCGCCTCCTGTTCCGTGAGCGCTTCCTCCCGGCACAGCTCTATTTTCTTGATTTTATCATCCTCTATCGTAACCTCTCCCGGTTCAAAACAAAAACGCTCCGTATAAATCATACCCCTGATTGTACGCATCTGTTCTCTCCTTTCTCAATGATTCTGAAAGGTGTCCGCCAGCGCAGCCTCATCCCCCACCAGAATCACATCGTTGTGAAGCTGTAAGACGGACGCGGGCACCTCCGGCGTAATCGGCCCCGTAAAGGCTTTCTTTACAATCTCTCTCTTACTCTCGCCGCTGACAATCACGACAATTTTTTTCGCCTGCATAATGGACTTGATGCCCATGGTATAGGCTTCCTTCGGCACATCGTCGGCCGAGGCAAAAAAGCGGGCGTTAGCCGATATGGTACTCTCCGTCAGCTTTACACAATGCGTTTCCTTGCCGAAAGCGCTGCCCGGCTCGTTAAACCCGATATGCCCGTTATGTCCCAGACCCAGAATCTGCATGTCAACGCCGCCGTGGGCACGGATGATCTCATCGTAATCCCTGCACGCTTTTTCCCTGTCCTCCTCCATTCCATTGGGCACAAAGGTATTTTTCTTGTCGATATTAATGGAATCGAACAGATGATGATTCATAAAATAACGGTAGCTCTGCTCATTCTCCGGAGAAAGCCCCCTGTACTCATCCAGATTGATGCTGTGCACTTGGGAAAAATCCAGATCCCCCTTCTCATACCACCGGATGAGCTGTTCATAAGTGCCGATGGGCGTAGAACCCGTCGCCAGCCCCAGCACGCAGTCCGGTTTCATAATCACCTGCGCCGATATGATATTTGCCGCCACCCTGCTTACATGATAATAGTCCGATGCACAATATACTCTCATAATTCCCTTCCGCCTTTCTTCTATTCTTTTTGTTCCGTTCCCCAATAGGTATTCCGATATTCCCCAGCGGACATTCCTTCCAGTTTCTTAAAGACTCTGGAAAAATGCGCAAGATCCTGAAACCCTACTATTTCCGCCACATCGCAGATTCGAAGAGCCGGATCTTTTAACAGCTCCTTTGACCGGTCCATGCGGGCGCCGTTTAACAAATCGGAAAAGTTCTTGCCGGTATGTTTATTCAGAAGCTTGGAAAGATGCCACTGACTGACATACACCTGATCGGCCACATCCGAAAGCCGCAGCTTCTCCTGCGAATTTTCCCGGATATAAGTAAGCGCGTTCTTTACGATAAAACTATTGGCCTCACTGTTCTCCTCCGGATTCTCCGTTTCGTCCTCCGGCCCAGACGCCGCTGTCTCCTCCGGTATCGGCGCTGGCGCCGGATGGCGTAACCGTTCCAACCGTCCCGTCACAGTCTCCATAGCCTCTTCCAACTCGTTCATCTTGGAGGGCTTTAACAAAAACCTAGAAACCCCTAGCTCTATCGCCTGTCTCGCATACTCAAACTCCCTGTACCCGGTCAGGATAATCAACTGCATGTCTGTAAACTCGGATTTTAAACCCGCAATCATCTTTAACCCGTCCATCTTTGGCATATTGATATCCGTAATCACAATGTCCGGTTTTTTCCCGCGGATCAGCGCCATCCCTTCCGTTCCGTCACAGGCCGTCCCAATTACCTGACAGTCCCATTTCTCCCATGCCATTGTCTTCGACAATCCCTCTACGATCAATGGCTCATCGTCGATAATCGCCACGCTGTACATTCTATCCCCCACATCCTGCTATTAGTTCTATCATACCGAAAAACACACGAATTGTCTATTGTTATCTAACCTTTCACAGCTCCCGCAATCATACCCTTAATGATATACTTCTGCAGACAGCAGTATACGATGATAACGGGAACAATGATCAGCGCAACCACCGCCGCCATCAGGCCATAATCGGTTCCCTCCTTGGCGCTGATGTTGTTTAACATCATGGTGATACTGTACATATCGGGCCTTCTTAAGAAGAAAGACTGGGTGAACAGATCATTGTAGCTCCATAAGAAGGAGAAGATCGCTACCGTCGCAAAGGAGGGCTTTGTCAGCGGCATAATCACCTTAAAGTAAATCTGAAACGCGTTGCACCCTTCCATATAGGCCGCCTCTTCAAGCTCAATGGGCAGGCCCTTGATATAACCGGTCAGAACCACCATGGCAAAGGCCATATTACCGGCCACCTGCGGCAGGATGACAGACATCATGTTACGCAGCCAGCTTCCCGTGTTGGCAAGCCCCCACCGAAACTCCATCTGGAATACTGCAATGACTGTAGCAAATGCCGGAAACATCATGGCGCCGATCACCAGAGAATTGATCAGACTGGAACCGGGAAACTTATATCTGGCAAGGGCGTAGGCGCCCATACCCGCCAGCAGCACAACCAGCAGCGCCACCATGGTGGAAATAAACAGGCTGCTCTTGTATGCCCCGAAGATATCCGTCGTCTCAAAAGCCTTGCGGAAGTTCGCCATCGTAAACAGATCTCCCGTGGGAAGCGCGAAGGAATTCTCCAGAATCTTATTTTTTGCTTTGAAAGCGTTCTGTATGACCCAGATAATGGGATAAACGGTTGTCAACGCCCAAATAATCAAAATCACATACACCACGATCAATCCGGGTGATAATGTCTTTTTCTTCGTCATAGTCTATCCCTCCTCCTAATAATCTTTCTCTCTGAAAATCGCATTGACGACTTTGGCCAGTATCACGCCGAGCACCACGATCAGAACCGCCAGCGCCGCGCCGTAATCCACGTTCTTCGTCTCCATCGTCTGATAATACATGTAGGTACCGGTTAAGAAAGTGCTCTTAAGCGGCATCCCCTTGGGGAACATCACCCATGGCAGATCGAACACCTTGAGCGCTCCCGTGACTGCCAGAACGCTGCAGGTACAGATCACATTGTGGAGCAGCGGAACCGATATGTAGCGCACTCTCTGCAAAGCCGTCGCGCCGTCAATTCTGGCCGCCTCGTACAGCTCTTCCGAAATATTGTTAAGGCCGGTGACAAGGATCACAAAATAGAATCCCACGTACTGCCACATAACCGGCGCCATCATCGTCACAAGGGCGATTCCCTCCGCCTTCCAGTCGGTCAGATTCTGCTTGCCGAGAATTTCCAGAATCTGGTTGACCATACCTTTGTCACGGAGAAAAATCAGGTTAAACATCAAACCTAAAGCGGTCGCGGAAATCACGATGGGGAAGAAAAACACAGTCCGGAAAAACTGCTTTCCCCTGCTGATATTGTCCACCATCAGCGCCAGTATAATGGCGATTCCTACCTGCCCGATCAGCGTGACAAGCATCATAATGATGGTATTCTTCACGGAGGTCCACACGTTCGGATCGTGCAGCATCTCCTCGTAGTTGGTATACCACGGCGTATTAAATTCGGTCGCCGACGCACCGAGCTGTTTCAGATGCATAAAGCTGTTCAGTATATTTTTGAAAAAAGGATAATATAGAAACACTACCATGAACAGAAATGCCGGAAGCAGGAACACCAGCGCCGGCTTCTTATTGCGATATATATTAGCTCCCATAAGCCACCTCCACACTTTCCCCAAATCTTTTTTTGAAAAGAGGCAGGGTAATCCCCTGCCCCTTCAAATGCTTCCTTATGTGATTTACTGATTCTGATAAGCCTCAAGGCCTTCCGCCACTGCGTCCTCAGCCGCAACTCTTCCGGTCACGATTTCTGGCATACCGTCGAAGGTAGATACGCGGCAGTCGCCTGCGAACAGATCCTGTACCGCACCCGTCAGGGATGTCGTACCAGCCATCATGTTCATTGCCTTAATCTGCAGGCTGTTAAACTCAGAGGCGTCAACTTCCGGTGCGTTCTTGAGTGCAGATGCGCCGTGCTGTGCAAACTTCGGAACCATCTCATCAGAGGTCAGATACTCTACAAAGCTGACTGCTGCCGCTCTCTTAGCCGGATCGTCCCATGCCTTTCTTGTGATGAAGTAGCCGGAGGAAAGACCGCCAACCAAATCGGTTGCCTTTCTGCTGCCCTTGCCCGGTACATAGGTTACATCGAATTTATCAAGCTTTGCCGTATCCAGCGTAGCAGGGTCGTTCGGGTCAGACTGGCAGGAGCTTACGATGCCGCCCACTTTCCAAGAACCGTCGATCAAAAATGCCGCCTTGCCTTCCGTGAACATCGCGAAGGTCTCGTCGTCTGTTGCAGAGAGCGTATTCTCCGGGAAGTAACCAAGCTCATACAGCTCTTTGATATCGTTCATGCCAGCTACCCAGCTCTGTCCATTTTCGTCCGCTGCGCTCTCAGGAATCTCCAAGTGGTTTGCTGGAGACTGGTTGTTGAAGATTGCGAACTCCCACCAGTAATGAGGGATATTGCCAAGGGCCGCCGCGATCGGCGCATAACCCGCTGCTTTGATCTTCTCACAGTCCGCCTTAAACTGATCCATGGTATAGTCTGCGCCCGGCATTGCCACGCCCGCTGCGTCCAGTACCTCGGTGTTTACGAACATTGCCTCCCAGTAACCGTTTGCCGGCACCGCATATTTCTTGTTGTCCACCAAAGATGCGGTGATCAGATCCTCGTTCATGTTGGAAGCGTAATCCGGATACTCCGCGCGGATCTCGTCGATGGAAACTACCTTGCCCGCCTCGATAAAGCTGTTGGAGTCCGCTCCGTTAAAGAAGAACAGTACGTCCGGCTCAGAACCCGTCTCAAAGTCTGTTGCCACTCTTGTCTTAAAGGTCTCGTCTGCGGTTGCGGAAGTATCAACTACTGTATTGCCAGTCTCCGCCTCCCAAGCTTTCACCGCATCTTTATAATTCTGTGCGTTAGAGTCCTCGCCTGCGAAAGTGGTGGTTACTACCAGCTCCACCGGGCCTTCCGCCGCTGCGGGCGCTTCCGTTTCCTGTCCTGCCTCCGCTGCCGGAGCCTCTGTTGCCGGAGCTTCTGCTGCTGCGTCCCCTCCTGTGCTTGCTGCGCTGCCTGCGTCGCTGCTGTTTCCGCTGTTGCCGCACGCTGTCATGGATAATACCATTGCTCCGGCCAGCATCATAGAAATCACTTTTTTCTTCATACCCTTTTCCTCCCTTTCGTTACAGAATGTTTTTTCTGTTGTTTTTGTTTTCTGTATTTATCATACTCCGTAAGGGAGAGTCATAAAATTGTTGGGATTGTTCTTTTTTGCCTTTTATTGTTCGCTTGGCACATCCATTTTAAGCAAAATTGTACTGACCGTATTCCGATCCTCGTCTCCATTTATAAACAATCCACAATCCGAGCCATATATCATCTTAAGCCTCTGGTCAACATTACGAATCCCCAGACTCACATGGTTCTCTCCGGACAGCTCCCTATCCTGTGACAAAATCCTTTCGATCCGCTTTCTGTCCTCCTCTGTCAGGCGGCCGTTGTCCTCCACCTCAATGCAAAGATACCCGTCCCCCCGCGTGGACAGCCTGATTTCCAGAAGTCCCTGCGTCGTGATGTCCATGCCATGCTCCACCGCATTTTCCACAATGGGCTGAATAATCAGTCTGGGCACCTGTACATGCAGAAGCCGTTCGTCAATCTGCTTCGTGCATTTGAATTTATTTCCAAACCGCTGGGCGGTAATGTACAGATAAGCGTCCGCGTAGGCCATTTCCTCCGCCATGGAATGAAACTGCTCTTCCTTCCGGTTCATGGTCGCCTCCAGCATGGTGGAGAGCGCCTCGATCATACCGCTCACCTTCTGATTCCCGTTTAAGCGCGCCTCCCAGTTAATAGCCTCCAGCGTATTGTTTAAAAAATGGGGATTGATCTGGGACTGCAGGGCCATGATCTTCGCATCCCGCAGCGCAATTTCCTCCAGATAAATCTTATCAAACTGCGTCTTAAGCTGCAGCGACATATGGTTAAAAGATTCCTTCATATAATAAAATTCCTCATTGTCCTCCTCATTGACAATCTGTACGCCAAGATTTCCTTCCCTGACCGCATCGGCGGCAGTGATGAGTTCTCCCAGCGGCACCGTCACTTTATTATGGAAGAAACGCATCATCTGCACGATCAGCGGTATCATAAACACAATAAGAATCAAGAAAAAATACAGCATTGCCGTCATCCCCGCATAGGTCACGCTATTATCCAGAGAAACCAAAAGCACCATCGTCCCGCCATACATATTGATTCTGTGATAGGCATGGGAATACCCGCCGTTCTTGTACTGGTACGCTGCCTGCCGGTTCCCCAGAGCGCTTACCATATAACCATACTCGTGCTCCTTTCCCGTCTCGTGGTCTATTGCCCCCGATAAAAGCAGTTCTCCGTTCCAGTACAAGGCCGCATCCGCGTAGCCCCAGATCCCGGTATAGCTTTTCATCAACGATTCCCGGTCAAGCTCAAGCGCCAATACCGCGTAAGGAACAAACTTAGAGGTCACCAAATTCCTGACCATATAAACCCGGCCCTCCACGCCGACTAACGTCGTGCCGGTGTCAAGCGTCTTTGCCACCTCCAATATTTTCTCCCTAGCCTTCGTATTGAAAAACTGGACGTCCTGATAAGAGCCTTTATTGCTGTAATTGAGAGAATATGCGGAAATTTCCGGGTTCTCCAGTATTACAAGCAGCGCCGCTTTGCAGTTATCGTCATAGCCGTACTGCTCCGTCAGGTATTTTTTCAGTTCTTTTACAAATTCAGTTGTATTTTTGTTCTCCTGATAGGTTTTATATTGCTCCATGATCACGGCCTTATAGGAGGCGTCCTTTGAAGCCGTCTCACAATCCTTCAACTGATACTCCATAATCTCCACCGTCTTTTCCACAGAAGTCTGAATCGACTGCTCCACCTGACTGAGCACCTTTTTAGTCATCAGCAGTATGACCACCAAAATCATCAAAAACAACGGCAAAAACCACCCAAACACGAGCCGCCTTATCATGCTCCATCTGAGTGATTTTTTCCGTCTGTGTTTTTCCACAGCCTTATTGATCATAGCGTTTATGATACCCTCCGTTTTTTTCTATCTTATCATAAACCCAGATATTCCTCAAACACCTTGCAGAATGCCGCCGCCTCCTGCTTCTCCTTCATCTCGCAGAAAATGCGCAGCAGAGGTTCCGTACCGGAGAACCTGACGGAGATCCAACCGCCGTCCTTTAAGTAAATCTTTAGGCCGTCCAGATAGGAAATCTTCTCCACCTCATAGGGAATCTGCGGCAGTTCCTTGTCCTGCAGCAACTGCTTTTGGATCGCCTCTTTTTTCTGGGGGCTGAAACGGTAATCCCGCTCCTCCAATGGCATGCCGCCAAATTCTTTTCGGATCTTCTCCATGATCTCGGACAGTTTCATGCCCGTCACCGCAATCATTTCCACCAGAAGCGCGGAAGCGTAAATGCCGTCCTTGCCCTTGATATGACCCCGCACCGCCATACCGCCGGAAGATTCGCCGCCGATGATCGCATCCGTGGCAAACATCTTGGCCGAGATATGTTTGAAGCCCACCGGCACTTCATAGCACTGTTCCCCGAAGCTCTCCGCCACCCGGTCGAGCAGATGGGTCGTACAGATATTTCTGACCGCCGGCCCATGCCAGCCCTTATACTTCACTAGATAATAGTACAGCAGTACCAGAATATCATTGGGATGCAGGAAATTTCCCTTATCATCAATCACGCCGATCCGGTCCGCATCGCCGTCCGTCGCTAATCCCAGATCGCAGCGTCTGTCAATCACGTAATTTTGCAAAGCTCGCAGCGTCTCCGCCGTAGGCGCGGGAAGCTTGCCGCCAAAGAGCGTATCGTGCCTCTCGTGGATGGTCTCCACCTCGCATCTGGCAGTCATCAGAATGGTTTTTAAAGAGGTTTCGCTGACGCCGTACATCGGGTCAAGAGCCACCCTGAGTCCCCGTTTCTTGATCAGATCCATATCCACCGTATCAATGATACTGTCCAGATACTCGTTCAAGGGATAGATTTCTTCAATCAATCCTTTCTCGATTCCTTCCGCATAATTCATCTCGTCTACAGGGATATCCGTCACTTCGTTGATATAGCGCTCGATATCCGCGGTCTGCTCCTCATCTGCATCCCTGCCGCCATAGGTAAACACTTTGATGCCGTTATAAACTGCGGGATTGTGGCTTGCGGTAATCATCATGCCGTAGTGGTATTCATGCTTCATGACATAAAACATCACAAGGGGCGTAGGAGCCGATTTATTGATCAGGCTGGCCTTGATCCCTTCCGCCGCAAAAACCTGAGCCGCCCACTGCATGGCTTCCTTGGAGAGAAACCGTCTGTCATAGCCCAGCACAATACCCTCCTGCTCTACTTTTTCCTCCCGCATCTTATCACAGATGGCTCTGGATAAAATCTGAATGTTTTCCTTCGTAAATTCGTCTCCGATCACGGCTCTCCAACCGCCTGTTCCAAACTTAATCATAGTGCGCCCTCCTTTTTAATCTGTTATTCCACTCCCATGATGACTTCCACCACATGCCTGCTGCCCGCTTCCATCGGTGCAATCCGCTCCACGGCTGTGCCGTCTATCCGAATCTCTTTCACGCCCTTCATCACGCCTTCTGGGTTACTCACCCTGATCTCGTACTCCGCCCCTCTCCACTGGCGAACCGCCTGAAAGGACTTCCAGTCCGCCGGGATACAAGGATCAATGGTCAAGCTTTCATAATCAGGCCGGATTCCCAGCATATATCTGGTGGCGGAAAAGTAAGACCAGCCGCCGGAGCCTGTCATAAACGGATGCCTTGCCCTGCCAAAGGCGCTGTGATCCTTTCCCACGATAAATTGGCAGTAAGAATAGGGTTCCGACTCCCGTATTTCAATCTTGTCGTTCTGGTGATAAGGACAGAGCGCGTCATAAAACTTCATAGCCAGATCGCCCCTGCCTCTCTTACAAGCCGCCGCCCAAGCCCAAGGATTGGGATGGGAAAAGACCGCGCCGTTTTCCTTAAGGCCGGGATAGACTCTGGTCACAAACCCGATGTCGTCGTCCGGCACGGTATAGGAAGGCGTATTCAACAGCAGTCCGTAAGGCGTGTACAGATACTCGTCGATAGCAGCCAGCGCCTGATCCGCTTTCTCCTCATCAGCCGCTCCCGAAAGAACCGCCCATGCGTTAGATTCCAGATGCACCCTGCCCTCTTTGTCCGCCTGCGTGCCGATCTTCTTTCCCTTTGCCGTGATGCCCCTGATAAACCACTGGCCGTCCCAAAGCTGCGTATTGCACACTTCTTTGACTTTACCGGCCAATTCCGCATAGCTCTTTGCATCCGCCTCATTGCCCAGATGCTTTGCCAGTCCGACAAACTGTTCCAGCGCCCAGTAGTGCAGGAAGCTTACCATGGCGCTCTCGCCGCCGCCCAGATTCAGGCAGTCGTTCCAGTCTGCCCGAAGCCCTTTGCAGACGCCCGTCTGCCCCACCTGCTTCGCAGAAAAATCCAAAATCCGTTTCAGATGGTCGTAGACTGTCTCCCCTTCCTTATCCCCTTCTAAAAAAGTATCTGCGTAGGGAAGCTTCTCCATGGCAAAAGCCCTGTCCCCTGTCTCCTTGATGTACTCCGTCACCGCAGCCACAAGCCAAAGGGCGTCGTCTGAGCAAGCATCCTTCAGTCCGTGTATGATGCTGTTTTTATCCGGCTCCGGAATCACCGTCGGAGACTGAAAGGGTTTTGTTCCCGTACTTTCCATGAACCACTCCGGCTGGAACAGATGCAGGCCGTAACCCTCGCTGGTCAGCCCCCGCAGAAGCTGTTCGATCCGCTCCCTGCATTTATCCGGGTTGGAATGGGGAATCGTCATGGCGTCCTGCGCCGTATCCCGGTAGCCCAGCCCCACTCTGCCGCCCACCTCAATAAAAGAAGCGAAGCGTGAAAACATCACATTGATTTCCGATTGATAAAGCGTCCATGTATTGATCAGCGTATTCATACCCTCGTTGGGCGTCTGAATCTGCAGCTTCGCGCATTTTTCTTCCCAGAAGTTTTTCAGGTCGGCGTAGGCCCGGTCTACCGCCCCGTGATCCGCATATTTTGCACGGATGCGCCGCCCCTCTTCCCTCCTGCCCTCTCCCAGCATAAAGATCAGCCGTACTTCCTCTCCGGGCTGCAAGGTCAGATTTTTCTGCAGGCTGCCGCAGTGGTTGCCGCCTTTTTCATAAGACGAGGCGCATTTCCCTTCCGCCACCGCCACGGGATTTGTCTCCGTATTGTAAGTCCCGATAAAGGTATCCCGCATACAGTCGAAACCGTCCGGCGTAAAATCCGCCGTAAAATACTGATACCCTTCCTCCTCGTAAAACAAGTCTTCTTCAATGATGCCATCCTCATAGGATACCCCTGCGCAGTAGAGACTCATCTGGTAGTTTTGGTTATCGATCATAATGTGATGAAAGGAAAATTCCAGATAGGAGAACACGCTTAAGTTCCTCACGCTGTCTCCCGTATTTTTAATTTTCACATCCCAGAGCTGTACCGCCTCGCCACGCGGAATCATCATCTTCTGGGACGCATGAATCCCCGCATAGTCGCACTCGTACACCGTGTAGGACATACCGTGGCGGCAAGTATACTTTGCCTGATCCAGAGGCTTGCCCACCGGCTGCCAAGAAACCGACCAATAATCCGCGTTATCATTGTCCCGCAGATACACGTAAAAACCCGGCCTGTCCATGGGCACCGCATTGGCCCGGAAGCGGCTGATCCTGTGATACTCCGGCGTCTTATAAAAAAGATACCCGCCGGCCGTGTGGTTCACCACCGCCGCCATATCCTCCACACCGAGATAATTCGTCCATGAACAGGGCAGATCCACCCTGTCGATCACATATTCCCTGTTTTCATTGTCAAAGTGTCCATACCGCATATAATTACCCTCCCTTTTTGCCGCACCCCGATCGTTCGTTTACTCCCCGCCTTACATTCTTCCCTCTCAGGTTTGCTTTCTGTCTTTATTATAAGGATTGGTAAGCCGATATGAAAAGAGCATAAGATGTGATAATTTGCCTTATTTTGTTTCGTTATGCATAAGCAGACGCAAGATGCGCGCAAAAAAAGAAGTCTTATTGCTAAGACTTCTTTTCGTGCAGGAAAAGAGACTTGAACTCTCATGGTATTGCTACCACACGGACCTGAACCGTGCGCGTCTGCCAATTCCGCCATTCCTGCGAACAAATGTTATTTTAGCGTCTTTTCTGTCTGCTGTCAAGACCTTATCATAAAAAAACAATGCAACCTTTTTTCTTCCCATACAGTCTAATCAATAGCAGACAAAACCGGTAAGATGCGCGCACCGGCAATGCAAGACACCGCGGAATACGACGAAAGGAAAAGACACCGATGAAGGAAGATACTATCAAGCTTGTCAAAAAAGCGATCAAAGGCAATATGTCCGCCTACGGCGAATTGATTGCCGAATATCAGGTCTACTTATATAAGACCGCCTTTTTATATGTAAAGAACGAAGCGGACGCGCTGGACGCCGTACAGGAATGCGTGACCAAAGGACTAATCGGCATCGAAAAACTCAAGGAGCCGCGCTATTTCAAAACCTGGCTCACCCGCATCCTGCTCAATTGCATCTGGCAGGATAAGCAGAAGGCGCAGACCGTATCTCTTGAAGAATATGTGGAACAAGGAACGCTGGATTATCTGATTGAAGAAAAAGTCGATTTGTACGATGCCATCGATTCTTTAAAGGGACATTACAAAACCGTTGTCATCCTGTTCTATTTTCAGGAACTCAAAATCAGGGAAATCGCACAGATTATGGATATTCCCGAAGGAAGCGTCAAGGCAGACCTGTACCGGGCAAAAAAAATGCTCCGCAAATGGCTGACCGAAGACCATGGACAAAAAGAGGAGGGTAACCGTTATGCAAAATGATAGATTTGATGCAATCCCCATTCCGAAATCGCTGGACGACGTTGTGAAAGACGGTATTCGTGCAGGTATCCGTCAGCGCAAAAAGCTTCATCGCCTGAAAACCATTCGCCACGGCGCGGCTGCCGCCGCCCTGCTCATCGCCTTGTGCACAGGGGTACTTTGCGTTTCCAACCCAGCCCTTGCCGCAAAGCTCCCCTTTGTGGGAAGAATCTTTTCTCTGGTACAGGAAAAGGTCAGCTATAAGGGGAACTTTTCCGACGGAGCTATAAAATATGAAACAGATCCCGCTGCCGAATCCCGTCCGCAGGCTGGAACAGATACGTCCGCCGCAAACGGCAGTCTGGCTGGGAAACAAAAGGACGGCGCTCTCGTGCAGACTTCAAACGGGCTGACTGTTACTGTTTCGGAGGCTAACTGTTCTGCCGAGGCTTTGTATCTGGCGCTCTGCATTGAAAACGAGGAAGCCTTTCCCGCCGATTTTATCAAAACAAAAAATATGGACGGCTATATCCTTGATTATGACATACTGTCCATGGAAACCAACTCCTATTACGATGTGCCCGGGCTTACCAAAAAGGAGCGTCCTGCCGGATCGGGCTATCCCACGCCTTATTATATCGAAGGAGAGTTTGAGGACGACCATACCTTTACCGGCATCATACGGGTTTCCCTCGACGAAGATCTGCGGTGCAGCGGCCGCGCCGTAAACAGGTCTACCGCCCAGACCGACGCCGAGCTGATCTGGGAAGACAAGGTGGAACAGCTCCCGCAGCAGTTTACCTATTATCTTGAAATTTCAGATATTTACGCAGACCTTCTGCAATATGAACAAACGCAGGCCACAGACCCCGAAACCGGGGAAACCGTGATTCTTCCGGAACCGCTCAAAAAGCATTATACCGGCACATGGAACTTCGCCATCCCTGTCACTATGGATGCGGATGGGAAACAGGTTGTCCGCGTCGATCAGATAAACGAAAATGGCGTCGGCATCGCTTCCGTGGAAAAAACCGACTTTGAAATCAAAGCGGAACTCCTGCTTCCGGAGAACGCCTCCGCTTTCGACTATGTGGTGGTTATCTGCGACGCAGACGGAAAACGGCTGGACACTCAAGGAGATAACGCCGAGGTCTACTCCACTTACGGCAGAAACACGGATACCGTGTATGTCTATGTGTGTGACTACATGCAATACATGGATGAACTGAAAGGAAGCGACCAGAAAATCGCAGAAGGGGCGCTGTTTACCGCAAAGGTAGATTTTTAGGGACAGCATTCTACGCGGATATGAAGGCGGCCAGATTAACCAGCCGCCTTCTCTCCCGCAAAACTGCCGCCGACAAAATATTTTTCAAAAGCCCTTGACTTTTTTCCCTTTAGACAGTAATATATTAGTTGCGTTGTAAACGTATGCGGAAGTGCTGGAATTGGCAGACAGGCTAGACTAAGGATCTAGTGTTGGAAACGACGTGAGGGTTCAAGTCCCTTCTTCCGCAGTCTGAAAAAGGAAACCTTCGGATGATGAGGTTTCCTTTTTATTGAATCTCAAACTATTTTATAAAGACGCTTTCTGTAACTTTCTTTCTTGTATCTGCCTGTGTACTTCCATACCACGTTCATTATAATAATTTTGTCTTTCCCGTGGATTCATATCTTTAGTAAGATAGTAATTGTACTCTCTTAGCTTATGAATATCATCAATCGTAAAATCAGGACTTAAAATAGGCTTTTCCATAATTATCCCTCACTTTCTAACAATACGGATGGATTTAGAATCTCAATAGGTTTATAGCCTTTTAAATTAGTAATGGCTCTTACACCTCTGATTGTTTTGATATTGACAATATGCTTAAAATTCCAAGATATGATACAATCACATCCATAAATAATCGCTGCTGCAATATGTTGACAATCATCAAAACTCTTCTTTGTTAAGATACCCATATCAATAATCTGTTGTGCAATATCTGACATATCGTCTGTTATTCTAATAGGTGTATAATTTATCTGCTCTAAATAATCATACATTTTACTCTTTTTAGGCTCCGGACAATCTGAAACTTCCTCTAATGTCACCGTTGACAAATAAACATCACATTTTCCATTCTTAAACATTTCCCATAATTGCCGGGTATCAGCCATTTTCTCAGGTGCATCTTCTTGTAATAGATGGCTGATAACCGATGTATCTAAGTATACCTTTAATTTTTGCATAATTCCTCCCTAATTCTGTCTATATTGTTTCCTCTATACAAATCTTACCTCTTCTCGGTTGTTCAATCAACATCAATTCTCATAATTGTATAAATAAATCATCTTGCATGAGTAAGAAAAATGATTTATTTTATCAGAAGGATACTATTATCGCATTTAAAACTGATGGCATAATACTTAATTTCTTCTTAAACTTAACTTTCGAACATCAATAAGAGGTTCTCCATAATAGTCAATTCGTACTATCTCACTTTCCTTTATGCGTATTTCTTCATAATAATCTTCTATATATCTGTCAACATATATCCAATTCCCGTTTTTCCTAATACTTCCTGCGTAAACACACTTAACTGTTTCTGCACCATTGACATAAATATCAGCACATGATTTATCCAGAATATAAACCATATCCATACATTTGACTAATAGTAAAGTCCAAAAAATCAGCGACATGCCAAATGCAAGCGATACAATATATTGGTATTTTTTGAAAGGCATTGCCCAAAATGCAATACTAAAAATAAGATCTAGCGTAAATAATAATAACTGCTTAGTTCGCCCGTCTGCGTATAATTCAATCTTTGTCTTAGGCTTTTTTATTACACAAATTACTATTACACTATTAACTGTACTACATATAAAACCACAAATAATATATGTTAATCTCTTTTCTAACCACAAAGATCCCAATATTCTTATTACTCCCACTACAAAAATATTTATCATCATGTATATATATGTTTTCAGTACAATATCATAAAATGAATCACTTCTTCTATATTTAATTTTCCAATACCCCATTGTTCTATTTTTTACTTTTATATCATACCAGTTTTTTATCCAACCTAATATTGGTAAAGAAACAGGTACAACTACATAGTACATAATTTCATTTCTCAATATCTTTTGTATAATTTCTTGCATCTAAAAACACCTCTCCTTATTGAATAAAAAATAATATTTCAATTTATTATTTCAGATCGTTTTTTCTGTTTATCTTCAATGCGTCAACGGAACTTTTAGTTACACTTTGGTTACACTACGAAGATGATGTGTCAGAAAGCCCCTTTCTATCAGTATTTTTAAAAGTAACAATCCTTCAAGTCCCATCTTCCGCAGTGAAAAAGGAAACCTTGGAATGACGAGGTTTCCTTTTTTTATTCTTATAATTTGAAACACATTGCTAATATACTGTTAGTATCTTTTGTAGATATCTCCCAATTTCCGGCATCAATAACGCATATGATCAATTTTCCATTATCTAATGTATAAATAATCCGATAATCGCCAACACGTAAGCGAAAATACCCATCATAAAGTAATTCCCTCTTGCTCCGCAAATTCTTCAATAGATACTGCATCATGTTTATCTGTCGCTTTATCATTTAGATAATCCTGCAGGAGAGATTCACAAAATCTGTCGTCTGCCTCTTCATCTGCTGTGATACCCTGCACATAAGCTAATACATATCCGATCTTATAATCTGGAACTTTATCTAATAATTGAATTACTTTTTCTTTATCTGACATATCATCACCATACTTTCCTATTTATTCACGACATTTTCACTTATAGATAGTATATCATGTGTAAAGCAGTTAAGTCTATGTATTTCATTTTACTTGATATGAGACAATCCTTCAAGCCGCATCTTCTGCAGTCAGTAAAAGAAAGAAGCGTTATCCCCCTATTGATATTTTCTACTGCTAGTTGAATTTATAAGAAGAACTAACCGACACGGTTATGGTTTTTTTCATGTTCTGTCGTATAATGAAATTAGAAAAAGCTTACGGCTTCATCGTGATGATACGGGGGAATCGGTATATGAATATTGGATCGGTTATTATGAATAAAAGAAAGGCTTTAGGCTATACACAGCAAGCTTTGGCGGATCAGTTACATGTTTCTTTTCAGGCAGTTTCCAAATGGGAGAACGGAACGAACTATCCGGAAATGGAAATGCTTCCTATGATTGCAAGCGTACTGGACACAAGCATTGATTCCCTTTTGGGATATCAGTCTTTTGCGGTTTCCGATTATGATAAACGCTATGACACGGAGGATTATTATTGGGGAATAACCCCCAACACTTTATGCTATGAAATCATGAAACTGCGTCCGCCTGTTAAACCGTTAAAGGTGTTGGATCTTGGTTGCGGAGAAGGAAAAGACGCCGTTTTTCTTGCCCGAAACGGGTATCTGGTCACGGCTTTTGATCTGTCTGAAACCGGAATTGAAAAAGGAAAAAAGCTTGCCGAAAAATGTAATACCTATGTAGACTTTTTTAAGGCTGACATCACTGACTTTCGTGCAGCCAAATACTATGATATTATTTTCAGCAGCGGCGTATTTCACTTTATGAAACCGGAAATTCGGGAAGAACTTACAGCAAACCTGAAGGAACACACAAATAAAAGCGGCATACACGCCATCAATGTATTTGTAGATAAGCCGTTTTTGGAAGCTGCGCCAGATCGGGATGCTAATCATTTTCGCTGGAGTTCCGGAGAACTCTTTATGCTGTATCATGATTGGAACCTGCATAAAACAGAGGAAATCATTTTTGACTGCAATAGCAGCGGAATCCCGCATCAACATTGTATGGATATTATGATTGCGGAGAAGGTCGGGGTTTGAGGTACATTTTGAATGGTTCGCGCAATGCCAAATATTCCATTCCTCTAAAGGCTCATCCGTTCTTAGAAATTCTTCTGTATCTTGTTTTTGATACGCAAGCTTGCTTCTACGTGCATGATCCAATGCCTTGAAAATGGCATTTGTATTAACCCGCGGATATCTTTACCACACCAATAATCGATCAGCCAAATTGCGTTCTTTTCATTGCTTACAACGTTTAATGACTTTAAATGTTCTTTTCTTTCTTCTGCTATTTTCTTTTTCAGTTCATCATAAGATAAACGATCGATTATCTTCTCGGTGCTATCCTTTACTTCAAAAATATAGGAATAAAGCTCTTTCAAGTTAAGTCGTTTTGAAAAATCTGCAATCTGCTCTTTTACCAGTTCATTTCCCGTTGTAATGATAGGCGAATTGATACGTTCTTGGTAATTGCCCGAAAAAAATACTTGCTCGTTTTCACTTATCAATGTATGCGCAACAATATCTTCGATCCGAAAAATATGCCAAATAGAATAAGCAATCGTTTTACTATGGTAACCGTCTGCGTTTATAAATGGAATCGCGTCAAAATCTTCCCTGCTTAATTCCTCCCGAAATGATAATAAGGTTTCCATTAACTGATTTCGCAAATGAAACAATGTGTCAATACCCGCTTCATAGGTATCTTTTCTTTTGATTTGCGTTTGCATTGTTTTATTTAATTCAGACCACGCCTTATTCACAATCACACCTCGCTTTTTCCACCCTGATAAGCATCGTTCTTAGCATTGCTTTATCAAGGGGTGCAGCGTACTCCGTCCTCGGTAAAGTTCTTTTTCATAGCTTTTTCAGTCGAAAGAATTGATATTAGTAAAATAATAATCTGTATTGTACACAGTATTGCACCAAAGGTTCCAGTGGCTTCCGCCGAACGTCCATAAAACGGAAAATGTAAAATAACACTTGGAAACAACATAATTTTACCGATTTTGCACCAGAGTTTTCCGCAATAATTATTAGCAAATCTCCATGTGTCTATGTTTTTCATGGAACGACTGGTTCTATAACCAATAACTCCATTGATATTTTTCGGCGTATGCTTCCACATCATTCTGCCAGCAAAAATCATTAAAAGTGGAATCAACAAATCACTAATAAGCATAAACCACCAAAACCACATATCACTCACCTCTACAACTTCAGAATTTGTTCTATTCAAATATATTAATAATATATCCGTCAATGGTAGTTAAACTACAGGTTTTTCCGCCCCAAGGCTGCGTTATGATTTCCGTAATCTTATCCCAGCCGTTAGATGTGATATAGTCATACATTTTCTCAATGCCTTTAACCTGCATAAAGGAAATCGTACAAGGTTCCGGCGTCCCGCAAAACATCTGAAAACCTGTAAACGGCGCCAAATGTACCAGTTCCACTTCCGGTAACATATCGAAAACCACACCATAACAGCCATTTCCATTATGATCTCTTTCTACAATATTGCTGTACCAGCCTAATACATCTTCAAACCACTTAGTCGTTTTATCCATATCTGCCGTTAAATAGATCGGGGCGTTTTCTTTAACAACATATCCCTTTTCGCTGAACTTACTCACTTTCAGACCTCCCATATTCAAATTTATCTGCCTCATTGTATCACAACATGATACGTCACAGCAATAATGCCCCAACCGCATCCACAAAATCCATAGAAAATAAAAAGCACAATTATTTTTAGATGGGCGGTGTATCCACATCAACGTATTTCTTAACAATTAGATATTGCTTGTCCATTCTATCATCTCCCGCGCCACATTGACATCCCGTCTCCCGAAAAATCATTGGGCCGCCTTTCAAAACCAAATTTTTCATAAAAAGGCTCTTTCCCTTTCGCCGCGCCCAGAATGAACATGATTTTTTCTCCCTCATAAGCTGCGTCCATGGTTCTGTCAATCAATCCCTCCACGATTTGTCTGCCGATTCCCAGCCCCTGATATTCCGGCCGGACAATCACATCGCCAAGATATGCCGTATATCCGAAATCAAACAGTATTCTGCCCATACCAACAATCCAGCCCTCGTCCCTTACCGCCGTCAAAAAGGTTGTGTGCGCAAGCCCTCTCTCTGCCTGTCCTGCAGTGATCGGACGCCACCCTACGCTGATGCGGAGTTCATTATATTCCTCTCCTGTCATCTGTTCCCCATACTGTAAATTCATTACAATTCCTCCTCATTCCTGTCGGCAGCGCTCCCTTAAGTTTAAACCGTTCCCGCTTCCCCGTCAATGCGCAATGCAGAATCGCCAATAGGGAAAAAAGAAATCCCCTGTTATCCGCCAGCCGCCCACTAAATTTTCATACCACCTTACAAACAACAGGGAAGCATGCTATAATCTTACTATTCCAACCAAAATTTCCCGCTCTTATCGCCTAATATACTAAGATTAGGCATGACGGGGAATCATAATCATATCTTATTTTAAGGAGGATTCAAAATGGGAACAAACAAATATGAGGGAACGCAGACAGAACAAAATCTGAGAACGGCATTTTCCGGCGAGTCGGAGGCGCGCAATAAATATACCTACTTTGCCTCGGTTGCAAAAAAACAGGGGTTTGAACAGATTGCCGACTTGTTCTTAAAAACGGCTTCCAATGAAAAAGAACATGCCAAACTGTGGTTTAAAGAGTTAAACGGCCTCGGCGATACCGCTGAGAACCTGCTTTCGGCCGCAGAAGGCGAAAACTTTGAATGGACAGACATGTACGCGGGTTTTGCCAAAACGGCGGAGGAGGAAGGCTTCCCAGAGCTTGCAGCAAAATTCAGACTTGTGGCCGACATTGAAAAACATCACGAGGAAAGATACCGCGCGCTGTTAAAGAATGTGGAAACTGCGACGGTGTTTGAAAAAAGCGAGGTTAAGGTATGGGAGTGCCGCAACTGCGGACATATCGTCGTTGGGACAAAAGCGCCCGAAATCTGCCCGACCTGCAATCACCCGCAGAGCTATTTTGAAATTCATGCGGAAAACTATTGATTCTATCATCCAGATGAGGGCTGAACCGGAAATCCGGCTCAGCCCCTTCTAAACATTCCTTCGGCATATCCAAAAAACATCCGCTCACGCTTCTCTCATCAGTTCCATCTGATACGCCGGATATTCCTTTAACTCCATCGGCATAGGAAGCCCTGCTTCCATCAGATCCGCCCCGTAATATCGGCCGCCGTTCTTCACGTCCCGATATACCGATTCCGGGTCCAGCCCTCTCAATTTTACATAGCTTACCGGCATATTGCCGTGCATTTCAAGCATCACCACACTGAGCAGCGCCCTATCCTTTTCTTCCGACACAAAGGCCCACGCCGCAAAGCTTTCCGAAAAAGGATCGGACAGCCGGTAATATCTGCCGCGAAGCATCAACATTTCCCAGCTTTTATACTGCCAGACCTGTTCCCTGACCGTCTCCTTCTCCTCCTCCGATAGCTTTTCCGGGTCCAGCTCGTAACCAAACGCGCCCGCCATAGCGACTACGCCTCTTGTGTGCAGGCTCACGCTCCTGCCCGTCTGGTGATTCGGCGCCGCCGATACATGGGACGCCGCCGCACAAGCCGGATAAAAGAAGGAGGTTCCATACTGAATCCGCAGTCTGTCCAGCGCATCCGTGTTGTCGCTGCACCAGATCTGGGGCGTATAGTACAACATACCCGCGTCAAACCGGCCGCCGCCGCCGCTGCAGCCCTCGATCAAGATATCCGGGTATCTTTGCAGCAGCCTTTCCAGAAAATCATAGACGCCAAGCATATAGTCATAGGTCACTTTTCCCTGACATGTTTCCATGGAATACACATCAACGATGCTGCGGTTCATATCCCACTTGACATACTCGATCTTTCCCTGATCCAGTATCCCGCAGATCTGCCCGAAAATATGATCCCTGACTTCCGCTCTGGAAAAGTCGAGAACCAGTTGGTTTCTGCACCTGACAGGCTCCCTTCCCGGAATCTGCAAAATCCAGTCCGGGTGCGCTCTGTACAACTCGCTGTCCTCCGACACCATTTCCGGCTCGATCCAGATCCCGAATTTTACGCCTAATCGATTGACCTTTTCCGTTAATTCATGTAAGGTGCATCCCAGCTTCTTTTCATTGACCTGCCAATCTCCCAAACCGCTGTTGTCGTCCTCCCGCTTGCCAAACCACCCGTCGTCCATAACGATCATATCGATTCCCAGATCGGCCGCGCTCTTTGCCAGTTTTAGAATGGTACTGCCGTCAAAGGAAAAATACGCGGTCTCCCAACTGTTTAACAAAACCGGCCTTGGCGCATTCCGGTACCTGCCCCTGCAAATATGCCCGCCGATGCAGCGGTGAAAACGCGTCGACAAGGTTCCAAACCCCTGATCCGAAAAGGACAAAACCGTCTCGGGAATCGCCAGCTTCTCTCCCGGCTCTAAGGGATAGTGGAACAGATCGTCCTGCAGCCCCATCAGCACTCTCGTCTGGTCATACTGGTCCTTCTCCGCCTCGCACAGGAAATTACCGCTGTAGACAAACAATAGTCCATAACAGCGCCCGGACTCCTCCGTGGTATGCCTGTCCGCAACAATCACCGCCGGATTATATTGATGGCTGGACGCACCCCTGCGGCTGCCAATGGCATATGCGCCGTGCCGGATCTCCTGCCGCTGCAAATTTCTCTCCATGGTATGCCTGCCGTAAAAACTGAGCATGTCAAAGCTTCCTGTGAGAAAGTCAAGACAGGCCGAAGCCGCCTTCTCGACCGTTACGCAGTCCTTTCCCCGGTTCTCTATAACGGCGCTTCTTGTGATGATATCCGCTTCCTCCAGCACACCGTACAGAAGCGTCACCCGCACGCCGCTTATCCGGTCCTCCAAATATACTTCCAGAGTCTCCGCTTCCCCACAGTCCGCATAGACTGCCGGAAGTCCCGGCAGTCCATACTTTCCCTTTTTCGTCTCATGGCCGACATAGCGTAAGTCACAGCAATCAGATCCATCCACATTGCGGATGATCAGGGCGTTGTTTCGGAAATCTCCGACGCCCATGACCGGGTATTCCTGAGGTAGAGCATCCATAGAATAGGTTCTGTCATTCCCCGCATCTGAAGGATTGCCGGAAAAACCCCTGTCATAACAGGTAAGCAGATAGTCCATGTTCCCGTACACGCGCGCCCCGTAGTACAGATGCAGCAAAAATCCATAATCATCCGCCTTCATCTGATAGGACGTGTGCGCCGTATCCAATGTAAAAATCCTGTTCTCAAACTGATATCTAATTGCCATATTCCATACCTCTTCCTATCTATTTTACAGCCCCATTTACAACACCGTTTAATATCTGTTTCTGGCAGATCAGATAGAAAACCAGAATGGGAATCAGCGACAGCAGATACGATGCAAACGCCAGATTATAATTCGTACCGAACTGCGACTGGAAGTTTAACTGCGCAAGAGGAAGCGTGTTTTCGGACGACCCCGCCATAATAATGAGCGGCGTCATAACATCGTTCCATACCGCCAATGCCGTGATGACCGCGACCGTTGCGTGCATCGGTCTCATGATCGGAAAAATGATTTTCCAATAAGTCAGCCATGTGGACGCGCCGTCTACCCGCGCCGCCTCCTCCAAAGCCAACGGAATATTTGTGAGATATCCCGAGTAAAGCATGACGTTCATCGGCATGTAAAACACCACATACAGAAGAATCACGCCAAACCAGTTCGCAAGGCCCATCTCCGCCGTCTGCTTTGCAAGCGGCATCATCAAGATCGCAAATGGCACGAACATACCGCTGACGATAAAGAGATAGACAAAGTTGTAAAACTTACTGGATTTATTTCGTCCCAGCGTATATCCCATCAGGGAATGGATCAGGATGGAAAGCCCTACTGTCAGCCCGGAAATCAACAGGCTGTTCTTCAAAGAATTCCAGAAATCCGTCACCTCCATCGCCTCCCTAAAATTATCGAGGCTCCATACTTTTGGCAGGGACAGAATGCCGCTGATACTGTTGGTCATTTCCGAAGGCTGTTTAAACGCGATCACAACCGTCATATACAGAGGAAAGATAATCGTGGAAAGGCCGAGAATGAGCAGCACCATAACGGTTTTATTTGATTTTCCCACTGTCGATGTGTTTTTCATAACTGCTCCTCCTTTGAACTGGAAAATTTCATCTGCGCAACCGAAATCACAACAATCACAATAAAGAATACCACCGCGTTAGCGCTCTGGAAGCCGAACTGCCCGCCCGACATACCGTTGTTGTAGATCAGGTAAGAGATGGACTCCGTACTCTGCGCCGGGCCGCCCTTTGTCAAAGCGATGATCTGATCAAACACCATCAGGAAGTTTTTCACACACAGCACCATATTGATAGAGAAAAACGGAATAATCAACGGGAACGTCAAGTGCTTGAACTGCTTCCAGCCGGTCGCGCCATCTAAGCCGCCCGCCTCGTAAACATCCTCGGGCACCGTCTGTAACCCCGATATATAAATGATCGTGTTCATCGCGATAGCCTGCCATGCGCAGACGATCATCACGCCAATCCAAGCCTTGCTCGGGCTGGACAAAATGCTGGAGCCTAATGCCTGAATCCCAGTCAGATCCGCCAGCGCCGGAACGATATAAGTGAAGAAATAGTTAAAAATGTAACCTACCACCAACGCTCCCAAAATATTCGGCAGGAAATAAGCGCCGCGGAAAAATCCCTTCGCCCTGATCTTGCTGTTTAATCCCAGCGCTAGAATCAGGCTCAGCACGTTTACCACCACCGTCGTCACAAGCGCCAGCTTGATCGTAAACAGGTAAGACTTGCCCACACGCGCGTCGGAAAACAGATCGATATAGTTGCGAAGCCCCACCCAGTCATGGCTTCCAAAGCCTCTGGAATTGGTAAAACTGTACATGGCGCCACGGATCAGCGGAATGGTGTTAAAGCAGATAAACAGCGCCAAAATCGGTATGGTAATCAACAAAAACGTTCTCTTTCTCTCATTTTCATGTTTCGACATCACTTTTACCCCCTTTCCTACTTTGCCTTCTTCTGCGCGGCTTCATATTCCTGTACCATACGGATAATGTCCCTGTTATATCTCTGCCAGCTCGTGTCAAAATTTTTCAGGAACGCATCTTTATCCTGTTCGATCAGGAACGTCTGCAAAAGCGCGTCCACAGACATTTCAGACGGATAATAGTGATCTTGATAGTCCGTCATATTGCCGCTTTCAATAAATTCCGTCATGCCGTCCAACAGGGAAGATAACTGGAAATTTCCCTTTTTACACGGAACGGAAGTCTGGGCGTCGATGTATTTTTGCAAAGTTTCATCCGCATACAGGAAGTTTAATACCTCGTAGGCCGCTTCCTTGTTTTTGCAGTCTTTGGTGACGCAGAATCCAAGGTCGATTCCCGAGTTTAACGTCCGGCCCTCCTTCCCGTCGCTGGCGGGCATCACGAAGGAATCTATCTTAAGCTCCGGATTCACCGACAAAATCTGGGGCGCCGCATAGCTTCCGATCGGGTACATCGCGGATTCCCCTCTGGCAAAGGCCGTGCAGGCGTCATTGTAATTATAGGCAAAGGGATCGCTCGGCCCGTAGGGCAGAAGAGCCATATATTTTTCCGCAAGCTCGCTGTACTCGGCGGAAAAAGTGGTCTGCCCTTTGTTTACCTGCTTGGTCGTATCCGCCGGCGCAAGTTCCACCGCCATTGCGTTCCACGGCGCAAGACAGGTCCATGTATCCTTAAATCCAAAATAGAAGGGAAGTATGCCTTCCGCCGCAATCTCATCGCACAGCGCAAGAAGCTCATCCCATGTTTCTGGAATCTGCCAGCCGTGTTCCTCAAACATTTCCCGGTTGTAGAGAATCCCCGCCGCATTGGCCGCATAAGGCAGAATGTATGTGCCGTCCACCGGGACAAGCTCCAACGCCTCGGCAATCTCCAAATATCCCTCGTTGACCTCCTGCATTCCCTCGTATCCCGAAATATCCGCCAGAATATCGGCGTCCACAAAATAGGAATAATTGATATCCCCGCCGATTCCTATGATATCCGGATAGTCCTCCCTGATGAATCTGGTTTTCAGAATCGCCATCGCATCGTTGGGCGAACTGATCGTCAGGTGGATATCCTTATGGGACGCATTGAACGCCTCCTCCACCGTCTTAAAATAATTCGCCGCCTCCGGCTTATACTGCACAATTTCAACTTCGATCCTGCCATCCGAAGCGTTTCCGCATCCTTGGACAAACGGCGCCAACGCAGCGAGGCTTACCGCCAGCGCCAGACTCTTTGCTCCCTTTCTCCTCATTGCCCTTCTCCTTCCCTTTTTGCAATATTCTGAATCAAAACAGTTTCGAAATATCTTGTTTGCATTTATTCTAACATGCCATAATGCTGTCAAAAATAGCCCTCTTTTGGATGTTTTATACCTTTATGCGTGTTTTCGACTTCCTTATTGAAGTAACCTAGCATTATGGTATATACTAGAGTGAAAAGTACAGTTGGAGGCTGCCTATGAGCGAAGTGATTTTCTCCGTATTTCCCAGTGAAAATTTTGTGGATCTGGGCCTGTATCAGTTTGGCTGGGAACAGTGCGCGCCCTCCCATTCCTTCGGGCCGGCTGCCAGAAACCATTATTTGTTCCACTTCTGTCTCTCCGGCGCTGGCACGCTGTTTGCGGATAATTCCCACGGCGAATCCATCCGCTACCAGATCAAAAGCGGACAGGGGTTTATGCTCTTCCCTAATCAAATATGCACTTATATTGCAGATTATGATATTCCATGGGAATATGTATGGATCGAATTTGACGGCCTGCGCGCAAGGGAAACGGTAAGTCTGGCCGGCCTGACTCCCGATCAGCCCGTCTACCGGGCACGCTATAAAGATATCGCAGAAACGATGAAACATGAAATGCTCTACATCGTGAACCATAAAGAGGAGTCTCCCTTCCATCTGATCGGCCATCTCTATCTGTTCCTGGACAGTTTTGTCCGGGCTTCCACCTCCGTGCCTCTGGGACGGGGAAACACACTTCGCGACTTCTATATTAAAGAAGCCTTTTCTTTTATTGAGCAGAACTTCCAAAACGATATCTCCGTGGAAGATATCGCCGCCGCCTGCGGGCTGAACCGCAGTTATTTCGGAAAAATCTTTCACGAAAATACTGGAAAATCCCCGCAGGCTTTTCTGATCTCCTACCGTATGACTAAGGCGGCGGAACTTTTAAAACTGACCGAACTGTCGGTGGCGGATATCGGCAACGCGGTGGGTTACCCGAACCAGCTTCATTTCTCCAGAGCGTTCAAACATGTATACGGAATTTCGCCAAGACAATGGCGGCAGGAGAACAAACAAATCATTTGAATAAAAACCGTTGACATCCCTTTTTCACTTAAAGTATAATGCTACCTGTATAGCTGTATTGCTAATTTCTAAGGAAGTGAGGATTATGTTTTGAGACAGTTTTTTGGTATGAGTCAAAGCGGCAATCTGGAAGAAGCCGTCAGGGGAATAAAAAACCCGCAATTGATTATGCTTTTGTCCAACAACGATCAGTTTGAAGACCACGTTAAAAAATTAGAGTCCCTTTTTCCCCACGTCCCCAGTATCGGGTGTATCGGCATGAGCTACGACACCCGCGTTGTGGAAAAGGGCGTCGGCGTCATTGCCTACGACGGCGTAGACGCCGTAGCAAACGTGCTGGAGGAAGTATCCGTCATGCCCGTAAAGTACATTGGGCGGCTGCAGCAGGATATACATACATTGAAAAGCTCCGGCCAGAATACGGTATGCATTGATTTTTGTTCCGGAAACGACGCCTGCGTGCTGACTACCATTTACAGCGCCTTGAAACGCAGCAACATATCTCTTGTCGGCGGAACCGGAGACGGCGGCAGGATTTCGGCAAACGGCAAAATTTACTCGGATGCGGTAGCCTACGCCCTGATCAAAAACAAAGGCGGCAGGGTAAAGGTTTACAAAGAAAACATTTACCATCAGATGGGAAACCACCGTTTTATCGCTTCGGGGACAGACCGGGCCAATTACCGGCTTGGCTGCCTGAACGGACAGCCTGCCAAACAGGTTTACCAGAATATCCTTCATGTAACGGAAGACCAGATTTCCACACAAACCTTTAAAAATCCGTTTGGTAAAATCAACGGAAACGACACCTGCATTATCTCCATCAAGGAGGTCAGCGGAAACTCCCTGACCTGTTTCCGGCAGGTGAACGACTCCGATGTGCTGATACTGCTGGAACTTGGGGATTACCGGCAGATTGTCCGGAATACCATCCAGACCATTAAAAACGATTTTCCTCATATCTCAGCCGTATTTTCCGTCAACTGCCTGTTCCGTTACCTGCTCTTTACCGACAACAACTATATGCAGGACTATCTGGCGGAAATGAGCGCCCTTGGAAATCACGCCGGTCTGGTCGGATACGGGGAACACTATAACAACCGCTTTGTCAACCAATCCATGACCTGCGTTGCATTTGAATAAGGAAGGAGCCATCATGATTTTTCATAAAAAGAAACAGCGGGAAGCAAAAACGCTTGACCCGGTCAAATATGTCATAGAAAGTCTTCAGGACTACCGCAACGCGCTGGTGCAAAACGAGGTAGACTCCCTCAACGAGCTGGGCATGGTTCGGAAATCTTTTGGCGGCGTGCTGCAGGACTCGGAAGAGCTGAAAGAATCCCTGCAGGACTTCGAACAGGCCTTTTCCAGTATCAATGTGGTATCCGGCCAGTTTGCCACCGTAAAGGACGATATTTTCCAATCCGTTGAGCAGGTAAAGGGCGAAGTGGAAAACCTAAAAGCCAGCTCGCTTACGGCCGCGAATTATTTTGAAGAAATGCAAAGCACCTTTAAAACCTTTCAGCTTTCTCTGGATGAAATCAAAAAATGTATGGGAAAAATAGTGTCCATTGCAGACCAGACCAACATTCTCTCCCTCAACGCTTCCATAGAGGCGGCAAGGGCCGGCGAACAGGGAAAAGGCTTTGCCGCTGTGGCCGGGGAAGTAAAAAGCCTGTCCGAGGAGATCAAGAATCTGGTGGGCATGGTTGATTCCAGCATTGAGGACGTAGAACACGGAACGAGGGACCTGAACGACAGCATCCACACCTCTCATAAGGCTTTGGAGCAAAGCCTGTCAAAAGTGGATGAAACCTACGCCATGTTTGCACAGATCACAGAAGCCGCGGAGGGATCAGAAACCGTACAGTCCCAGATCTCTCTTGTCATCGACGACTCCAGAAATAAATTGCAGGCGCTTAGCGGTTTCTTTGAAAAATTAAAAAATCAGTATGAGACGGTGACACGCCATATCAACCGCGTCAGTAACATGGGCACTGCCAAGAGCGCCATGTACGAGGATATTGACAATATGATGGCACAGATTCCCCCTATTATTGACGACTATAACGCTGGATAAGCAGACAACAGCACACAAAAAGGAGCGCACCATGATCAACAATTTTGATTTTTACTGTCCCACCCGCATTCTGTTCGGAACCGGCACGGAAAAAGAAGCCGGAAAGCTTGTCAAGGAATACGGCGGTTCCCATGTTTTACTTGTATACGGCGGGAAGAGCGCCGTGCGTTCCGGTCTGCTTACTCTGGTGAAAGCCTCCCTCGAATCGGAAGGAATCGACTATTCAGAACTGGGCGGCGTCGTACCCAATCCCCATCTTGAAAAAGTATACGAGGGAATCCGGATCGGAAAGGCAACGGGATGTGATTTTCTTCTCGCCATCGGCGGCGGCAGCGCCGTTGACACCGCCAAAGCCATCGGCTACGGCCTTGCGGAGCCAGACCGCGACGTATGGGAGCTGTTCCGCCATGTCAGAAAGCCGGCGGCTTGTCTGCCAATCGGCTGCGTCATTACCATCGCGGCGGCCGGAAGCGAAACTTCCAAATCCTGTGTCATCACCAATAAAAAGACCGGCGAGAAACGCTCCTGTAACAGCGCTTACGCCTGTCCGAAATTCACGCTCATGAATCCC
Organism: uncultured Lachnospiraceae bacterium; assembly: GCA_947243855.1. GTDB lineage: Bacteria > Bacillota > Clostridia > Lachnospirales > Lachnospiraceae > UBA3282. Next base: position 43,868 of record CAMXIK010000017.1, on the reverse strand, counting down.
GAGCTTACAAAGACCCTGCCGGATTACCAGACCGAATCAGGATGCACCGATATCATGATGCATACCATGGAGCGTTACTTTACAAACGGCGCAAAGATGGAGCTTACGGACGCCATCGCGGAAGGGCTTTTGACAACCGTGATGAAAAACGCTTTGCTCCTGCATGAAGAACCCGACAATTACGATGCCCGGGCGGAAGTCATGTGGGCGGGCAGCCTCTCCCACAACGGTCTTACCGGCTGCGGCAACACCGCAGATGATTTCGTCCCCCATAAGCTTGAGCACGAACTGGGCGGCATGTACGATGTGACGCACGGCGCGGGACTGGCGGCAATCTGGGGAAGCTGGGCAAGATATGTATATAGGGACTCCCTTCCCAGATTTGTACGTTATGCTACCCACGTCATGAATGTCAACGCGAAAACCTCCGACGCAGAAACCGCTCTGGCCGGGATCGAGGCCACAGAAGATTTCTTCCATAAAATCGGTATGCCCATCACCCTCACGGAACTTGGCATTTCACCCACAGAGGAAGAAATCGAAAAGATGGCGGAAAGCATAGCTGGCGCCTATGGAGAAATCGGCTCCGCGAAAAAACTGGCTAAAGAAGACTTTATTGCCATTTATCGCGCTGCAAAATAGGCATAGACAAGTAAAACTCTCCCTTTTGGGGAGAGTTTTTTTATTTCTTTCCTTTGGTTCCCTGAAAAGTCGGATCGCTTTGGTATGCTTTAAACTTTTTCTCTATTTCCTCCTCCGGCAGCACGCAATGGTAGATTTCCAATCCCGCCACCTTGCCGTGGAAGGATTTCTGGTATTCATCCCCTCCTATGACCACCCGGTCGGGAACTTTCAGGTTCGGCGCCTGATCCCTGCTGCCGATCAGCATACCGTTAAAATACAGTCTGACCAATCCCGTAACCACATCATAGGAGACGCACAGATAAGCCCACTCTCCGGGCACCACTGGCCGCCCGAATATGTCAAACCACTCGTTTACTTCCCGGTCATCCTTCATGCGGAACACACAACTGGCGATTCCGTCCCAGGGTACAAGGCTCAAAAAGCCGTCCATATATGTTATGTAAACTACACTCGTCCATCTCTGCTCTTCCGCCGTGTTAACCCACAGACAAATGGTAAAACTTTCGCTGTACATGACAGACTTCGGCAGAATTACCGTATTTTCCTTCACCTTGCCTCCGGGAAAAGAGAGCGCTGTCTGCCCCGCTACCACGCCGGCCTCATAGGTAATCCCCTCTCCGGAAATCTGCCCTTCATTCTTCCCGTCCGCATCCAGAAGATGATGATCGAAAGAATACACCGTAGGAATCCGGTTGCTTGCAAAGAAATAACGCTCCCGATACCTCTCAAAAAACGTCTCCGGCGGCAGCGGCTTCCCGTAAAAATCTCCCGATCCAAGCTGGGCGCCAAAATTGGCCAGCGCCCCGGCCTGCACGCTGTTTTTAATTCCCTGCGCCACAATCATAAACTGTAAATCCCGGCCCAGACCGATCACATTGCGAAGCAAGAGAAGCGGCCGCTTGTCATTGTCCGTTTCAGAATGCAGCAGCCTTGGGTCCAGTTTCAGAATATTTGCCGGCACATGCTGCAGCACTTTAAAGGAAGAAGCGGAACCAAAATTCTCAATGGCAATTTCAAACCCCATCCCAGACAGCGCTTCCACCGCGCAGACAATTTTTTCTCCGCGCCCCAGAAAACTTTCCTCCTCAATACAGAGCTTGATCTCCTCCGCCTTAACCTGATACGTTTCCAAACACTCCCTGATATGGCGAATCCCGTCTGTCTGCAAAATATATTTCGTGGAAACGCGGACATAGATCTGCAGCGTCTCAAAGACGGTGTTCTTCCAACGCTGTTTCCATTGGCACACCCGTTCAAAAAGCATCTTATCCAATTTCGTGATCACGCCGTACTGTTCCAATACCGGAACAAAGATTTCCTCCTCCAAGACTGCCTGCCCTGAGAAGTTCCAACACAGGACGGCTTTCGCCGCATACACGTCCGAATTTTGCAAATAGACCATAGGCTGAAAGCGCAGGATAAACTCTTCCTCCCGGAAAGCGGTAAGCGCCCTGTCTTTCATCGCCTTCTGGACTGCCAGTTCTTTGCGGATGATTTCGTAGTTTACATAACTCCCTTTTCCATTCTTCTTAATATAATACATGGCCTCGTCGCCCTGATCCAGAATCACGGATAAGTTGTCCGAAACGCTCTGACTGCATACAAGGCCGATGCTGAAAGAAAGAACCTCCCGCAGCGACTCGTCAAACTCCTCCCGCAGCCTCTGCTGCAGCGGCTCCAGCTTCTCTTCGATTTCCTCCACGCGCACACCCGCATCACAGAGCACCACAAACTCATCCCCGCCCAGCCGCACCACCAACTGTCCGGGAAAAACCTCCCGAAGAAGCCTGCTCACAAAAATAAGCAGCTCATCCCCTTTTGCATGTCCATACACATCATTGACCAGCTTAAAATTGTCAACGTCCATATAAAGGCAGTGGACATGCGCCTCCCCCGGCAGCCGGTCCCAAATCTCGTGAAGCCCTCTTCTGTTGACCATTCCGGTCAGATAGTCGGTATTTTTTTCATTTTTTACACGGTCAATCAGATCATCAAATACGGTTCCCATGCTCGCCCCTCGTTTTGTATTTGTATCGTTAAAAGGAGCCGCTGCTATAGCCGGTAAACCGGCGTCGCAGCAGCCCCTTGGCACTTGGAGTGTATGCCCGAACGTAAAGTCTAACCTTTGACAGCTCCGGCCGTCATACCCTCGATAAAGTATCTCTGGAAACAGAGGAAAATGATGAATACCGGTAAAATACCGAACATGGAACCGGCAATCAGCACGTCATAGTTGTTTCCGTAAGGTGTCAGCAACGTGTTCAAACCAATCGGAAGCGTAAACTTCTCTGCGCTTCTGTATACCAGCATCGGCCAAAGCACGTTATTCCAGGAACCCATCGCACACAGAATCGCCATAGCCGCAAATGCGGGTTTCGTGATCGGCATCATAATTTTAAAGCAGATCCCGTACTCGGTCGCGCCGTCGATCCGGCCCGCATCCAGCAGATCCTTGGGCAGTCCCGTCATATACTGCCGGAAGAAGAAAATCGTGGAGGCGCCGCAGAGTCCCGGCAGCATCACGCCCCAGATGGTATCAACCAGTTTCAGGTTAATCATCTCCTTGTAAAGAGGGAGAATCAAAATCTCGAAAGGAACCATCATCGTTGCGATCACAAGGAAGAACAGGAAGTTCTTCAATTTATAATTGTACATCGTCAAGCCGTAAGCCACGATATAGCAGACAAGCAGTGTCAGAAATACCGTGACAAGCATCAGTACCAGACTGTTCTTGTACCACATAAAATATTTGTGGCCGTCCACGTTATTGCCGAACAGATAAGTATAGTTGCCAAGCGTCATGGTGCTGAAATCCAAATTGATGCTCAGGCCCCGGCGGATCAGCTCCGTACCGGGCCGGAAGGATGCGATCAATCCGGCAAACAGCGGATATACGATCAGGAAGGAAAGAACCGCAAACAGCGCCGTTGAAAATACGGTTAAAACATTTCTTTTGGCTCTCATTCCTCCAGTTTCTTTGCCTTTTACAGAGGTTGTTTCTGCCATATCAGTCTTCCTCCTTCCCTAATGTCCCGTTGACAACGAGCTGTATGATATTGATAGCCAGTGCGATTACAAGAAGGACAATACCTACCGCGCTGCCGTAGCCGAGCTGGTTCTTGGTAATACCGCGCTTGTACAGGTATCCCACGATCGTCAGACCGATATTGTTCGGTGAATCGGGGCCAGCCCACAACATGTAGGATTCCATGAACATTGCCAGACCAGCGTACACGCTGATCGTCAGCACGTAAACGGTGGTCGGTTTCAAAAGAGGAATGGTAACATACCGGAATTTCTGCCATGCGGTCGCGCCGTCGATATCGGCCGCCTCGTACATGGCGGTATCGATCGCCTTTAATCCGGAAATAAAGTAGAGCATATTGACACCGGTCCATCTCCAGCATGCCACAAGTAAAAGGGCGCCGAGACCGGTAGCTTTCATCTTTAGCCATTTAAACGTTCCAAGTCCGAGGGCCGTCGTAATCACATTCATCTGGCCGGTAGGGTACTCGGAAAACATCAGTCGAAACAGGGTACCGGAAATAACCACCGAGGTAAGCGCCGGTACATACAGGCAGGCCTTCCAAAAGCCTTTTGCCTTCACCAGTCTGGAATCCATCAACACCGCAAAGAACATCGGGAACGGAATCAGCAGAACCAGCGTCAAAACCATATATTGAAAACTGTTCTTAATTGCCGTGTGGAATACGGTATCTTTTAGCAGCTTTTGAAAGTTGCTCACTCCCACCCATTCCGTACCGGTAGGTTTGATATCCTGAAAACTCATGGTGACTGTACTGCATAACGGATAAACCCAGAATAATAGAAAACTAATAATAAAAGGAAGCACAAATACATAGGGCGCCGCCTTCTGCGAATAGAAGAATTTTTTAATTTTATTCATACGCACACACTCCCAATCTTTGTCAACTATACACCCATCTTACAGCAAAGAGGGGATTGTCTAAACAATCCCCTCTATTCATTTCCTACTGTTCGAGATCAACCACATCCTGAGCTGCCTGCAGCGCCTCGTCAACGCTCACGCCATTCTCAAGAATGTCGTTTAAGGTTACGTTACACATCTGCTCGTTGATGGTCGGGCTGATAGCCGTGGTGTAAACCGTTCCGATATCGTCCTTGATGCTGTAAAGCACATCGTAAGGATAGTTGATAAAGAACTGGTTGTACTGGTTATTGTCGTCATGTGCGAATGCGTCGTCGTTCCAAAGAACGGTGTTACATACGTCGAAACCAAGGTTATCCCAGATCAGCTGCTCACCTTCCTCGGACATCTTAGCCCAGCAGAGGAACTCAGAAGCAAGATCCTTATCGCCTGCCTGCTGCGTTACAACCGTACCGGTACCGCCGATACCAACGGAGCACTTCTGGCCTGCTTCGAATACAGGACACTTCGCGATATACCAGTTGCCTTTTTCCTCAGGCATGTAGTTGGTGAAACGGCTCATATACCACATAGCCTTCGGGAAAGATACGATGTTGTGATCCAGAATGTTCTGGAAGCCAGCCTCTAAGTCAACGTGGCCGTCAGGAGATACCATTGCAAGACCGCTGTTTACCCACTCCTGCTCCATGGTGCACATCTTCTTAACGGACTCAAGCTGTACGTTTGCCGTGCCGCCCATGCCGCCGGTCCAGTCTTCGCCGTACTCAGCCATAGCGATCCACTGCCAGTCACAGCCAGCGGTATCAACGGAAGTCCAGTGCTTATCCTCCGGATTGCCCAGAGCTGCCAGATACTCGTTACCAAGCGCTGCATAGTCATCCCATGTCACAACCGCGTCGATCTTAGCAATTACGTCGTCATTGGAAATACCCATAGCCTCTGCCATTGCCGCTACGTTATAGTACATTACGGTAGCGCCTACGTGGTAAGGAATACCATAGTTGTTTCCGTCAGAGCCAGAGTAAACAGCCATTCTTGCCGGAACCATGGTGTCAAGGTAAGGAGCCGCCGCATCGTTCTGGGGAACAAGCCAGGTGTCAAGACCTGCCACCACGTTCGGGAACTGACCGATCTCCACGTCGCAGATATCAGGAGCGCCCGTACCAGCGTTCAGGGAAGTTAACAGTTTTGTATGCATGTCTGCGTAAGGATATGTAGTGCAGGTAATCTCGATGGTTCTGTCGGGATTCTGCTCATTCCATTTTTCAACCATGTTGCCGTAGTGCTGTCCGTGAATCTCCACGAATGTCCACATCTCCATGTGGGTACCGTTGGGATCACCGAAGGTAGCGGTAGGAATCTCTTCCTCTGCTGCCGCGCCATCTTCTGCGGGCGCCTCCTCAGCCCCACCGTCTGCCGCTGCACCGTCGCCGCTGTCCGCTGCCGGAGCCTCTGTCGCCGCACCGTCACCTGCCGGAGCCGCACCGCCGTCTGCTGCACCGCCGCCGCAGCCTACAAGGGTGGTTGCAAGCATTGCCGCTGTCATCAAGGTAGCCAATACTTTCTTTTTCATTCTTTTTCCTCCTTTAAAGAATATGCTGTTCGATAACCGCGTGATTTCCTAAAATACTTTAGGATTTCTGTCTGATTTGTCAATGTAAAAACAGCGATCCCAAGTCAAAAAAATGTGAACATTTCATGTCTTTGCTTAACATAAATTAAGCAACCTGTACATTTTTTTTTTTTTTGCGGTTATCTTATGTTCATATTGTACAATAATGACAGGTGTGCGTCAATAGCTTTTTGAATTATTTTAGCTTTTTTTGAATTATTTAAAGTAAGATAAATTTGTTCATTTATAAATTTTCTGTAAAAGCGCCCCATTTCTCATAGGGACAGCCGTTTTTCTTCATCGCCGCCCGCAGTTCCACAAAGCATCCGCAAGCCCTGCACATGCCGTCCAGAAGCAGATCGCATTCCTTGCAAAGAGAGAGCCGCTTTTCATAAAGCGGCTCCTCAACCTTTAAATCCTCGTCCAGATTGGCAATGTAGTCATGCAGATTTTTGAAATACGCTTCCTGATCCATGTCTCTGGTGAGACATTTACGGCAGATGCGTTTCTGCTCTCTCTCCATACGCTGTATCCTCTTTTTATCTGATTCGGAAGCTAATCACGCTGCCGGCCGGCGCGGTAAAGCTGATCTTCCCGTCCTTTGCTTCGTAAGCGTCAAAGGCCTCCTCCTTCACTGTTTCCGGAGTCTCAAAGGTGTTGTGGGCGTGCATCTCACCTTGAAGCACCGCCGCTGTAATCTCCTTCGGGGTAAGCTCCATAAAGCAAAGCTCTACTGGCGCCGCCTCATCCGCAGAGAGATTCGCCAGCGTCACATTCAGATAGCCTTCCTTGTCAACGGAGACCGACTCGTCAAGGAGCGGCACCTGATTGTCTTTGTTCGTGCCGATCATCTTATTGCCCTCGATACAGCTCTCCACCAGCTCCGCATCCTGATGATGCTTATACATATGGAAGACATGGTAAGTAGGCGTCAGAATCATCTTCGGCCCTTCTGTCAGGATGACGGACTGCAGCACATTGACCATCTGGGCAATGCAGGCCATCTTCACGCGGTCGCAGTGTTTGTTAAAGATATTGAGCGTCACGCCCGCCACCACAGCATCGCGCATGGTATTCTGCTGATACAAAAAGCCCGGATTGGTGCCCGGCTCCACGTCAAACCAGCAGCCCCACTCGTCCACAATCATGCCGATCTTTTTCTCTGGATCGTACTGATCCATGATCGCGCCGTGACGCTCCACCAATTCTTCCATATAGAGCGCTTTCGCCATGGTCTGATACCAGACCGCCTCGTCAAATTCCGTGGCGCTGCCTTTGTTGTCCCACCCGCCCGGATGTACGTAATAATGAAGCGATAAGCCGTCCATGTAACCGTTGGGGATATTATTGGGCTGTGGCAGTTGAAAGCAGGTCTTAAGCACCCCTTCCGTCCAGAAATAGTCGGCCACATTAGGGCCGCCGCAAACCTTTTTAATCGGCGCCGCATTGTCATAATGCCGCACATAGGTCTGGTATCTTCTGTAAAGGTTCGCGTAATATTCCGGCGTCATATTGCCGCCGCAGCCCCAGTTTTCGTTGCCCACGCCAAAATAATCAATCTTCCACGGCTTCTCATGGCCATTTTTCTTCCGCAGATCCGCCATGGGGGAAACGCCGTCAAAGGTCATGTACTCCACCCACTCGCTCATCTCCTGTACCGTGCCGCTTCCTACGTTTCCGTTCACATAGGTCTTACAGCCGAGCTGTTCGCAAAGCTCAAAAAACTCGTGCGTGCCGAAGCTGTTATCCTCCACCACGCCGCCCCAATGCGTGTTGATCATCTTTTTGCGGCTCTCTTTGGGGCCTATACCGTCTCTCCAGTGATACTCGTCCGCGAAACAGCCGCCCGGCCAGCGAAGCACCGGAATCTGCATCTCTTTCAGGGCATCCACCACGTCCTTACGCATGCCGTTCACATTCGGAATGTCGGAGTTCTCCCCCACATAAAGCCCCTCGTAAATGCATCTGCCAAGATGCTCCGAAAAATGTCCGTAAATCTCCGGGTTGATGTGCCCCTTTTTGTTCTTCTCGTTAATGAAAATTTTTGCCATACTCCCTCTTTCCTTCCTTTTTAGATTCCGTTTTGCATGATGTAAACCGCTGTCCTAATCAAACCGAAACACCGGCCTGCCGTTCTCCCAGCCAAATTTCATCAACATAGCGTGACGGTTCGGATTGTAAAGCGGGTCGCCCACGATCTCCGTCTCCGTCCGCGCGTGATAGACCAGAATATCGTTTCCTTCCTCGTCCACGGTGAAGCTGTTGTGTCCCGGCCCGTACACACCGAGAGAATCGTCGGAGGCAAGCACCGGATAACGCTCCTTTTTCCATGACAGGGGGTCCAGCAGATCCGAATTTTCATCCGCCGTCATCATTCCCAAACAATAGGCGATGCCCGTCTCCGAAGCGGAATACGTCATAAAGATTTTACCATTTCTTTTCAGAACAGCCGGGCCCTCATTCACCCAAAAGCCCACCCGCTCCCAATCGTAGTCGGGCGTGGTCAAAAGCACCTGCACGGTCTTTAACTTGTAAGGCGTTTCCAATTCTCCTATGTAAAGGTTCGAAATCTGCTTTCCGACGCCTACCTTTTCCGCCCAGATATAATACCATTTTCCCTTGTTCTCAAACACGGTGCCGTCCAGCGAGAAAGCCTCGAAGGAAAATTCGTCGTCGTCCGCCCTGCCCATCTTGCCCTTCTCCGTCCATGTGCCAGTCATCGGGTCCGCATCCTTGCACTCTAACACATAGGGCCTGATCTGCCAGACGTCGTCCTTATCGCCGCCCGCATAATAGAGATACCACGCGCCGTCCATGTAATGAAGCTCCGGCGCCCAGATATGACAGCTCATAATCCCGCTCTCATGCTTATGCCAGATCTCCACCTCCTCAGCATCCGCAAGTCCCGCAAGCGTGTCCGCCCTGCGAAGCACAATGCCGTCATAAGCCGGCACGGAAGCCGTAAAATAATAACTGCCATCCGTGTGCCTGTACACATAGGGATCTGCACGCTGTAAAATCCATGGTTTGTTATACAATAGTCCGCTCATCACTGCCTCCGTTCCGACCACTATCAGGAAGTCTTTTTGTTTTTATAAAATATTTTACTCGTATCTAAAATTATATGGGATTTTTCCGTATAAAGCAACCGTTATTTTTACTTTTTTAGCGGATGATTTTAAAAATATTCAGGCCGATCGCCGACTTTTGCATAAGATATAGTAACGCTTCCCCATCCTAAAAGGAGCAAGCCCTATGTCCCCTCTTCCTTCTGTGATCATCGCAGGCCGCAGTGAAGATACGCAAAACTATGAAAAAGTCCTGAAACGTCTGGGCATCCCCCACCGCACCCTGCTGACCCCCGAAGACGCAGAGCAGGCCACCCATCTGCTTCTCCCCGGCGGCGGCGACATTACGCCCGCCTTTTTCGGCCAAACAGACCACGGCTCCCACAATGTGGACACCGAACTGGACATCCTGCAGTTCCAGCTTCTCTCCCGTTTTGTGGCACAAAAAAAGCCCGTGCTTGGCATCTGCAAGGGCCTTCAACTTATTAACGTCCACTTCGGCGGCGACGTCACGCAGCACATCGACACCGCCGATTCCCACAAATGGATCGGTCACGATCAGTTCCATCCCGTCTACCGCTGTGATCTGGGCCAGCGGGATTTCTTTTACCAGCTCTACGGAAACAGCGCTGTCGTAAACTCCGCCCATCATCAGGCCGTAAACCGCATCGGGGAAGGGCTTACCCCTGTCTGCCGTGCCGGGGATAACGTGGTCGAGGGGCTTGTGCACCGCTCGCTGCCCATTCTGGCGGTACAATGGCATCCGGAACGGCTTCCCGACGGCGCGGGCGAATCTCTCCTCTCCTATTTTTTCTCACTTCGGTGAGGCTTTCTTCGGTGAGGCTTCCCATGACGCTCTAGCTGCGCCTGCTCCTTCGCGTGCAGGGAAACTGTCTCAAATAGAGCGCGCATGATCTGCATGACCACGTCGGCAGTCTCTTCATCCACCTCGCCTATGGCCCTGCCGATCTTTTGAAGACTCTGGAACCAATGCGCCGAAAGATCGATGAGATTATCCGTCTCTGAAGCCTGCACCACCCAGTACAGGGTGTCCACAAACGTGTGCATCTGCCCCTGATCCAGTGAAAGAATCCATTCATTGAGAGTTTGATCCATAAATTTCCTGCCGTGCCTGATCTCATCCACAATGCGGAAATCATCTTCCTTCACAAGCCAGGTATAAGGATTATGCTGGGCCAGCCCGACAGTCTTACTCTCCACCACACGGTATTCGCCGTCCGTATAGAGCAGCATCCCCACCAGCGAGGAACGCGGCACTGTCTTGCGGATGCGGCCTTCAATTTCCAGCCATGCGCCCTGCTCCCGCACCTCCGGGCGAAATCCCGGGCTATCGTGATCATAAATGACGGCAATCCGTTCCCTCACCTGCGGGGCACAGTGCATAGCCGCATAAACCGCAAAATTTCCGCCCTTGGAATGACCGCCCACCAAAAACTGGCCTGGTATCGTCTTCGCCGCCTGCTCCAAATACGGCACGCTGCGCTTCTGTCCCGGCACCGGTTCCGAGAACGCCAGATTCAGGTCCTCCTTCCAGCCCACAATGTTCTCATCGGTTCCCCGATACACCACATAGACAAGCTTCTCAGAAAGCCCGCATACCACGGCGGAAAACTGGCATTCCTGTTCCGGTTCTATCTGGTTTACATAATTCCACAATCGCATCTTCCCAAAGCGTCTGCTCTTTAAAACAGCCTGAAAGAGCGCCGTATTGTCTTTCCGGTAGCGCTCATCCGCATAGAGATGATCGTAGTCGGCATGGGCGGCGATTTCAGACAGCGTTACCGGCGCACCTGCACCTGCCTCCTCCGGCCCCGGCACGATACCGTCAAATTTCAAATAAGACAACTGGCTGACCACCAGACTGTCCACCTCGCTGAAAGGCTTTTCTTCCAAACTGTAATCGCCGTACTGTTTCAGATAGTCTAAAATGGTTCCCATACGTTACCCTCCCGTTACCGACAGGCCCGCAAATCCGCACGCCTCAAATTCTGGCTTCCAAATGTTCAATATTCTTGATTAAAACGCTGACCGTCCCGTCCGGGTTGGTGATAAATTCCACACAGCCGGGATTTTTGTACTGCTCCATGGGAATCTTGATCTCGATCCCGGTATCCGTATAAAGATGCTGGCTCTGGTATTTCCGCGTTGTAGTTTCGCTCTGGGGCATAATGGTTTCTTTCACCATATTGTACTTTTCCATTTTATCCTGAAAGGCCGTCTTTAATTCCGGCTCGCCGTCAAAGATTTTCTCCGCGATCTCTTCCACCCCGAAGCCGCCGTTTTCCACAATCTCCTCCTGTATGATGCTCTTGGCCCGCATCTGCTGGAAGGGCCGCTCGCTCTCCGCAAAGCCTTCCTTCTGCACGCTCTCCACGGCGCGCCCCACGATCGACAGCTTCGATTTATGGGAGAGATGGGCGCTGCACTTTAAAAACAGGAACGAAAAATAATCCGTCTTCTCCCCGTTCACCTCATACTTTTTCTCCACCACCCACAGGGCCAGATCAGAGAGCCGGATAATCGCCGCCTCCGTAAGCCGCTGGCTCTGGGAGGGCAGAATGGACTTGTGCCGGATCAGCTCGTTGCTGTTTCCCTCGCCCTCCAAGGGCATGGTGCGGTGGGTGTACTGGGCCTTGTAATTCATTTTCAGCAGGGCCAGATACTCCTCCTCTCCCTCCCGAAACCGCGCCACCATCAGATCCGCCGGCGGAATGTCAATATTAGCGCTCATAATCGTAAACAGCAGTCCCGCGATCTCCTGACTCACCCCGATGAAATTCTCATCCTCGTAAGCGGAGAGCATCTGATAAATCTCTGACTCCCGCTCGTAAAACCGGCACTCCCTCGCGTCGTCCCCGCCGCCGATTTTTGCAATGTGTTCCCGCACAAACTCGGCTACCTCCGAGCCGTATTCCAGCTCTGTGTCGGATAGCACGGGCATCCCTATGGTGGGGTCTAAAATATGTACGATTACCTGTTTGATTCTAATGTCTTCTTTTATCATTGGTTCCTCCTTCTTCGCGGGCACCGCTCAGTATTTATCCGGATAATCTGTCCCGGTTTCGCTCTGCATTAGGTTTACATAATATTGCGGTTCCTGTTCCATCAGCAGCATCGTATGAAACGCTTCCAACAGCATCTTATCCCCGTTGCTCTTCATCTGGGTCCTGTCCCTGTCAAGCTGGGCTTTAAAATGATCCATCTGCCATACCATAATGTCAATCAAGCTGTAGCCTTCCACCTGATACTCACAGAGAAAATTCTGGTGTTCCAAATAGTATAAAAATTCCTTTGACACTCCTTCCGAGGCCGTAAGCATCGTGAAAAACTGCTCCAGAAACGCCTCGTCCTCCCCCGCGTAATGGCAGAGGGCTTTCGCCCACTCGTAAGCCCGCTCCCGCTCCTCTTCTTTCATCCGCACTTCTCCTTCCCTTTCTCCTTCTCCGCGTTTGCGCCTTGTGTTTCTTTCTTCCCTCCAAACGCCGAAGACAGTTCTTTTTTCCTCTTCTTTCACATAGGATATGCTAACAACAAAAGGACGTACCTTCGGTGTCGGCTATGGCGATCTTAGAACAAATCAACGACCTCATATGGGGCCTTCCCCTGATTGTGCTGCTGATGGGCACCCATATTTATTTCACCTGTAAACTGCGTTTCCCCCAGAGAAATCTCTTCCGTGCAATCCGTCTCTCCCTGTTTTCCCAAAAGGAAGACGGGCAGAACCTGTCCCCCTTTTCGGCCCTTTCCACCACGCTGGCCGCTACCCTTGGCACGGGAAATATCATCGGCGTATCCACCGCAGTCGCGCTCGGCGGCCCCGGCGCCATTTTCTGGTGCTGGATCACCGGAATTCTCGGCATGGCCACCGCCTATAGCGAGTGTTATTTAAGCCTCCTCTACCGCCAGAAAACAGAGAACGGCGTTTATGCTGGCGGCCCTATGTATGTGCTAAAAAATGGTTTACATAATAATAAACTCGGCGGATGTTACGCTCTATGTACACTGGCCGCCGCTTTCGGCGTAGGCTGTACCACACAGGCCAACTCTGTGTCCGGAGCGGCCGCCCAAAGTTTCGGGCTTTCCCCCCACTTGATCGGTATCGTCCTAGCTATCGTGACCGGGGCTGTAATCCTTGGCGGCATCAAAAGCATCGGCCGTCTCTGCGAGCGCACCGTCCCCGCCATTACCCTGCTCTACCTTCTCGGCTGTCTGATCCTGCTTGTTCTTTACCGGAACCAGCTAATCACGGCCATTGTCTGGATTGTAAAGGACGCGCTCTCCTTTTCCAGCTTGGCTGGCGGCATCGTCGGCGCAGGGGCGCAGCAGGCCCTGCGTTACGGCATTGCCAGAGGCCTTTTCACCAACGAAGCGGGAATCGGCACCTCGGCCATCGCCGCAGCAGCCTCCAACACGACAGATCCCAAAACGCAGGCCTACGTCTCTATGACCGCCGTCTTCTGGGACACCGTCGTTATGTGCCTGCTCACCGGCCTTGTCATTGTCTGCAACATGCTCGGAGACCCGGCTTCCGCCGTCGGCATAGCGGAAACAGACCTGACCGCCGCCGCTTTCTCCCATCTGCCCTATGTGGGGGACGCGTTCCTCACCATCTCCCTGTGCGCCTTCGCCGTCACCACCCTGATCGGCTGGTCCTACTTCGGGGAGAAGGCTGCGGAATATCTGGCCGGGAACCGCAGCGTCCCGCTCTACAAGCTTTTTTATGTCCTGATGATCTATCTGGGAGCCATCATCCCCATGCACTTAGTATGGGAATGCACCGACCTGATCAACGGGTTTATGGCGCTGCCAAACCTCCTCGCGCTGTGGGCTCTGCGGCGGCAGATCAAATCATGACGCCGCCCGCGAACGCCGTCTGTAATAGGCATAAAACCCGACGCAGATCAGCGCGGATAAGAGGGAGCCAAGCGGCGCCGCCCACCCCATGGGATACAAGCTGTCCGGAAAATAAACGCCAGCCAAATAAGCGCCGGGAATCCGAACCATAACAATTGCTATGATATTATGTAGGAAAGAAATTCCCGCTTTCTGATCCCCGCAGAAATAGCCGCTGAAACAAAAATGCACTGCGGCAAACAGGGTATCAAAGGCATAGGCCCGCAGATAAGCGCAGCCCGCCGCAAGCACCAAATCGTCCCTCGTAAACAGGCCCACTAAGGTTTCGGGCAAAAACTGATTATAGATCGCGCAAAAGGCTCCCCAGCAGACCGTAATCAGCAGCCCATAACCAAGAGAGGCCCGCGCCCGCTCCGGCTTGTCCGCCCCCATATTCTGGGCGGTAATGGCGGAAATCGCCGCGAGAAACGCCGAGGGCACCAAAAATAGAAAACTGATGATCTTTTCCACAATGCCAACCGCTGCCGAGACAACCAGCCCCCTGCTGTTGGCGATCACCGTAATTACAATAAACGCCACCTGAATCAACCCGTCCTGACAGGCAATGGGCGCCCCTACCTTACAAATTTGGGCAAACGACTCCCTGTCCGCCCGGATATCCTGTCTGGTCACCCGGAAGCCAAAATCCCGGCCCCGCATGACAAAAAGCGAAAACAGCACGCTCACAGCCTGCCCGAGAACTGTGCCAAGCGCGGCCCCCGCCGCTCCAAGCCCCAGCCCGCCGATCAAAACAAAATCCAGCGCAATATTGACCACACAGGCCACCGCCACAAAATACATGGGTCTTCTCGAATCCCCGGCTCCGCGGAAAATGCTGCTGATTACATTGTAAGCCGTAATAAAAGGTACCCCCGCAAAACAAATGAGCAGATAAAGCCTTGTCTCCCCCACCGCCTCCGCCGGAGTAAGCATTACACCCGTTATTATATTAGTGCAAAGCAGCAGAGCCACCGTGAGAACCGCCGCAAAAGCCGCAAAGAAGACGACCGACGCGCCTACGGTCCTGCCCGCCGCCCGCTCATCCTTCGCGCCCACATACCTGCCGATCCGTACGGTAGTTCCCATGGCAAATCCCACGATAATCACCGTGAGCATGTGCATCACCTGACTGCCGATGGCAACCGCCGTGGTCGTCTCCGCCTCATTGTACAGCCCAACCACAAACAAATCCGCCATACCGTAAAAAGTCTGCATGAAACAGGCCAAAAGGTAGGGAAGCGCAAACCGAATCAGGTTTCTTCCCGCGTTCCCCTGCGTTAAATCACTCTCTTTCACCCTATCCTCCTAACGCCACATCTAAAATCATCATAATCACAAACCCTACGGCCACGCCCACCGTGCCGATATTGCTGTGCTCCCCGGCCTGCGCCTCCGGTATCAGCTCCTCCGCCACCACATAGATCATCGCGCCCGCCGCAAACGCCAAAAACACGGGCAGCGCCGGAACGATCTGCTTTGCCAGAAGGATCGTGGCAAAAGCGCCGATGGGTTCCACGATGCCCGACAGCGCGCCATAGACAAAGGAACGTCCCCTTGAGATGCCCTCGCTGCGAAGGGGCATGGAGATAATCGCTCCCTCCGGGAAATTCTGAATGGCAATTCCCACCGCAAGGGCAAAGGCGCCCGCCATGGTGATGCCCGCATCCCCGATCAACGCTCCGGCAAAGGTCACGCCCACGGACATTCCCTCGGGGATGTTATGCAGGGTCACCGCAAGGACAAGCATAGTTGTTTTTTTTAACGTAGTTTCCACGCCCTCCGGCTTGTCGCTCTCCATGTGCAGATGGGGAATCAGACTGTCCAACGCCAGAAGGAAGGCTATACCGCCCAAAAAACCGCCAGCCGCCGGTATCCATGCAATCTGCCCCCGTTCTTCGGCCATATCAATGGCCGGAATCAAAAGAGACCACACCGATGCAGCAATCATAACGCCCGATGCGAAACCGAGAAGAAGCTTTTCCACTTTCTTATTCATCCCTCTTCTCATAAAAAAAACCATAGCCGATCCGAGGGTCGTTCCCACAAAGGGAATCAGTAATCCAGCCAATAACTGCATACCCAGCCCACACCTCCTGAAAATCCCTATTATAACTTACGCCCTGCGGACAAAAACGGTTCTATATCACCTGTTATTTTTCTTCTTTCCGCCGCAGACCAAATCATAGCTTTCCCCGATCATCCGCTTGATATCCTCATCCGGAATGGTGCCGTCCAGAATCACCGTATTCCAGTGCTTCTTATTCTGATGATAGCCGGGCAGTACAGCGTCGTAAGTCTGCCGCCAGAACTCCCGCCACTCGGGGTCTACTTTTATGTTGATCCGCATGGAGCCTTCATATTCATATGTCCATAAAAACGCTTTCTTGTTTTTACGGCATCTCACCAACACCCAGTTGGGATCGTGAAAAGGCATGTCCTGATAGACGTCCGGAAAGGTCATGCCATAGCGCAGCGCTTCTTCTCTCGTTTTCATCACTTCACCTCAATGTTTCCAGTATACCACTTCCGCGCCCGCATTTTCAATGCCCTTCCCGTTTCAATCATGGTTCCCGCGCTGCCCCTTCCCACGCCGCCCGTTTCCGCGCTGTGTTCACAAAAAGATCACAGTTTACCCGATTTACAGGAAAACTTCCGCCGTGTTATGATGGATGGAACGATAACGGAGGTTTTCCATGAAAGCAAAACGATCCTATAAAAAACTGTATTGCTCGCTTCTAGCGCCAATCCTCTGCGCCGCCGTCTTATTTGCGGACCAAAACTACGGCGACGCGCTGGAAACCATAGCCAGCGTAGGAAACGCGTATGAAGCCCTTTTGTTTGACACCTCGCTTGTCCACAGTATCGAGATCGAAATGGACGATTGGCAGGGGTTTCTCGACAACTGCACCGACGAAGCCTATGTGTCATGCGACGTAACCATAGACGGCGAGGACTACCATCATGTAGCCATCCGCGCCAAGGGCAACACCTCCCTCTCAAATGTGGCCGCCTACGGCAACGACCGCTACAGCTTTAAAATCGAGTTTGACCACTACAATGAGACCTGCCGCTACCACGGGTTGGATAAAGTAAGCCTCAACAATATCATTCAGGATAACACCTATATGAAAGACTACCTCACCTATGAGATGATGCGGTATTACGGTGCGGCCGCCCCGCTGTGCAGTTTCACCTACATCACGGTAAACGGAGAGGATTGGGGACTTTACCTTGCCGTGGAGGGTGTGGAGGACGCCTTTCTTTCCCGCAACTACGGGAAAAATCCCGGCAGTCTCTACAAGCCGGACAGTATGAAGATGGGCGGCGGCCGGGGTAACGGCGGGGATTTCCGTATGAGCGAGTGGGACGGGGCTAAGGACGCGGAGGACAGCGGCGACTTCACGCCACCGCAGGACGGCGACTTCGCGCCGCCGGACATGCCGGAAAGATTTGCCCCGCCAAGCGGCGGCCCGGACGGTGGTCACGGCGGGCCCGGCGGTATGAGAAGCGACGACGTCTCCCTGATTTATACGGACGACGACTACGAAAGCTATGAAAATATCTTTGAAAATGCCAAAACCGAGCTTACCGATGCAGACAAAACCCGCCTGATTTCGGCCTTAAAAAGCTTAAACGCAGGAGACGGCATCGAGGAGACCGTCGATGTAGATCAGGTGATCCGCTATTTTGTAGTGCACAATTTTGTCTGTAACTTTGACAGCTATACCGGCTCCATGATTCACAACTATTATCTCTATGAGGACGGCGGCCAGCTCTCCATGATTCCGTGGGACTACAATCTTGCCTTTGGCGGTTTTGAGGGAGCCATGGACGCCACGTCGCTTGTCAATTACCCGATTGACACGCCAGTAAGCGGCGGCAGCCCGGACTCCCGGCCAATGCTGGCTTGGATTTTTGCCGATGAGGCGTACACAGACTTGTATCACCAATACTTTTCGGAATTTATCGCCTCTTTCTTTGAGAGCGGCTATTTTGAGGAAACCATTGCCAAAACCTACGCGCTGATTGCTCCCTACGTGGAAAAAGACCCTACGAAATTCTGCACCTTCGAAGAATTCAAGACTGGCGTTGACACTTTGAAAAACTTCTGCCTGCTCCGAGCCGAAAGCGTGCGCAGACAGCTTGACGGCGGTATTCCCGCCGACAGCGAAGGGCAGGCGGCGGACAGCTCCTCCTTGGTTGACGCCTCCTTCCTGACCATTTCCGATATGGGAACGATGGATCACGGCGGCGGATTTGGCGGCGGCCGGAAAGGCGCGCCTGAAAGCGGATTTGGCGGCGGGCCAGCCTTTCGCTGATTTTCTACCGAAAATGCATCTGTCAATCTTGGCGATATTGCGTATAGTAACCCCTCTCTTTCCATGGTATACTAAACCTAATATACAAACTAAGCTGTGCGGCAGCCGCCAATATGCCAGTCCAAGCCATGGCCTGCTTTTGGCAAATCATTTTATCGGCTGCCCGCAGAAATAAAGAGAGGGATATGCCTATGGACAAAAGTAAAGAAATCAGAAAACTGTGTCAAGAGAAAGCGATCCGCATGATCGACTTCAAAATGACCGACATCGACGGACGCTGGCGTCACATCACAATACCGGTGGAGCGGTTTGATGAAAACGTCTTCGTCTACGGAATCGGCTTCGATGGTTCCAACTACGGGTACGCGCCCATTGAAAAGAGCGATATGGTATTTTTACCGGACCCGGACACCGCCTATGTGGACCCCTTCGCAGATGTGCCTACCTTAACCATGTGCGGTAATGTCTGCGTCATCGGAAAAGGCGAAAACACCCCCTTTGACCAATATCCGAAAAATGTCAGCCTGCGCGCCGTAGATTACATGAAAAAGGCCGGCATCGCGGACGAAATGGTAATCGGGCCGGAATTTGAGTTTTATCTCTTCGACTCCGCCCGCTACGAGGTTTCTCCCAAACAGTGCGCCTACCGGATCGACACCAGACAGGCCGACTGGAACTGCACGCTGGATCATCCCGGCAATAACGGCTACGAGGTAACCCACGGCGGCTACCACATCGCCGCGCCGCAGGACGTAGGCTACGACCTTCGAAGCCGCATCTGCATGGAGATGGAAAACTGGGGTATCAAGGTAAAATACCACCACCATGAGGTGGGCGGCCCCGGCCAGATGGAAATCGAAGTGGAGCTTGCGGATATGCCAGCTATGGCGGACAATACCATGATTATCAAATATATCATCAAGAATATGGCGGCCCGCGAGGGCAAAACGGCCACTTTCCTTCCCAAGCCCATCTATCAGGAAGCCGGAAGCGGCCTGCACGTACATATGCTTTTGAAAAAAGATGGAAAGCCCCTTTTCTATGACGAAAACGGCTATTCGGGCTTAAGCCAGACCGCCCACTACTTTATCGGCGGCCTGCTCTCCCATATCGCGTCCCTGTGCGCCTTCACCAATCCTTCCACCAATTCCTTCAAGCGTCTGGTGCCCGGATATGAAGCTCCAGTAACAATCGGCTATGCGACTTCCAACCGCAGCGCGGTGATCCGTATTCCCGCCTACGCGAAGTCCCCGGAGGCAAAACGGTTTGAACTGCGCAACCCCGACGCCACCGCCAATCCCTACTACGCTTACGCGGCTATCCTGATGGCGGGACTCGACGGCATCGAAAAGAAGATCGATCCCGCCGCGAACGGCTGGGGGCCTTACGATTTTAACCTCTACAAGCTCTCTCCCGAAGAGCAGAAAAAGATCAAGGGTCTGCCTAAATCTCTGGACGAAGCCCTTGACGCGCTGGAAAAGGATCACGATTACTTGACCAAAGACGGCGTCTTTCCGGAAAGGCTCATCGAAGTATGGATCGAGCGCAAGCGCGCAGAAGCTAAAAAAGCGGGACAAATTCCCACGCCAGCAGAGTTTATGATGTATTACGATCTTTGATTCTGCATGGCATGAAGTAAGGGAGGAAGTCGTCAAGGCTTCCTCCCTTCTATTTCTACTTTTCCTTCTGTTCCTTTGCTTTTTCAAAATTTCTGATAGAGTGGTCGATGTTGCCGTTCAGCATGACGCTCAAATTCTCCACGATCTCCTCATAGTCTTCCTTCATGCCATGGTCGATCCAATCCACCATCGTTCCCACAAAACCGTACTTATAAAAATCCGTAATACTGTCCTTATGTTTCTCCGTCAATCCGGTTTCCCGGCACTTTTCCTCCACCACTTCCCGGACAATGTCATAGGTAAACTGATAGAGATACCGCTCGACCCTTTCCCTGCCGACACTGCGGCACACATTCGTGATAAACTCCTTATTCTCCAAAACGGCGTCAAAAACCAGACTGACACCCTCCTGCCAGGTGTCATACGTTTTCTTGTCCTGCAGGGCTTTTTTCCCGTCCTCCATGCAGACCCACTCTACCAGATCATAAATATCCTTGAAATGATAATAAAAAGCCATCCTGCTGATGCCGCAATCCGCTGTGAGGTCATTAATCGTTATCTTTTCCAGTCTCTTAGTCCGAATCAGCTTTTTCAGGGACTCGCCCAGTGCAATCTTTGTCGCGTTCGTGTTCGGCATCTTCTCACACCTCCGGTTCCTTTGTCTGTCTTCCTCCCAAAATAGCGACGATCTTGTCGTAATTCTCCGGCCTATGCGGAAAGGCGCAGCCGGAGCAGTCCTTGATCCGTCTCCCCTCTCTTTCGAAATAGGCGGGACTGCCGGGACAGTTTTCATTCCGATACAATGGGCAGTAACAAAACAGACAGTTGAAATCAGACAATCCGCTGTGACAGGGAAAATAGTTACACGCTCGGTTTTCAAAAAAACGGTATGAATGTTCCATAAATGTTATCCTTTTCCTTTTTTCTGGGACAAAAGGCACACCATCTCGATCTCCTCCGTAAAAGGAAACATGTCCACCGGAACCGCCTCCTCCATCCGGTAACCGCTGTTTGCCGTCAAATACTGCAAATCTCTGGCCAGCGTCTGCGGTTCGCAGGAGATATAAACCACCCGCTTGGGGCTTATGCGGATCAGCGCATCCAGAAACTCCTTGGTACTGCCGCTTCTGGGCGGGTCCATAAAGACCACATCAACCTTCTCCCCCGCTTCCGCCATCTGGGTCAAAAAGCGTCCCGCGTCGTTCTGGTAGAAATCCGCGTTTTTGATCTGATTGCGTTTGGCATTTGCGACGGCATCCCGCACCGCATCCCCGTTTAATTCCACCCCGATGACTTTTCCCGCCTGCTCCGCCACCGACAACGCAATCGTGCCGATCCCGCAATAGGCGTCCACTACTGTTTCCTTCCCCGTCAGTCCGGCATACTGCGCCGCCTGCCGGTACAGGACTTCCGTCTGTACGGAGTTCACCTGATAGAAAGATTTCGCGGATATTTTAAACCGTTTTCCGCAGAGCACGTCTTCGATATAGCCTTTACCGTAAATAACCTGTTCCTTGGCGCCGAGCACCATGCTTGTCCGCTTGTTATTGACATTGATCAGGATCGTGGTAATTTCGGGATGAAGTTTACATAACTCATTTACAAAATTCTTTTTTGAAGGAAGAACCGGTGAACCCAGCACCAAAACCACCATAATTTCACCGGTAGCATGTCCCACCCGGACAAGCACATGGCGCAGCAGCCCGTAGCCGCTGTCCTCGTCATAGGCCTTGATCTTAAAGGATTTTGCCAGTTCACGAATCGAGAGAATGATTTTTCCCGCCCGCTCCTCTTCCAGCAGACACCCCTCCACCGGCACAACCCTATGGCTTTTCTCCTGATAAATACCGGATACGATCCCCTTTCCCTTCTGGAAATCAAACACGGCGTGCACCTTGTTTCGGTAATGGGCCGGCTCATCCATCCCAAGAATCGGCTTCACCTTGCCAAACTCCTTTATGAGCTGTTCGGCCCGTTTCTGTTTTATTTTTAACTGCTCTTTATACGGGGTATCCGTGTAACGGCAGCCGCCGCATTTCTTCGCCACCGGACAGAGCGCCTGTTTTTTTCTATTTGACAGGTTATCCATTTCTTCCTCTTCTTTCTTTGCAGTACAGTTCGATTTCGCTTTCTTGTCCCGCAGTGCAGCTCAATTTCGCTTCATCTCGCTCACATGAAAAGACCCTGAGTTATCCTCAGGGTCATCTTATCATATTCTATCTCTTTCTGCCAGAGCAGCCGCTCCGCCTACGCGGAAGCGATCTGCACACTCTCTATCCCCTGCGCCAAATCTGTGGCAAGCGGCGTATCCGCCTCGTTGATATGTATGGTAAACACTTCGTTCTTGCCGCCCATGCTCCCTAACAGCCGCTCCCAAAAGCTCTTCTCCTGCCACTCTACAAAAAAGGAAATACGGTTGGAAACGAAAAGTTTTTCCAACTGGTCTTTGCTCTCTGCGTTATATACTTTGCAAAAGGATATCTCATGGTTAAAAAATAATGCGTTCAGATTAAGCGCTGCCATACCGCCACCTCCAAGCCCCTCATTCTTTTATGTGCGATCAGCTTTATGTCAACTTCCTTTACACATTATATAACGCTTATCTGCCAAATTGCAACTATTTTCTACATTTTCCACAATATCACCAAATATTTATGTAAATCTTGTGGAAAATCACTCGTCCGTCCACGGTTTCCGCTGGTTTTCCAGCCAATACTCTTTCCTCGTCTCATACTGCTCATTGATCCAGTCCGCCGCCTGCTCCACGCCCTCCGCTGTCATGGGCACCTCCGTGGCGGTCTGTTTCTCCTCCGGCGTGCGGTATATGCCGAGAGGTTCCGGCCAGACCGTCACCCGGATCGCATCCTCTTCACCGCTTTTGACATGCTTCAGCATATAGCGCATTCCCTCCATGCTGCCGGAGTATTCTTCCTTTTTGATATAGTTGAGGGGGTGAAAGGTTTCTTTATCCAGCATTGGTTGCATCCCTTTCTTTTCCTTTAACATCAAAGATTCTGTTGTACAAATTGTTCCATGAACTCTCGAATCACTTCTGCCTGCGGCTTCCCTGCCCTTGCACAAGCCTCCTCAAACTGTTCGACAATCTCCCGTTTCAGTTTGAAACCTTTTGTCATATAACCTGCTTTCTTCTGGTATTTCTCACTAGCTATCGTCTGTTTAGATGGATTACCTTTCGGCATGACTTTTCCTCTCTTTCACATTTCTACTCGTCTTTCAACAAAAATTCCTTTGAGGTAAAATTTTGTGCAAGTTCTACATCAACCGCCAAAATTAAGCCATCCATTCGCCCAACACGTTAACAGCGTAATTAAAACAGCAACAAGTGCCGATAAAGACCAAAGAGCCCCTTTCAAAAATATTAACTTTTTATCTACAGTCTTCGCAACTAATTCTATTTGTTTATCCAAGTCTCCTCTCATGTCCTGACGCAGCTTAATTTCATCTTTTAATCCATCTTTTAAACTTGACACTTCTGATTTTAGCTCTTTTACTGAATCTGTTAATTCAGAAACATTCGTAGACAAATCATGCACTGTTCTGCTTGTGCGATTGGTCTGTTCCTGTGTTTCCTGCACCAAATGCCTTAAGCTAAATAATTCGTCTTTGTTCTTGCCGAGCTCATCTTTTAATGCCTCTACCTGCTTTGCTATAACCTTAATTGATTCATCCAAAGAATTCATTCCAGTTGGAGAATATTTACTTATTATATTAACCAGTCTCGGGGGAAATTCATCTATTGATTTAGGTCTCTCCAAAGAATCAATGTCGTTGCTCTCTTTTTCATTTAACAGATAGAATACGCCACCTATTAACTTGGAACCGGGCATTAGCGGAAATGGGGTACTCGAATAATTATATAATCCGAACATCAATCGCCCTGAATAGCCGGGATCAACCGCAAATCCTCCTAAAGTCAGCACTCCATATTCCGACATTCCTCGATTCGCACTAAGACTCATATACATATTAGAAGGAAGATTCACCTTTTCCTTCGTCAAAACATAAACTACCTCTCCCGGCTGTATTAACGCTTTCCTACGTTCTTCAACCGACAATTCTTCAAACCTTATAGGGGTGCTAAAATCAGACTTTAAAATTTCATCACTTAAAGTAAAATCATATTTCAATGCTCCACAATTATTGATAGAACCATTTTCAATTACCTTTCCATCTTCGACAAGCTTTCTTATCTTACTTCCCGTAATCGTTTCTGCCATTCTTTCTTCCCCCTGCATTGCTTCGCTCCCTATACATTAATAATCTACTATTTGCTATAATAGCATCTCATATGTACATTAAAGCGGACTGGCTTTTGCATTTTTTCTCGTTCTATCTTGTACTAATATTATGATAATACCACTATATCTTGTATGCGTCAACTATTTCTCATTATATTACCCCTAAAAAGCTTTCTGCCATTATTTACTCTTTATATGTAAGAAAGCTTATATTTTCTAAATAATCACTACAATAAGTTCTGGATAGTGAAAAAGTCTATCGCATATATGGCATTAATATAAAATCAACGGATAATTAAATGTTATCCGTTGATTTTATGTACAAACAATTCATTTTAGGAGTGATTGATGCTAAAACAGAAAATATGGACGTCCATAGACGAAATATTTACAACATTAAATGCGGCTGGATGCAACTATATAGTTATGCGCAATTTTGAGTGCTTTGAACAAGGGCAAGTTTTTGTAAATGGGCATGATGACATTGATCTTTTATGTGACGATATTATAAAAGTCAAAAAGATTTTAGATGTTCGACATAGGTTTCATTTCCCTATGATAAATAGTTACTGTATTTTGTTTAATGATCTTATAGTTCACGTTGATATACGTTTTGTTGGTGATGGTTATTATGATAAAAAATGGCAAGAAAATATGCTTAGGAATAAAACCTTATTCCATGACAAAATATTTATACCTGACTTTGAAAGTTACTTTTATTCATTAATTTATCACGCTATATGTCAAAAAAACTACTTATCTAAAGAATATTTAGACAAGCTTGCTAATATGGCATCTAAAATAGGGATTTCATGTAATACCGAAAGTGAATTAGTAAAAGAATTGCTCAAATATATGCACAAAAATGACTATAAAGCATCAATTACAAAAGACCCTGCTGTAATTTTAAATTTTAAAGCATTAGAAAACATTGAAATATTAGGGAATACTTTTTGGTTTGCGAGAAGAAAAATTTTAAATTTACTAAAGCACATTAAGAAGATTGGTGATAAATATGTATAATGCAAATTACTATAAAAAGCATAAAACGGGTTCTTATCAATCAGCAATTCAAATACTAGAATATATAAATTCATTTATTAAATTTAATTCAGTAATTGATTTTGGATGTGGAATGGGAACTTGGTGTAAGGCTTTGAATAATTTAGGTATTAAAGATTTTTTGGGTATAGATAAACACCAATATGATCCTACATATATGCTTATTCCTACTGATAAGTATATACAGTTTGATTTGCGCAAACCTTTAGAGCTAACTCGTAGGGTAGATATGGCGATTTCGGTAGAAGTTGCCGAACACGTCAACTCTGAATATTCTGATATCTTTATTAAAAATTTATGTTCTTGTAGTGAAATTGTTTTATTCTCTGCTGCGATATCATATCAAGGAGGAACGGGACATATTAACGAGCAATCTTGCACTTATTGGGAAAAGATATTTAATAAATATGGGTATAAAGCAATTGACTGCATACGACCTTATTTTTGGAATAATGAGCAAATTGAAATCTGGTATAGAAACAATTGTGTCCTTTATATAGCACAACATACTTATGAAAATATTTCTACCCAAATTCCTCAAAATATATATCCTTTAGACATTATTCATCCTTCGATGCTAAATCGAATATTGAAAAAGAAGGGAGTATTATGATGGTTAGTTTTATTATCTCAATTGACACAACATATGAAATGGCTGATAATTTTTTTACATTGTTTTTCGCACATAATTTTGTACAAAAGAGCGAAGTTGTAATTATTGTAGACGGTAACTATAACTTGCAAATTCACGATATGTTAAATAAACTTAAACAAAATACATCTAATGTTAAAGTTATTTATTTGTCTAAAGTCGGATACGGCAAAGCAAATAATATAGGTGTTCAGAATTCTACCGGGGAATATCTTTTTTTTATCAACACCGATATTTTTGTTGAAGAAGGCTGTTTTGAAAAAATGTTTGATGCTTTACAAAATAAGATTGCAGACTGTGTACAGCCATTGTTAATATATCCCCAGAGTAACTTGGTTCAAAGTGCTGGAACCTTTTTTGGACCATATTTTAAAGATCACCTATTTGACGGGAATAAAATAGACTCTTTTATTGTAAATCAAGATGGTCCAAGACAGGCATTAACATCAGCTTTATATGCAATGAAAAGAGGACTTTTTGATAAATTCAATGGTTTTGATGAATTTTATTATAATAAACTAGAAGCATTTGAATTATCCTATAAAATATATTTGGCTGGAAAAACTTGTTGGTATCTATCTAGCGCAAGAGCATGGCATTCTCGTGGAGGTGGAAGGAATCTCTATTCCTTTGATTTTAGGCAACAAGAAGCATATTTTTGGAGTCGATTTGGAAATGAAGTCAAACCAGATATCGCAGATTATCTTAAACTGCAAACGAATACCGATATAAATACTAACTGTTATTACACTATAATAATGAGTCAAATTCGCTCTTGGAAAGAAATACTGAAAGGTACCAATATTAACAGTAGTACATTTGTAGATATGCCTTGGATTGCACCCGGAAGTTTTAATTTATGGGATATTTTTCCGAATACCATTTTAAAGAACCCCGCTCCGTTATTACTAATTATTGAAAATATTAAGTATTTGCGTTCTAATAAATATTGGTTTGAGATTCGTAATAACTCCTATGATATAGCAATAGACAGATTTGCCAACTTAGTAAATATACAGGAATATCTTTCATAACTATAAAGCAGAGAAGAAAAAACTTTCTCTGCTCTTTTATCATTATAGTTACCATATTTTTGGATCTAACCATAAAACATTATTGTCAGCCTGTTCACCTTTGTATTTCCAAACGATTTTATTAGATCCTAATTTTAACTGGTTATGAAGTGGAACTTCTAAATATTCTTCAGATAACTTTTCTGCTACCATCTGCTGTTTTTTTGCATATTTACATTGTTTCTGGTAATCACCCTCTTTATAGTAAATAGCTGTGAACAACTGATTTGTAAAAAGTCCTAATCTATTGGTTCCATTTAAATCATTGTATTCAATAAGTAATTTGGTCAATTTAGCTTCAATAATATTTGTTTCCTCAGAATTTATTAATTCTAATGTTAGCAAAATTAATGTAATTCTTGCATATACATGCATAAATTTATTGTCATAAGCATTTTTTTGCAAAGTATAAAGGTCATCGTACGAGTTATTATAAAGTAAATATTCTGCAAAAATAATTTCTGCCTTGCAATCGACTTTACGTTTTTCACATTTAGCATATTTTTCAAACACAGGTAATGATTTTTTTAAAAGATTTAAGGCTCTTTCTTGATCCGAATATAATAATATTTTCGCGTAATCCATGTCGGAATAAGCTTGATAATCATCCCGCATTAATCTAATACTTTCACTATTTGCTTTTTTATATGCTTCCTCTAAAGCAGATGAGTCAATAAAAAATGTATATAAAATTTTCCTATTTAAAAAATTTAAGTAGGCATTTACTTTATGTTCAGACGAATCTATTTCAGTTTTGTTTTTCAAATTATTCTCAAAGTATTTTAATTCTTTCTCAAAATTAGAATAATCAATCGCATATAAATAGTTAGTAATAAGCTCTGAATGAGCTTCTTGTACAACTCCTTTTTCTATAGAGTTTAGTGAAATAACCTCTCCAATATCCGCAATCAATTGCAGATATTTTGTTGATCCAACATGAGTTTTAGAATATTTTTCCGATTGAGCAAAAATATATAAAAGTTCTAAATCCTTAAACGTATAAGCAGAATATGATGTAGTAACTAAATCTGGTAAAAGAGTTAATGCCAAATTTTTGGCTGCAATATATTCACTCTTAGAATAATAATCAGCACATATCTGTCTAGCTAGATCCAAATAATTTACTCTTAATGCATTATTCTTTTCAATAAGAATAGAAAGCATATTACTAAGTAGTACAGGATTATTTATTTCTTTATTTATGCAAAATTGTAAGAATTGATTTAATTCTTCCATATAGCTAACATCAAATTCTATTTGTTGAAAAGCATATAAATAGATATCATGAAATGGTCTCAGGACAGCATTCTCTTCTTTTATTAAACTGTCCTGAAAAAAGGATTTACTGGCGGTAATGTATTGATTATTATAAAAGTCTTGCAATAACATAGCCGGAACACCTGATTCAATTTTATAAACAATGTATAAAATATTTAAATATCTACATTTTCTCACTTTATTCACTGCAAATTGGTAATTTAATATGTTTGTTTCATTATAGGCATCAGAAAAAATAGTACCTTTCTTTTCTTTTGAAGCACGAATGATATTCTTTTTATTTAGATTTTTAATGAGCAACTCTAAATGTAATACACTTACAGGCGAAGGAAATAGTTTTATAAGTTTAGCAATATCTTGATTAAAATTATTGCTAATACTAGAATATATATCCGGAACCGATATACCAGTCAATTCCCATTTTCCTACTCTTTTTTCTTTTACAATTTGTTCTAATTCTATATCATAAAATTCATTAGGTCTGTTACATACAATAAGTATTTGAGAAAATGATTTTTCCACAAACTCACTTATAATCTCTTTACATAAAAAAGAATGATTATTATTTACTTTTTGTATATCATCTAAAATAATAAAAGATGTATTACGTCGCACCATATTATTAGCATTTGGAAATAAGGAATAAGCGTTTGACTGCAATAATGTTATAATTTTTTGTACAATGTTTAGTGCTGTTATCTGATCTTTCGTGCCCTCCCGTAATTCTATAAAGATGTCTGTAGAAAAGTTAGTATAGTTTTTGATAAGTGTCAAAAAAGCCTCTTCTGATAAATCATATAAAAATCCGAAATTGACAAATAAAATTATTTTACATAAAGAACTTGCGTTTTCAGCTTCTTTCTCAGAAAATTTGATTAAAAGTATTTGATTATATTTGGAAGAAATGTTTTCCATTAACTGTTGAATCAAAAAACTTTTACCATTTCCACCACTTCCGTAAATATGTAATAGCATATTATTCGTAAATGTATCATTAATACAATTGTGTATTTCCAGAAGAGTAGTTTGTTGTTGGGTGTATACAATAGGTAGCAAATCATCTTCTTCAATTAATAAATCTAAGATTTCTTGATTTAACACAAGTTCTTCATCAATAGATATAGATATTTTCACCCTTCCGTTAAACGGATATTTTGCAAGATAACGTACCAAAAAAGAATTGTAACCAGGAGATATTTCATACTCTTCATGCAAAGGAGATATTTTTTTTATGGCATCACTATTAAGTTCTATATTGACAGTTTTTTGCTGGTTACTATACAAGTTAATATAGAAAAAATATTCCTTATCAACTTTTAATTTTAGGATAGGTGTAACTAAAGAGGGGGCAGACATTATGGCATCAAGTATACAAACATCTTTAATTTCCAATTCTAATGATTGAATACTTTCATCCCAAATGATATTTCCAAAATATTTATCTCGTATTATATCGTTATTTTTTATCCAATTAGTTAGAACTGTACCTTCTACAAACTTTATATCTATATTATGTGGCTTTAATATAGATGTTGCACGTTGTATAAAATCAGTAGTTATTTTTCCATTTGTAATAAAAAGAATAAAAATTACTTTTCCATCCAAAATGCCAGAAACCAGTGTTGAATCCATATGAGATTTCGGAATACTACTTTGTGGATTTTGAGTATATTTTGCTTCACACCATCCTTTATATAAATAATTGATAGACTCTATTTTATCACTAAAAAATGCGTCCTTATTGCCATCCCAAGACTTTCCTGTTGGAATCCATGTATATTTATCATAAACATCCCTTGCATAGGCGCAAGCTATTTCTTCAAATATTGCATCGTTAATTTTTGACCAATCCATAGTATGTTCCATAATTAATCCTTATTAAACACTATTTATTTCAACGGATAACATTTAATTATCCTTTATCCTATTTACACTCTATCCCCTCGACTGCTTTATCAAGTTTAATGTCGCCGCATCAATATCAAACACAGTCTGTTTCCCATCATACCACCTATCCCAAAAGTCAATCGTCGCACTTTTAGGTTTCTCTTTGGGTTTATCCAGAATGATCTTTGATGGAAGCATAATTGCATCGCCTACAACAACGCATTCCCCTACATCCAGATTAGGCAGCATTTCTACAATGCCTACTAACGAATCTGTCAGCATTGCCGCCACCGCCGATTTATCTCTATCATTGATTACCTTTAAACTAACAATGTTATTACATTGAGACATAATTGTTGTATTTAATTCCGCCGGTCTTTGAGAAACAATAAGAAGTCCAATCCCATATTTTCTTCCTTCTTTTGCAATCTTTTCAAAAATTTCAAGCGATTTCTTCTCTACCGCTTTCATTTTTGACATATCATTTGACATATAAATGTGCGCCTCGTCACACACCAACACCAAAGGATGTCGTACTTCGTCTTTTGCCGGCGTCATCCAAAATTGTATATCATATATCAAACGCGTAACTATACCAATAACAATTGCAAGCATATCAGATGGGACTTCTGATAAATCAATTACTTTAACTCTATAGCTGTCATTTCCCATAATTCTGTCCGCAAATTGATTTAGATAATCTGCTTTCATTGTATCAGCTTCATTAAATACAAAACCATACTTTTTATCATCCATTTTCGTTCTTAATCTGGTGATCAAATTAGTCAGTTTGTCATAATACTGGCCTTTCTTGGTTTTTTCCATTCCTTTGTTATCGCCCGTTTTATATATTTCACCTGTTTTATTTTCTAAAATATTCTGTTCCTCTAAATACTTTATTAATCCTTTTGCTGAAAAAGGAACCGGTGTATCTGCTGTAACTATTTCCTCAGAGACACTGCTCATATTATTTATAATATATTTCTTTTTTTCTTGTAAAATATAATTAATTACGGCTGCTCTCTGGTTAGTCGACGTTCCTTCAGACGATTCTACAAACAAAGAATGAATTTCCTCATAGTTGAAAAACCATAGTGGAATATGTAATCCACCCGGTTCATCGCAAATTTTTATCTGGTCTGCATAGGATAGCTCATTATACTCTCCGTGCAAATCAAAAACAATCATGTTAGCGTGAGATAACTGATCTGCTTTCTCTAATATACCCGCAACAGTATAAGATTTTCCACTTCCAGTACTTCCAACAATACATGCATGTCTTTGAAAGAAACGATTACCGTCTAATATAGCCGCTACATCTCTATTGCTGGCAAAATGTCCAATCTCCAGACTTTTACTATCTGTTGCTTTACTGCTTATTGCATTCATTAACATCTGCATTGCAGATTGATTAGCCTGATATACTGCACTATTAATTTCCGGATATGTATTAATTGCCCTTTTAAACTTATTTTCTTTTCCAGCCCCAAACTTATTATAAAAGCTTCCAACCAAGTTAATGACACAGCAATTATTAGAAGAAAGCTGATCCTCTTCCTCGTCCATTTCGTCGATATCAATCCTCTTTTTTGTCACCTTAGTCAGAATTCCTATGAGTTTTTCATCCGCATTGCTTCCAGCTAAGATGACAATATCATTGATCTTTAGCGTATTCAAAACATCTTCATTTTCAACACTTACCACAATTTTTCTGGTATCGACGCTTTCTACTATACCAATACGGTTTGTGTCCATTAAGAATTCATTCATATTCTTTTCTGCCATGACTTCCGCCCTCTATGCGATAAATAAATCAGCAAAGCAATTGATATCCCACACTGGTAAATCTATTTTATATTTTTTTGATTTATAAATCATACATTCCTTATCTTTCTCATGATAGAATATTGTAATGTTTTTTCTATCCAACGCCTTGTCGATTATCTCTTGTTTTACATCTCTAGCTAAAATTAGGACATTTTTCTGGAAGCTTTCAAACAATACCGTATTAAAATGATCGTCATTAAACCCATATCCGTATGTCAAAAGAGAATAATTGTCCTGTGGATTCAACAATTCATTAAATTCTTCTCTCATACACCGAAATGTATTGTTTGTCATTCCTACCTTATACTTTGAGCTTCCCGGAGTGACAATTTCTATATATTCCGCTTTTTCTTTTAAAATCTCATAATCATTTGTCAAATACTCATTTTCATCTTCATTAATCCAGTTAATGGAACCATGAGGTTTAAAAAGCCTAACCCATGCACGCTTCCTACAGTTATACAATTCTGTTGGCCTTCTTAATAAATTTTGATTAAATTTCCCATATAGGCTTCCACTAAACCCGGTAATAACGCCAATCCCCAATTGATCGCATACAATCTCAATAATTCGGTCGTAGTTTGGGGTCATAATATCAATCAATCGCTTATCAACGCTTACCGTTCCGCTCAAATAATTCAACAGCCTGCAAAAGCCTGTATTTTCTTCTAGTATCGTTTTATGCAGCTTCTCTTCGCTTTCCAAAACATATCTCGCAGTTATTGGCTTAATTGCATCCACTAAAATATTTTCCGTTGGAATAAGACTAGCTAATCCGTCCTCTAATCCATTCTTTAATATATCATTATAATGTTTCTTCCAAATCGTCTTCAGTTCGTTTGAAGATGATTTGTTAATTTCCTTTTCCAAATGCCCTGCTAATTCTTTCATCCCCGGAACGCCATATGTGACCGAAAGGCCTGTTCCTACAATAAGCTTTGGCATATTATTTCTTGAAAGGTTCCTTTGCTTAATGTCCTCTACTATCCCATCAAACTGATCTGACTGTATCTCTAAATATTCGGCATCCATATTCTCTTATGTTCATCCTTATCTACTACAAATTTAGTGTTACCGTTTGTATACAATATCTAACTCATTATTAATACGACTACAAATCCACTTCCATTATACCACACATTTCCAAAATGTCACCCTATTCCGCAAAAATTTTCCCAATCCGACACCCATCCTGCATCTTTGCCCGCGCCATTTCCCGACTTATACCTAAAATATACTGCATTTTCACCAAAAAAAGTCTATCATGTAAAAATAACGGCGTTTTATGTAAAAATTACGCTAACTCTGCTCTGCCGCCTTGCTGACCAGCACAATAACCGTAACACAGCACAACAAGACAAGCATGGATGCCTGCCCCCGCGCCACACAAAATCCCATTACCGCCAGCAGTAAAACCAAAACCGCCCAGACAACGAAAGCATATGCTTTATTTTCCCCTCTTTTTCTCTCCCATGCCGCCTCCAATCCAATCCCCGCCGAAGCTGCAACAATTAAGCCGACGGACACCCGCATATCAAGAGAAACATATTTGGTGATCACCAGCACAGCAATCAGGGTAAAACTCGACATAATGTAGCACTGCCAGTATTTCTCCATATGAAATCCGCCCAGATAAGATCGCAAGGGAATAAAGA
The DNA here is from genome assembly GCA_947243855.1 of uncultured Lachnospiraceae bacterium. Lineage (GTDB taxonomy): Bacteria > Bacillota > Clostridia > Lachnospirales > Lachnospiraceae > UBA3282. The sequence goes on along the minus strand of CAMXIK010000017.1, from coordinate 10,088 downwards.
AGAGAGAGAAAACGATCCCTTCCTTTAACATCCCCATGCTGAGGCATATCACAAAACCAGTAAGAACCGCCCCGCCTATTTCAAGCATTCTCACAATGCCATACTGATAGATTCCCACCATGGACTCATTTATCAGATTTTCCCTGAGTAATTTCTTTGCCAGCCTCTCAGCTATCTTCTCCATCGCTTGTCCATTACTCTCCCTTCTTGCTAAAATTAATTATTCTATATATAGTATAACACAAATTTCTTACACCATTTTGTTGTATTTCCCTGATAGGACCGATATTAGTCCCACCTTTTCACCATTTATCCATAAAATTAATGCTATGTTGGATTAAAAGGGGTTAGAATTTTACACCTTGTCCATAGTAAAAGGGGATAAAAATGAACAATCACGTATTTCTTAATGCGCTAATGGTGCTCTTTGCTGCACAAATTGTGCGTATTTATTTGGCTTCCTTCCCAAAAGATGGTGTACGCCATAAAATATGCTATCATATTGCATGGATTTTATATCTTCTCCTACAGTATTACATCACATTCTCCCAATCAGAATATAATCCATTGCTTCCTCTCTCTGCGAATTTTCTGTTAATGACGTTAATCCAATTTTTCTCTGGCATTGGCATAAAAGCGGCTCTATTTCAATCTTGCGTCTTGGGTGCTTCATGGATGGCCGTTGAAGCCCTTACCCGCGGCTTTCTGCTAACAGCTGGAACAGATGGGGAACACTTCTTCATCACAGGGAATCTTATTTCCAAAATCGCCATGTACATCATTGTACAAACATACAAGCGTTTGCGAAAACAAAACAGCGGCATTCCGCTTCCTTTTCGATACTGGATCGAACTTGCCCTTATCCCAATCTCCTCCATTTTAACCATTTGCAGTGCCTATGTACTGACCCTCGGTAAATGGAAAAATCTCCTTTTTGCCTTTGTATCTATCCTTATGATCATAGTTAACTATGTAATATTTGATATTTATGAAAAAATGAGTGTACATGCCCTTGTGGAAAGGCAGAACCGGACATATGAAAAAGAAATCGCCCTCTGTATACGGCAGGCAGAAGAACGGGAGGAAGCTTATCGCCAAACCCGTATCTTACGACATGATCTAAAAGGACATCTAATTGCCTTAGGTGCACTCCTAAAAGAGGAGCGGATACAAGAGGCAGAATTGGAAATCGAAAAAATGCTTGAGAAAAACAGTATAAATAGACACAGCATAGCAGAAACGGGAAACATAGCGTTAGATGCACTGATCAACTATAAGAGCGACGCTGCCCTTTCCGAGGGAATTCGGGTAGAGTGCTGTCTAGACGTGCCTACAGAACTTTTTGTAGAAAGTACAGATCTGTGCGTCATTCTCGAAAATCTACTAGACAATGCTTTGGAAGCGGTTCGAAGACTACCAAAGGAACAGGACAAATGGATCAGTCTTACGATCCGACTGGCAAAAGGGGTCCTTCATATTACCACAGAGAATCCCTACACGGGACAGATCACTATAGATGAACAAGGAAAAATCCGCAGCAGCAAAACCGGAGATCACGGAATCGGATTAATGTCTGTCGAACGTATTGCAACAAAATATGCCGGACACATCAACATTTTCTATGAAAAAGAAAGATTCCACACATTCACCAGTCTCTATTCAAGGGATTTTTTACATGAAAAGTCGTAATTTTGACATTATACTTTTTTTTGCCTTAATTTGAAGTATAGTTTAGATTGTATCACCTCACTAATTATTTTATGAATGGAGGAACAATCGCTATGAAAGAACAAAATCATTCAAAAACACCTAATCGAAGCTTAAAAGTATTGGAACGCGCCGCTCTGGCTTCCGCCTATGCCGGCGCGAACTCATTATGCATGTGGTTTTTCCACGACCCGAAAAAACCAGAAGCTCTCAGTAAGCTGAAAAAATTCTAACTTTCTAAAATGTCATCATCGTTTTTACATCATAACCTTTTTCATGAGGAAGCAGGGGATGAAATTTTTAACAACAAGATTTCATCCCCTGCTTCCGTTTTCATTCATGCATTCCAAGCCTTCATTTAAATTTTTTACTCCATTTTGTTGTATTCCTTCAATAGGACCAATATCAGTCCCATTATATCCCTGTTTATTCATAAAATAAATTTAAGTTGGACTAAAATGAGTTCAAAAAGAGGTGAGAATATTGATACAAAAGATAAAACAACCAAAAAACGGGAGCATTGGAGAGAATATCCGGAAACTCAGATTACAGCAGGGCATTGGCCAGACCGAGCTGGTCCGCCAGCTTGACCTGCAAGGTGTTTCTATCACAAGAGAATGTCTTGTAAAGATTGAGCGGGGCGTCCAGCATATACGTGTAGACCAGCTGAAAGCAATTAAAGAACAGCTCCACACAACCTATGATGAACTGTTGAATTAATGCTGCGGCTGCGCAATACACAACAGGAGGATATCCCGGATGATTCATGTTGCCATATGCGATGACGACAAGGAGCTGACCAAAAGCCTTGCGCAGCTCCTGCGCGTTACCGCCGACAGACAGGACATTGACGTTGACTGTGACTTGTTCTTTGACGGTTCCGAGCTGATCCGTGCTATCACAAAACAACAGACGTGTTTCGATCTGATCTATCTGGACATTGAAATGAAAGATATAGACGGCATCCATGCCGCACAGGCTCTGCGGAATGCAGAGCTCCCTGCGCTGATCGTATACATATCCGCCCACGAGGAATACTGGAAGGAACTATTCTGCACAAACCCTTTCCGCTTCCTTTCCAAGCCGATAGAGGAAAAGGAATTCCGCACCGTCTTCAGCGAAGCCTGTACCGAAATCAGGAAAAGGAACGGATATTTCAACTTTTGCTATAAAAAGGCTTACTATCGAATTCCTCTTAACAGGATTACATACTTTGAGAGCAGCAGCCGGCTCATCCGCATCCATCTTTCCGGCTGTGGTGAAGAGCGTCCAGAAACACTACAGCATCAATTCTATGGAAAACTGAGCGAAGTAGAAAAGCAGATAGCCTCCATGAATGGCCGTTTCCTGCGGGTTCATCAATCTTTTCTCATAAACTTCGACTACATAAAAGTCATGTCCTCCATAGAAGTCCAAATGCTGGACGGCACAGTGTTCCAGATCAGCGAGAACCGCAAGAAAGAGATCCTTGCAAGGTTTTGCGCTTTGGCAGAGATATAAATGAGGATAAAATAAATATTTTTATATTTCATTTTTTAGGGGGAATTCGTAATATAATGCAAAATTTTTCGAAACCACCCCGATGATTAAGTGCGCCCTAAAAAGCGTGTCTTCCATGCACATACCGATACAGGGGTTAACAAATGACTTGCTGACAGGATATAAGTTTTGGCTCCAGATGAAACTATTCCTGAGCAATCGTTGTAAGACTATCGAATGATTTTTACAGCAACTCCTGTTATTTTTTAATGCAAAAAATTTGCGTTAAGATATTTAATCATTGTAATCACGTTTTTTTTATGTTAAACTGAATCACAATTGGAGAAGGAGGAAGAACACTATGCCAATCAGTTATAAAAAGCTATGGAAGCTTCTCATCGACAAAGATCTCAAAAAAAAGGATTTACGTGACTTAGCTTGTATAAGCCAAACATCTATGGCTAAGTTATCCCATAATGAAAATGTTACTACTGATATCCTAGTTCGTATTTGCGAAGCACTAAAATGCGATATCGGTGACATAGCTGAAATATATTATACTAAGCAAACAGAACAAGAAAATAGTAGTTCTAAGGAGTAACCATGAATTTTAAAGAAGCTGAAACCAGCCAAAAACTGAGTGGTAGTTATTACACCCCCTATTGGCTTGCTGAATACATAATACATTGGGTTCTGAATGAAGGTGCAAATAGTATTCTTGAACCTAGTTGCGGTGATGGAGTCTTTTTTGATGCATTGCCACACAAAGAGAATAATCTTTCCGTTACAGGATTAGATATAAACAATATGGCAACCGCTATTTGCATAAATAAATTAAGTAAACGACCGATACAATCTATAATTTCCACCCAAGATTTTTTACAGTGGTCAATAACCAACTTAATAGCTGACTCCCCTAAAACATTTGACGCCGTTGTTGGAAATCCGCCTTTTATTCGCTATCAATATTGGGAAAAAGAAATGCAGGAACGAGCTCAACAACTGTTTAAATTGATGGGAATGAAATTTAGCAAACACACTAACGCTTGGATTCCCTTTGTTATTTCTTCCATCAAATTTCTCAATGCTGGTGGACATTTGGGAATGGTACTTCCTTCTGAACTTCTTCATGTACTTTATGCCAAAGGCTTAAGAGATTATTTATTACAAGAGTGTTCCCGCATTCTCATTATCGATCCCGAAGACCTTTGGTTTGAAGACACCTTACAAGGTGTTATTGTATTAATGGCAGAAAAAAAATATGACTCCAACCAGCAAACAGACGGGATTGCCATGCTTCATACTAAGGGAAAAGCCTTCACCAAAGAAAACCCTTCTGTTTTATTCGCTAATGCGGATTATGTAGATGGTGATTTTTTAAAGGATAAATGGACATATGCTTTATTAACCGCCAATGAAAGACAAGTATATAAATCCATTTGTTCTCTCCCTAATGTATATAATTTCTCGAATCTTGCCACTGCTGATGTGGGTATCGTTACTGGCGCCAACAAGTTTTTTTTGGTATCCAATGATGTTGTTAAGAAATATCATTTACAAGCTGTAGCACACCCTATGTTTGGTAGAAGTGAACACTGTCCTGGCATCATATATGACAAAACACAACATGATGAAAATGCAGAGAAAGGATTACCTACCAATTTCTTATACTTCTGTAATAAAGATGATGGCTTAACATACAAAGAGTACCTTCAACTTGGCGAATCAGAAGGTTTACCTGCACGTTACAAATGCAGGACTCGCACCCCTTGGTACAAAGTCCCCTCCGTATCTGCAAGCCCCATTAGTATGTTAAAGAGAAGTAATGGTATGCCCCGTTTAATTCTCAACAAATTAAATGCATATACAACAGATACTGCTTACCGCATTGTCCCTACTGGTAGTACTGATGCGAATTCTTTAGTGATATGTTTTTTGAATACACTCACAGCGTTAAGTGCTGAACTTGAGGGACGTCATTATGGTGGCGGAGTTTTAGAACTCGTTCCATCCGAGATAGACCATTTAAAAGTTCCATATATTATGATTCCAAATGGTGACATATATGAATTAAATAATTTTGTAAAACACCATTCAGTAGATGAAATCCTACGGCAGCAAGATTCTTTTATTTTCCCTGCTCTTGGAGTAAATGAATCTGATGTAATAACGCTTCAAAATGCCCTAATTCGAATAAAAGAGCGACGCCAACGAATAACAGAGTCCGAGAATTCATAATTTTTCTCGGACTCTGTTATTATTATTCAATATCAAAAGTTAATGTATACACATCTGTTCCTTCATCTGGTCCATAAATACACAATATGTCATCTAATAATTCATCATGCGCAATCAACGGCTTGATATGTTCTCCCCAATGAATTTGTGTCATACTATTATTTTGACGATATGTTTCTGTATCGGTACGAGTATTATGGGATAATTTAAGTTCATGAATTCCATAATCTATCCCCCTAATAATTATTCTGAATCTTACAAAACACCTTTCTATATGTCGGTACTGTGGATTTAAATCCGGTAACCATTGTGCATTTGCGAAAACTACATCTCTGAAATAATGTCTTTGATCAATATGTTGCGAAGGATCTCCAACTTTCAGAAGCATTGATCCCGTTGCATGTGTGTTCGCCCCTATCGGAATATTTAAATCACGCCGTGTCAAAGGACCGCTTTTCCAAAGCAGCTGATTATTTACAATTGGAGCTATTGCGACATTGGTAAATGGAACAGGAATATTTACCATATTTTGTACTCCTGCCCTCTGTACAGATGCCATTCTACGCGTATTAATGTGCATAGCAGGCCGTCGTTCTATCTGTCCTTGTACTACTTGAGCATGTGCATATGCTCTTCGCGGCGAACTCGTTTCATCAACTAATATTCCTTGATGAACCATTTCATCTAAGTCAAACGCTTCATTCAATTGATATATATTTTGAGGATACTGATTTATTAACAGCGTAAAATCGTTAATTACTTTTTGCATTAATACCAAGTCTTCTTGATTTAATAAATCAAGATTTATTATAGCACTACTCTCAATATTTTTTACAAATCCACCAGCGGTAAGATTGGCACTGCCTATAATCATAGTTGCATTTGTTTGATTATGTGCTAAATATACCTTGGAATGAAAAATGAATGCTTGTGTTGCTGTATCTACACATATTGGATAAATATCATGTGCTCTCAAAATTTCAATACTTCGCTTTGATGTCACACCATTACGCACACCTACTACGAGCTGTAAATTGGGTACAATACCAGAAAGATTATCCACTACCATTTCTGCCCCTGCTGCATTCATAAATGCAGTTCCTATCAAACAGTAACTGATATTAGGCAAACACAACAACTGTTCCACTGCCGCATAATGATCTTCTGTTGCGTTTAACCCCTGTAATAAAAAGTCTACACTTGCCATACTACATTTCCTCCCAACATCTTTTATTGCAGCTTGTATTAAACTTGTTTTCAAGAATAATTGTAACAAAAACCCTCTTTTTTTCATAGAGAAAATTTAAATGATTGTCAAGACTACCTGCATGTCTCGTAAGTTTTTGTTTCATTGCTTTTCTGGCAGCCTCCTGCTACGGACTTGGTAAGCTGGCCGAAGGAGTCATACTCCCAGGTGCCCATGATCTGTCTTTTGCCGTTCGGGTCGGTGCTTGCGGTTATGTTGCCTGCGCAGTCGTAAACATACTCCTCCCGTCCGCCTTCTGCGGTCTCCACGGTAAGGATGCGTCCCCAGCCGTCCACGGTATATCTTGTCCTGTTGCCGCAGCGGCAGCGTATGGTGATGCCGTCCGCCGCCGCAAGGAGGGTCTTCCTTGTCTCCATGCGGTCGGACTGCGGTCAGGTTTCCAGCTTTGTCATAGCGGTAACGGGTAAGTGACTTTTATTCTTTATTGTGGTATGATATATCCGAGTAGGACTTTAAGTTCACGTCAGACATGATCACGGAAGCAATGGTACGGGCATCAACTTTATCCGTTTTGGTCTTTCTAAAGCTCAGACTTTTTCTGTAAAGATTGGTATGTAACGGATTGATCACATTGATCGGCAAACTTTTACTAAAGAGAAAACCCAGAAGATTGTAACTGTAGTGTCTGATGGCCTTGAGTCCTACTTTTTCTTTTGATAAATCACCCGCTACAGATTGGATTTTCTGAAAAAGGACATCAAAACCTTCGCGGTTGTTAGGAATGGTAACGAAGCTGAACAGCACTCCCCATGACCTGTCTACTGCCTTTTCTATACCCTATTTTGAAGTTGTAAGCGTTGGGATGCACTTAAAAGAAAAAGGGAGCAAAAGCCCCCGATTTCAAAAAATCACACAAATACAATAAGAATGTACCTAAAATTGTTTGTCCTTTATTCCTCATTATACAAAACACAATCTGATACCATAACATATGACACGCTGTCGCTTCCCAAACTCTTAAGTGTTATTTTAGATGCCTTATTAATCGGAATATCTACTTCAAAAGGCTCTGTTTGACTTGTTACCGATGGAGAAGTATATACAACACTATCATCAGCCTCTATCTGTATCATCCCTTCGCCCCTGCTTCCTTCATTCATGGATATTACACACTTAAGTTTATCATATTCCCTATTCGCATTAAAAACAATGTATCGTCCATTATAATAAAAACAAACGGCTTTACTATAAACATTACCATATGTATCTGCCATATTTTCATAAATATAAACATCAAATCCTTTATCAACCATTGGCTTATCCAACAAATTTGATTTTTCTTTTACTATTTTTCCTATATACAAAACACCATCTTTATTTATCATAGACATATTGTCTGGGATCAATCCATCTACAAAATCGCCGGAATAGTAATCCCGTCCATTGATTGATACATATGACTTATTTCTATTTACAGCCTGTTCCTCCCCATCAATAGAAAGCCCTAAATCTTGAAATTCGATTGCAGGAGCATCATCCAATTCTCCACTGACAACCCCTAGTTTCTCCATCAAATTTTTACTTTCATCTTCCAAGTCACTTATCTGAATTTCATAATCTGCAATCGCCTTTTTTAGTTCTTCATTTTCAGCCGCCATTTCCTGAACATCCCCATCTTGCAGTACAATGTTTTTACCATCTACCTGCACGATGACATTCATATTGTTTTTTCCCCATATCACACCAATAACAGCCGCAATTATTGTTCCTATAACACCAATCAATGCCGCTATAATTGTTGCATTTTTTCCTTTGTTTTTCTTTTCCATTTTCATCCTCCTCGTATACTCTCACTTACATCTGGAATCGTGAAACATATCTTTATTTGTTATAATTGCGCAAATCGCATAACCAACGCAGACGCGCTTCCGCTCCGCTCCAAACGTAATGGTACTAGGCTCGTGGAGCTGCCTTGCAGCTCCGAACCTCGCCAAGTACCAATGGTTTTAATCCGAAGGATTTAAACAGTTTCCAAGGGTCTGCTTATGCCTTATGCGATCCGCGCAATTATTACATCTTTGGGATAAGTTTCGCATTCACCCATTTACACAAACTTTGGGATAGTCCCATCTATTTTTAGATACCCCTATATGCAACCAGTTCTAAGGTCTCTAAATTAAGCCATGGATATCATCATCTTCATTGAAAATCATCCCTATTAATTATAGTAATCTAGTTTGCTTTTTAGACGGCAGGCATCCTTAAATGGAGATATAATTAAATGCTATTCATTTGGATCAATAGGTTTTTTTATACATTTTTCCCATGTATCGATTCCCATTATTCTGTCTATTACATGCTGTCTATCCCATGCCGCTACTACCTCTAAATCTTTACACTCCTCATAACTGCACGGAATTATCTCACCCCTGTAATATAATGAGCCAACTTGAGTTATTGCGTCAACTACACACTGTGGTGGTGCCCATGCATCTTCCTCTGACTCAAATTTTCTATTATCCACAACTGACCATACCCCATCTTGCAATAAATCTTTGTATACACCCACGTAAAAACTATACTCGTTTTCTTCTGGCAATTCACTTACACTATTACATATTTTTTTATAGATCGCCAATGTAAATTCTTTATACAGTCGACCATACGCATTCATACCATTTGGCAATTGAATTTCATATATATCTCCAAGCCTTAATCTACGTTTTCTTTGCTTATTCAATATCTCCAAACTCTCCTTTCGCCGCATTAATATATATGCTTTTCTTTTGGTTATTTGGTCCAATTCCATTAATCGCATTACCAGATGTTCTTTTACCTTTATGGTATTCAATTAACATTTGTTCCCGTCCTCGAATTGCTTCATAATTATCTGATGTTTTATCAAGCACCGCTGGTCCAAACCCTTTAGCATTCATATGATGATTTGCATCCCTTTTTCTGACATTTTCTGCTGGTGTTCCTGTTCCACTTGTCCTACCAGAATATACTTCTCCTGTTACTGGGTTCGTCTTTGTATATGTTTGATAAGTCTTACTACCACCTTGATTAACCGCCTGATTTCCCGGAGTTTTAACCTCTTCTGGTTCTTTCTTCGGATAATTAGACGCATGCCCACTCGGATCATCATACAGCACCGGGTTATTCGCGCAGTAAGCATAGAGGTTCAACCCATCCCCACGGTAAGTATCTTCCTGCAAGAACCGTCCCACTACAGGGTTATAGTATCTCGCTCTGAGATAGTATTGTCCCGTCTCTTGGTCATACTGCTGTCCTGTATAGAGAATGTGGTTTGTTACAGCTTCTTTCCGCTCTATGAGGTTGCCGAAAGCGTCATACTGATAGCAGTTCTCTACCACATGATTTTTCCCTGTGATATAGGCTGTGCTCCCCTGCTCGTCCTGATGATAAGAATGGTAGGTATTATCCTGTATTGTCT
>CAMXIK010000016.1 GCA_947243855.1 uncultured Lachnospiraceae bacterium | reverse complement strand
AGCGGAAGAAGACTGAATCACCGCCGTCAGCACAAGACCTGCCAGCATTCCGAGAACCGGATTAGAAAACCGGAGCAGGATATTGGCAAACCCGGGTACATCCGCCAGAGGTTTCACCGCGCCGCTCATGGTATCCATTCCAAACATCAGTATCGCAAAACCTACCAAAATTGTCGCGGCGTTTTTCCGCTTTTCCTTATGGGAAAACATGAGAAATCCCATGCCAACAATCGCCAGAATCGGCGAAAACGAAGTTGGCTTGCACATCCGCACGAGAAAAGAATTGCCGTCAATCCCCGTCGCTCCCAGAATCCATGCGGTTATGGTCGTCCCCACATTGGCGCCCATGATAATGCCCACGGCCTGCTGCAGCTTCATGATGCCGGAATTGACAAACCCAACCACCATCACGGTCGTCGCCGAGGAGGACTGGATCACTGCCGTGACGCCCGCCCCCACTAACACCGCTTTCAACGGTTTATTGGTCAGTCTTTCCAGAATCTTTTCCAGCCGTCCGCCGGAAGCGTGCACCAGACCGTCCCCCAGCGTCTTCATTCCATACAGAAAAAACGCCAGTCCGCCGAGCATTGTCAACAAATCAAAAAAGTCCATACAAAATCTCCCCAATCCTATTTTTCAGATATTCTGATTTTCATTCTAAAACCTTTCTGTAAAATCTATGATTGGGGAATGTAAAATTCTTGTAAAATTTCAATGTGGGACAATCTGTCTGCCAAAAAACATGACCTCTCCTTGTTTACAATTCAAGCCATTTTTCCTGCAGTTTTTCCCGCAGTTTCTCCGCAAAATCTTCCCTGATCTCCGTAAACTCCGTATGCTCGTAGAGAAACGAATGCCGGAAAGCGTCGAGCTGGGGAACCGCGTCAAGCAGCTCCTTCTGGATCGCCTCCACAGCGTCCGCGTCCTTTTCCAACATGGCAAGTTCCAGACTGCAGGAAACCTCATGATATCTCCCCATCTCAAAACACGCCGCCAGTTCCCGCTGTTTCTCCACAAGTTTATGCGCCCGCTCCATATCCTTTTCCTGCACTGCAAGCACATACATCCCATTTAAAGTTAAGCTGACCCTGCCGTAAGCTTCAAACAAAAGCTTCTCATACTCCTTATAGGCCTCCTTCGTCCGCCCCGTCTTCTCAAAGATCTGCGCCTGTCTGAACTTCTTATTCGGATTCTGTAAAGAAAAATATTCCAGATAGGATTCCGCCTTGTCATATTGCTCTTTCCTCAGATAAAAGGCAAACAACGAATCCGCTGCTTGGAGGCGCATTGCCTCGTCGTCGCTTCGCAATACCTGTTCAAACAAAGATACCGTGTACGCTTCGTAATCTTCCTGATCGGAAATCTCCTGTAGCAGAAGCCGGGCCTGTAAGACAACCGCCGCTGAAAACATCAGCCCTTCGCAGTTCGGATACAGCTCCAGCCTTTCCTTTGCCCACTGAAAGCATTCCTCGAAAGGCGCTGTTTGCAGCTTTTCATCCAGTTCGTTTATGATTCCGTTGATCTCCTCCTGCGTCAGTTCCTCCCGAAAGGACAAGAGCGTATCCAGCGAAATCCCCAAAAGCCTCGCAATCGGCGCAAGCAGCATGATATCCGGGAGGGAATTTTCGTTCTCCCACTTATTGACCGCCGGGGCCGTCACACCAAGTCTGACCGCCATTTCCTCCTGCGTCATATTTTTTTCTTTTCTGTATTTTCTGATTACTTTTCCTATCGACATAATAAAAGCCCTCCGTCTGTTAGTTTTGCATCGGCCTTTGCTGATACAAGCATAACAGACGGAGAGCGTTCGCTCAACTGAGGGTGGGTTAAATATTGTTTAAAAAAATTAACCATCATTCACCCGGCTCAAACAAGTCGTCCAGTGTCACGACATTTGTAAACACGCCGCTATACTCATTATGCCGCAGTCCAAAAGTCGTAATTAAGGTATTATGAATCGCCATCTTTTTATGAACTTCTTCCGCCAATATTTCCTGTCTGCGCAGAAGATGCGCATAATAACTTTTATTGACCGAGAACTCTCCCCCATAATACTTCATTTCACACATATTAATGACATTATCATTTCTGGTTATCAGTAAGTCAATCTGCGTTCCTTCCTCGTCGCCGCTCCTTTTCGACCATGCTGAATTTTCAGAGATAACCCCTGAAATTCCAAGGGCTCTTTTAATTTGCTCCACATGATGAAAGCAGACATTTTCAAAGGCAAAACCACGCCATACCGTAATCGGCCCGGAAGTAACGTTCTGCTGCCAGAATTTTTCATTTACCTGCTTTTGATTATTGATAAAATGCAGATAAAAGATACAAAATGGATCGATCAGCTTGTAATGTTCCTCACGTTTCCGAAGCCCAAACGGTACATACTTTTTAACAAAATCACTGGATACCAAGGCATTCAGATTACGGGACAGCCTTCCGCCGTCCGTGATTTTGAGCGTTTCCGTAATCTCCTTTCTCGTATATCCTGCATTTCTGGTATACAGCAGCTGCACAATCGCTTTCACTGCCTCGGGGTTGACAAACAGCGAGGCAAATAATCTGTTGTATTCGTCGCGCAGCTTTGCGTTTTTTGCAAAAAACAAATCGTCTATATTTTGGGCAAGGCTCCTTTCCCCATTGATATATCCCATGTAATAGGGAATCCCGCCAAAAATCATATAACTCTGAACGATATCATATCTACTGATCTCTACATGATTGCTTTTGTAAAATTCTTCACACTCATACAAACGAAAAGGAGACAACTTAATTTCATAGGTGATACGATTATATAATCCCCCGTGATTATTAATCAGTTTGTCCTGTATCCATGAATTTGCGCTCCCACATACAATAACCATAAGATTCTTTCGATGGCACCCCCATGTATTCCAAAAACCCTCAAACGCCCTAATAAATCCTGATCTCGGCGTATCAAGCCACGGAAGTTCATCAAGAAAAACCAATTGTCTGGAACCGTCGTCGATCTTTTGCAAAAATTTTTCCAATAAAAGGAATGCCTCCAGCCAGTTGTTTGGCTTTTCACTTTTTTCCATGCCATGGAGCATAAGCGAATTGTAAAAATGTTCCAATTGCAGTTTTAAAAGTCCCCTCGCGTTTTCATCCGCCGGAGACAGCCCGGCATGTCTGAATGTAATGCGGCCTGCAAAGGTTTCATCCACCAGATAGGTTTTACCGACGCGGCGTCTGCCATAAATTGCAATCAATTCAGCCTGATCCCGCTCATATAACCTGTTTAGCTCCTTTACTTCCTGTTTTCTTCCAACCATATTTTTCACCTGTTCAGTTTAAGCGGCGGTCAATCACGCTTTTAACAGTTTCACCGCCGCTTTATTTCCTTAAAACAAGTATATACGATTTTAAAACGGCGGTCAACACCCGTTTTAGGTATTTCACCGCCGCTTTGTTTCAAAAATACATTATGAGTTTTCGTCTACCCTAAATGTTCTTTTTAATTTTCAGGATATTCTGCCCGTCCTTATATTCATAAGAAATATCGTCCATGCTCTTTTTGACCATGTAAATCCCCAGACCGCCGATCTCGCGCTCCTCGGCGGAAAGCGTAACGTCGGGATCGGACTGCGCGAGCGGATCGTAGGGAACGCCGTTATCAATGAAAGTAATTACCACAGCCAATGGATTTTCGGTCACCTCAACCCGCACGGTAGCCGGGCCAGTCTCCGGATTATAGGCATAATGCGCGATATTCCCAAACAGCTCGTCTATCGCAATGTCTACCTGCATCTGCGCTTTCATCGGGCAGTCCAACTGTTCCAACTGCTCGTCCACAAAAGCGGTTACCGTAGCAACATTTTCAATTACTGCATCAATGGTTAACTCCTTCATATTCCCCCTCCATACGGAAATTTCCTGCCAGAGTCCCGCTATATCCTCGGCCTTGGAACCAGTCCGTTGATCAATCCCTGCATTTGGTAGTGCCTGATTTTTTCCTGAAGTCTGGCATTATTGATCTTATCGCTGTCCGCCTTCGCGTTGATATCGTCTAACAGCAGATCGATGTTTTTCTGCATCACAATCATGCTCTGGCCCATACTCCTCATGATATCCATGACATTTTTGGGATTCCTCTGAATAAATTCCTCCAAATAATCCCTCGTAATCCTCATGAGCAAAACCTCGTCATAAGCGACCACCGTGTAGGCGCAAAGCTCCTCCGACAGCACATTCATTTCCCCGAAACACCGATGTTTAGAATAGATGCCGATCAAATGCTCGTCCTTTTCTCCATAGCGCACATAGACGGCCACGGAACCGGACAGCACTTTGTACATCGTATCGCAGCGCGTTCCCTCCCGCATAATAATTTCATCCGCGTGAAAGCTCTGCATCTTCTTCGTATCTGCATGCTCCTTCGGCTGCATACTCACACTCTTTTCCCTCGTCATGGCACTATTCTTCTATGGTGAGAATATCGGAAAACCCTGTCACCTCAAAAATTTCCGCAATCGTTTCGTTGACATGACGGATCACCATATCGCCCTGCTTGTTCATGGTCTTCTGCGCGGATAACAGCACGCGAAGCCCCGCAGAAGAAAGGTATTCCAACGCCTCAAAATCAAAAATCAGGTGTTCCGTCCCTTCTAAATCCTTTTTTAATTCCGCATCCAGATTCGGCGCAGTTGTCGTGTCCAAACGTCCCGTTAAAACCACAGTCAATTCGTTCCCATTCACTTTTTTCTCAATTGTCATGTCAATCCCTCCAAATTTTTATTTACATCCGCCTCACAGCTTCTCATAGCCAGAATCGTCTTATCAAACAGCTCGTCCAGCTCCCAGCCAAGCATCTGGGCCCCTTGGGCAATAATCTCTCTGGAACAGCCCGCCGCAAACTTCTTGTCCTTAAACTTCTTTTTCAGGCTCTTGACTTCCATATCCATCGTACTCTTGGAGGGACGCATCAAAGCGCAGGACCAGATCAAACCTGTCAGTTCATCGGCTGCAAACAACACCTTCTCCATTTCCAGTCTCGGCTCCTCCTCGCTGCAAATGCCGAAACCGTGAGAGCAGACCGCGTAGATCATATCTTCGCTCACGCCGCCTTCGCGCAAGAGCTCGGGCGCTTTCTTACAATGCTCCTCTGGATAAAGCTCAAAATCAATATCGTGCAGAAGCCCGGTAATGCCCCAAAACTCTTCTTCCTCCGCATAGCCCAGTTCCTTTGCGTACCAGCGCATCACACCCTCAACGGTCAATGCGTGCTGGATATGAAACGGCTCCTTGTTGTATTGCTTCAAAAGCTCCAGCGCCTGTTCCCGCGTAATACTGCTCTTCTTTGCCGGCTGATCCGCCGCCTTTTTAGCTGGCTTTGCAGAATCAGAGGGCTTTTTATCCAGACTCTTCATCGTTGGAAAGAGCAAAACGTCGCGAATCGCCGGGGAATTGGTCAGTAACATCACCAGTCTGTCGATGCCGTACCCGATGCCGCCGGTAGGCGGCATGCCGATTTCCAAAGCGTTCATGAAATCCTCGTCGGTGGTATTAGCCTCCTCGTCTCCCGCTGCAAGAGCCGCCTCCTGCGCTTTGAAACGCTCCCGCTGGTCGATGGGATCGTTTAGTTCAGAATAGGCGTTACACATTTCCCTTGCAGTGATAAACAGCTCAAACCGCTCCACATACTCCGGTTTATCCGGCTTTCTCTTGGTGAGGGGCGAAATCTCCACGGGATGATCCATGACAAAGGTAGGCTGCACCAAATGCTCCTCCACAAACTCCTCAAAGAAGAGATTGATAATATCCCCCTTCGTATGCCGTTCCTCGTAATGCACGTTTCTTTCATCCGCCAGCTTCTTCGCCGCCGCTGTGTCAGCCACTTCGTCAAAATCGACGCCCGTATATTTTTTCACAGCATCCACCATGGTAATCCGCTCAAAAGGCTTGCCCAGATCAATCTCCACGTCCCCGTAAGGCACGGTTGTTGTGCCGCAGACCTCCTTTGCCACATGGCGGAACATATTCTCAGTCAAATCCATCATGCCGTTGTAGTCGGTGTAAGCCTGATACAATTCCATCAGGGTAAACTCCGGGTTATGTCTGGCATCCAGCCCCTCGTTCCGGAACACCCTGCCGATCTCATAGACGCGCTCCATGCCGCCCACAATCAGCCTCTTTAAATATAATTCCAGAGAAATGCGCAGCTTTACATCCTCGTCCAAAGCATTGTAATGTGTCTCAAAGGGTCTCGCGGCCGCGCCGCCCGCATTGGACACAAGCATGGGCGTCTCCACTTCCAAAAAGCCCTGCGCGTCCAGATAACGTCTGATCGAACTGATAATTTTAGAGCGCATGACAAAAGTCTTTTTGACATCCTCGTTCATGATCAGATCGGTGTACCTCTGGCGGTAACGGATATCCGTATTCACCAGCCCGTGATACTTTTCTGGAAGAATCTGCAAGCTTTTTGACAGGAGTGTCATTTTCGAGGCATGGATGGATATCTCGCCTGTCTTCGTCTGAAAGACCTCTCCCTCGACGCCCACAATGTCTCCCACGTCATATTTTTTAAAATCAGCGTAAGAATCCTCCCCCACGCTGTCCCTCGCCACATAGACCTGAATATCGCCCTGTAGATCCTGCACATTACAAAAAGACGCCTTACCCATAACGCGCTTGCTCATCACGCGGCCCGCAGCGGAAACCTGCTTCCCCTCCAACGCGTCAAAGTGATCCTTAATCTCAAGACTATGATGGGTCACATCATACTTTGTAATCTGAAAAGGGTCTTTTCCCGCCTCCTGCAAAGCGGAAAGTTTTTCTCTCCTGACCTTTAAAAGCTGATGAATATCCTGCTCGCCTTGTACATTCTGCTGCTTTTGCACTTCCGCCATTTGTTGTTCCTTCCTCTTAATTCGATCTCTGAATCTCCAAAACCTTGTACTGAATCACGCCTGCCTGCGTCTCCACTTCCACCGTATCGCCTACTTTGCTGCCGATCAACGCCTTACCGACAGGCGATTCGTTAGAGATCTTGCCCTTCAGGCTGTTTGCCTCCGTGGAGCCTACAATTTTATATTCCAGCTCTTCGTTAAACTCAACGTCCAATATCCTTACCTGACAACCAATGTTAATCTTATCAAGATCAATCTCATCCTCCACCACAACCTCGGCGTTTTTGAGAATCTTTTCAAGCTCCTCGATTCTTGCCTCAATGTCGCGCTGCTCATCCTTTGCAGCGTCGTACTCCGCATTCTCAGAGAGGTCGCCCTGCTCCCTCGCCTCCTTGATCTTCTGCGCCACTTCCCTGCGCTTTACCACTTTCAGTTCGTGGAGCTCATCCTCATACTTGCGAAGTCCTTCATAAGTTAAGATATTCTTTTTCTCATGCATGGTAAAAGTTCTCCCTTTCCCTCTATATTACGATACCTATTCTATCGCAGTGTCCACTCGAAAACCTCCGATTTTCCTATCATAACTAGTTTTCACTATGGTGTCAAGATATTTGAGCGGCGACACGTAAAGAATTTCCCCGTTTTTTCTGATACAATTCCGCTCTTTTTCCCGGTCGGAAGTCAAATCCACATAAACAACTTCTTCCCGCGCCGTCCTCGGATACCGCGGCGCCGCAGATAAATCCAGAATAACGCCGCCGCACCTTTCCTTTCCACAGCGAAGTCCTTCCTCCCCCGCCAGATAAGGCCGCATCGCTGGCACAAGCCCATACTCGTATCCATACTCCTCCAGATAATCCCCTGTCTCCTCCCAGATATCCGTCTCTTCCACCTCCTCATAATAAAATAGAAGGCTGTTAATCCTTGGCAGATACGGCGTAAGAAGCTGAAACGTCATCTCCATCTGCAGATCCGTATCGTCGGGGCTTCCAAGCAGCACCGTCACCCTGCCCTTTTCGTGCAGACAATCGGCGGCATAGGCCGCGAGCAGACTGGCGCCCAATCTCTCTATCGTCTCCTTTCGCATTTCCCATCGGCCCTCATATTTTTCCGACAGGCATGTCATAATGTCTGGATGCAGGAAAGCGTCCGCCATGCCCTCGGCCAGATGCAGCGTCTTCTCCATAGCCTCCGACAAAAGCTCCGGCTGCCACGTTCTCTTTTTATAATAAAAAAGCGGTATCGGACAATCTACCGGTACAAAAAAGCCGCCCGTCTCCTCCGCCGTCAAATTCCTTTCCCTCAGAACCGCATCCTGCCACCAGTGTTTCTTTGCGGCATTGTTTTTATACATCTGTTCCGGCGCCGGATGAAAATAAAGAATGGTCTCCGTTTCCATAGTTTTGCCTGTCCTGTCTCCCGTTTTGAGACAATATATGCCGGAAACGTCACATGGATTCCACCAATTCCACAATCTCCTCAAAGCGTTCCGTCAAATTGATGCGCTGTCTGAGCTTCGCAGAGTTCGGCATACCCGCCGTGTACCATGACAAATGCTTTCTCATCTCGCGCACGCCGGTGTACTCCCCCTTCGTTTCGAGTTGAAGCGCGGCATGGCGCAGAATCATTTTCTTTTTTTCTTCTATGTCCGGCGGCGGAAGTTTTCGTCCGTCTTCCAGATAACCGATCACCTGATGGAAAAGCCACGGGTTCCCCCTTGCGGCGCGGCCGATCATCACACCGTCGCACCCTGTCTCAGCGATGAGTTTCGCCGCCGTCTCACCGTCCGTCACATCCCCGTTTCCGATCACGGGAATGGAAACGGCCTCCTTCACTTTCGCAATGATCTCCCAATCGGCCTGCCCGCTGTAAAACTGTTCCCTTGTTCTGCCATGCACAGCCACGGCAGCCGCTCCCGCCTCCTCGGCTATCTTGGCCATCTCCACCGCGTTTACATGATCCGCGTCAAACCCTTTTCGAATCTTCACGGTAACTGGCTTTTCGATGGCCTTTACCGTGGCGGCAATGATCTCCCCCGCCAGCTTCGGCTCCCGCATCAACGCCGATCCCTCCCCGTTGTTCACAATCTTGGGCACAGGACAGCCCATATTGAGATCCAGAACGGCAAAGGGACGCTCCTCAATCCGTTTCGCCATCTCGCTGACAATTTTCGGATCAGAACCGAACAACTGTAACGAAACCGCCCCTTCCTGCGGATGGATTGCAAGCAGCTCCTCCGTGTTTTTATTGCCATAGAGAATGGCCTTTGCGCTGACCATCTCCATCCCTGCAAGTCCCGCCCCCTGCTCGCTGCACAGCAAACGAAAAGGCAGGTCCGTTACCCCTGCCATAGGCGCCAGTATGATATTGTTTTTCAAGGTTACCCCGCCCACCGCAAGCGGCTTCAACAACGTGTTCATCCTGTGTCAAACTGACCTTTCTCCCAAATTACTCCTCTAAAACATTCTCATGCAGAATAAAAACCCTGTAGTACAACTGCAAAGATTCCAGCATCTCCTGCCTGTTTCTGCGTATTTCACCCACCAGAAGGCCGCTGCTGATCTCATCGTAGAGAAGGTCGTCCTCCTCGGCGTCCGTCTCCAAAGAAACGCTGCCATCCTCCTCAAACACAATGGTGAAAATGCCGCCCACCTCCTCGGTGAACAAGACGCAGATAATGTGCAGATCGTCCTTGATGGACTGCGGAATCTTATCAAATTTTTCGTTAAAATAATATTTCTGTTCGTAAGCGTTTGCGCCGCAGAGTACAATTCTTTTCTCTTCTTCCATAAGCTTTCTCCCGCCGTCATACATACCCATACAAACCCCTGACCGACACTTCCCCGGCATAAACCAAAACGGTTTCCCCGTTCTCTCTCTCCACGATCAGCTCGCCCGTCTCGGTAATCCCCCGGGAAATGCCAGTATACTCTCCCGCCGGGTCTAAAACGCGCACCCCGGAGTCTTTTCCGGCCAGCCGCGATTCATAGCGCGCCTTTAACCCCGACAGACTGAGCGTCCGCTCAAACTCCTCATAAACTTCCTCAAACCGCGTCAAAATCCGTTCCAACAGCTCCGCACGGGAAATGTGCCGCCCAGATTCGATTTTCAGCGACGTGGCCGTCTCCCTGATCTCCTCTGGAAATTCCTCCGCGCTCTCATGATTGACATTGACGCCCACGCCTGCCACCATAAACTGAATCTCATTCATTTCCGGCGTCATGCTAAGCTCCGTGAGAATCCCAACCACCTTTTTCCCGTTCACCACAATGTCGTTTGGCCATTTAATTCCCGCCTGGAGACCTGTTACCTCCTGAATCGCCTCCGCCACGGCAAGCGCCGTCACAAGAGTAATCATGGACGCCTTGTCGGGCGCAAACTTTGGCCGCACCACAATGGTAAAATAAACGGATTTCCCTGCTGGCGATTCCCATGAACGGCCGCGGCGGCCTCTTCCCGCCGTCTGTCTCTCCGCCACCACCGTGGTGCCGTGCGGTTCTCCCTCCTCCGCAAACCGCTTGGCATCCGGATTCGTGGAGCCAGTCTCCTCAAAAAAATGAAGATTCTGCCCAGCCCATTTTGTGTGAAGCCTGCTTAAGATTTCGCTCCTCGAATAAACATCCCCCGGGCTTTCCACCAGACGATAGCCTTTACGGGACACAGATTCTATCTGGTATCCCTCCTCCTTCAACTGGTTGATCACCTTCCAAACCGCCGTGCGGGAAACGCCGAGGCGGTCGCAGAGCTGCTGTCCCGATACATAGTCCTCGCTGTTGCGCAGACATGCCAAAATATCCGATCTGTCCGTCTTCATGTTCCCTAACCTTCTTACGCCTGTTCATACCCCAGCGTCACCGCCATCACCGCCTTGATCGTGTGCATACGGTTCTCCGCCTCGTCAAATACGATGGACTGCTGCGACTCAAAGACCTCGTCCGTCACTTCCAGCTCCGCCATCCCGTACTTTTCGCCTATCTCTTTGCCAATCCCGGTTCTGTGATCGTGGAATGCGGGCAGGCAGTGCATGAACACCGCGTTCTTTCCGGCCATAGCCATAACCTTTGCGTTCACCTGATAAGGTTTCAGGTCGCGCAGGCGCTCCTCCCAGATCTGTTCCGGCTCTCCCATGGACACCCACACGTCGGTGTAGACCACATCCGCTCCCGCTGCGCCCTCGGCCACATCTTCCGTCAGCCGAATCGAGCCGCCTGTCTTTTCCGCAATTTCCCGACAGGTTTTTACTAAAGACTCCTCCGGGAAATAATTCTGATTGGTGCATGCAGTAAAGTGCATTCCCGTCTTGGCGCAGGCCACCATCAGGGAATTACCCATATTGTAGCGGGCGTCCCCCATATAAGTAAGCTTAATCCCCTTGATGCGCCCGAAATGCTCCCGAATGGTCAGAAGATCAGCTAACATCTGGGTCGGATGAAACTCGTTGGTCAGCCCGTTCCAGACGGGAACCCCCGCGTGCTTGGCAAGCTCCTCCACAATCTCCTGCCCATAGCCCCGGTACTCGATGCCCTCGTACATTCGCCCCAACACTCTGGCTGTATCCGCAATGCTCTCCTTTTTACCGATCTGGGAACCCGACGGGTCCAGATAGGTACATCCCATACCGAGATCGCGGGCCGCCACCTCAAAAGAACAGCGGGTTCTTGTGCTGGTCTTTTCAAAGATCAGGGCGACATTTTTTCCCCGGAGCTTGTCCGTCAAAACGCCCCTCTTCTTCTTGTCCTTCAAATCTGCCGCCACGTCCAGTATGTAGAGAATTTCTTCTGGGGTAAAATCCAGAAGCTTTAAAAAACTGCGTCCTTTCAAGTCCATCATGCCGTTATCTCCCTTATATTGTTGATACCGAATAAGCAGACTCGAGCTGCTTTGCAGCTCGAGTCTGCTTATTTTGTCTGCTCTTTATTGTTTCATCCGTAAAATCCGTATCAATAACACTTAATATTTTACTTAAAAACTTCCTTCGCGGAAGCCGCCAGTCCCGCAAGCCCCTGAATCTCAGAGGGAATGATAATCTTCGTCGCCTGTCCGTCAGCCGCTTTCTCAAAAGCTTCCAAGCTCTTAATCCGAAGCACCGCCTCGTCTGCGCCTGCCTCGCGGATCATCCGAATACCGTCCGCCGTCGCCTTCTGCACTTTGAGAATCGCTTCCGCCTCACCTTCGGCCTCGCGGATCATCTTCTCTTTTTCGGCCTCCGCACGCAGGATCGCGGACTGCTTCTCCGCCTCCGCCTCCAAAATCGCGGACTCCTTCTGTCCTTCCGCCACAAGAATCGTAGACTTCTTCTCACCTTCCGCACGCAGAATTGCCTCACGGCGCTCACGTTCCGCCTTCATCTGTTTCTCCATAGCGTCCTGAATCGCCGCCGGAGGAATGATGTTCTTAAGCTCCACACGGTTTACCTTGATGCCCCAAGGGTCTGTGGCAATGTCAAGGGAAGCCCGCATCTTGGTATTAATCACTTCTCTGGATGTCAAGGTCTGGTCCAGCTCCATTTCGCCGATAATGTTACGAAGCGTTGTAGCCGTCAAATTCTCGATCGCCATGATCGGATTCTCCACACCATAGGCAAAGAGCTTCGGATCTGTGATCTGGAAAAATACCACCGTATCAATCCGCATGGTAACGTTATCCTTCGTGATCACAGGCTGAGGCGCAAAATCCACTACCTGCTCCTTCAAAATCACCCGCTTTGCCACCGTATCAATAAAAGGCACTTTGATGTGCAGACCAACAGACCAAGTCTGCTGATATGCGCCAAGTCTCTCCACCACGTAAGCGTGAGCCTGCGGCACAATCTTGATACAAGACATCAATATGGCTACCGCCAAAACCAATACTACCACTAATGCAATCAATCCACCCATTTGTTATTCTCCGTTTCCGAAGCATTTACTGCTCCACTTTTTCTCTCACTATCAACTTCACGCCATCTATGGCAAGCACAATCACTACCGCTCCCACGGGCAGCGCCACATCGTCGCTCTCCGATCTCGCAGACCATTCCATACCGCCCACATTGACCTGACCGATTCCCTGTAAATTATCGATCTCGCTGATCACAATCGCCTGCCGTCCCACGAGACTCTCCGCGTTCGTGCGCACCCGGTCTTTGTTAAAATATTTCACTGCAAGCGGTCTCGTAAAATACAAAAGCAGCGCTGAAACCACAAGAAACAAAATGACCTGCACGGTAATCGGCAAATGGAACAAAGACGCCAACGTAGCCACCAGCGCACCGCCCGCAAACCAGACAGTGGTAAGTCCCATCGTGGCAAGCTCTATCACCACGAGCGCCACAAGAACAACCAGCCAGACGATCGTCATGTTAATTGCCTGTATCTCCATCTTTTTCACTTCCTCCCTGCCACCTTATGCTTTTACCATCATACAATATTATGCGCAAAGTAGCAAGGGATATCAATCTCAGTTCAGCTCACGCCCATTCGATCTGGCTGAACAGGTTTACCAGAACACCTGCCTGTCGATCAGCAGCCCCTCATGGTTCCCGGCGCGTCTAAAGTGGGTTGCATCTCCTACGTTCGTCTCTCCATTAATCGCCGCCCTTGCCGCTGCCCAGCACTCCTCTGGAATATCGCCGCCATAAACTCTCGCGACCTTACCGTTCATAGCCGGCGTAAACTGTCCGGAAGCAAATATAACACCCGATATTGTATTTGGATAAGCAGCGCTTCTTACACGGTTCATAACCACTGCGCCCACTGCCAGTTTTCCGTTATAAGTTTCTATCCCGGCTTCACAGAAGATCAGCGCCGCAAGCAGTCTCGTGTCGTCACCGCCCACTACCACTGCGCCTCTGTTGGCAGTCAGTTTCGCCTCTCGCTCCTCTTCTTCCCTCTTGTTGATCGCAATCAGCGTCTCTCCCTCGTCAATGTGGAAATCCACATCCACATATTCCGAAGAGACATATCCGGTCTCTCCCTCATAATCGACGCTGATCCACTCGTCATCCAGCTGCTCTATGATCTCCAGTTCCTCGTCCCGCGGAATATAGCCGATCGCCTCCGCATCGGTCTTTGGCTCCCGTCTTACACAGAGCGTGTCCGTCTCAATCTGGACAATCAGATTTCCCACTTCCTGCGCAAGCGCCTCCGCGTCCTCTCCAAAAAGCAGATAGTCGTCACTGGCCCATCCCACAAGGTCGCCGCTTCGAATCCTTGTCCAACCGTCTTTTCTCTCCAATATTCTGCCGCCGCAGTCCTTGTAGAGCAGACCAATCTTTTCCGATTCTTCGTTGGCCTCCTCACGCACATTCATGGCCACCTGAACGTTGGCCATCACCAAATCTGTTTCCTTCTGCCCGCCGTCTGCCTGCGAAAGCCCGTTCAGCTCCCAAATCTTCTCCCCGTCCGCCGCCTTTCTCGACGGGTCCACAAACTGAGTCACCCCCGCATTCAGGGAATCCAGATAATCTTTTCTGCTGGTGGCCTGCACCTCCAGAGACAAACCGCACAAACTGATTCCGAATATCAGACAGGCAAGCAAAAGTTTATACTTTCTCAGCATAAACATCCCTCCATCTTCATCCATACAAGAAACATTCCGCTCCCATATCATCAAAAGATCGATCAAGATTGTTACAAAATTGTTACATTTTGATTAAGTATGGATTATTTTAGCAAAACACCTATTCTTTGTCAAGTTTATACAATTTGGCTCTGATTTATCTCAATATTTTGTTACTATTTTTCTACAAAACACAAGATATTCCGACAGGCTACATGTTTCTGGATTTTTCTACCGTGGCAAGCAGGGCGTCCATCACCGCGCCACGAAACCCGGCCTTCTCCAAAACGCGCACCCCCTCGATGGTGGTTCCCCCCGGTGAACACACCATGTCTTTCAGCTCGCCGGGATGTTTTCCCGTCTCCAGCATCAGCTTCGCGCTTCCGTACACCGCCTGCGCCGCAAATTCATAAGCCTGCGCCCTTGGCATACCAGCGGCCACGCCAGCGTCCGCCATAGCCTCGATAAAAAGAAACACATAAGCCGGCGAAGAACCGCTCACCGCGCCTACGGCATCCATCAGCCGCTCCTCCACAAGGCTGGCTTTCCCGAAGCTTTCCATCAAACGGAGGCTGTACGCCGTCTCCTCCTCCGACACCGCCGCATTCGCACAGACGCCCGTACACCCTTCTCCCACAAGAGCGGGCGTGTTCGGCATACAGCGGACTATCTTTACCTTCCTGCCAAATGCTTCCTCCAGCCAGCTTAAGGTTTTGCCTGCGGCAATGCTTATGATCAGCGTATCCGGCTGCACCGCATCGCGGATTTCCCTGATCACCCCCTCCAAAAACTGGGGCTTCACTGCCAAAACTAATGTTTGGCACTGAGAAGCCACCGCCACATTAGAGGCTAACGTGTCTATTCCGTACTCCTTCTGTACAGCCTCCAATGTCTTCTGTGTCTTCGCGCTCCCACAGATATCCTGCGCAGACACAATCCCCTTCTCCGTCATGCCGCCGATGATGGCACGCGCCATGTTGCCTAATCCGATAAATCCAATTTTCATATTTACCCTCCTGTTTCTATCTTTAAATCTACATTTACATTTTTTACCAGCTTGCTTTCTCGTTCCTCATTTAGTATCGGTTGTTATTTTTCTTGTTTTCCCGCAGTTATTCGACATTTCCAACAATTTTGCGAAAGATGCCGCATCGTCTCTTCCCCTGCCGTTTTTTCTCTTATCCCAATAATTAAATCATGATTTATCTTGTCTCCTTTGCCGATATGCCTCGAATAACAGGACGGAAGACGCCACAGCCGCATTGAGAGATTCCACTCTGCCCTCCATGGGAATGGTGATCAGCGTATCCGCACAGGCTGCCGTCTCCTCCCGCAGACCGTTCGCCTCGTTTCCGATCAGAAAGGCCGTGCCTTTTTGATAACTGTATTCGTCATAGGCGGCCCTGCCTCCCAGATGCGCCGCATAGACGGATACGCCCCTCTCCCGCATCCTCTTTATAATAGAAGAAAGGTCTTCCACATAAAGGAATGGCACCCGGTAGACGGAACCCATAGTGGAACGGATTGTCTTCGGATTATAAACATCGGCCGTCCGGCTGCTCATGATCACACCGTCCGCCCCCGCCGCCTCCGCTGTTCTAAAAATAGTTCCCAGATTCCCCGGGTCCTGTATATCTTCCAGCACGATCAATAACAGATGTTTTTTCTTATCATCCCGTAGGATTTCTTCTATCTGATATTGCTGCTGCCGCACAAGACAGAGAATCCCCTGAGGCGTTTTCGTGTCCGACATTTTCGCAAACACCTCGTCCGACACCGTCTCGCAGGAAAGCCCCGCAAGCTTTTCACCATACCGCCCGTACATCTGCGCCGCTGCGCTCTGGGCCAGATAGACGCGGCTGATCTGTTCCGCCGGCGCTTCCCCAAACATCTTCGGCCCCTCCACGACAAATAGCCCTTGTCTGTCCCGCTCCTTCTTCTTTGCGGCTAAAGCCGCAACCATCTTGGCTTCTTTGTTATGTAAACTTGTTATCATATCCCACTCCATGCCCCGACTCTGCTTATACGCGAAAGTTTCCCCGCAAATGCGACCATCCGCGGGGAAACTCAACTTCTGTGATTATGGTATTATAAAATCTTCGACATTTCAAAGGCGTATTCGGGAATCCCCTTCTGCATATTGAGCGCCTCCTCAATATCGAAATCCAAGAACTCACCATGCTGATAACCGACTACCCGGTTTGTCTTGCCTGCGCACAGGATATCCGCCGCATAGCACCCCATGATCGAGGCATAATACCGATCCTTACAGGTGGGCGAACCGCCGCGCTGCATGTAACCAAGAATCGTCGCTCTGGTCTCAATACCCGTAGCCGCTTCGATTCGTCTCGCCATGGAAGTCGAATGCCCGATACCTTCCGCGTTAATAATCAGGTGATGGGTCTTTCCCTTTTTCCTGTTGGCAATGATATTGTTGATGATCTGCTGCTCATTGTAATCATACTTTTCGGGGAGGAGAATATCCTCCGCGCCGTTAGAAATACCGCACCACAGCGCAATATAGCCCGCGTTTCTTCCCATAACCTCAATGATACTGCACCGCTCATGGGAGGAAGAGGTGTCCCTTACCTTATCAATGGCCTGCATCGCCGTGTTGATGGCCGTATCAAAGCCGATCGTATACTCTGTGCACGCAATATCCAGATCAATCGTGCCCGGCAGACCTATGGTATTGATCCCATGCCTTGACAACGCCTGCGCGCCGCGGTAGGAACCGTCTCCGCCGATCACCACAAGTCCGTCGATTCCATGCTTGTGGCAGATTTCCGCGCCCTTCTGCTGTCCTTCTTCCGTGCGGAACTCATGACAACGGGCCGTACCAAGGATCGTACCTCCGCGCTGAATCGTGTCCGACACCGTCCACTTTTCCATGTCTATAATCTCTTCGTTCAGAAGGCCTTGATATCCCTTCTTAATTCCTTTAACCTTAACCCCGTTAGCGATTCCTTTTCTAACCACCGCACGGATCGCCGCATTCATGCCCGGCGCATCTCCTCCGCTGGTCAGCACACCGATTGTTTTGATCTGCTTCGCCATTCCGATACCCACACCTTTCTGCCGCGTCAGCCGCTCTGTTTCCCGCCCGCAGGCAAAATTATCCTATTCCCATTTTACTCTATCATAAAAGGATTTTCAACGTTTTTATACCACCTTCACATTTCCTTCCCCGAACGCAGCCTCTAGTCTGTCGATCAGCCCCGCCTGCGCCGACACGTTCCAGTTCGCGGGCAGAGGATTCATGGCCTTGGGATTTTCCACATAAATTACCACATTGTCTTTCCCTTCCGCCTCCCGCAAAATGGTAAAGAGCGTGTCTTTCTGCTCCTCATAGGCCTCCTTGGTCGGGAACTTAATCCAAAGTTTCTTCGGCATCTGCTCAAAAGAGGTGATCTGCTCGCTGACCAGCTTCGCGTCCTTATCCTCCTCCACAGACACCCTTCCCCTGATAAAAACCTTACCATCTTCCATAATGGAACTGCCGTAACGCTCGTAATCTCTGGGAAATACAATAACCTCCACAGAGCCTACCAGATCTTCCACCTGCAAAAAGGCCATCACCTTTTCGTTTTTCGTGTATTTGATCTTCTTCTCCGTAATCATGCCGCCGATGGTAACTCTCGCATTATCCTCTACCCTGCACTCTCCGGTGTCTTCATCCAGCATAAAATCCGCCGTGGTATTTGTGATGTGCTTCTTCCAGATTTCCCGGTATTCCTCCAAAGGATGGCCGCTGATATAGATACCCAGCACTTCCTTCTCAAAAGCGAGTTTCATTTCCTTGGAATACTCGCCCACATCGGGGAGGCTCACCCGATAGTCCATTTTCTCCTCCTCGTCCGCAAGGTCAAAGAGGGAAATCTGCCCCGCCATATTGTTTTTCCGATCCTGCTGGATGCCGTCCATCACCTGCAGATATACGCTCAGAAGCTGTTTTCTGGTGCCTCCCAGACTGTCCATCGCGCCCGCCTTGATAAAATGCTCCACAATCCGCTTATTCATATCCCGGTCTGTCACCCGCGTGGCAAAATCCCCCAGATTCTGAAAAGGGCCTCTGGCCTCGCGCTCCGCCACAATGGCGTCGATCACGTTCCGACCCACGCTTTTGATGGCGGAGAGGGCATAACGGATCTGCCCGTCCGATACGGAAAAGCCGTTCTCTCCCACATTGATATCCGGCGGCAGGATCTGTATGCCCATGCTCCTGCTGGTCATGATATACTCCGCCACTTTGCTGGGATTGTCGATCACAGAGGTCATTAAAGCGGCCATAAACTCCACGGGATGATAATATTTCAAATAAGCCGTCTGGTAAGCTACCACCGCATAGCAGGCGGCATGGGATTTATTAAAGGCGTATTTTGCAAAATCCATCATGGTGTCGTAAATATGATCCGCCACCTTAGCGTCGATTCCGGCCGCCACGCAGCCCGGCACCCCCTCCTCCGGATTACCGTAGGTAAAATTCTTCCGCTCCTGCTCCATCACATACTGCTTCTTCTTGCTCATGGCGCGGCGCACCAGATCGCTCCTGCCCATAGTATAACCGCCGAGCTCCCGCACGATCTGCATAACCTGCTCCTGATACACAATACAGCCGTAGGTAGGCGCCAGAATAGGCTCCAACTGGGGACAGTCATAAGTTACGGATTCGGGATGATTTTTACCCTTGATATATTTGGGAATAAAATCCATAGGACCCGGCCGGTAAAGGGAAATGCCCGCGATCACATCCTCCAGACTCTGGGGCTTTAGCTCCTTCATAAAGCTTTTCATACCGCCGCTTTCTAACTGGAACACGCCGTCCGTCTTTCCCGTACCAAGAGAGGCAAGCACGTTTTTATCGTCGTAATCGATCTTATCGATGTCTATGCTGATCCCTTTGCTCTGCTCCACCAGACGCACCGTATCCTGAATCACCGTGAGCGTCCGCAGGCCCAGAAAATCCATCTTCAAAAGTCCCAGTTCCTCAATAGTCGTCATAGGAAACTGGGTCGTAATCGAACCGTCCGCTCCTCTGGAAAGAGGCACAAACTGGTCCGCCGCCTCCGGGCAGATCACCACCCCCGCCGCGTGCATGGAGGTATGACGTGGAAGCCCCTCAAGCCTCCTGCTCATGTCGATCAGGTTATGCACCTGCTCGTCCTCCTGATAGAGGCTTTTTAACTCCGGGTTCATCTCAAGCGCCCGGTCTATGGGCACGCCCTGATTCTGCTCGTTAGGAATCATCTTCGCAATGCGGTCCACATAGGCGTAAGGCAGATCCATCACCCTTCCCACATCGCGAATCACGCCCTTGGCCGCCATCGTACCGAAGGTGACAATCTGCACCACCCTGTCAGCGCCGTATTTTTGACCTACATAGTCAATCACTTCCTGCCTTCTCTCGTAGCAGAAATCCACGTCGATATCCGGCATGGAAACGCGTTCCGGGTTTAGGAACCGCTCGAATAGCAGGCTGTACTTGATAGGGTCGATATTGGTAATTTTCAGACAGTAGGAGACAATGCTTCCCGCCGCCGAGCCTCTGCCCGGCCCCACGGCGATCCCGTTCTCCCTGCAAAAATTGATATAATCCCAGACAATCAGGAAATAGTCCACAAAGCCCATGCTCTTAATCGTATCAAGCTCGTAGTGGAGGCGTTCCTGCAATGTTCCGTCATCCTCCGGATAGCGTTCCTTCATGCCGTCCTGACAAAGCTTATTCAGGTAGCTCCACGAATCATAACCTTCCGGCGCATCATAGCGGGGCACTTTATAATTGCCGAACTCGATCTCCACATGACAGCGGTCGGCGATCCTCTGGGTGTTTTCCACCGCCTCCCAAGCGTAGGGGAAGAGTCCCTTCATTTCCTCCTCGCTCTTCACGTAATACTGGCCGCCGTCATAACGCATCCGATCCTCGTCGGCAAGCTTTTTCCCAGTCTGCAGGCAGAGCAGGATATCGTGGGGCTGGGCGTCCTCCGCGTAAGTATAATGCACGTCGTTGGTGGCCACAAGCGGGATATCCAGCTCTTTGCTCATGCGAAGAAGCACGGAATTTACCTGCTGCTGTGCAGGAATCCCGTGATCCTGTAATTCCAAAAAATAATTGTCTTTACCGAAAACCCCTTGGTATTTCAAGGCCACCTTCTTCGCCTCGTCCACCAGCCCCTTCTGGATATAACGGGGCACTTCCCCTGCCAGACAGGCCGAAAGCGCAATCAGGCCCTCGTGATATTGCTCCAAAAGTTCAAAGTCCACACGCGGTCTGTAATAATAGCCCTCCGTAAAACCCTTGCTTACAATTTTAACCAAATTGGCATAACCAATATTATTCTCCGCCAAAAGCACCAGATGGTAATAGCGGTCTTCACCGCCCGTCAGCTCCCTGTCAAAACGGGAATGGGGCGCCACATAAACCTCACAGCCGATCACCGGATTAATTCCCGCCTCTTTGGCCGCTTTATAGAAATCGACGACACCGTACATAACGCCGTGATCCGTGATCGCGGCGCTGTCCATCCCAAGCTCCTTCACATATTTGACATACTCTTTGATCTTGTTGGAACCGTCTAGGAGACTGTACTCCGTGTGGACGTGTAAGTGCGCAAACGCCATGTTTCTATCCTTCCCAAAAGTGCTGAATCGCCACTGTTCTTCCGTGTTTTACCATTCTTTTTTCATTATAGACGCTAGGACAAAAACAGTCAAACAAAAACCCCGCACCACACAGATACGGGGTTTTTGTCTCTTTCTATTTATGACGAGACTGTCATATATGTGTTACAGATACTTTTTCAACGCATCCACCTTGTCAAGCTTCTCCCAAGGCAGATCCAAGTCGTTACGTCCGAAGTGGCCGTAAGCCGCCGTCTGCTTGTAGATCGGACGGCGAAGGTCAAGCATCTTGATGATGCCAGCGGGTCTTAAATCAAAGTTCTCGCGCACGATCTCCACCAGCTTGTCGTCCGCAATCTTTCCCGTGCCAAAGGTATCTACCATGATAGAAGTAGGCTGTGCCACACCGATCGCGTAGGAAAGCTGAATCTCGCACTTGTCCGCGATTCCCGCCGCAACGATATTCTTCGCCACATAGCGCGCCGCGTAAGCCGCGGAACGGTCTACTTTTGTGCAGTCCTTGCCGGAAAAAGCGCCGCCGCCGTGACGGGCATAACCGCCGTAGGTGTCCACAATAATCTTACGGCCTGTCAGACCAGCATCGCCGTGAGGGCCGCCAATTACGAAACGCCCCGTAGGATTGATAAAGAATTTGGTCTTATCGTCAACCAGCTCCTTAGGCAGAACCGGATCAAACACATATTTTTTGATATCCTCGTGGATCTGCTCCTGCGTCACGTCATCGTCGTGCTGGGTAGA
The DNA here is from genome assembly GCA_947243855.1 of uncultured Lachnospiraceae bacterium. Classification (GTDB taxonomy): domain Bacteria; phylum Bacillota; class Clostridia; order Lachnospirales; family Lachnospiraceae; genus UBA3282. Next base: position 65,998 of record CAMXIK010000016.1, on the reverse strand, counting down.
GAGTACAACCGCTTCCAGACGAACCGGCTTTCCAGCCTCGTCATACTCCACAGATACCTGACTCTTACCGTCAGGCCTTAAGTATTTGAGCGTGCCGTCCTTACGAACCTTGGTAAGCTGTAATGCCAGTTTATGGGCAAGATCGATGGGATAAGGCATGTACTCCTCGGTCTCGTTCGTGGCGTAACCAAACATCATACCTTGATCGCCCGCGCCCGTGTCAAGATCGTCTTTCTGCTCGCCCTTCTTTGCTTCCAGAGCCTTGTCAACGCCCATGGCAATGTCCGCCGACTGCTCGTCGATCGCTACAAACACTGCACAGGTATTAGCGTCGAAACCATACTCGGACTTGGTGTAGCCGATCTCCTTCACGGTATCGCGCACCACCTTCTGCATATCCACATAGGCGTTTGTGGTGATCTCACCGGTCACCAGCACAAAACCCGTGCAGACTGCGGTCTCACAGGCAACGCGGCTCATGGGGTCAGCCGCCATGCAAGCGTCCAGAATGGCGTCTGAAATCGCATCGCAGACTTTGTCAGGATGCCCTTCGGTTACTGATTCGGATGTAAATAATCTTTTTTCCATGTTTCCTCTCCTTTGTTTTTTTAGATAGAAAAAAATCCCTTTATTTCTCTTGAAATAAGGGGACCCGATATACAAACATCAAATCCTCTTATTGTTCGATCTGCGCCGCTTCTGCGGCCTCGCTCAGGTTGGCACCTTCCTTACAGGGGTTGCCGTGGCTTCATCGATCCTATGTATCTCCACCACTCTGAATAAGAGAAAGATATCACAATATGAAATTTTCCGTCTGTATTTCTTATCTGTACATTAACATACACCTATCTAAGGTGTCTGTCAAGACCTGATTGGCTATCTGACAATACTGTCATAAAATCACAGCCGCCGTCAGCTTACCTTGAGCTTAAACTTCTGCAATTCCCGTTCTGTGGTCACCAGATCGATCTGCGCGCCCAGACTTTGCAGTTTCAAATGGAAATCTTCATACCCGCGCTGGATATACTTGATATCATCCACCGTGGTAATGCCGTCCGCCGCAAGCGCCGCAATAACAAGCGCGGCTCCCGCCCGCAAATCCGGAGCCGTAATGTTCGCGCCGGTATATTTAGCAACGCCGTCGATAATGGCGGTATTGCTCTCCACCTTAATGTTTGCCCCCATACAAGTAAGCTCGTCCACATATTTGAACCGATTCTCAAAAATGCTTTCCGTCACAATGCTAGTACCGGCAGACAACCCAAGAGCCACTGTAATCTGAGGCTGCATATCCGTAGGAAATCCGGGATAGGGCAGCGTCTTCACGTGGGTATGTCCCAGAGGCTTGGCCGCCACCACACGCACGGCGTCGTCGGACTCCTCAATCTCACAGCCAATCTCCAAAAGCTTCGCGCTGATGGATTCCAGATGCTTGGGGATCACATTCTTTACCGTCACGTCGCCCTTTGTCACCGCCGCCGCAAACATAAAAGTACCCGCTTCAATCTGATCTGGAATGATGACATACTCTGTTCCATGGAGCTTTGACACCCCTTTGATACGAATCACATCCGTACCAGCGCCTTTGATGTTCGCGCCCATACTGTTCAGAAAATTCGCCAGATCAACCACATGAGGCTCCTTCGCCGCATTTTCAATGACAGTGGTTCCCTCAGCCATCACTGCCGCCATCATCACATTCATGGTCGCGCCCACAGTCACCACATCCATGTAGATATGGTTACCCTTAAGCTTCGCGGCCTCCGTGATAATCAGACCATGCTCAATCCTGACATTGGCGCCCAATGCGCGGAATCCTTTGATATGTTGGTCGATAGGGCGTAACCCTATGTTACAGCCGCCCGGAAGCGCAACCTCCGCTTTACTGTATTTGCCCAGAAGCGCTCCCAGCAGATAGTAGGAAGCTCTGATTTTTTTGATATAATCGTCCTCGATCACCAGATCGTGAACCTGCGAGGCATTGATCTTTACCGTATGCCTGTCGATCCGGTTAACCACCACGCCTATACTTTCCATCGCCTGCATCATCACATTGGTATCCCGGACGTCAGGCACATTTTCTATCAATACGGTTTCATCCGTCATAATGGCAGCCGCAAGAATCGCCAGCGCCGCGTTCTTCGCGCCGCCGATCTCCACTTCGCCGACTAACGGATTTCCACCTTTAATCGCATATTGTTCCATGTATGTTTACTTGCCTTTCTCAATCGAAAAAACTCAAACATTAAAATACAGTATACCAGATTTTGGAGGTTTGTAAAGCCCTACCGTTTTACCATGTCTTAATTCATGTAGTCAAACGGGTTCACCTGCGCGCCGTTAATCAGGATCTCAAAGTGAATATGAGGCCCCGTACTCACGCCCGTATTTCCACTCAGAGCAATCTTCTGTCCCTGCGTCACAGTCTGTCCCTGTTTTACCAATACTTTGCTCAGATGGCCATAACGGGTCTGTCTGCCGTCCGCATGATTGATATAAACCACATAACCATAACCGCTGCCCCAGCCGGCCCTTGTAACGGTTCCCGCACTGGAAGCCATAACCGCCGTACCGACAGGCGTTGCCCAGTCTACCCCTTTATGATAGGTGCTGGCTCCTCTCGTGGGCGCCTTGCGTCTTCCAAACCGGGAGGTAAGTCTGCCTCCGGATATCGGTTTCAAATACGTGGGCGGAATCTTTGTGCCGCGCTCCACAATTTTGGGCACAGCCGCATAAGTGACCTCTTCTTTCAGGATCTCCCTGCTCACTTCCTCATTATTGCGATAGGACACATCCGCCACCACCTTACGGTGCCCGGCAGAAGGCTCCTGCAGCGTCTGCGTCTGGTTGGTATACCAGTCGTCATTATCCACATAGATAATTTCCGCCTCGTAATCCTCTTCATAATACATCTGTTCCGTGCGCTCCACGGAAAGCTCCGGCTCCGGCACGGTCACAATCAGCTCGTCCCCCACGCGGATCACGGAATTTTGATCTTCAATGGTTTCGTTCATCGCAATCAGCCGATCCAACGGTATCTCATTTTTCTCGGCAATCTGGGAAAGCGTATCTCCCGCAACTACTTCGTAAATCTGTTCTTTTTCCTGATCCTTGGTGACCTCTTCGATCGCCTCGTTAAGGGGCGTCAATTCCTCGTCCTGCAAATAAGACTCCACAACCTCCACCGTATCCCCAAAATCCAATTCCAGAAGACCCAGATCATAGTCGGAAAAATCCTTCTCCACAGCCGGCTCGATGTCCGCAAAAATCTCATCCAACGCCGCATTGATTCCCGCGCTGGTCATAACTGCTTCGGCCTCAGCCGCCTCCTCTTCCTGTTCCTTTACAGAGTAGATTTGCGTCGTCAACACATTAAGCTCTCTGTCAGAATCCAGCACAAGATCCGCATAATAGTTGCTATCGCTGTCATACCGTTTAATAGAAGCCTGTAAAAGTGCAAGAACCTCCTCCGTGCTTGCAAGATTAACCGTATACTCGTTAATCTTCACCGTATAGGAACGGTTCAAAGTCTCTTTGACACTTCCTTTCAGGGCATCAAACATGTTGGAGATTATGACGCTTCTGTCATCTATTTTTCCCCAGAGAACCTCCTGCCCCTCCCACGTCAAATCGCTCTCTGCAAGCACCATCTCATCGCTGCTGCCTGCAAGCTTTTTTCTGGCCGCGATCAGGCATTCGTCCGCCTCCTCAATATTTCCCATCACTCCCACCTGCATACCGTTTAAGTACACGGTAAACATATTGTCCCCGTCGCTTTCAAGGGTCTGCAAATGGGGCAGGAAAAAGGCGGCGATGACGCTGGCGAACACCGCAACCTTAATATATGCAATTTTCATTTTTTTATAATGTCTGCTCAATATTTTCATGTTATTTTATATGCGCATTTGTTCCTTAAAACAGCTTTACGTTCGTAAGCTGTAAAACGAGCGGAATCAGATTCACCGCGATGTCCACAATCACGCCGATCAGAACAGCCACCAAAAGCGGAGACGACATTTTACCACCCTTTGCAGCACGGTTTTCCTCTTCCATGCGGCTTTGCTTCTCTAATTCTTCCGTAAAAGCCGCCTGTACGTTACGATATACTTTCACATTCTCCTTGTGCACAAAGTCCTGCGTCTGCGCGTGACGTTCCTCCAAAGAGCCGCGAACCTCCTCAAGCTGCCGCTCCATAAGACCGCGGACTGCCTCAAGCTGCTGCTCCATATCTTTGCTCTGCCCGTCCTCCGTCTTGATATGCCCCAGCATGTCCACGCACTGCGCAAGCAGACCGCGCATGTTCTCCACATTTTCAGCCGTCTTAATATTGACACGGCGAATTTCCTGCATAATCTCATCATAGGCCTGCAGCTGCTTCTGCATCTGATCCATTTTCGCCGCTTCCGCCGCGGAGTTAGCCCTAATCATTTCCTGTGCGTTTCTTTTCTGTGCCAGCTTATCTATAAACGTATCCATAGTATTCCTCTCCTATTATTTCCCATTTTGTAAAAAAATCCGCAAAACTATGTTTGCATTTTATCACTTTTCCGCCGTTTTTACAATAAAGAAAAGCAGCCGCGGTGTTTTCGTTTTCTTTTTCCCTTCCGGCCGCTTTCATTTATTGTGTATTTTGCACAATTTTTTCTTTGTATTTTTTATATATTTAGAAATATTAACTATAACTTTACATATTGTTCATAATTTATTCATATTTTACGGGTACAATAATCACATAGACAAACAAGCGAAATGTCGTGTAGTTAATACACACATAGATAAATTTTTTCATAATAGCCCGGGCGCCGAAAGGTGTCTGGGCACTCCTCATTTTACGCGTATAAACAGAGCCGGAAATTCTCCGGCTCCTTCTTTTTTATTCAAACAGACACACCGCAAATCCATTCCTGCAAAGACAGCGTCCTTCCATCCTTTCCTGTAGCAAAATCTTTCCGCCCGAGAGAAAAGTTTCCACATTTTTCTTATCGCCGCCCCGATGAATCAAAACCCGCACGCGCTTTGTTCCCACTCTTTCAAAAACCAGAAGATTTTCCTGCGCATCCGCCACGTTCACAACCCACTCGGCGCACGGCTCAATCCATGTTTTCCGTATATTAATCGCTTTCTTTACAAAGTCCCGCGCCTCCATACATCCGCGCTCCCAAGGCATTGCGCTTCTGTATTCGTTCTCCCGTAACCCGCTGATCCTCCGTTCATCCCCATAAAAAACACTGGGCACTCCCGGCGCCATGCAAAGACACAAAAACGCCGCCTGCCACCGCTCATAATCTTCTCCGCACAAACTGTAGAAACGCGGCACATCATGACTGTCCAAAAGATTCAACTGTCCACGGCTTACCTGATTCGGATAGCGTAGATACATATCCGTCATTCCCCACGCGAACCCGTCCTCCCCTGTTTTTTGCAGTGCAAAAAAATCGCGGCAGTGCTTTCTAAAATCATAATTCATGACAGAATCAAACATATCCCCTCTCAACCATACTTCCGCATTTTCCCATACCTCTCCGATTAAAACCGCTTCCGAATCAGCCTCCCGCACAGCCATCCTGAATCTGCGCCAGAAATTTTTATCCACCTCGTTAGCCACATCCAAGCGCCAGCCATCCACGTGAAAATGTTCCACCCAATATCGGCCAACCTCCGCAAAATACTCCTGCACCTGTAAATTTGCGGTATTCAGCTTGGGCATTTTTCGTTCATAAGCAAAACAGGCATACTCCGGCTTCTCCTCTTCGTCAGGCCGCCGTACCGGAAAGGACAGCTCATAAAACCAATCACGGTAAACAGAGGCTTCTCCTTTTTCCACCACATCCGTGAACTGCGGAAAATACCAGCTGCAATGGTTAAAAACGCCGTCGATGATAATGTGCATTCCCCGCGCATGAACCGCTTCCACCAGCGCGCGGAAATCTTCGTCCGTTCCCATGCAGGGATCAACGTGAAAGTAATCCAAAATATCATATTTATGATACTCCCCCGCCCGAAAAACGGGATTCAGGTACAGGCAGTTAAACCCAAGGCCGCAAATATACCCAAGATTTTCCGTAATCCCGCGGATCGTGCCTCCCAAGCGGCTTTTGCTAACCCTGCCGTCAGCCCCCGCCACCTCTTTTGATATGCCCGAAAGGCTTTCTGCTCCGTCCGCAAAACTGTCCGGAAAAATATTATAAACCACCGCCTCCTGAAACCATTGCGGCAGACTCTGCACTTCCGCACGCATGATATAAGGATATTGATAGTATTCGCTCCTTCCCTCCACCACATATCCGTCCGACATGATCAGGTCTGGCAGATCATGATGAAAAGCGTCCGCATAATAATAGACCGTTTCCTCCCCTTTCACCAATTCAAAATAATAGCAGATCCGTACAGGACACGGCGCCAGTACCGCCTCATAGAAATCATACAGTTCGTCCTGATAACGCCTCTCCATGGCAATTTTCGTAAATTGCACTGGCGAAGCAGTACACGCCCTGTCACCGTAAAAAAGCACACAGTTATCCAAGTCCCCCTTTTGCGCCCGAAGACGTATCACAAACCTGTCTTCCGCCTCCGCAAACGCATATTGGGACATCGGTATATGTAAAACCGCACTCCTATTCATATTTTCCTCCGTTCCGGTCATTTCCCACGTAAATGCTCCGGCATTTTAAACGCTACTGCTTGACGCCGCCCGCCGTCAGCCCCGACACCATGTACTTCTGAACGCAGAAGAATACAATCAAGATAGGTATGGAAACCAGCATCGCAGCAGCAGAAAACAACGGCCAGCTACGGCTGTAATCATTTGCTTGCAGCTGATAGAGACCTCCGGCCAGCGTATAGCTCTCCTCTCTCATCATAAAAGTAGTGGCAAATAAATATTCATTCCAGACAAAAATCAGTATCATCACCGCCGTCACAATAATGGCCGGACGCGCAAGCGGCAAAATGATTTTTACAATCAACTGTAGGTTCCCCGCGCCGTCAATCTTCGATGCCTCCTCAATTTCAATCGGAATGGAATCAAAATACCCCTTCATATTCCAGATCCCGAAAATGCACATGCTCCCCGCGTATATGAAAATCAATCCCCCGTGGGAATCCAACAGATTCAACAGACGAAACAGCCTGAATATGGCAAACATAGAAAGAATCTGCGGGAACGCATTAAGCAGAAGAAGAAGCTGCATCGCGGCATTTCTCCCACGAAAACGGAATCTCGAAAAAGCGTAAGACGCCGTCACACTCGTACCCATGGCAATAACCATCGTTCCCACGCTCAACGCCGCGGAATTGAAAAGCCATCTGAGAAACGGCTCTTCCACCAAAATCCTGCGATAATTTTCCACCGTAAACCGCTCCGGAAATACAGTATTTCCTGTCGTCAGCGCTCCGCTCCCGCCGCTGACAGACAGCAGAAGAATATATAAAATCGGCACCAGTCCCAACAGACAGACACAAACATAAAACAGATTCAGCACCGCAAGCTTGATTTTTTTATTCATGGTTTTTCCCATCATTTCTCCATTCCGAAGCGTTTACGCCTCTGTTGTTCCTCTGTTTGTCCACGCGGAAAATACGATAATAATTGCAAAAATCACGATAGACACCGCTGATGACAGCCCATAATTATTGGAGACAAACGCATTCTGATGCGCATAGGTAATAATTGTCTGCATCGTTGAACCCGACACTGATCCCTTCTGCATCGTCAGCAAATACACAATGTCAAACTGTTTAAAGGTCGTAAAGGTTGTCATGACCACCACGGGCGCCATGATCTTTTTCAGAGAAGGAATGGTGATATACAGGTTTTTCTGCCACGCATTTGCTCCTTCCAGCTCCGCACTTTCATACATGCTCCTGTCAATACTTTGCAGGGCGCCGTCGATCATAATAATCATATAAGGCAGGGACATCCATAAATTTAATGTCATACAGGAAAGGAACGCCGACACGTTTTTTGACAGAAAATCTGTCTTTGTACCTCCCATGGCAACCAGCAGTTTGTTCAGCAAACCAAACTCCGTATTAAACATACCCACCCGCCAGACCAGAATGGAAACATATGCTGGCATCGCCCATGGAAATATCAGCAGCGTTTTGTATATTCTCTTGGCACGCAGTCCCTCCACGTTCAGCCCCACCGCCATCACATAGGCAAGCGTCACATCCAGCAGCATATTTACCGCCGTCCAAATGATTGTCGTCCCCACAGCCGAAAGAAATCCCGAATCAATTTTTCCAAGCGCCCTCACATAATTCTCTATTCCCACAAAACGATAATCCTGCCAGTGATAAAGATTCATATTGGTCAGAGAAATGTATCCCGTATACAGGATCGGAAACAGCACGATAACCCCGATCAGCGCGTAAGCCGGAACGCTGTACAGCCACGGCAATATTGCCTTTTTTATCTTTTTCATCCTTTTTCCCTCTCGCAACGCCGGAACGCGCCAAACCGTGCGCGCCCCGGCTTGCATTTACTGCATATCCTTAATCGCCTGTAACGCCTCGTTCTGATATCTCGCCGCAGCGTCTTCCACATCCTCGCCGGATTTATTGACTGCCGCCAGCAACGATTCAGCCGGCCCCCACATTACGCTCATCTCCGGAATATTCGACATAGGAACCGCCTTCTGCGCACTTCTTTCCATTGCCAAAATCATCTCGTTGGAAGCCACCTGCGCATCTTCATAGGACTTACTGTTGGCCGGTGCACAGTTAAATCCATTGGCTAACACTACGCCAACCTCCGGCTCCGCCAAAGCCTCTAATACTTTTGTCAGAGCATCCCCCTTACTCTCAGCCGCATATTTCAAAACGCCGAGGCACTGTACGCCCGAATAAGGCACCATCACGCCGCCATTGGGCAGTTCAAAATCACACAGGGATTTAATCCCCAAATCGATACCCGCCTCCTGTATGCCGGAGACCAGCCACGGTCCGCCAATAATAGCCGCCGCTTTTCCTTCATTAAACAGAGCCGTCACCGTATTATAATCTCCGTCCGCCTGCAGCTTCGCAAACTTCTGATTGTAACGGATTGCCTCCATCGTTGCCGGAGCATCCAAGCCCGGATTTCCTTCCGCATCAATAATATACCCGCCGAAACCATTGATAAACGGCGCAACATTATAGGAGTTAGAGTGCTGATTGACAAGCGCATAAGTTCCAGCGTTCTCATCTGTATGCGCCTCCATATATTCGTAAAGTTCCTCCGTGGTGGACGGAATCTCCCCCTCCCACAAATCCTTATTGTACATAAAGAGAAGGGTTTCATAGTAAACCGGCATTAAATACTGCTCTCCTTTATAACTGGCCGCCTCAATCGTCATCGGCAGAAGATCCCCCTCCTTATCCGCCGAAATCAAATTTCCCACTGGCTCTAAAATCCCCATTTCTGCAAATCCACCCAATGAATCATGGGCAAACAGATACATGTCCGGACCATTTGCCGCATCTGTTCCATACAGTCTGATCTGCCCGCTTACATCACTTTTCTTTTCAAATCGAAGGATAATGTTTTCCCCCTTTAGCTTTTCATTCACCGCATCTGCCAAAGCATTCATCATCGCCTCGTCATTGTCATGCCACGCAGTAATCACCACTGCATCGCCGGACGATTGTTCCACGCTTCCTTCCGATTCCGTCTCATCCTGCGGCGCGCTCTGTGCCGCATCCTTTGCAGCGCCCACATCTGCCGAATCGTTTTTCGCGCCTTTCCCGCCGCAGCCGGACAAAAGTCCCAACGTTAAAACTCCCGCTAATAATAAACTTATTTTCTTTTTCATTTTCCCTCCATTCCGAAGCCTTTCCTTTTCCAGCTCTCCGCATTTGTTGTTTACGAAACTGTTTTCCTATATTTCAATCAAAACAAGAATTGCGCACTTCTCATTTGTCTCTTTTATATCACTAATTCCTTGTTTTTTCCATGTTTTTTTAATATTAATATTGACTTTGTTAGGAAACCGCTATACTATTAAATAAAATTTGTGAGATTTTTTAAGGAGAATAGAAATGTCAGTTACAATAAGAGATGTGGCCAAGGAAGCCGGGGTTTCTACCTCCACCGTTTCCAAGGTTCTAAATCATTGGAGCACCATTTCAGACGAAACCTGCGCCCGCGTCCATAAGGCCATCGAGAAATTGCACTACACGCCCAACGCACAGGCTGTCAGTTTCGCCAAAGGCGCCACAAAAAACATTCTGTTTCTCTCCAGCCTGCAAAAGGAAGAGGCATATCACAACCCGCACATGTTCGACACTTTATGCGGCGTGCAGAAAGAGTTGTCGTCCCACGGATACACCTTGATGCTGATGGACGTCCCGGAAGACGTTTCTCCCGAAACATTTTTGACAGATCAGATTTCACGCCGAATTGCAGACGGCATTTTGATTCACGGTTCCTGCTGCATTCCCAACCTGTCCAAAATTATGCTGGGAACACAGTTTCCCCATATATACATCGGCCATCCGAGCCGCAGAAGCCATCTTTGCTGGATCGATACTAACAACGGGTTGGCCGGGCAGTTCGCCGCGCAGCATATGCTGGAATGCCGGTATGAAAAAGTGGCCTTCATTGCCGAACGCCGCACAGACAATATCTCCATGCGGCGTTTAAACGGTTTCCTCGGCGGTATGTACGATTATGGCTATCACATCCCCGAAGAGTATATTTGCTATACGGATTCTACCGGAGAAGACGCCTACAAGCAATCCATGGCGCTCCTCTCCCTGCCGAAGCCTCCCCGCGCCATCGTCTGCGAAAACAATCTGCTCGCTCTCGGTCTCTGCAATGCCATACAAAAAAAGCAGCTACGGGTTCCCGATGACGTGGCCTTTCTTACATTTGACAGTTACCCCTACTCGGACCTGATCGAGCCGGCTCCTACCATTATAGATATTGACGTTTACGATTTGGGCGTTCAGGCCGCCGTCATGCTGCTGCGCAAACTGGAAAACCCCTCCCTGCTGGTGCAAACCTACACGACTCTGCCCGTCCTGCGGCAGGGCGCCACCACAAGACCTGTTTCCTAATCCACCGTCACCCGGCGCGCCGCCTCTCAGTCCTCCTCTTCCTGCTCAATCCGCATCATATCTTTTGTTTCTTCCTGCCCGATATGTAGGATCTCCTCATTCAACGACATCATTCTGGCATCCAGTGCCGCTACCATCTGCGCGCACTCCACAAGCTGTTCTTTGATATGCTCCGGCGCGTTTCCTTCAAATTTATAATGGATCTTGTGCTCCAGACTGGCCCAGAAATCCATCGCTACCGTGCGAATCTGAATCTCCACCTTGGTGTCCGCAATTCTATCCGAAAGATATACCGGCACCGTCACAAGCATATGGTAACTCTTGTAGCCGCTGGCTTTCGGATTCACAATATAATCCTTCACAGAGATAACACGTATGTCTTTTTGATTACTGATCATCTCTGCAATCTGGTAAATATCAGACGCAAAGGAACAGATCACGCGAATGCCCGCAATATCATTGACATAGCGCACCATGTTATCTATGGTGGATTCATAACCGTGTTTTTTCAATTTCTTAACAATGCTCTCCGGCGTCTTAATCCGCCATTTAATATGCTCAATCGGATTATAACGGTGCACGTGCTGGAACTCATCGTTTAAAATCTCCAGCTTCGTGGATATCTGCTTCAAGGCGGAATTATAAATCAACTGCACTTCTTTCCAACTGTCGATATCGCCGTCTTTCTCTCTATCAACCATCACTTCCATAGTAAAGAATCCCCCCGGGAAAATAAATAACTACTCGTCGCTTATGCATACATTATACCACAAACTTCTCAAAAATGTGTAGTTTAGACAATTTTTTCTTCTTTTTTAATAATCTATTGTATATTTTCACACCCGCTATCCCATTCCTCCGTCATTAAGCAGGGCAATATGACGGGAATCGTTGCCATTAATGGGTACATATACCGTACCAGCACCGTCGGCGAAAGCAAAAGCGTCAGAAAATATGCGGTCGGAAACACCGCCGGAAGTATCTGCAAGTATCGCTTTCTATACAGCGCTGTGACAAGATACAGATATAGCAGCCACCAATAAAAGGCTGGCGCAAAAAAGAGCCAAACCACCGGCAGCCTGCTGTAAGCATTGTCCGATACGATCTTTTCCATCAAGGCCCGAAGACCGGGAATCAGGCTGTGTTCCACGATTTCGCAGCCTGCTGGCATTGTCCGGTTGTCCGTGGAGAGATACCCGAAACCGCTCTCCGTTCCGATGCCGTACACCTGCGCGTGAGAGGTGTCCAGCACATACCAAAGTCCCAGCGAATTATCCAAAAACGCGTCTATATAGATGGCTGGATGCTTAAGCCCCAATCTAATCCACGTCTCGATCAGTCCCTTCGGGTCGTCATGGATCACGGCGCGGTTTTTTACCGGATCAGCCAAATGGGGATCATAAGCCGCAAAAACCCACTCCGAAGGAATATACTGTTCCAGCTCCAGACGCATCTGCGGTTCCAATTCTTCCTCGGCCGCCACCCGCGTGCGAGCCATCTGCTGTAAGGGCACACTCAACATTTCGCGCGGACTGCCGCTATGCGCATGAGTAAGAACTTTCAAGGAAAAAGAACACAGGGCAAACAGCGCAATTACAAGCAAAGTCATCCGTAGATACCTGATATGCGCCGCTTTGCACCATTTCCTGATTCCCAGATACAGAACCGGCGCGCTGACCACGAAAGCATACACCGCATTATTCCGAAACAACAGCATGAGAACCGTCAGAACAAGATATGCCGTCTGTTCTCCCCTGCCAGCATGCATTCCCCGGTCGCATACCATCCGATAAAAACACAGGGTCGTCAGCATCACCAGCGCCGAAAATAACACATCCTTTGTAGTGCTCAATGCCAACACAGAATTGGCGGGAAACAGCCCGTAGAAAAGCAGCAGAAGGATACGCGCCCCCCGTGGAATCCGTTTTTGATATAAGTAAGAAAGCGCCCAGCCAAAGGCGGAAGCCATCAGCGCCATCTGCGCCACCGAATGTACGGCCATGCCTGCCGAGTAAGAACCAAGCGCCCCTCCCAGCCTGAAAAAAGCCCCTAAAAATAGTGTATGCAATAAGGGGTGATGGGTGCTATAATCGTGGGCAATCACCTGATAAAGCTGCCCCTCCGCATCATAGGCAAAAACCGACGGATAGTAAGCCAGAAAAACCGGCAGCCAGCAGAGAAAAATAAGCAGGCTGTATAACAGCCACATACGCCGCGGCGAAATTTTCGTCTTCTCGTCTTCCTGTTTTCTCATGCCGGGCCTGCGCATAATAAGCGCGGCAAAAGCTGCGGCCGGCACGGAAAGAACTGCGGTTTCCAACAGAAACAATAGAAAACTGGCCGCATAAGCTGACACAGACCCGCCCGTGCCGAACACCGTCCCTTCGTCCACAAGACGCCAGCCCAAGACGAAGGAAGCCGCCACTGGCACACCCCACAAAAAAGCGCAGAGCAAAAGTCTTTTGTTTTCCACTAAATATAGATATATGCCCTTTTTTCCGATATATGCCTCGTTTTTTGTCTTTTTCATGGACTCAGTATATCATAAAAAAACGCCCCTGCAACAAAAATTCACATGCGGATCATTTTGATAAAACATTTCAGCCGCAGGGCTTTACATTTTCCGCCGGGATTACTATAGTAGTAACAGGAAAAAAGAAAAAGGAGAACCGCCATGTTTCGTCTGTGGGCAAAAGAATGGAAAAACAACCGCATGATCAAAGACACCGTCATTGAGGACAGCCGCGAGGAAACGCGCACCCACAAAGTATTCGATGCCTTGGAGAAAGTCTGCCTGCAGTTTGATCTAGGGAAACCCATCTGGCTGGAAGCCACCGTCTCCGAATTTAAACGCCACAGCAAAGCGCGTTTCTCACAGGATAATTTTATAGAAGAAATTGATTTTGATTTTCTGGAAATTCACGTAATCGAGGAGGACTGAACCCTCCCCGGTTTTCTTTTTCATCGTCAAAATTCCCAAACAGAAGAAAAACCAGCCTAAAATTTTGTGCATAAAACGATTGACTTTGCATACCTTAAGTAGTAGTATCATAGTATATTACACATAGTTTTAAAAACTACATTGCAAGATGTGCCGATTCGAAACATGATTTTAATAAAAGAAAGAAGGTCTTTTTATGCAGATAACCATTCGTGAACCCGGAAGCGCCATCACCCATTTTATCGGTATGATGATGGCCATCATTGCGGCTACGCCGCTTTTGGTGAAGGCCGCTGTAGACGCCGATCATATCGTCTTTATCGCGCTGGCGGTCTTTATCGGCAGCATGATCGCCCTTTACGGCGCAAGCGCGCTCTACCACAGCGTCACTGTAAAAGATAACATTTTGAAAATATTCCGCAAGCTGGATCACATGATGATCTTCGTGCTGATCGCTGGCTCCTACACACCGGTCTGTCTGGTGATTCTTGGCGACCGCCGCGGATACATGCTTCTGGCGGCCGTGTGGGGTATTGCCGTCGCCGGTATGCTGGTTAAGATGTGCTGGATTACCTGTCCGAAATGGTTTTCCTCCATTCTGTATATCGCCATGGGCTGGGCCTGCCTCGCCGTTTTCGGCACGCTCTGGAACACGTTGTCGCGGGGCGCATTCCTCTGGCTTCTCGCAGGCGGCATTTTCTACACGGTGGGCGGCGTGATCTATGCGCTAAAACTCCCCATTTTTAACGCGAAACATAAGAATTTCGGCTCCCACGAAGTTTTTCATCTGTTTGTGATGGGCGGGAGTATCTGCCACTTTATCTTTATGTATCTGTATGTGGCGTAAAACGCCGTCACGTTCACGCCTTGCCCAAAAAACTATCCGCAAAAACGGGGAGAAAAGCCAAAAGCCTTTCTCCCCGATGCTTTTATCTTCTATTCCATTTACCTATGTTTCGCTGCAAGGTTAGTCCTCATACCCATTCGGGTTATTACTCTGCCATCTCCACGAATCCGCGCACATTTCCTTAATGCCGTACTGCGCTTCCCAGCCAAGCTCTTTTTTCGCCTTGTCGGCGTTGGAGTAGCAGGTCGCGATATCGCCCGCGCGTCTCTCTTTGATCACATAAGGAATCTTCACACCCGTCGCTTCCTCAAAATTCTTCACGATGTCGAGCACGCTGTAGCCTACGCCAGTGCCCAGATTGTAAATGCAGAGTCCCGCTTTCTCCTCGATCTTCTTAAGCGCTTTCACATGGCCCACCGCCAAATCCACCACATGAATGTAATCGCGCACGCCCGTACCGTCCGGCGTGTCGTAATCGTTGCCGAAAACGCCAAGCTCTTTCAACTTGCCGACAGCCACCTGCGTGATATAAGGCATCAGATTGTTGGGAATGCCGTTCGGGTTCTCGCCGATCGTGCCGCTCTTATGCGCGCCGATGGGATTGAAATACCGAAGCAAAATCACGTTCCATTCAGGATCGGCTTTCTGAATATCCGTCAAAATCTGCTCCAGCATAGACTTCGTCCAGCCGTAAGGGTTCGTGCACTGTCCCTTCGGGCATTCCTCCGTAATCGGAATGATCGCCGGATCGCCGTACACCGTAGCCGAAGAAGAAAAGATAATATTTTTGACGTTATTTTTACGCATCACATCCACCAGCGTGAGCGTGCCCGCAATGTTGTTTTCATAGTATTCCCAAGGCTTCTGCACGGACTCGCCGACCGCCTTCAACCCTGCAAAGTGAATACAGGAATCAATTTTTTCTTTCGCAAATACCTGTTCCAAAGCCGCCCTGTCCAAAATGTCCGCCTTATAAAATTTCACCGGTTTTCCCGTAATTTTTTCCACCCTGTCCAATGACTTCTCACTGGAATTTGACAGGTTATCCACTACCACCACGTCATAACCCGCATTCTGTAATTCCACTACCGTATGGGAACCGATGTATCCCGCGCCGCCTGTCACTAAGATTGCCATAACCGCACCCCGCCTTTCTTTTCAGAACTTTGTTTTTTTGTTCTTAATGTGATTTCAGTTTACACCCCACCCACCGTATTTTTCAATATGCGAATGTTACTTAAAGCTGTCGTAATGTTATAATTCAATCCCATTCTCCTTACAAAGCTCCCGTAATATCTGCAATAATACTTTCCATAACCAAACAAACCACTTCTTGCATAAGTATAAAACGAAATGATTATTCAATCCTTATATACCTTCTGTTTTTAGTCGCTGCTGTGCAGGTTAATCTGCCCATTGCCACCAGTTCATTCAATAACTGCCTTGTCCTTGGTCCTTTTAATCCTATTTTTCCAGCAATCTCTTCTGTCCTATACAATACTTCTAACTCCATGCACGCAAGTATCTGTTTCTGCCTTTCAGATAACATTTTTTCTTGTGATTCTGCTGATTTTTCTGCTGATTCTGCTGATTTTTCTGCTGATTCTGATAATTGTTCTCCATATTCTGGAATCATTTTAAGGTAAAGTGTTACTTGATTAAGGGCAGTATCTTCTATCAGTTCTGGCTTCATCCAGCCTTCCTCTTTCCATGTTGCCAATATAGAAGGAAATCCGGAGCCTGCATTGTCCCCAAATCCAACCATTCTAAGCATGGTCTGCATATGAGGGTTTCTTGATTTTGAATTTCCTCCCCGGTAAATATCCTCTAGCGGAAGCTTTAGAATACCCGGATTCGTAAACTCAAATCCATTTGACTTTTTTATCACTTTCAAAACACCTGCTTCCATCAAATAATCGGCATGTATAATCAGGTTTACAAATGCTTCTCTCACTGCTTTGTGTACCGGTGTTTCATCTATCCGCTGTATCCCCTCAAGTTTAAATGGTTTTTTCAGATCCTCTGTCAATTTAGGCGTGACTTTTGTAAAAAAATTAAAAAGATTATTCTCCCATGTTCCATCATAGGTAATCCTGTCATTCCAACGAACATCCATCGTAATTTCGGTTTCGTTGCGATAATCCATAAAAATATTATCAAACTCGTTCCGTATGGCAAGCCCATCACCAAACATCATCAGACCCGCAAGCGTCAGTCCCTCTTTACATTCTCTTCTGTCTTTTCTGTATCCTCCAAGTTTTTCCAAAAAAGATTTGTCGTCAAGAGCATTCCAAACATGACCGTCATTCCTAATTTCAAAAATCTGCCGATATTTCCGCAATGTCTCCTTGTCGATATCATCCATTGTATAATATTCTAAAATCATTCCATCATTGCCATCCGGATTTTAATCACGAATCATTCCTCTAATTTCATGTTCCGTTGCGTGATAATCACCTTCGTTATTTCGCTTAAATGTCCCTTTATATGGATTCTCTCCAACATAAATCGGGCGCATTTTATAATCAGCTCTCGGAACTTTAATCACAATCAAGCTAATGCCGGGCTCTTCCACAATAAATATGTCTTCATCTTTCAGAATATTACGATTGACTTTACTGCTGTTAATGGTATTCCAAAAATCCTCTACCTGCTTCTTTGAATTTTGAATTCCCTGTACCATAAATCTTTCTTCTGGAAATGTTTTCTTTTTGTTCTCTTTCACCCCAAGAATGATATAGCCGCCTTTTGTATTAGCAAAAGCAGAATACGACTCGTAGGCAGAACGCGGCACATTACTCTCCGCTTCTTTGCATTCTATGTCTACTTTCTCGCCGTTATAAATCAACTGTTTTAATTCCTGCATGTTCATAATACTCATTACCTGCCTTCATTCATGGCTTTTGACCATCCTACAGCTCTATCCCATTCTCCTTACAAAGCTCCCGCGCGCTCTCCACCGAATCAATCCCCGTCTTGTTCTTGATCGGCGCAAACTCTTTGTTCCTGACCACCTCATAGGGCAGGCAGGAATCCAGCTCGTGGATCATGTCGAGCACCAACTGCTCAAACTTATAACCGTTCGGCTCCTCAGGCTTCACCGGCTCTCCCTTTTCGTCGAGGCAGGGTATTTTCTTCTCCACAATATGAAGCGGTAGTTTTCTGGCCACAATCTCTTCCAGATCTTTCACCCGAAACAGATAATTTAAAATCACGCCAAAATGATATGCTGGCTTTCCGTCCTTCGTCTTTGCCTCCATCAGCTCCGGCGTCATGTCATAGTATTCCACGATGGAAGGCCTGCCATCTTCCAAGCACATCGCGCCAACCTTCTCATCCGGCGCAGTCTTGGCAACCACTTTCGCGCCAACGGCGCAGTCTTTGGCGATCGTTGCGCCCACAAAGCAGGGGTCGGCAATGCGCTGCAGCACATTGTCCACTGCAAATACATTTAACCACTCCACGCCCGCCTGTCTGATTTTATCGGTAACGCCCCACTTCATCATCGACAAAAACCAGCCGCCGTTGCCGTTGGGCGACGTGGACATTTTATGCTTTGCCTCCAAATACACCTTGCCTTCGTAGTCGCAGGCCGGGGCCATGTCCTGCATAAAAAAGGTCACATAGTCCGCGTTATAGCCAAAATAATTTTTTTCTTTAAAAAAGCTGACAGTAGCGTCATGATTCTTGTCGCTGGTCATCACGTAAAGGGGAACCCATGCCCCTGCCTGATCGACCACATCCATCAGGTTCTCAATCAACCGCTGAAAGATAAAGACGTCCTTGGTCAATCCTATGTTATACACGCCTTTAGGTGCGTCCGAACCCAGTCTGGTGCCCATGCCGCCTGCTAACAGCACAGCCCCCACCTTACCGGCTTTGATGGCATCCAAACCAATCTTCGTATAGGTTTCCTTGTTTGCTTCTATCTCCGGAAGTTCCATAACCCCAATCGGTTCTATTTTTCCTCTGGGATTCAAGGTCTCCTTCTTTTTGCAAAGCGACACCACATCAAAATCTGTCTGCGCAATCTGGGCGAGCAGTTCCTCTTTCTGCGCCCCGTCCAATTCCTCGTAATATTGTAACACATGAGTCTGTCCGTATTTTTCGAGTTTTTCGTATGCCTCCTGATAGTTCATGATACCCTCCCTTTTCCGATCCGTCATCGACATAATTGTTATCAACTTTCCTCTATCTTAACACGAGGCCGTGTCCTTCTCAACAGGGAAATACGCATTTATATTCTGTTCCAAAAATGGTAAAAATATGATAAGATAAACCGGAATGCAAAATTGTAACATGAGGAGAATTTATTATGAAAAGGAAACAATTACCTATTTTGTTAGCCGCATCCCTGCTCGCCCTCTCGGCGGCCGCCTGCGGCGCAGACAGCGAAACGCACTCCACGCAGGAAGGGCTGGAAATAACCCCGATTGAAGATGGAGGCGGCGCAGGAGAAACTGATTTAAATGGGACGGACACGGACGGCCCCGAGAACGGGGGAACTCCCGAAAATCCTGACGCATCTGTCACAAACACCGATACGACGGACAGCGAATCCGTCCCCTCCCCCGCAACTGTCACCGCAAGCGAAAGCCACGATGAACATAAGGCCGACGACGGCACAGTGCTTCTCACCAACGACGTCAGTATGCCCGTCGTATCCATAGAAGGCGCAGAGGATATCGCCGCCAAAATCAATGCTAATATCGAGGAGTATTATGCGATTTTCTATTCCAGCGACGAAGAGACCCTCGCGATGGCCAAATCGGACTATGAGGCTAGGCAGGGAGATCCGGATTTTGGAACGTTTTACGGCTACACCAATTCGGCGTCCTTCCGCGTAACCCGCATGGACGATAAAGTTCTCTCTCTGGAAATTACCGCCTACGGCGACACTGGCGGCGCGCACGGCAATTACGGCTGCGTAGGAAAAAACTATGACTTAAAAACAGGAGAATTGATCAGCCTCGATGACCTATCGGAAGACTACGCCGCTTTTCATGCTACTGTCCTTGACTACATGGTCAATCTGGCGGAAACGCCCTCTTATAAAGAGCGCCTGTTTGAGCCTTCCAAAAATGATCTGGACAGCGCGCTTTTTGACGGGGAAAAATGGATTTTCACCCAGAGCGGCATCAGCCTTTTTTCTGATCCCTATGCACTCGGCCCTTACGTCTCCGGAGAAATCTATTTCCGGCTTCCCTACGAAAAGGCGTACGAATTGGGATTAAAGGAAGACTACCGTTACAGCGGAAATTTCACAGAGGAACGCTACGATACCTCCTCCTATGATCCGAATACCATGGAAACGAAGATCGACGGGACGCCAGAATACAGCTTCGATCTGAATGGGGACGGCACGCCGGAAGGAATCGCCTTTTACGGTCTTACCGTCAATCCGGACGACGGCTCCCAAACATTTGCCTGCTATATCGACGGAACAGATTGGAGCGCAGTTCTGGAAGAACAGCTCGGGGAACGGTCAAAACACGGCTATGTGGATAGCACGTATGCCCTCTACGACGTCGATCCCTCAGACGGCCTGACGGAAATCGCCGTCCTGTTTACGGAATTTTCCGAAAACCCGGATACAGATTCCGAAAGCCGGGAATATACCTTACTTTTCCGCTATACAAAGGACAATGAACTGCAATTTCTGGAACAGCGGGACGGCTTTGTGACCGAACCGCCCCAGCCATAAATCGCGCCTGCGATCGTTAAACCGCGCCGCCCTTCAAGGCCTCCGCCAGCCGCCCTGCCTCTTCTGGGGTGCAGAACAGCCGCGCGGAAGCTTCCACGGCGATATCGGTAATTCCTTCGCTCTTTCGATAGAACTCTACTTCTGGGGGAGACATTTGCATTTCCCCCTCTTTCCATGCCAAAATCAGCTCATTAAGCTTTTGAAAATGGGTCATTAAGACCCCAAACTCCTGTATGCGGTCGATCGTACTGCTGCCGTAAGCCTGTTTTTCCAGCTCACATACCGCAATTACCTGCATCGACAGTTTTAACTCTCCCGTAATGTCAGAGGCTTCCATCAACACGTCGGGCCGCTTTTCCAGACATCCCAATATATAAGCTTTCGCCCCGGCGATATCCTTCTTCGCAAAGTATGCCGAAAGCCGCTCCTTGATCTCCGCCGTCTCCCGCTTCTCGTCGGTCATGCCCACCTTGCACTCGTAAACTCTAAGCCCCTGCGCCTGCGTCCAGACATATAAAAGGAACTCGGAAATAAACCCGTAGACCCGCTTGTGGTAATCGTCATAGCCGGAAGCGTCGATCTTCCTTTCCGCCTTCTCAAAGATGCCGAAAAGCCATTCGCAGTAAGCGTCGTAAACCTCTTTTTTACAGACCATCATATTGCCAAAATAGGTGCCCTTGCCGTGCACCAGCCGCTCAAAGGTTTCCCAATATTCCGGGTAATCCTGCCTGATCACTTCCCCCACCGCATCCAGATCGTGGATATTGTAATCGCTGCCATACCCGTCGTAATAGCTATAATTCAGTTTCAGCTTCTTCGAAGCGATCATATCGTAATCTGCAAGAATCTCTTCATATTCCCGCTCCGTAAGTATCCTCCCCTCCTCCGTGCAGAAATACCGGCGGTAATGGCAGATCCCTACATAATCAGAGGTTTTAATATTTTTCCAGACCCAGTAAACGCCCGTCAATTCCCCGTAATAGCAGTTTTTCTCCGAAATACTGACGCCTGTGTCATCTCCAATATATCCCAAATGTTCCGCTCCGGCGCGCCCCACCTGCAAAGGCACATAAACCGGATCGCCGGGCGTCGGAAATTTCTTGTGTGTCATGGTAAAAATCGTTACGCTCATATTCATCTCCCACAATCTGAGCAAGGAATTATTCTTTGCTCAAAATACTCGCCATCTTCTTTCTCACATGGAAAAAGGCCGGGATTAAGAAGGCGTCCGCAAAGATCCACGCCAGCGGATTTGCAAAACGTACCGCGCTGAATCCGAAGTAAGGCACCAGTAAAAAGCCAGCCAATGCCCTAGCCAGCATCTCAAACGCTCCCGCAAAAACCGCAAGCCTGCTGAAACCCATTCCCTGAATCAGGAAGCGCACGATGTTTACAAGGGCGAGCGGAAAGTAAAACAACGCGTTGATCTGGATAAAAGAGTAGGCGTTGCCGATGATCTGCGTCTCCCCCGCATCCAGAAAAAGCAGCAAAAGCTGTTTGCCGAACAAAAATACCGCCCCCAGCGCAATCAGGGAATAGATCAGCCCCAGCAGACAACAATCTTTCAACCCCTTATCCACACGATCCAGATCACCCGCGCCCACATTCTGGCCGCCGTAAGTCGCCATGGTGGAGCCCATCGCGTCGAAAGGACATACGAGCAGCATACTCACCTTACCGCCCGCGGTCACCGCCGCCACCGCGTTAGAGTCAATCCCGTTCACGGCGCTCTGTAAAATCACGCTGCCAATGGCCGTGATGGAATACTGCAAACCCATAGGAATCCCCATATTGCAGAGTTTTCCCGCATGGTTCCTGCTCCATCTGCTCTCTTCCTTGGTCAGCTTTAAAATCGCAAACTTTCTGCGCATATAAATCAAGCAGGCCAATCCCGCAATGGTCTGGGAAACAACGGTGGCCACCGCTGCGCCCGCCACCCCCATCGGCAGTACCACAATGCAGAAAACGTCGAGAAAAATATTCATAACTGCCGCCATTACCAGAAAAACCACCGGGGTTTTGCTGTCCCCCAGAGAACGCAGGATGGCCGCCGTCATATTATAGAGGAACACGACTGGGATTCCTAAAAAGATAATGATTATGTAATTGTAGGACCCATCGATGATGTTCGCCGGCGTCCGCATCAACTGCAAAATCGGGCGGCACAGCAGAGACACCACAACGGTGATGACCGCCGCAAAAATCACGGACAGCCATACGCTGTTGGCCACGAAACACTTAAGCTCTCCCTCATGCTTCGCGCCAAACTCCTGCGCAATCGGAATCGCAAAACCATTGCACACTCCCATGCAAAAACCAATAATCAGGAAATTGACAGAACCGGTGGCTCCCACTGCCGCCAGTGCATCCACGCCCAAATAATGCCCCACAATAACCGCATCCACCATACTGTAGAACTGCTGAAACACAAGGCCGAACAGAAGCGGTACTGCGAATCCCAAAATCAAACGCATGGGATTTCCCTTTGTCATATCCTTTTCCATAGTAAAATTCCTCCCGCATGAAATCAACAGAATCATTGCAGACGATTGTATCACAACGCGGTAAAAACACAAGTACCTTTTACAAACATTTTAAAATAATTTAAAAAAATTTTTTATATGAGAAAAACCGATTGACACAGAAAAAAGAATGTATTAAGATGTTATCACTTTACGCAAAAAACGGAGGATTCTTTCATGAATGCAGGCCTTACCAAAGACAGATTTTATTCCCAGATTGTAAAACTGGTAATTCCCATCGTCATTCAAAATCTACTGAGCGCGGCCGTGAGTTCCGCAGACGTGGTCATGTTAAATTATGTAGGGCAGTCCTCCATTTCCGCCGTATCTCTGGCCGCTAACTACGCCAACGTTCTTTTTATGATCTATTACGGACTGGGAACGGGAGCTTCTATGTTAAGCGCGCAGTATTGGGGCAAAGGAGATATCCAGCCGATCCGTGTGATTCAGGGCATCGCTCTTCGCTTTTCCCTGCTGATTACCCTGTGTTTTTCCGCTTTTGCCCTCCTTGCGCCGGAACTGATGATGAAGCTTTTCACCAACGACGCGGAATTGATCGCTATCGGCGCGGGATATCTGCGCGTCATGTCCGTTACTTATCTGTGCTGGGGCATCGTCGAAATTTATCTGGCCATCCTGCGCAGCATCGGACGCGTTACCGTGTCCATGGTTTTAAATGTTATGGCTTTTTCCCTGAATATCATTTTAAACGCCGTGTTTATCTTCGGCCTGTTCGGCGCGCCGAAGTTAGGGGCTGTAGGCGTGGCCATCGCCACAATGCTGTCCCGTATCATTGAACTGGCCGGCTGTATTGTCGTTTCCCTGTTCAGCAAGGATATCAAACTCAATCCAAGCTGTCTGTTCCTGCACAATAAGCTTCTGTTCCAGGACTTTGTGCGTCTCTCCCTGCCCGCTCTTTTAAACGATCTGGCATGGAGCGTGGCTTTCTCCATGTACTCCGTTATTCTGGGGCACCTTGGCTCCGATGCGGTAGCCGCTAACTCTCTCGTGGTTGTAGTTAGAAACTTCGGAACCGTACTCTGCTTCGGAACTGCCAGCGCAGGCGGCATCCTGCTTGGCAACGTGATGGGGGAAAACGACATGGAACGCGCCAAAGAGTACGCCTCCAAACTGATGAAACTCACCATCATTACCGGGGCTATCGGCGGTGTGCTGGTGCTCGCCGCCACCCCTTTTGTCCTGCATTTTGCCAAGCTTTCCGAAACCGCCATGCATTACCTGAAATATATGCTCCTCATCAACACCTATTATATTATGGGAGCCGCCGTCAATACGACCCTGATCGCCGGCGTGTTCCGGGCGGGCGGCGACAGCCGTTTCGGTCTGATCTGCGACGTGATCGACATGTGGGGCTACGCGGTGCCGCTAGGCTTTCTTGCGGCCTTTGTCCTGAAACTGCCCGTTCTCTGGGTATATTTTCTTCTCTGCACCGACGAGTTTGTGAAATGGCCATGGGTTATCAAACATTATAGAAGCAGAAAATGGTTGAAAAACATTACAAGGGACGATCTGTAAACGCCTTCTGTACATAGGCCCGAAACTCTTTTCGGCTGTACACGGCAAGCTTTTGATAAATGTGGGACACATGTTTTTTTACCGTGGTTTCCGCAATGAAAAGCGCCTCACCGATCTGCCTGTTGGTGTAGCCCCTGTAGAGAAGCCATGCCACCTCCAATTCCCGCTCGGAAATTTCATGTCCATCCATTGCGCCTAAAAATGCCGCGTAGATTTCTTCATAGCTCCAATTTTCAAGAGAAACCGTTTCATCGGCAGACTGGCGTCCTCCTCCTGCGGTCTGCTGTCCTTCCGTTCCCGCTTCCAGCGCTTTTTGCGCCGCCGTGTCGCGGTTTTGTTCCAACTTTCTGATCTGATCGCTGACTCGAAGATACAGCAGCAAAATCACCGCCAATGCAACGCCTAAAAGCAGCGTGGCCAAAATGGCAATCCCCCACTCTCTCCTCTCGCCAAGCACGCCCGCCTGATACAAAAGCAGTGTCGTCAACAGGCACACATAACCCGTCCCCAATAAAATTCGAGACGTGCGTTTCCTCATATCTTTCCTTCCTCTATGCTGATCTTCTCATCCTCCGCCTCGATGTCCACATCCATGTAATCGATAATCCTGCGTTTTACCTCCAACTGCAGCGGCAGAAGCAGCATTTCAATGAGCAGCGCATACAGCATGGACAGAATCGCCACCGCCAGATTTGGGCCAAGACTGGCCGGATCAGAGAGGTTTGCCAAAATGGTGATAAGCGTCATTAGCACACAGACCACCCCCCCATAGAGCACCTGTTTCTGCATCATCTCCACCACATCCAGCGTGCGCCGCAGATCGCTCAGATGACAGGTATACTCCTTTTTTAAAAGCCGCCACGCCCTCACAAAATCTTTCCACACGCCGCCCTTTAACAGCACCGGCACAGCAAACAGCAGCACGATGACTAGGGATGGAGGGTCTAGCAGAAAGAAAAGCCGGCCCAACTCTAACCCTCCGCCGCCGTAATCCCACGCTACCAACAAAAAGCCGCCCAGAACAATGCTTATCACTTCCATCAACATAACATATCTCCTCCCTTTCCGTTTTATGATTTCCTATAAAAACCTTACCACGCCGCCCCATGAAAATCCATACTACTTCCCGGCATAAATGGTAGTATTTTAGCCAAAAAGCAAAGACGGCATACGACGCCAGCCGAACAAAAAAGAGCCTGCCGTCCGGCAAGCTCCCTGCTTTTTCTAATATTTTGTCAAAAACTGTTTCGTCCTCTCCTCCCTCGGGTGGTCGATCACCTGTCTGGGATCGCCCTGCTCCACGATCACGCCCTCATCCATAAAAATGATGCGATCCGCCACGTCTCTGGCAAAGGCCATTTCATGAGTCACGATAATCATGGTCGTGCGCTGCTCGGCAAGCCCCCGGATGACTTTAAGCACTTCCCCGGTCAGCTCCGGGTCAAGGGCCGAAGTCGGCTCGTCAAAACAGAGGATATCCGGCTTAAGCGCCAACGCTCTGGCAATCGCCACTCTCTGCTGCTGCCCGCCGGATAACTGATGGGGATAGTGCTCCATGCGCTCCGCAAGCCCCATCTGCTCCAAAAGCGCTTTTCCGTGGGCCTCGATTTCTTCAAAAATCTGTTTCCTGTTTTGTTTGAAATCCGACCGTTCCTTCGCCAGAAGCTTTTCCGCCAGCGTCACATTTTCAAGCGCCGTATACTGCGGAAACAGATGGAACGCCTGAAACACCATGCCGAAATGCAGCCTCTTGGTGCGCAGATCCTTTTCCAGCCCCTTCACCGAACCGTCCGCGTCAAACAATACATCTCCCCGCACCGTAATGGAACCGTGGTCCGGCATTTCCAGAAAATTCAGGCACCGAAGGAGCGTGGTCTTACCGGAACCGGAGGAACCGATGATCGCCAGCGCGTTTCCCTCATCCAAATCAAAACTCACATCATCGAGCACCTTTGTAGAACCGAAATGTTTTCCAATATTTTTTACTTCTAAGACAGCCATTTGTTCCTCCATTTCAAAGCATTCTATCTGAAATAATCCAATCTGCGTTCGATATAGTTAAACAAAAGCGTCAAGATTCCCACAAATACCAGATAAAATACGCCCGTGTAGAAGAGCGGCCATGTCAGGCCGTCGCTCTTCATAAAAGAATATCCGGCAAAGGTCAGCTCATAGGCGGCAATGATACGCGCAAGAGACGTATCCTTTACCAGCGTAATAATTTCATTAGACATCGGCGGCACTACCCGCTTGACCATCTGTAAAAGCGTGACCTTAAAAAAGATCTGGCTCTTCGTCATGCCAAGCACTTCTCCCGCCTCTCTCTGCCCCACGGGAACGCCTTCAATGCCGCCCCTGAAAATAACGGAAAAATAGCAGGCATAATTGATGCTGAAAGCCACTACCGTGGCGGTGATCCGTCCGGCCTCGCTGCCGCTCCAAATATTATGTCCCAGCCAAAGCCCAGGTCCGTAAAAAATGATGATCAACTGTAACATCAACGGCGTGCCGCGTATGATCCATACCAGCGTCTGTATCAATCCCCGCAAAACCTTCCATCTGCTGATCTCGCCGAATGCGAGAACCAAACCCAATGGAAGGGAAAAAAGCAGGGTGAATATAAAAATCTGAAAGGTGGTCAAAAGGCCGTCCAACAACGCCTGTGTGACACTGTAAAACATAATTTCCTCCATGGCGGCTTCCACTTAACCGCAAACAGTCTTTCTTCTACTTTGCAGGTACTACCACCACCTGCGCGTTATTACAGTACGCGCCGGTACACTCCATGGCGCTTGTCACTTCACTGGTCAAAGTCATGCCGTTCCAAACAACATCGATATTCTTGGATTCCAGCTCCATAATCTTGTTGTCCCAATCGATCACAACAAACTGCGCTTCCACGCCGAGTTTATCCGCTACCACACGGGCCATATCGGCGTCAAAGCCTATCCACTCGCCGGAAGCATCCTTATAATCCATAGGCTCAAACTCGGTGATACCCACAATCAGCGTACCTTTCCCCTGTATGTAAGCCACATCGCTGTCGGAAGCGGAAGCGGTAAACTCCGAAGCTTTCTGCTCCACTAACGCTTCCTGCACGCCGTAAGTCTCCGCCGTCTTCTGCATGGTGCCGTCCGCATAAGTCTCCGCAAACACAGAATTAATGAAAGAAGCCAGATCGGAGCCTTTTCGGCAGCCTACGCCGTATTCCTCTGTGGTCAGCTCATCCGTATGTACCAGATTCGGGTAGCTGGTTCCCTCGCCGATCATCGCGCCCGCCATCAAAAGATCGATGATCGCCGCATCCGATGTGCCGGAAGCCACCTCCATCAGCGCATCCGCCTGAGACGCCACCGCATTTGTCTGAAAGCCCTTCTCCTGCGCAACTGCTTCTCCTGCGGAACCGGTCTCCACCGCATACACCATATCCTTGCCTGCCGCCGCCTCCTTATCGCCGCCGCAGCCAGTAAGAACCCCGCCGATAGTCATAGACATCGCCAACAACATTACCAATTTCTTTTTCATAATAGTTTCCTCCTTCTAAATAAATCGTAGTTTTTCTATTGCGACTTCTCAGTATTTGATTTCCTTCCCCTCAAGCCGCCACTGCCTGAACTCCGCAGACGCGGACAGCAGCAGATCGGAAGAAGAATTAAGCGCCGTCTCTACAGAATCCTGAATCACGCCGATGATAAAGCCAACCGCCACCACCTGCATGGAAACAGAGTCCGGAATACCAAACAGCGAACATGCCAGCGGAATTAACAGCAGGGAACCGCCCGCCACACCGGAAGCGCCGCATGCGGAAAGAGCCGCAAGAAGACTCAAAATAATCGCCGTAGGAATATCCACGTTAATACCCATGGTATAGGCCGTCGCCATGGTCATAACCGTAATCGTAATCGCTGCGCCGTCCATGTTGATGGTTGCGCCAAGCGGAATCGTCACGGAATAGGTGTCTTTGTCCAGTCCCATTTCCTCGCATATCTTCATATTGACTGGAATATTCGCCGCCGAGCTTCTGGTGAAGAACGCCGTAATCGCACTCTCCTTTAAGCACTTAAAAATCAACGGATAAGGATTCTTACGAATACACCAATACACCAGAATCGGATTGGTTACAAAATAAATAAAGAGCATACAGCCAACCAGTAAAATCAGAAGCTTTCCGTATACGGTAAAGGCTTCCAGTCCGCTCGTCGTCACGCTGGTGTAAACCAGTCCCAGCACGCCGAACGGCGCAAGGTTGATAATCACCACAACCACTTTGGAAATCGCCGTCGAGATATCCCCCAACGACTTTTTGGTCGCCTCTCCCGCGCCGCGGAAAGCCACGCCCAGAAGCACCGCCCATGCCAGAATGCCCACATAGTTTGCATCCACCAGCGAGGATACCGGATTCTGTACCACATTCATCAACAGGGTGCTCAGCACCGCCACAATACCGTCAGGAGCCGCCGCATCCGCCGCCGCGTCCGTAAGCACCATCTGCACCGGGAAGATCATACTTGCAAATACTGCAATCACAGCGGCAAGCACCGTACTGAACATATACAAAATAATAACGGTACGGATCACGCCGCCATGGGATTTTCCCGCATTGCAAAGCGCGCTCATAACAAGAAAGAACACCAGAAGCGGCGCAATTCCTTTCAAAGCCCCGACGAACACATCGCCCAGAATCCCGATACCGGAAGCCCCCGGCACTACGAGAGCCAGAACGGAGCCGATGACCAGCCCCACGATAATTCTCTTGACAAGACTGATTCCTGTCCATTTTTCCCACACATTTTTCATAAATTACCTCCATGCCAAAACTGTCCGCGTTGTTGGCAGTTATGTATAACCTGAGTTGCCAGTTACTTTACTATACTACTACGAGAAAGCATACTGCGTCAAGCCGACTGTGCGCAAAGAACTTTTAAGGGTTATCCCTTAAAGTTTTATTTGCTACAGGTATCTGATCGGGATATAATATACCTAATTATTATTGTGAAAACGCAAACACGAATCTGCAAACGAGGAAAATTCCAAATGAAAAATTTTAAGACTGCGTTTCTATCGGCATTGACGCTATGCCTGTTTCTATTCCTCATCATCCAATGCGGCCTGTACGCGGAACAAAACAAAACCTTCTCCACCGCTCTTGCAGACAAGGAGAAGGCCCTTGATGCCAGCAAGCAAACCATCAGGGAAAAAATGCTGGAAATAGAAGATTTACAGGCGCAGCTTGCAGAGGCTGTCTCAACCGATGAAACGAAAACCGAGTCGGGGTTTCTCAAAAAAGGCGGCCTCTATCTAATTGACAACGAAAATCAACTATGGACATTGCGACAGCTGATCGCAAAAGACGCGGAAATTGAACCGGGCGTGCCTGCCGCTGCGGCTTCTTACCGCTTACGCCACAGTATCAGCTTTTTCTCCTATGGCGATACCGTATCGCCGTTTTATCTGGGAACAGAAGAGTCACCCTTTCGCGGCAGTTTTGACGGAGACGGCAACCGAGTAACAGGATATTTTCCTTTAATAAATGAAAAGAATATCCCAGAAGCCATGTTTTATGCGGACAGCGGCGCAAAAATTGAAAATCTGGACATAGATAACCAGACATACGCTCTAACGAACGACGGCATTCACACAAAACTGACCGAGCAATGGGAAGTCACGGAACTGGAACGCTATTTGCCTGTCTTTCCTGAATGCAGTATTTATCTAAATGTCTCTGCGTGGAATCTGGATATACAAAAAACTGCCGAAGCGCTCCGGAATCGTTGGGAAAACATCTCTGCAAAGAACGGCGCCTATATTAGTATGACTTTTTATCCGGAATCCGAGGAAGAACCTGCCGATCCGAACGCTTATATCCAAAAGCTGCATACGGCCCTCTATACCTTGGCCGGCCCGGAGTACACAAAAATGATAGAAGAAGCCCTGAAACAGGAAAACGGATATCTGTGGTTCGTCAGACTGGAAAATGTTAACGGGCTGATCTGCTGTACCTTTGAAATTGGCAAACCGGACTACTATCCCTTATCTGAAGCCTATTATGTTATTGTGGAGCAGCCACAAAACCGGGAAGAACCTTTGACTCAGTGCGTCCGTATTCCTTACACAGAAATGGAACACATGGCAGTGGGCTTCGCAAGCAACTATCGGCTCGAACAGGCCGACGTTAATTTCGACGGAAAACAGGATCTGCTGATCCACGAAGGGTACTCCGGCGGAAGCGGCGGATCATGGGGCAATTACCGCGCTATGGTCTGGGTGGAGGACTCTGCAGAGTTTGCCTGGTTCCCCTCATTCCCGGAACAGTTGGTTAGTCTTGAATTTGACCAGAAAAGAATGATAAGCCGCGGAAGGATGGGCGCCGGTGAGGAATATGTAATCGTCTACGGTATTGTAAACGGCGAGTATAAATGCACAAGGAAGTTGGTCTGTCAATCAAACGTCGACGGCAGTGTAATCGAACTGTTCTATTATGAAATGGGAGAATTGGTGAAAACACACAGACTGTCAGACTGGAATGAAAAAGAAGACTTATACCCTGATATGGATTACTGGGTGAAAGGATAGTTTAAAACATAAAAGGAAATGACTATGGAACCTTATTTTGACGAACAAGAAGAAGACCGGGAGTTTCTTGCCCGCTGTGAAGCAAGACGGCGCAGGCGGCTGGAACGGCAGAAACGCTTAAGACGGCAGCGCATGATAAAAAGAGGCGTCTGCCTCGGCATCCTCGCCGTGCTGATCGTTTCCGTCTCTTTCGCCCTGAGATCCTGTCATAAATCAGAGCCGGAGAATGCGGGGTTAGAAATACAGCCGATGGAAACCATAGCCCCAACCGACAAACAACTCGTGGACGAACTGGCGGAAAAGCTAAGACAAGCAGGAGAAAACGCCGGGATGACAGATTCCACAAAAGCGGAAGAAGACTCTCCGGAACAAGAAGAGGCGCATCCCGCTTACCAATTTGCAGACACGGAAGACACCGTCCCGATCACCAGCGCAGAGGTCATCAGCTCAAACGCGATTCTCATAGATGAAAACGCAAACGTCATCGTCGCTTCCAAGGGAGCGAAGGAGCGTATCTATCCCGCTTCCATGACGAAAGTGCTGACAGTGCTTGTAGCGGCGGAACAGATCACAGAAGAAGAGTTGGACGATACCTTTACCATGACTTTGGAAATCACGGATTACGCCTATGTCAACGACTGCAGCGCCGTGGGCTTTGTGGATGGGGAAGAAGTTACCGTGCGCGATCTGTTTTACGGAACCGTACTGCCCTCCGGCGGGGACGCTGCGTTGGGACTCGCAACCTATATTGCCGGCTCCCATGAAGACTTTGTCGCTCAGATGAATGCGAAACTGGAAGAACTGGGCATTGCTGGCAGCGCCCATTTCACGAACTGTATCGGCCTTTATGACGACAACCACTACTGCACGGTTTATGATATGGCTGTCATTATGAAGGCAGCCATGCAAAACGACCTGTGCAGGGAGTTTTTATCCGCCCATACGTATACCACCGCTCCCACCGAAGAACATCCCGACGGCATTACGATTTCCAATT
The DNA here is from genome assembly GCA_947243855.1 of uncultured Lachnospiraceae bacterium. Classification (GTDB taxonomy): domain Bacteria; phylum Bacillota; class Clostridia; order Lachnospirales; family Lachnospiraceae; genus UBA3282. The sequence continues at coordinate 33,838 of CAMXIK010000016.1, read as the reverse complement.
GGTTTCTAAGAAAAATTGAGGATAAGGATATGGGCGGCGAAGTGTTAAGCGGCAAAACGGGATATGTGGTTCAATCCCGGAACTGTGCGGTAAGCTACAGCCGCATCCGCGGCACTACCTATATCTGCGTCACTACCGGCGCCACCAGCAACTGGCGGTGTATCTACGATCACGTGGAGATTTATAACAGATATGTGCCTTCCAAAGAAATAACGGCGTGACCTATGTCACGCCGCCTGATTTTTGTTACAGTTATTCCGCTGTCGCTTCCTCGGTATACTTCACGGCCAGTTCGTTGATCGTACCGTCCGCAAGCATTTTCTCGATCGATTTGTTGATCTTGTCAAGCAGCTCCGTGTTGCCCTTCTGCACGGCAATCGCATACTCCTCAGACTCAAACGCGCTGGGGTCTTCCACGATCTTTAAGCCCTCGTTATCGCTCACATATTTCTGCGCCGTTGCGGAGTCGATCACAACCACATCGCACTTGCCGTTGGCTAACTCCATCACAGCCTCCGTGCCCTTCTTGAAGGCCTCGTAGCTATAACCCATATCCTGTACGCATACCTCGCCGGTGTAGCCCTGAATCACACAGATCTTCTTGTCCGCCATGTCGGCCGCTGTCGCGATATCGGAATCTTCCTTCACGATCATCACCTGCGTAGCCGTGTAGTAAGGTGTTGAGAAGTCCACAGTCTCACGCCTCTCGTCCGTCGCCGTCATGCCCGCGATTACCGCGTCGATCTGTCCGTTTTGAAGCGCTACCAGAAGGGAGTCGAATTCCATGCTCTCCATGGCAACGGTCATGCCGTTCTCATCCGCGATCTGCTTAGCAATCGCCATGTCAATACCGTCAAACTCGCCGATGACACCGTTCGACGTGACATACTCAAAAGGCGGGAACTCCGGATTGGTTCCAAAGGTGAGCGTGTCTCCCTTTGCGCTGCCGCCGCCGCAGGCAGTCAAGGTGCATGCCGCCATAACCATGGCAAGCGTCATTGCCAGTAACTTTGTTGCTTTTTTCATAACATTTTCCTCCTCGTTTTATATGTATATTGTTTTTGCCTTACGGCTACAATACCTTAGATAAGAAATTTTTCGTCCGCTCATTCTGCGGATGATTGAAAATTTCGTCCGGCGTCCCGCTCTCCATCACCACGCCCTGATCGATGAAAAGCACGCGGGAAGCCACTTCCCTTGCAAATCCCATCTCATGCGTAACAATCACCATGGTCATGCCAGATTTTGCCAGATCCTTCATAACATCCAGCACCTCTCCTACCATCTCCGGGTCCAAAGCCGAAGTAGGCTCGTCAAAGAGCATAATCTCCGGGTCCATAGCAAGCGCTCTGGCAATCGCCACCCTCTGCTTTTGCCCGCCGGAAAGCTGGGCCGGGTAGGCGTTTGCTTTCTCCCCCAGATTAACCCGCTCTAAAAGCTCCAATCCCCGCTTTACGGCCTCCTCCTTCGTCATTTTTTTCAGGAGTACCGGTGCAAGGGTGATATTATCCATAATGGTCAGATGCGGAAACAGGTTGAACTGCTGAAACACCATACCCATCTTCTGCCGCACCCGGTTTACATTCACCTTAGGCGCTGTGATCAGCTCGTCGTCTACATAGATTTCTCCCGCAGTCGCCTTCTCTAATAAATTCAGGCATCTAAGAAACGTACTCTTTCCAGAACCCGAAGGCCCGATCACGACCACCACTTCGCCCTGTGTGATGTGCTCGTCGATGCCGCACAACACTTCCAAATCTTCAAATTTTTTATGTAGATTCTTCACTTTAATCATAGCGATTACCTCGCGTCCGCTCTGCGCAATCTAATCTCCACCCTGCGCAGCGCCAGCGTCAATATCTTAATCAGCACATAATAGATGACCGCCGTTCCAATGAGCGGCATAAAAGCGATAAAGGTCGCGCTCTTGATGAAGTCGCCCGCCTTCTGAATATCCATCAGTCCCACATATCCTACAATGGCGGTCTCCTTAATCAACACAATAAACTCATTGCACAGCGCGGGAAAAATATTCTTCACAGCCTGCGGAATCACGATCCTGCTCATCGTCTGAAAAGCGCTTAATCCTAACGATCTGCCAGCTTCCGTCTGCCCTTTATCAATCGATAAAATACCCGCCCGGATAATCTCCGACACATAAGCGCCGGAATTGACGCCAAAGGCAATGGCGGCAATAATCCACTTATCCAACTGCACCGACGCAAAAATAACAAAATAGATAATCATGAGCTGCGTCACCGAAGGCGTCCCCCGAATTACGTCCGTATAGATCCCGCCAATGAGTCGGACCGCCTTTTTCTTTGACAGGTTGCACATGGCAATCACCATGCCGATCAAAATACCGATCACAATAGCCAAAAGCGATACCTTGATCGTCACGCCAATACCGCTCAAAAGAAGCTGATACCGATCCTCCCTGATAAAACATTTATAAAACGTATCACTGACATTCGCCATCCACGCCGACATCCGTCTTTTCCTTTCTAACCTAGCTTTCGTTACATCTTATCACAGGTTTTTGCAAATGTAAAGTATAAATATACGCAAATATGCATATTTTTATCTTTCTTTTGCATATTATGCATTATATTCTGCATTTTATGCTACTTTTCCAGTTCCTTCTTCCACTCCGCAATGATTTCTTCACACTTCTCCGTATCGATATCCTCCACGGCATTTTTCAGCTTTTCAAAGATACCGCGCTGCGCGTCGCTGTAAGAATACTGGCTCATACCCTTAACAACCTCTTCCATAGCGTCCATATCCAAGTTGTCTAAAGCGTCCTTCATCTGGTCAAAGAGTTCTAACAATTCACCCTTCTTTGCCGCTCTTCCGCTTTGGGTTTCTTCCTCCTTGACAAAGTAAGGCGCCAGAATCCCTTTGTAGAACATGTACTCTTCCAGCATCCCCGGCGTAATCTTATGAATCAGGGCCGCATTTCCGGCATTGCCAGCGGCCTCCATCTGCTCGGCCACCTGCGCCAGCTCCAATGCGCCAATCTGCTTGGACGCGCTCTTCAAAGCATGTACCTCAACCGTGTATTCCTTCCACATTTCTTTTTGTTCATACTCGGATATCATGGTACTCTTTTTATCAATGACACGGTAATACTCTTTCAAAACAGACCAGAAAAGCTCCTCGTTTCCAAGAAATTCCATAGCCTTTTTCACATCCAGCCCATCGATGGAAATATCGGTGGTCGTCTGCGATGCCTGCGCTTCTTTGCCGCCTTGGAGAACAGTATTCATCTTTTTATTTCTGTTTTTCTCGATCTTTTCAGGCGGCAGCCACTTACGGAGTTTTGCCAGAATCACCCGCATCTCTATGGGTTTCGTCACAAAATCATTCATGCCCTCGTCGATAAACATCTGGGCCGTTCCCTCCACCGCGTTGGCTGTGAGAGCGATAATCGGCACCTGTCCGTTATTTCCCAGAAGGCGTCTGATCACTCTGGTAGTCTCCACACCGTCCATCTCTGGCATCATATGATCCATAAAAATAATATCATAGCGTTTATCCGTAACCATTAAAACGGCGTCCTTGCCGCTCAAAGCCGTATCTATCTTCATTTGAAGCGGGTTCAAAAGCCCTTTGACCACCGTCAGGTTAATGGCGTTGTCATCCACTACCAGAATTTCCGCCTCGGGCGCAGTAAAGTCGAAATCCTCCGCCTCCATAAGGGAAACAGAACCATTCTCTTCTCTCCCGTTAAAGATATTGGAAAGCCCTAAAATATAAAGCGGTTTTTTCACCACGCGCAGATTCGGCAGATCATAAGAACGTACCGACCGATAATTCGCCAAAATCACACCGCAGACATTCGGATTCAATTTCAGGAAATACTGCACGGCCTCCGTCATCAACGGCTGTTCCACAAAAAGATAGCCCGCTTTGTGATCCTTTAACCACCCAAGATCTTCCTCCGATTCCAATCTCATATAGGTAACGCCCAGCTTCTCCATATCGCCGGCCAGCTCCTGCGCCGTGTACGCGCTCTGAATCAACCCGGCCGCCACAATATTTTCCCCCACTTTTTCCACGGCGCGGCTGCCGTCCGTCACTTTCTGGGGAATCACGAAGGAGAAGGTAGAACCCTTGCCATACTCGCTGTCCACATGAATTTTTCCGTGCATCAGCGCCACCAATTGTTTACTGATGGCAAGCCCAAGTCCGGTTCCTTCCACATTGCGGTTTCTCTTGCTGTCAAGCTGTTGGAACGACTGGAACAGTTTCACCATATCGCTCTCTTTGATACCCCGTCCCGTATCTGTCACCGCCACATAAAGCTCGATCGCGTCTTCCGTCGTCCGCAGAAAATCTATCTTTACATTGACATTTCCAGAATCCGTAAACTTGACGGCATTGTTTGCCAGATTTACCAATACTTGTTTGATTCTGATATTATCTCCGAAAAGTCCTGCCGGCAGCTCTGGATTTACGTCCACTGTCAAATCGAGATCTTTGCTGCCAATACGGGTCATAATAATATTAGAAACATCGTTAATCATAGACAGCGGTTCATATTCCACGTCGCTGATGTCCATCTTTCCCGACTCGATCTTGGAAAAATCCAGAATATCGTTTATGATCGTAAGGAGCGTCTGCCCCGAAGACTTAATCTGTCCGATATATTCTCTGGCCGCAGGCGTCACTTCTTCCCGAAGCGCCATCTCCGCCATACCAATCACCGCGTTCATAGGCGTTCTGATCTCGTGGCTCATATTGGCCAAAAAGTCTGATTTCATATTGGAGGTTTTGCGCAGCTCCATATTTTTCAAATTCACTTGATACTTACTGTAGCCAATCTCCGACAAAACATTGGCAATCGTATAGATGGCGTTTGAAACTTTCTCGATCGTCCGCTTGTCTACAATCCTGACATCGCCTGCGGCGCGCATCAGTTCGTCTCCGTCTACGCCGATATCCTCGGCCACCTTCCGAATCTTATCCTCGTCCGGCGGTATCGTCAAAAGCTGTCCGCCGATAAAACATCCCACCATATGCCCGTGAGCCATAATAGGCGCGGCAAACGCCACCATACCGGCATGGCAAAAATAGGCGCAGGAGACGCCGGCTCTCGCCGCCTTCTCCGCACCCATTTTATCACACTTTTCACACCGTTTTCTGCCTTCCTCCGTATTCCGGACATACTTCCCGCAAAACTCTGTGAATCCCGAAGGTTTCGTCTGAATCTTACCGTGGGCATCTGTAACCAGAGCTGCGATTCCCGACATATCGGAAAATGCATCCTGTATTTTCTGCAAGGTTTCAATATCTATCAAGTCAGTCAGTTTAAATTCGTTTTCAATAATCGCCATGCCAAATCCCTCCGTTACAGAATTTTAAACCGCTATCTTAACACACCCTTAATGGTGGAAGATAACTTTTCCATATCGATAGGCTTGGTGAGATACCCCTGCGGTTTCATCGCCAGCACTTCCATAATCTTCTTTCTTTCTGTCACGCCCGTCAAAAAGACCACCGGCAGATTAGCCGTATTGGGATTCTCCCGAATCTTTGCCAAAACCTCGGCTCCATTCTCATTAGGCATCTCATAATCCAGAAGCACCATATCGGTTTTTTTCGCCTCCAAAAATTTAAGGGCAATCTTACCGCTGATGGCAGTCGCCACATCATAACGCTCCGCCAGATACCCCTTCAAGAGCTTGAGGACGCTGCTATCGTCATCCACAACCAAAATGTGCTTTCTTCTTGCCGCTTCCGCCTGCTCTTTTTTCTCCTTTTCCGTCTCTTTTGCAATCTGCGCCAGAAGCTCTTCCGCCACCCGCATCACATCGTCGGTTTTCAGTACGCTCTCGGCCACCCTCACGGACCGCTGTTCCTGTTCGGCTTTCGGGCGTTTCTCCTTCAAGAGCTTTACAATATTTTCCTCTAATTTCTGGGAAGTAATGGGTTTGCGGAATATGGTCACATTCATGGCCGGCGCAATCTTCTCAAACTGCGTACACTCGTCCGGATCGCCCACAATAATAATAGGAATCCTTTCTTCCGCAATCTTATTCTCCACATTGACAAACCGTTTCAAATCGTCGGGATTTTCACCGTACAGACAGTAGACCAGCGCATCCGGCCTCACATACTTTACATGGCTTATGATATCGTCGTAGCGGTCCGAAGTGCTGAGGCACTCGAAACTGAAATCCATGTAAGTGAAGAATTCGTTGATGATCATCTTATTGTTTCCCGTAAGCAGAATCTTATATTTCATACCCTTATCCCCCTATATCTCTTACTGGCAGCGCACAGCCTTTTTTCTGCCATACAAAATAAGTATACCAAAATTCTCCACTTTTTGCACTGTTATTTTCCATGGAATTGAAAAAACAATCTCGGCTCGCTACTTCGCCTGATCCCCGCATAAATCGTTCCGGAAATGTTATGCCACACGGAGAAAATTGCCCCGGGCAGCGTGGCCAACGGATTTGCCGCGAAATTAGCCGCAGCCAGAGAAATTGCAAGCCCACTGTTCTGCATCCCCACTTCGATGCCTATCGCAGTCACCTTCTTCTCTTCCAACCGCAGAAGCTTTGCCACTCCCGTACCCAAGCACAGCCCCACCAGATTGTGTATCGCTACTACTACCATGACCAAAGCGCCGCAGGAGACAATCTTCTCCGCATTGCTCCCCACAATTCCAGAAATAATCATCACAATCGCAATCACTGAGATCAACGGAAGCAGCTCTCTAACCGCATCAATCTGTTTCGGGAATATCCGATAAATCAAAATCCCCAAAAGCACCGGAACAAGCACAACCTTAACCACCGATAGCATCATCGTAAGAAGCGACACCTCCACCCATGAACCGGCTAACAGATATACCAATACCGGTGTGCAAATGGGCGCAAGTATCGTAGAAACAATCGTCATGCCCACAGACAGCGGCACGTCGCCTCCGGCCACATAGGTAATCACATTGCTCGCCGTTCCGCCCGGACAGCATCCCACCAGAATCACACCAAGCGCCAGATCCGCCGGCAGTCCAAATGCCTTTGCCAGCACATACGCCGTCAGCGGCATCACCGTATACTGCAGAACAAATCCGATACACAAATCCTTCGGCCTTGTAAATACAATTTTGAAATCCTGTGTTTTAATGGTCAGCCCCATTCCAAACATGGCGGCCCCCAAGAACAACGTCGTATAGTTCGTCGCCCATGAAAATCCCTTCGGATAAAGGAACGCAATCACAGAAAAAATAATAATCAAGATTGCAATATTTGACGACATAAAGTTAGCTATTTTTTTCACCTGATTCATACCAATCCCCCGTTTTCTCTTAGATTCCTTCCGTATCTCCCAGCCTGCCATGCTTTTCGTATCTGGCAACGGAAGTTATCTGATTCCGTTCATTTACAAAGACTACCTTCGGCGGATGATCCGCCGCCTCCTCCGGCGTCATCTGCGCATAGCACATAATGATGACCTTATCCCCGGTAGAAACCATACGGGCCGCCGCGCCATTTAAGCAGATGATCCCGCTTCCGGCCTCACCCGCGATCACGTAAGTCTCAAATCTGGAACCGTTATCCACGTCTGCAATCTGCACTTTTTCATACTCATAAATTCCGGCCGCTTCCATCAAACGCTCGTCAATCGTAATGCTGCCCACATAATTTAATTCCGCCTGTGTCACGACAGCCCGGTGAATTTTACTTTTTAACATAGTAAGAAGCATGTTTCCCTCATTTCTGCGCAATGTTATAATTCCGCAATAAAATTGTCAAGTAACCTCGTTTTGCCTATATATACCGCCATTGCTGTGAGCACTCTGCCCTCCGCCTTGATAAGCGGCTCTATCGTATCCGCATCTACCATTTCCACATAATCTATTTTAGCAAGCGGTTCCTTTTCTATCATTTCTCTCATTGCCTTTAAAATGGCGCCGGCGTCTCTCTCCCCGTTTTTTATCATATCTTCTCCACAAAAAACCGCTCTTGAAAGAACCAGCGCCGCCTTTCTCTCCGCCTCGCTTAAATATGTATTTCTGGAACTTCTGGCAAGGCCGTCCGCCTCCCGTATGATCGGACATCCCACAATTTCAATATCCATATTCAAGTCACGTACCATCCTGCGGATCACCGCCATCTGCTGCGCGTCCTTCTGCCCGAAATAAGCCCGGTCTGGCCCTACAATATGGAACAACTTACAAACCACCGTACAGACGCCGCGAAAATGCGTAGGCCTTGTTTTGCCGCACAATCCTTCGCTGACCTTCTGCATTTCCACATAGGTGGAAAAATCCGGCGCATACATCTCCTCCGGTACCGGATGGAAAATCAGATCTGCTCCCGCCTCCTCACAAAGCTTTTTATCCGCCTCAATATCTCTTGGATAAGTATCCAAGTCCTCATTCACCCCAAACTGTATGGGATTGACAAAATCGCTGACCACCACCTTGTCGTTTTCGGCCGCCGCCCTGACAATCAGGCTCTTATGACCGTCATGCAAATATCCCATGGTCGGCACCAATCCCACCGTCAGGCCCTGCCGCCTCCATTCCTTTACCTGTCTTCTTACCGCATCCACCTTACCTGTGATTTCCATAGTTCCCTCCTTCTGTCTGCGTCATCTTCTGACTCTGCCTCTTTTCCATAAGCAGACTCGAGATGCTTCGCATCTCTCGTTCGCGTTGCTCGTCATAAGCTGTCTCAGACAGTCTTACATGCAAGCATGTATCCTGTCTGCGTCATCTTCTGACTCTGCTTATGCGCGCAAAAAAGTCCGGACAGAAACTGTCCGGACATACATACAAAGACCCCTATATCTAAATGTGCAGCCCATCGCATCGGTACCGCCATTTTCTATAAGAATTTCTTATACGCCCGCAAACGGGCTTTTAAATTTCCACATGTATGCACTGGTACAGTTCTTTCAGATACTGTCCGCCTAAATAATAGCACACGCGCCTCTAAAGCGCAATCCGTATTCTGTCTTTTTTCGCATACACTGCTTCCGTTAAACCGCCTACAACTCATTGATGGTCTCCGTAATCGCCATTTCCCTGATCCGTCTGGCGGGAGCGCGCACCGCCGCCGCACAGGAGAGCGCGACGATCAAGGTTATGACTGTGAGCGGTTCGAAGGGTATTTTCCACGATCCGCCAAAATGCGTAAAGACAAGCTTCACCATAAACAGCCGGTGCAGGAACAATCCCACAATATAGCCGAGCAGCAGTCCGCACACCGCGTAGGTAACCGCCTCCGCCGCAATCATCCGCGTCATCTGCGCAACGCTCATCCCTACCGCACGCATAGCGCCGTACTGCTTCATTCTGGCCGATACGCTCATGGAAATATTATTGGTAATATTAAAAACGGTGATCAGCGCAATGACCGCCAAAAATCCATACGCCGCAATGCGGAATACCCAGAAACTCGAATTGATCTCCTGATCTTCCTCTCTCCTGTCTACAAAATCATTCTCACCCGCCATCGACCGGATCGTCTCCACCGTCTCTTCCGGCGCATCCTTTGCCAGACCAATCCCAAGCATCTGATAATCCGTCTCGCCCGTAAGACGCAGAAACGTCTCCTCCGTACAGACAATCGCCGGACGGCTCTCCGTCCCGATGCCCTCCGAGCACACACAGGCAATCGTCAGCTCTGTGTCTCCAATCTTCACCGTATCCCCGGTATTTAAACGGCTGTCCCTATTAAAAATCGTCATCACATGATCCGTATCGCCTGAAACCTGATGCAGATCGCCGCTGGTCACCGATCTTTTTGACCACTGAAACATCCAGTCGTCATAGGAAATCAGATCGACGCTGCCGGGAACGCCGTTTATCTCCGCCGGGGTCCCATAGCATACGGCGCAGCCAAAGGCCGATTCCACGCCGGGCAAAACGGTCATTTCCTCTTTCATTCCCCTGTCAAGGGAATTGGCGCTGTCCACCGCCGCAATGCTGATCTCTGGGCTTAAATCGTTTTCTGAGGGCATGAACCTGTTGAATAAACTAAGCCCAGCAGAAAACACTAGAAACAGCGCGACCGTAAAGGCGAAAGATAACGACATCAGAACGAGATTCTTTTTTGCCGCCGCCGCATGATGGACGCCCAGCGCGTGTTCCACCTTAAGAATACGGGTGTCCGCCGCATGGGAGACTGCTTTGCCTGTTTCCGCATTGCCCGACACCGCCGCCACAGGGGAAACCGAAGCCGCCCGCTTCGCCGGGGAATGCGCGGCAAGCAGTACCGTTATTACGCCCACCAGAACGCCCGACGCAAGACCGATCACACTAAACCGGTAATGGAAATCGTCAAACTCGCCGCCCACCTTGTATTGTAAAATCAGGGACAGCGCAAACGTAAATACCTCGCTGGCAATCAATCCGGCAGGGATCGCCGTCTTACACCAGTTTAAAGCTTCTAACCGCACGAAACGCATCACCTGTTCCCTGCTTGCGCCGACGCAGCGCATCATCCCGAAAAATTTCGTCCGCTGCGCCACCATACTATTCAGGCAGCTTGAAATCATCAACACGCCCGCAGTCAGAATCAGTACAAACACAATAGCCGCAAGTAAATAAAGGCTTTGCATCGCTAAATTGCCGCTGGCTCCCGCCGCGCCCATCGTAACCAGATTCTCGTCAACCGCCCCGCTCTCCAATCCGTACCGAAGCTTCAAATCGGAAATCGCGTCTTTGATATCCGCGCCTTTGGCAAAACGGACATAATACCCCGTTTTCTCATCCGCTTTCCCATCATTTACGACATCTATGTCAGAATTATCGTCAGTTCCGCTTGCGGAACAGATTCGGTGAAACGCCTCCACACTGATATAGGCGCTCACATCTTCAAATTTACTGTCGTACTCCTCCCACTCGTCGGCGCAGAACCCGCTCACTGTAAAAGAGAAATCGCCTGTCGGAAGATGGAGGATAACCTGATCGCCTGCCTGTACGCCAAGCCGCTCCTTTGCGCCCGTATTTAACATAATCTCCGTATCATTTTGGGGAAACGCACCTTCCTGTGCATAATCTCTGATCGTATCGATATAAGTCTGCTCCGCACCGTATAATATGACGCGTGTGTCATTAATAGAATATCCCTCGTAAACATCCTCCCCAAGGGAATTGCACCACGCAGCCGCAGACACGTCTTCCCTTGCCGCGATCTGTTCCGCCGCCGCCTCGGACAGACCGCTTATCACGATATGGTGGCTGCCATGGTGTCTGATCATTCCCTCCGTCTGCCCTTTCGTCATAATTTCCGCACAGGAAAAGACCGTGGTCACCAGAAACACCGCGAAGATAATACAGAGAAGAATCAAACGGTTCTGCTTTCTGCGGGTCTTTGCCGAAATGGGAATCAGGCTTAAATAACTTTTCATTCCGCACACCCCCCTAGATCCGTCAGCACGCCGTCCGACACCTCCAACACCCGGTCCGCCGCCTGCGCGATCATACGGTTGTGGGTAATCATGATAATCGTCTGCTCGTATTTCTTGGAAGCCGCCTGCAGCAAGGCGATCACCTCATTGCTGTTGCGGGTGTCCAGATTTCCCGTAGGCTCGTCCGCAAGAATCAGGGCCGGCCTTGTAAGTAAGGCCCTGCCGATGGCCACCCTCTGCTGCTGCCCGCCGGAAAGCTGGCTTGGCAGGTGGTTTCGCCGCTCTTTCAGATTCAGCGCGCCCAATAATTCTTCCAAATAAGCCCTGTCCGGTTTCTGATAATCCAAAAGCACCGGGAAAATAATATTCTGTTCCACCGTAAGCTCCGGAATCAGGTTAAACGCCTGAAAAATAAAACCGATGTTTCTGCGGCGGAAGATCGTGAGTTTTTTCTCCTGCATGGCGAAGGTGTCCTTACCGTCGATCCATACTTTTCCCGACGTGGGCACATCCAGCGCGCCGATCATGTTAAGGAGCGTACTCTTTCCCGAACCGGATTCTCCCACGATCGCCACATACTCTCCCTTTGGCACGGAAAAACTGACGTTTTTGAGCGCCTGCACCGACGCCTCCCCGCTGCCGTAAGTTTTGCTGATTTTACTGACTTCCAATAGTTTCATTGTAAGCACCTCTTTCCAGATCATTTATTATCATGCGGAGAATGCCTGCTTTTGGCATCCTCTATGAAAGAATAGCACTTAAATACTACACACACACTTCGCCACGATTACAATTTTGTAATAATCGGAAACAGCATTACAAACGTAGTACCTTCCCCCAGCCTGCTGTCCACCTCAATCATGCCGTCGTGGGCCTCCACAATGGATTTGGCAAGGGGCAGCCCCAGTCCGATTCCCAGCGTGTCCTTGGAATATCTGCTGCGGTAAAACCGTTTGAAAATATGGTGCAGATCTTCCGGATGAATCCCGCTTCCGGTATCCTGCACCGTTATGCGCATGATCTGCGCGGACTGCCCCCATTCCACCAAAACTCTGTCGCCGCTCTCCGTATGGTCGAGGGCATTCTTTACGAGATTGCCCACTGCTTCCGTAAGCCATCCCCGGTCACAGAAAAGAAAGAGATCCCCGCTTCCCGCAAAAATCAATTCCTTCCCTTCCGCTCCCGCCCGAAACGAAAACTGCCGCTCTACATCCGCCATCAGCTCCGCCACATTTTCCCTGTATTTTTCGATCACAATGCTCCCAGCGTCGAACTTGGCTATTTTCAACAAATTCTGTACAAGCGTCTCGATCCGGTCCAATTCCTGCTCCGACAAGCTGGTAAATTCCCGAATGGTGGAAAGTTCGCCGCTCTCGGCCTCCGTCTGCATAATGCCGTTGTAGATATTGAGGGCGGCAAGGGGCGTCTTTAACTGATGGGAAATGTCCGAAATGGTATTTTGCAAGAATTTCCTCGACTCTCTTTCCTTCTGTGCCTTAGCATTTAAGATGGCCGCCAGAGAATTTACCTCGTGAAACAGGCGGTACAACTCCCCTTCCTCGTCGCAGTCGATGCGGGCGTCCCATTCCCCGGAAAGAAAGGCCTGAATCCGCGCCACCGCTTCCTCCATCACCAGATCCTGCTCTTTCAAATATTTGTAGCAGCACAGGAAGATTGCAAATCCCATTCCCAGCGCGCATACCGTCACAGGCAAAACCATAGCAATTCCCAACGCCAGCGCTGCCGTAGAGAACAAAAGAAATCCGCCCATACACAGCATCATCTGCACAAACAATCTTCTTATTTTTTGGTTCGCCAGTACCCTCATTGTTCCCTCCATTTGTATCCCATGCCGCGGACCGTTACAATCTTCTTTGGATCGCTGGGATCATCCTCAATCTTCATACGAAGCCTCCTGATATAGACGGTGAGCGTCTTATTGTCGATAAAATTTTCACTGCTATCCCAGAGCCTTCCCAAAATCTGCTCTGCGGAGAGCACCACATCGGGATTTTCCATAAACAGGCACAAAAGCTTATATTCGCCGGAAGTCAAATCAAGGGCTTTGCCGTTTTTATACCCCTCTCCCTTTAACAAATGCAGCGTGATCCCGTTGGAGGTCAGTTCCGCAGTCTGCTCCCTGAAATTTTCGCTCCGGCGAAGCAGGGCATGGACTCTGGAAAGAAACACCGCCAGCTTAAAAGGCTTGGTCATATAATCGTCGGCTCCGATATCCAGCCCCATAATGATATCCGTCTCCTCGTCCGCAGCGGTAAGAAACATAATCGGCACCTTAGACCCCTGCCGGATCTTTTGGCAAAGGTCGAAGCCGGAGCCGTCGGGAAGCGACACATCCAGAATCACCAGATCGTATTTTCCGTCCGCCCACAAGCCTTCCGCTTCCAGACCGGTTCTCGCCACCTCCGTCTCATACCCCTCCTTTTTCAGGGCAAACGTCAGGCCGTTGATTAAACTTAAATCGTCCTCTACAAAAAAGATACGTTTCATTTGCCAGTTTCCTTTCTTTTCCCGTTTCTATCCGTATAAGCAGGCGCAGAGAGGGTATCCCCCATCAGGAAATACCCTCTCTGTTATGTTTCTGTATTCGCAGACGCGCGTCTTTGCTCCGCCCTGCTTACTCAAACGGAATCACGCCGCCGTCGTAAGTATTGTTGATGTACTCCTTGATCGTGTCAGACTTAAGGGCCTCCACCAGAGCCTTGATCGGTTCGCTGTTCTCATTGCCCTCCTTGACCGCAATCACATTCACATAGGTCTTTGCCGCCTCGGAATCGGCCTGCTCAAAGGCCACCGCATCCTTCGCTACGGAGAAACCAGCCTCCATCGCATAGTTGCCGTTCAGCACCACAAACGCCACTTCGTCCTTCACTCTGGGCACCTGCGCCGCCTCCAGTTCCTGAATCTCCACGTTATGAGGATTCTCCTCGATATCGCGCACGGTCGCTTCCAGTCCCACGCCGTCCTTCAAGGTCAAAATGCCGTTGTCCTGTAACAGCAGAAGCGCTCTCGCCTCGTTGGTCGTATCGTTGGGCACTGCAATGGTGTCCCCGTCTGCGATCTCGGAAAGGTCGCTCTTAGTGCCGGGATAAATGCCGAACGGCTCGTAATGAATGCCGCCCGCATTGACAAGATGCGTACCCTGTTCCTCATTGAAGGAATCCAGATAGGGGATATGCTGGAAATAGTTGGCGTCAAACTCGCCGCTTTCCACCACCTGATTCGGCTGTACATAGTCGTTAAAAACTGTCACCTCAAGGGTATATCCCTGCTCGGCCAAGATCGGCTTTACCTGCTCCAAGATCTCCGCATGAGGCGTCGCGGAAGCCGCCACCGTGATGGTACTGTCGTCCTTCTTATCGCCGCAGCCTGTGAGCGCGCTAAGCGCAAGCACCGCCGCTACAATAGTTACTACAAGTTTCTTTTTCATAATCCTCTCCTCCTCTTAAGCGTTTTTCACCGCTCTTTTGTATTCTAACACCTTACTCTACAGAAAACAACGGGGTAGACAGATATCGATCCCCGGAATCCGGTAGAAGCGCTACAATCGTCTTCCCCTTGTTCTCCGGTCTTCTTGCAAGTTCAGTCGCCGCATGTAATGCCGCTCCAGAAGAAATCCCCACAAGAACGCCTTCCTGCTCCGCAATCGCCCTGCCCGCCGCAAAGGCGTTTTCATTGGAGACTTTGATAATTTCGTCATAAACGTCCGTATTTAACACCTTTGGCACAAAGCCAGCGCCGATCCCCTGAATCTTATGCGCGCCCGGCTGTCCGCCGGAAAGAACCGGACTGCTCTCAGGCTCCACCGCCACTACCTTTACCGCTGGATTCTTCTCTTTCAGATAGCCGCCCACACCCGTGATCGTGCCGCCCGTACCGACGCCCGCCACAAAAATGTCTACCTTTCCGTCCGTATCCTCCCAGATCTCAGGGCCCGTAGTCGCTCTGTGAATGGCCGGATTGGCCGGATTTTCAAATTGCCCCAAAATAATGGAGCCGGGCGTCGCCGCCTGCAATTCCTCCGCCTTCTCGATAGCGCCCTTCATACCCTTCGCGCCGTCTGTCAGCACAAGCTGGGCGCCGTAAGCCTGTAACAATTTACGCCGTTCCACGCTCATAGTCTCCGGCAGCGTCAATACTGCCTTGTATCCCTTGGCCGCCGCCACCGCCGCAAGACCGATTCCCGTGTTGCCGCTGGTAGGCTCAATGATGGTGCCGCCGGGCTTTAACTTTCCCTCTTTCTCCGCCTCCTCAATCATATGAAGGGCGATACGGTCTTTCACCGATCCCGCCGGATTCAAATACTCTAACTTGACCAAAATCTTGGCGTCCTTAATCTGGTTTTTCTCTTCGTAATTAACTACCTCCAAAAGAGGTGTGTGGCCGATCAGCTCCGACGCGCTTTTTTTAATGTTTGCCATAATGATATCCTCCTTCTTTCCACTCTGTTCGCCCGTATATCTCTCCCGCTCTTTTAATTCCTACTTATTCGGTGGGGTAAGTATGGAATCTGATACCAATGCTACACCAAACGCATCGTCTTGTCAACTGCAAATATAGAAAACTTTTATAAATCGCTGTCATTCTTTCTAATTACTTTCGCTGGCGTCCCATAAGCAATCACATGGTCGCCGATGGGCGTGTTTACCACAGACCCCATACCGATCACCGTATCGTCCCCGATCGTCATCTGGTTTTCTATGGTGCTGGCCGCGATATAGGATCTTGCTCCCACCTTCACGCTCCCGTAGAGAGCGGAGGAAATAACAACCGTATCTTCACCGATCACATTATTGTGCGCAATCAGCGTGGAAGGCGCAATTTTCACGCCCCTCCTGATCACCGTATCGTCGATCGTTCCCCGTTCGATATTGACATGGCTTGCGATAAACACGTCGTCGCCGATCTCCACGCCGCCAAAATGTTCTACCCTCGTTCTGCGTTTCGTCTCCGCATCCTTGCTGAATCCGAACCCCGCAATGCCTATCACGGCGCTGGACTGGATATAGCAGTTTTCTCCGATCCGCACCCTGCCCTGTATCACTACGTTGTGCTCGATCACCGTGTAGGCCCCGATCTTGACGTCTCCCACAATGCTGCAGTTACACCCGATGACCGCCGTCGGATCGACCACAGCCTCCTTGGAAATAACAGTCCCGACCCCGACGCTTCCCTCAATCCGCTTTTCTCCCCAGAACTGATGCAGGATTGCAAAGAACGCTTCCTTGGGATTTTCCGTCTCTATGACCGCGAGACAGTCCGTCTTTACGCCCTTTTTTACCACCGCGCATAAGACGGCGTCCTCTCCCTTTGACGCATGGTAACTCTTTTCGTCCTTAATCCATGTAATGGTGTTTTCCACATAATTGGCCAAACTGGAAAACCCGCTGATCTCTGCATCCCTTTTCCCCGAAAAAGAATAGGCATATCCTCCGCCGTCCAGCCACGTTAAAATTTCTTCTACCCTCATACGTCCTGTCCCCATCTTTGCATTTTATAAGATTTCCCCAGACGGCATAATCGCCTCCAAGTCCGTAATATTATCTTCGAGCCAGTCATACCTTTGACGGTTTCCCCCATTGACATACCGGAAAACAGAATCATGCAGATCAAGCTCTTGTCTGTTGTACCAGAAAGCATGCGTCAATACATGAAGCCTTTCATACCGCTCTGACGCAACGATCTCCTCCACCGGCTCCCGCCATCTGCGGCGGGAATCCGACACATACTTAAAATCTTTGAAAAAAATCTTCCCGTAACTATTAATGACGCCCGGTATCTGCAAGTCGGCCTCCAAGATTTCTTTGCTTGGCCGGTGCATGGAAACCGTATTCACCCGGCATCCGGCCGCCCTGCCTAAAAGCTCCGCCTCCTCGGCGATTTTCTTCCCTATGCCCTCCATGTCTCCCGCAAGAGAAGGATATCTCACTTCGTCAAAATGCAGGCCGATCTGATGCCCGCAATTCATAATTTTTTGCAGCGCCTCGCAGGTTTCCCCCGAAAACGCATTATAAAAGTTGGACGTAAGCAGTACAAAATAGGTGCTTGCCACGCCCTGTTCCCGTTCAAAAACGGCCATCTCAACCGCCTTTTGGATATCGTTGTCCACATCATGGCGCAGGATCACACAGCGCTCCTTCTGTCTCCAAGACTCGTAATCCGCCGTCTGATAGCCATGATCTCTTAATTGTTCTAATAACTTTCCGTAGCTTTGATACGTAAACTGCATCGCCGGCGCCTCCATTCTGACAAGAAAGCCATACACCCTATGGTATATGGCTTTTTCTTCTGTTCCTTTCGTCCTTTCTATTAATTTCCGATAATGTCCAGAGCGTGCATGTAGGCGTCCGATCCCCTCACGCAGGTCACCGTCACCTTTCTGTCCTTCACCAGCACTTTGCAGCCAGTAATATTCCTCACATTATCCAGTTTCAGTTCCATCTCGCCGTATTGCGTATCCAAGAACAAAATATTTTCCGTGGATTTTTTATCAATCGTCCCCGTCACCGTCGATGGGTTAGAGCTATCCACCGATACAGGGATCACGCTCTCCTTAGCCGCCACAATCGTGGCCGCATGCATGACCGCATCGGAGCCGCGGTAAACGGCTACCGACAGCTTTCTATCCGGCATTAGGAAAATACCGCTTCTGGCATCCGTATTCTGGTCGATTGCAATTTCCATCTGTCCATACTGCGTCTCCAAAAATAACCGATCCGAGGTTGTCTTCTTATTCACCGTACCCGTAACCGTAGAAGTATCAACCCCCACCGAAGACTCCGGCGCCGGCGTCAGGGAAGAGGCCGGTACGGTCGAAGCGGTACTGCCAAGAGCCGAACCCAGAGAGTCTGTGATCGAAGTCGCGTGCATGTAGGCGTCGGAACCGCGCACACAAGTAATCTGATAGGTTCTGTCCGCCACAAGAACCCCGCACCCGCTCATGTCCGTGGCGGCATCCAGTTTGATTTCCATATCGCCTTGGGCCGTCTTTACATATAAAACGCCGTCCTTCGACTTATCTGTAACAGTTCCGGTAACCGTGGAAGATTTGGACGTATCCAGAGAAACCGTATCGGACCGCAGCCCCGTGACAATCTTTACCGCATGAAGATACTCGTCAGATCCATGGGATACGGAGACGCTGATTTTATTACCGGGCAGTAACACCTTGCACTCGCTAACGTCCGTGCCGCTGTCCAGTTTGATCTCCATATTGCCCTCTTTCGTGTCAAGCTTTAAAATTTCCGTGGTTGTCCCACTCATAACGCTGCCCTGCACCGTAGCGATCACTTCCACCGCCTGCGCGCGCATCTGTCCCGCCGGACTAAGCAGCATCCCGGCCGTCAGACAGCAAAGCGCCGAGGCCTTTATCATCCAGTCTTTTTTCATAATAACACCTCCGTCGATATTACAAGCCGAATCCCAAATTCCAGCTAAATTATGTAAATTCATTATGTAAACTCATAATATCGCATATATTATGAAAAATCAAGGGAATTTCAAGATAAATTGTATTTTTTGGTATTTTTAAGGATTACATAATGTATTGTCCCATCATCCTTTGACCGCCACAAAATTAAGGGACCGCCAAACATGCAGTCCCTTTTTTGTAAACCTTATGATTCGCAAACCGTCAGCGGCGTCTGATCTGGAAGGTACTGATCAGTTGTTTTAACATGCCGGACTGATTCGACAGTTCCTCGCTGGCTGCCGCACACTCCTGACTGGTTGCCGAGTTATTCTCCACCACTGCGGAAATCTGCGAAACGCCGGTAGCCACCTGTTCCATCGCCACAGTCTGCTTCTCTACCGCCTCTACCACCTGTTCCATCTTCGTCGTCACGTTACCCGCAAGCTCGCCCGTCCGTTCCAAGGCCTCTGAAACCCTGTTCATCATCTTACCGCCTTCCTTAATCGTCGCAGCAGAACTTTCAATCAAATCTTTCGTTGCTTTTGCCGCCTCATCCGATTTAGACGCCAAATTGCTGATTTCCTCAGCCACAACCGCAAATCCTTTGCCTGCCGCACCGGCTCTAGCCGCCTCAACGGCAGCATTCAGCGACAAAATATTGATCTGGAACGCAATATTTTCTATGGTGGCAATAATGGTGCTGATCTGCTTGGAATCACTGGAAATACGCTCCATAGACCCGCTCAATTCCTTCACGCTCTCTATACTGATGCCGAGCTGCGCGCCCGCCTGATTCACAAAACTGCCCACCTCAGCCGCCGCGTCGGAAGTCTGTCTCGCGCCCTCCGAAATGTCGGAAATCGTAGTGGAAATTTCGGTCACCGCGCTTGCCTGTTCTGTCGCGCCCTGCGCCAAAGACTGCGCGCTGGCGGACACCTGATCGGACCCGTCCGCCACATGCCCTGCGCTGGCCGCAATCTGCCCCATCGTCTGATTCAATGCGACAAGAATGCTCTCCAGCGATTCCTTAATCGCGCGGAAATCTCCCTCATAATTCTGCTGCGTATTTCTCGTCAGATCCCCCTTGGCAATGGCTCCCAATATGTCCGAGATCTCGCCAATATAACCGCGAAGGCTGCCGATAGTATGTTCAAAAATTTCTCCCAAAAGACCGATTTCGTCATTGGAACGGATGCCAAGCTGAATCTCCCTGCCGTCAGCCAGCCCAAGTTCCCCTCTTTCCAACTGCGTGGCTGCCTGTGTAATTTTTTCAAGAGGCCCAGACACCCGTAATTTCAAATACGCCGTCAGGAAAATAATACAAACGATAATCACCAACACACTGACCACTATAGCATAGCTGATAATTCTGGCGGTTTCCTCTTCCGCCTCCGCTATGGATATTCCCGCAAAAATCAAACCGTCAACCTTTCCGTCTGCGCCCTTAGTCGGCACATAGGAGCACAAATATGTAACCCCTAAAATATCCGCCTCTCCCACATAGGTCTGTCCCTGTTTCAAAACGATATCACATAAATTAGAAGCCAGCTTGGTGCCCACCACGCGCTCCCCGTTCTGTGTCACCGTGCTGTAGGCCCTCGTATCGCCCTCAAAAATAGTAAATTCACAACCCATGCGTTCTTTCAGGGTGTCCAGAAGTCCGTTAATGTCATCGCCCTCCGATATCTTCCCCAGCTCAAGCGCAAGCATATTTGTACCGTTCGTACAAATCTTCTCCTGCATGCTTCTTACCAGCGAATTGTACATCAACACGCAGACCGCTACCGCAAAGACAACGGATATTGCCTGCATAATCACCACAACATTTCCAACCTTTTTTCCGATGCGTTTGTTCTTTTTCCTCTTCTTCGTCGCTTGTGCATTTTCCATCTTTGATTTCTCCATTCTAAAACAATGATTGAGGCAGCATTGATTCCGCCATTGGCTCTATTATAACATAGTAACTATATTTTAAAAGCTCTTATTTTAAGTAAAATTATGTTAAAATAAAAAAAACAGACAAGACGTTTTCCCCCAACCGTTCATGGAAAGGAAATCCTTATGCATACAAGACTCACAACGCTGCAAAAAATCATAAGCATTGCCAGCATGGCGATCATATTATGCGCCTGCACCGCGGCACAAAACGTTGAAGCGAAAACCCCGCCGGCCGCGGACTGGAAAAAAGCCTATCTCGACTATCTGGACAAGCAGGGAGAATATGCCAATTCCTACTCCTACTCCCTAATCTATGTAAATGACGACGATATTCCAGAGTTTGTGCAAGACACGGGAATTTCAGCGGGCGGCTGCCAGATTTTGACCTTTCATGACGGCAGTGTAGACGAGGTGCAGATATGGCGGTGCAATTTTTCCTATATCAAAAACGGGAATCTGCTTTGCAATTTTGGCGGCCACATGGGCTCCTATTATGATTATGTGTATACTATCGAAGACGGCAAGTGGGTATCCGTGGCCGAAGGCGAATATGGCGACGGCCCGGGAGGCTTCCAGTTAGACGAAAACGGAAATGAAATTTTCGTGTACCAGTGGAATGGGAAGGAAGTAAATGAGGAGGAATATCAAAAGCTACTTTACTCTGTATACCCACTCAAACAGCCTTTCGATCTATACGACAATACCCAAAATGACCGCCGCTATATTGCATCCGAAATGCGTTCGCTATTACAGACCGGGGAGGTTACTTCCGCCGAACACCATTATGAGCTGATCGTACAGGATCTGTCATGGGAGGAAGCGCGCCGGTCCTGCGAAAAGAAGGGAGGCTATCTGGCGGTCATCACTTCATGGGAGGAAATGGAACAGATTCAAAAGCAGATACTTGCAGAGAAAAAGACCAATATTTCCTTCTGGGTGGAAGCGAATAACGGCAGATATGACGACGACTCATGGGGATTTCACTGGACAGAACCAGAGACCGGAATCTCTTACGACATGATGGACAGCGATCTTTGGAAATTCTGGCGGGACGATGGGGATTACGATGAACCAAGTTACGTTACCGTAATGGAGGACGGAACGAAAATCAGGGAAGACTGCGCCATGCTGGTTTACCCGCCGGAAGTTGGCCGATGCTGCCTTGAGGATAAGCCGGAAGACATTTTATCCGTATTTCCGTCTTATGCGGGTAAAATCGGCTATATTTGCGAATACAGCTCGCCGTAAGTATTTCAAATATAAATTCGCCAGCCAAACTCATTCGAGAGATTGGGCAAACTTCCCAAAAAGCTGCTCAATCTCTTTTTTGTTCATCCGTACGTCCATGATATCTCCGTTATTATCAAGATCCGGCCCTCCAAGGTAGTTGAAATCCAACCTTCTGATATCCACAAAAGAATTTTCCTCAGGGATCAATTCCCTTTTCCGTTTCAGGTATTCTTTCGACGAAATCGTGAGCCATTTATTTTTCTGATAACGACGTGTCCGAATCCAATCCTCCAAAACAGGGTCCTTCAAAAACTCGTCTTCGTGCTCATGGTCGGGAAGCTTGCAGATATCTACATGGGCATCCAATTCCACCTGCAGGTCTAAAATATCATATACGCAGGGAATCTGCCCATCCCATCTAATTTCCCTTACATACCCATACGTTCCGTTCTCATTTCCCCGCAGCAAATACATTTCTTTTAACAAATACACCTTTTCTGTTTCAAAATCCGCGAGCACCTGCGTATAGTTAGAGGTTCTTGCCGGTTCCCCACTTTCATTTAAAATCTCTGATATTTTCTCCCCGTCAAAATAATAGTAGGTGAAATACCCTCCCATCGAGCCCCATGAATCATGCAAAATACCCAGCTCCGGCGTCCCGTCAAAGTTCAGGTCAAGTAAATAGTACCCCCGAATCGGAAAATCCTGTCCCTGATTGATATCCTCATCAAGAAGAAACTCCGTGTATGCTTCTAAATAAGCTGGGTTTTCATCATCCTCAAGCGTTTCTCCTTTTTCGGCCGGCGATTTGGCAAAGCAGTCTTGTCCCAATCGTAAAAAGAATCCCAAAATCAAACATAACATTCCACACCAAAAAAAACTGTTTCGTTTCATAAAATCCGCTCTCCTGCTCCGCCCGCTCAAAATGCTTCGTCATTCTCCTCCTATCGTTTTTGAATCAAAATACCGGAACGATTTCTATTCGCCTTTCATCAAAATGGAATTTTCACTTCCCAAATTGTAAGGACAGACATCCCTGCATTTATGACACGCAATCCTCCACACCTGTTTCTCTTCGTCGTCCCCAAAGGCATAATCCCAGCATACCTGCTGTTTTATTTCTGGCTCTTCCAAAGCGTTCACCGGACAAATATCTACGCATAAGTTGCAATCGTTACAAACCGGCTCCTTCCTTTGATCCGATTCCAATTCCTGATCGCATAAAACCATCCCCAGCCACACCATACTGCCAAATTCCGGCGTAATCAACAGGGAATGTCGTCCGATCGTTCCCAGCCCCGCCGCCTACGCCGCATGTTTTTGCGAAACAACGGAACGCCACCTGTCTGTGTTTTTATCCCACTGGCTTTCATTGGTCGGTATGGGGACGCACACCGCCTGATACTGTTCCATTTTCATACAAAAATCAAGGGCAATCGCATCATTTTTAGCCGTGATGGAGTTCCGCGCTCTTGTGTAGGGAATATCGGATTTACAGAGCAACGTACCCACCGGAAATCGGCATCCGAAAGAAATCACCGATTTGCAAGCCGGAAAAACGTCCGAAGGATGATACCCCGCTGGCGCATCGGCGAATCTGTCCATGCTTGCAATTCCACATAAATCTGCGCCCATGGAAAACATGATTTCTTTTACTTTTTTACTGGTAAGCAACCGTACCACCCCTGTCTTTTTCCATTCGTATATATCGGATTTCCCGTAAATCCTTTCCACCGATACAATCTTCTAAGTAATCGTCTGT
Organism: uncultured Lachnospiraceae bacterium; assembly: GCA_947243855.1. Taxonomy (GTDB): domain Bacteria; phylum Bacillota; class Clostridia; order Lachnospirales; family Lachnospiraceae; genus UBA3282. Next base: position 10,103 of record CAMXIK010000016.1, on the reverse strand, counting down.
TTCCCAAAAGCCAAAGCGCTCATAAAAACGTCTTGCCCTGACGTTCTCCTCAAGCACCCACAAAAAAACATCTTCAAACCCCAGTTTTTTCAATTCCGAAACAGCCGCCTGCAAAAGCGCTTTTCCATAGCCTTTTCCCATATAATCAGGTAACAGATAAATTGAAATAATTTCACCCCAATGATCGTACTTCTCCATTCTGGATTTTCCAAAACTGCTCGTTCCGATAAGTCTCCCATCCTCCACGCAAACCAGCGTTTTCAAATTCGGACTGTCCAAATTTGAAGCCCACTGTCCTTCGGGAACGGAATCAAGATAAGTCTGCGGTATGATACCTTGATAAACATGTTTCCAGCTCTCTTCGTAAATTTTGCTGATTGCCGCTTTGTCATCGGCGGATGAAAGATATCTGATTTTCATTTTGAATACACAGCGTCATTCCTAGAAAGAAGATACACACAATATTGATTCATACTAATGCCTTCTCTCTTGGAATGCTCCGCCAATAATCGGTGCAAACTGCGGGGTATTCTTAATTTAAACTGGCCGGAATAGTCTTCTAAATCATCTGGCTCGTTAATCTCAACCCCATCTTCTATCGCGGTTTCAAGCCAGGTTCTCTTAGCATCAAGTGCATTTTCGATTGCTTTCTCTACCGTTTCACCGCAGGTAATGCACCCCGGAAGATCAGGATAAGAGACTACAAATCCACCCTCATCTTTATCTTCCACAACCTCCATCCGATAAGGCATCGCCATGTATTCATCCAACGTTTTCATCATTCCCCGCCTCACTTTCCACAATCTGTTTCACCATTTCAACATAAACTTTCTTAATTGGCTCATGCTTTGGTATCGTAATCGGCTTGCATCCCGACTTTCTAAAAGTGTAATGACTGCTTCCGCTTCTAGGGGTATTCATTTCATATCCGTAACTTTCCAACACCTTACGCAGTTCATCAAATCGAATATCTTTCGACAAAGAACAGATATGTATTAATAGCTTTTCCCACTTTGACATCCCGAATACCTCTTATCATACATTATACATGGTGTCATATTTGGTGTCAATTTTAGTGTTTTCTTTTAACAGCGCATACATCTTCATATCAATCACCTTGCCATTTTTCACAGCGTTGTTTTTCAACGTGCCCTCGTACTGAAATCCAGCCTTCTCAAGCACCCTGCAAGACGCCGCATTATAAGCAAACGGCTCCGCATAAATGCGGATGATATCGCTCTTTTCAAAAACATATGCGCAAATCTGCTTCACCGCCTCGGTCATAATTCCTCTGCCCCAATAATCTTCGGCAATATAATATCCCAGCTCGGCTGTCCGTCTGTGTATGTTTGCCTGACGGAAAACGCCGATACTGCCGATCGCTTTGTCATCCTCCGTAATGGCAAACGCAAACGTTTCCTTTTCATCGGCGGAAAGCATGGCGGAAATAAACTCTGCTCCATCCTGCTCTGTATAAGGAAAGGGTAATCCGTCGCGAAGATTATCCTGTATGTTTGTATTAGAAAGCGCGCTCGCTAAGTCTTTGGCATCCGACAGTTTCCATTTTCTGATTCTGCCAATCATTTTTTCTCTCCCTCAATTAATATAAATCTGTTTGTCAAATAATAAAATTCACTGCTCCGTAAACCAAATGACACACTGTAAAAATGACGGCAGGCACAACTGCTATCCTGTTTTTCCTATCAATAGCGAAGAGCAAAAATGCCAGACACGGCGAAATCGTCAATCCCAATACGACAACTGCGTTTGTCATTCCAAGATAGTAAACTGCCCAGCTTGCAAAATATAAGATACAGCAGACAAAAACACCGGCAAATAACGGCGTAATGCCAATCCCTTTACGCTCCTGATTGACAAGAACGCAAAGACTGCCAATCATCAATACCTGACAGATAGAAGCCACCGCATCAATACTTCCCGTAATGGAATCCGCCCTTAAGATATCATTCGGCGCAGGAATTGCAAACCAAATAAAATTAGGTATCATAATAGCCATGAATAACAGTAAGGCCCAGATATCAAAACCGAATCTGTATTTTTTCAGCATCCTCATCTTTCCTCATCTATAACGCATTCCAAACGACAAAAAATATCAAAATATTTCCCCATGCGTTCCCTGTCCTCTGCCGAATGACCAAAGACCCATACATTAATATCAATGTCGCCAAAGCCTCACATAAAGACAGAATATCAAATCCAATCATCCCATGAATCGCAATGGAAATCAATGCACAGATAAAAGCCCCGGCATTCCAGAATTTATTAGGTTTGTGTATCATATTTATTTTATCCGCTAAAACCACATAAAACAGACCCTCTCCAAAGCCCCACGTCAAAGCGATCAGGAAGTAACCCATTACGTTAAAGGGTATCGGAGCATGCAAGATTTCCTTTGTCAAAAACATGCCCTGAAACGGCAGAAAACCGTGAATGTCATTGGTCGCAAAAAGAAACGCCACCGTCGGAATTGAGACTGCAAGACAGCCAATCAGCGATTGAAAAAGGTTCTTACAGACTAAACCATGTTCTGACAATTTTTCCTTATTTCTCAATAAAACAATCATAACGCCCAAGCAGGACATTCCAAACTGTATCAAAAAAACTGGCAAAAATCGGAATAATAAAGGCCGGGATACGTCACGGCCATAATCCATAATCATTCCGCCTAAAGCAATGTACAATGCCGCCGATACAAAACTGATAACTACTATAATTGCAATGTCTTTTTTTACACCTTTTAGAGATTCGTTCAAATTTCTTTTCCTCCATGCAAAGCTATGTACTTTGCTGCGTATCTTTTATCCAATTTGTTTAAAATAAGCCTTTAACTCCGCCCGACTTGCTTCATCAAGCTGTTTTATTTCAATGCCACGAATAGCAGCCTCCAAATGATAGAGAATGACAACGCAGGTGCCGGGGTATTTTTCTTTGAGCCGAAAAGCAGCCTGTTTACTGCCGATTTCCGTTAGCTCCTCAGCCGAATGAATCCCGACTGCATGAAGCTTCTTCTCCATCGTTTTGCCTAATCCTAAAGTCGTAACCGCCGCCATATCTTCACCTTTTTCATTTCCATTGCTTGCCGATAGTATTTGTAGATTGATTATACCATCCCCCTTTCCCATTTACCACAATTAAATATGATGATAAAATATCTATGAATCCCAGAAAGGAGATTTCATTTATGAGAATCCGACCGTATATACCAAGCAATGATTACGAATATGTATCAAAATGGATCGCTGACGAGAGGACGCACGCCTTCTGGTGCGCAAACCGTCTGCCGTATCCCATGACGCAAAAATCTTTCCATGTTTTTTTAGAGAAAAATGCAATCGAATGGAAAGAAAACGCTTATGTGGCAACCGAAGACAGCGGACAGCCAGTAGGATTTTTTTGTTATTCTATCAATACGGAAGACAATACCGGATTCCTCAAATTTATCATTGTGGACAACACCAAACGGGGAAAAGGATATGGAACAGAAATGCTGCGGCTGGCGCTTCAATACGCCTTTCAGATCACCGGCACAAAGGCGGTTCAGTTGAATGTCTTTCTGGAGAATACTGCCGCCAGACAATGCTACGAAAAAGCGGGGTTTACGGAGAGATCTGTTGAGAAAAATGCATTTGCCTATCAAGACGAGTTATGGAGCAGATGCAACCTGATCGTTTCCAACTAATTTTCTGCACTGATTTTTGCCGCACTTTAGAGAGCCTTAGTGACATTTCTATTTTCTTATGGTATAGTGGACTTCCACTTTTATTACAAGGAGGTTATGCGCTATGCCACAAATGAACAAAGGCGGTAAATTTATTTTCGGGAAATCGCTGATACGGGAAGACCTGACTATCCAACTCCCGCCACAGGCGCTTGCAGAATATAACGCTGCTGTCGAGGGAAAAGTTTATCTTTTTACAGGAAGCAAAGTCACAGGCGGCTTTTGTGTGACAAGAAAAGGACTGTTAGAACCGTCAAAACTGGGGCACATCCTTAGCGGCAATCCAGCTTTGCAGAAGTTCCAAACCGCTGAGGGCGAATTTATCAAATATAAAGGCCGCTCCTATTGTTGGGTCCATATTTCAGAAAACGGTGTTATTCAGCTCAATCGACAGATATTAGATTTTCTTAATTTGAAAATCGGAATGAAACTGTTATCAATCCGAAGCAGCGACATTGCTTTTACCATGGGCGCAACGGGGCCGCTACTGGAAAGAGCAGAAAATTATGAGGGCGAAATTCCGCTGTATTAAATTTCCGGAATTGCATCCTTTCCGCTCAAATCCTTTGCCATGCACAATGACTCCGGCATATTCACATATGGCCCATAATTGGGAATGACTTCAAACCCCAGCTTTTTATAGACGGCGCAGGATTCCGCCAACAATTCTCCCGTTTCCAGAATCATTTTTTGATATCCCAATTCCACAGCCCATTCTATGAGCAAGGAAACCAGTTTGCTTCCAATCCCCTTTCCCTGATATTTAGGATGTACAAACACTCTCTTTAATTCTATATTTTCATCGTCATATCTTCTGATCGCGCCGCCGCCAACCGCCTGATGATTATCATACACAACGATTGCTTCTTGTATTTCATCCAGTTGGTTGTATTGCTTATATTTATCTCGCTTGATCTTTTTTCCCACACGTCTGTCCAAGTCAAGATCAAGAAGCCTGCAATTTTCGATAAAATCTTTATTTTTGCCGTCTGTTCTGATAAAATCCATGAAAGATACCTCCGCAACTCCATTGCCGCTTTCTCAACCTTCTGCCAAAAACGCAACAATCCGTTCTTTTTCCGTCTGTGGTAAAATGTGCATATGTCCGCTTTCTTTTAATGTAATTGTCTGACAATCTGCAATCATCCGTCTTGCCCGGCGCAAAACCTTTCTTGCGGGAAAAAGGCAGTCCTTATCACTGGCTATTATCAAGGTTGGCGAACAATAACCGCTCAGTCTTTTTTTCGCAATATTTGTTGGCATAGCGGCTTTGATTTTCACATTGTCAAAGCTGTCTTTCAAAATATCTAACGTATCTTCGTCAAGAACTTCTTCCCGCAATGCCATGTATAAAGCGGTTTTTACTAAATACTTTTCCTGTTTCGTCATTCTATATTGTATCAAGGGGATTAACATTGCCATAGCAGAAAAAGGAATGGCATTGCTGATTCCCGCCGGGACGATTAAAACGGCTCTCTCAATCTTTTTCGGGGCAACGCACATCAGTTTCGCCAGAATGCCGCCTCCATACGACCCTCCCAAACAGGCAATGCTGTCATAGCCAATTTGGTCGATTACTTCACTGGCCCATTTTCCGTAATCATATCCTTTATGTGATAAACATACTTCATCACTTTTACCGGGATGCCCGATCGTATCAACCGCATAGATATGAAAATCATTTAAAAGGAAATTACACATCAGTAAATTATAGGCAGTTGTAGCATTTCCACCGTGAAACACCAATAACGGTTTTCCTGTTTGATTTCCAGTTTCGACTAAATGCGTTCTACCAAATGACGTCCTTATGTATATGTCCGAAAACGGCATGTTTAGCTTTAAGAGTTGTTTGTCATATAACGCAAGCGATTTTTCTTTTGCAGCTTTTGATTGATATATACTCAAATTTTTGCACCCACTATTTTCCTATCATGATACTCCCAATTCCTTTTCGAGATCCTCTGCATTAATCCAACCTTCCCTCTTCCACTTTCTGAAGATTAGAAAATTAAAAGCGCATATTCCGGCGTCTCTCAATACATTATATAATCGCCGTAATGTCCACCGTATCTCTCAGCGTCCGCCACTTTCTCAAAATCAGATCTTTGCAGTCTGATGGCTTTTGTAGCTGCATGAGGTCATCCGCCGTAATACAGATGATAGAAAGCTCTTGCGTCGATAGCCTGTTTATTTCTTCCTCCGCGTCTTTTGTCAATCCTGCTGCCGAAAAGAAGAGCACCGTCTTATTTCCCTTCATATTCGAGATATGCGCAATGTTTCTGACCTGTTGTAAATTCACATGTGCGCGCCAATTTTTGCACTCTACCAGAATATAGGCACCCAGTTTCCATAGTGCATCGTCCAACGAAACATTTACCACGCTGATATCTATTTCCTGAGAACATGCCCGGACGCGGCGACCAGTAATCTTCCATCCCTGCACACTTTCCAGCACATAAGCCACCGTGTCTTCCCAACGCGTACCCTTTTTGTATATGTCTGCGGTATCTACCGCCTCTCTGATCATGTTATGCAATAGATCTGCCGAAAAACTGCATTCTGTTTCCACATGCGGAACCAATGACCATAAATACGGCAGATACACATACCGACTGTTCATTGTCTGATGCAGGTCTTTGGAGATGACAGGCTCGTCCTCCCCTTCTAAAAAATCACGATATCCCTGAATGGTGCGCAATAAAGCCGCATGATATACCTCTTTCATCAGAATAATTTCAACGCGCGTCGTCTCGCAGATAAACTCCTGTAAAAATTCCAGAAACTTCTCATATGCCTCTGAAATACTCTTCGCATCCCACACACTCTCTGAAACGGCGCACAGATATAAAAAAACTTTATGCCATTCTTCGCAGAGACTGAGCGGGCTGAAATATAAACCGTATGCATAGACGGGATTCATTTGAATGGTCTGTAGATTTGAGGAAGAAAATCCTCCGAGCTCGTTCGGATGCATGGTTTCCTTTGTATAAGAAAAGGACGTTCCCATGGAAAGACAGTGTCCGCCCTCGAAAACAAAACTCCACTCTCCCGTCTCCGTTTGCGGAATACAGGCAATGACCTTCCGCCCCACAATATCGCGCAGGGAAAAGGAGCGGATCATCATCTGTTTTCCGCATAAACATGGCTCCTCCCGCGCAAGCCAAAGCGAAACAATTTCATCCGCAAGCAGATCAAGCGATTCATCCGGCATACCGCTACAGCATATGCCAGCTAACATCCAGTTCCCGGACTCGCATAAACTCGGTCTCGGGAAATGCCCCGGCTGCTCACAAAAAAATTCCTGCACGCATGTAAAAAACGCATTTCCTATCTCGTCCAGTTTATCTGAAAATTTCACAATATCCGTTCCATTCAAAATCCGTTGAAAATTTTCTTTTAATTCCCCTTCCACCAAATTATAAATCGCCTGCGCTCTTTCCTTTATCCCGAGCATCGCAAATACATGTACCGCCTTGACCTCTCTTTCCGTCGCCGCGCTCCTTTCCATTACCTGTTCATAAAACGCGTCCGCGAGATATCTATAGCTGTCCACTGTCTCAATATGCAGAAGACCGTTTTCTTCATATCCGTTAAAATATACATATACAAGTCCAGCAGATGAAATGGTATTGTTCATGCCGTGTCTCCTATCCTTATATAAAACACTTTATCGCATAAATTTAAACAATCTTAATATCGAGCAATCCATAGTTTTCCAAAAATCTCCTATAATAACAATTTTCATTTCCTTTAATGATCCTTTGCTTATTTACAATACAATTTTCATCACATGCTCCACCGTTTGCTTCACAAAAATCATATATAGGACATCTGGTTTCTTCGGTCTGAACAAAATAGATAAAATTTTGTAAAATATAAAATTGAATAAATTGTGACGCCTCAATATCAGTAAACCGCAGCGAAATATACTTTTTTCTTGCATTCATTACCAAAGGCACACCAATGCAACGAATTACATCATGAATAAATTTAAACATTTCGTCGCCATTCATTTGATAAAGATCTGAAAATATAAATCGCCCAGACAAATGATGTCCCACAAAATCATTTACCTTTAAAATCCATTTTGTAATTTCATCAAAGCCGCCATATTGCATTTGCAGTTCAGAAGCAAATTGTCGTAATCGTCTTTGCGTTTTCGCAATTAAAGCTTCACTTTGTCTGTCTCTGGTAACAGTAGACGAAGACAGCAAATGCTTATAAATTTTTTTATAACTTGAATTCATAATACACTGTTTAGACTCAGCATTATCCAATAATGTCCATAACCTATGAATCGGCGCATCATTGTATAAACAATATTCTGCAATACACAGCCTGATATCATCGGTTATATGTGATAGACCAAACTTATCAAAGATTAAGTCGATTGATTCATACGGCAGCTGCGGCGCTGGTGGTCTGTCTGGAAAATTTTTACGTTCGATTTTATAAGCAATGTACTCCAATATATCCCTTGCCCCTAAATGATAGGATATCGGAGTTGATTTCCCAACTTCCCATACCGGCAACAAATACTCATATACACGATGGCTTCGGTACATCTGCAAATGATTGTCATATCCAGATGTCATCACATATTCTGCGGATACGTCTCCAATTTTGGATACAGAAGCAATACTTCCGCTCTCGCCAAAACCTCTGAAAAATTGTGTCCTTAATATATCGGATTCATGATTCCACTCACGAAACGGCCGGTTAATACTTCCAATACTATGTGCAGATTCTAAAATATTAAAAAACCAGCGCACATTACTTAAGTTATATCTAATATTATATGGCAACACTAAATCTTGAAGATAATGTATAAATTCGTGGACAAAGGTTGCTTCGTTTTGGCAGAACATATCTTGTGCCAATTCTTCTTCCGTTTCAATATTTATATTAAAAAAAGAGATACTGTAAAACCCCGCTGTAGCATCCAGCTTCATAATAGTTATTTCTCACCTCAATATAAGCCAATGTTCAAAAAATGACGCTCGCCCTTTTTATCTTGTATATCGCGCGCTTACCCACTCACGTAACCATATTCCGTCACTATCCAGCCTAAGACTTTCCATTTTCTCCAAATCATCAATTATCTTGATGTATTGTTCCCATGTGCACTCAGATGTTTCTATATTTTTATAGAGAGCTTTCACACATTCAAAACCTTTTTCTAATGTAATTCGCTGCTGCCGATTGCAGTTTTCCCACAAAGCCATAACAGTTATCGCTTGTTCTTTTGTTATCTCAACAGTTGTAATATCTCTAATCATTTTCCAGATATTTAATGCCGCACATACCTTCAAAATCGGAATGTCCACTGCAATTTCCACCACGGCTGCTGTTAAGTCAGGTAGTGATCTTATCAGGTTCCGAATATTTAATTTAATATTTCCTGGCTTTATGGATTCTCCCCTTTGAAAATGACTTAAAGAGTCTATCGTCATCTCGTACATCATGGGCGGCTCTTGCTGAGGAGGCGTCATCAAAAGTCCGCCGCTCTCCAACAAACTTTGCATGATATCCTTTGATGGAATATCTTTTTCTCCCAATGAAATGCCTGTTTTCTCAATCATCGAAGTAATCTCGTCTTTTTTAATTTCTAGTAAATCATTCCTATTCTCTAACATAAGTGCCTCCATATGAATTTATCCATCCGTATTTCATGCAAGCGGATAACTTGATTATACCACTTCCATTCTCCATTTCCCATTATAAACATGGAACGCGACCTCTGTCGCTTCCTTATTTTTTTGCCCCTCATGCTATAATTTTGTATCGACTTGACATTCAAAAAATTATCCTTCTATGAGACGCTTTTAAAAGATTCTTCCTATCAAGACATTTCATATCAGGAAGAATGGAAGCTGTTTAATCATGGGCGTCCCACAGGATTTTTTTGTAATAACTATAAAGGAATTGCCTTACTTACCATGTCTTCTATTTCTTTCAGGAAGTTACTGCTGACACTTGAATTTAACATTGCTACAAATCCTTTTTGGGCTTTTAATTGAAAACACATTTCAGAGGTATAACCAAAATTACTGCCAGAATGCTCATAATAGCCCTCCAAATTATCATCAGGAAAAAAGAGAGCCAAACCAGTAGAAGCGCCATGCAATGTTTTGTTCGTCATTTCAGTCATGCTTTCTTTTGACAAAAAGGCACTCTGACCATTCATCGCTCTCATAAGTTCTACTTCTAAGCGCGCCAACTCTTTGGGCGTTGTCCATAATCCGGCAGCCGCCAATTCCGGCATGATGCTAAATCCGCCTGCAATCTTCCTGTCATAAACATCATAGCCACAAGCATAATTCGCATGAGTGCGTATATTCAACGGCTGTTCAAATGTACTTTC
>CAMXIK010000015.1 GCA_947243855.1 uncultured Lachnospiraceae bacterium | reverse complement strand
TCGTTCCACCGCCCGTTCCGCTGAGGCGACCGGCCACACTGAGCCGGAGCTTGCAGGTTTGGAAGCGGAGATGAAGGAATGGAAGCAGCAGGATGAGGACGTTCTGTCTTACGCGCTGTTCCCGCAGGTGGCGATCGACTACTTCAAGTACCGTCAGGCACAGCAGGAGAAGGTTGATATGACCCAGGCGGATACGAAGAATGGGGTATACCCTGTTTAGTATTTAAGCAAAAGCCGAGCAACCACTCGAATTTGCTTCGCAAATCCTCGTTGTTTGGCTCGCGCCAAATAGGCATGAAAAAATGATCCCTTGGAAGTAAACTTCCGGGATCATTTTTTTTATGCCTGCTCGGCTTTATAAAGCAAATTCGAGTGGTTGCTCGGTTCAATGCTATTTTACAATTTGTGAAAAAAGGGCTTGACTTAGGTTACATAATATATTATAATAACATACGTTACCAAAAGATGCTGTAAAAAGTTACAAGAGAGGTACATTCTTATGGCAAGAAAAGAGACAATCACAAAAAACGACATACTGAACGCGGCCTTTGCGATGGCGCGTGAGGAAGGCTTCGGACAGGTAAGCGCGAGAACGCTTGCGGCGAAAGCGGGATGTTCCACCCAGCCCATTTTCCGCGTTTACAAGAATATGGAGGAGTTAGGAGAGGATCTCTTTGCGAAGGCGATGGAGTTTTTTAATACCTACTACGAAGAGTTCCCGAAGATCAACAACACGCCTTTTGTTAATCTGGGACTTGCCTATATTCGCTTTTCCCAAGAGGAACAGCAGCTTTTCCGTCTTTTATTCCTTTCGGAAAACCGGCACGGGAAAAGCCTCTATGACATGTTAAATGGCAAGAACGGCGCGGTGGTGAGGGAAATCAACAGCGCGAAAATTTTCGGCTGTAAAGATCCGAGCGGTATGTTTATGAAGATGTGGATCTTTATTCACGGGGCGGCCTGTATGACGCTGACAGGGGATTACGATCTGCAGGAGGAGGACACCATTAAGCTGTTGGAAGAGTCCTATAACGCTTTTCAGAATATTTAACCGAGCGAAAAGAAGGGGGCGCCATAAAGCGGCATTCTCGGTATGAATCTGAACTTCCGATAGAAAGGTTGTTTGGCTATGGTAATAGAGAATCGTTATGATATCATAACTAGGATTAACGAATATTACGGCAAGATGAGCAAGGGCCAGAAGGCAATCTCAGCATTCATTTATGATCATTACGATCAGGCGGTGTTTATGACTGCGGCGAAGCTGGGAGATACGGTGGGCGTCAGCGAATCCACTGTGGTGCGCTATGCCATGTTTATCGGCTATGAGGGATATCCTGAATTTCAGAGGGATTTGGAATACTGGGTGCAGAATAAAATCAATTCCGTACAGAAAATTGGAGCAAAGTACGGAAAGAGCAGCCAGTCGGAGATCCTGAATTCTGTGCTGCAGGCTGATATCGAGAAGATTCAGGACACGATTCATAATTTGGACCCAACAGCTTTTGAGACGGCTGTGGATATTATTCTTGAGGCAAAGACAGTCTACATAATGGGGGTCAGAAGCTGTGAACCGCTGGCGGATTTTTTACAGTTTTATTTAAACATGATCCGGGGGAATGTCGTGCTTTTGCGGACGACCAGCGTGTCGGAGACCTTTGAGCAGATGATCCGCATCGACGAGCAGGACGCCTTTGTAGGCATCAGCTTTCCAAGGTACTCTATGAGAACGTTGAAGGCCATGGAGTTTGCCAACGATAGAAACGCGAAAGTGATTGCGGTTACGGATTCGGTGCATTCCCCGATGAATTTATATTCTTCCTGTAATCTGTTCGCCAGAAGCGATATGGTGTCCATCGTGGACTCCCTGGTGGCGCCCTTAAGCATGATTAACGCGCTGGTGGTGGCGATGTGCTTGAAGCAGCCGGAGGAAGTGAAGGATAACCTTAAGAATCTGGAAGAGGCTTGGAATAATTATCAGGTATACCTGAATGATGAAATTAACTTTATTGATGAGGAGCCGATGTTAAATTATCCGCTCCGAAGAAAATCGGAATAGAAAAAGATGAATATGGAAAAAGATCAGGTGGTCGTGGTCGGCGGAGGCGCGGCGGGCATGATAGCGGCGGTCGCGGCGGCAGAGCGCGGACGCCGCGTTATTATTGTGGAGAAGAATGAAAAACTCGGAAAAAAGCTCTATATCACCGGCAAGGGCCGCTGTAATGTGACCAATGCCTGCGGGCGGGATGAGTTTTTTGAACATATTGTGAGCAACCCGAAATTTCTATACAGTGCGTTTCATGAACTGGACAATGATGCGCTGATGGCGCTGCTGGAAGATAACGGATGTTCTTTAAAGACGGAGCGGGGAGAGCGCGTGTTTCCAGATTCGGATCACGCTTCGGATGTGACGGCGGCCTTTCAGAGGCTCTTGAAGAAAAAAAGGGTGGAGGTAAGGCTGAACTGTGCCGCCTGCAAGATAGAAAGCGAAGAGGGCCGGGTAACGGGCGTACGGCTGACGGATGGCAGCGTGATTCCGACGGGCAGCGTGATTGTTGCGACAGGCGGCCTTTCCTATCCGACGACAGGATCAACCGGAGACGGACACCGTATGGCAGAAGAGCTGGGGCATCAAGTGAAAGCCTGCGAACCGGCTTTGGTTCCGCTTACCATTGCGGAGGATTGGTGTAAAAAATTACAAGGGTTATCCCTTAAAAATGTTTCACTGACGATGAGCTGCGGAAAAAAGAAACTGTATCAGGGATTCGGGGAAATGCTCTTTACCCACTATGGGGTGAGCGGGCCGCTTGTCTTGTCGGCCAGCAGTTTTTTGGGAAAGAAGAAGGGGGAACAGGCGGTTGTTTTGGCGGTGGATTTAAAGCCAGCTCTCACGGAGGAACAGTTGGACAAGCGTATTCTGCGGGATTTTGAGGAGAATGTGAACAGACAATTTAAAAATGCCCTCAATGGGCTCTATCCGTCGAAATTGATTTCTGTTATGATAGAGAGGTCGGGAATCGACCCTGAGAAGAAGGTGCATGAGATCACAAAGCAGGAGAGACGGCGGCTTGTGGAGATCACGAAGGCGTTTACCCTGAGCGTTCTGGGAAAGAGAGGGTATGACGAGGCGGTGATCACCCAAGGAGGGGTATCGGTGAGAGAGGTCAATCCTTCCACAATGGAGTCGAAGCTTGTGCAGGGGCTTTATTTTGCAGGGGAGGTACTGGATCTGGACGGACTGACAGGCGGCTTTAATTTACAGATTGCATGGTCCACGGGATATCTGGCCGGGATTAGCTGTGCGGAAAAGGGAAAGGAGTAAAGGAATATGGGATTTAATATAGCGATAGACGGGCCGGCAGGCGCGGGAAAGAGCACGATTGCAAAGAAGATAGCGGCGAAGAAGGGGTACATATACGTGGACACGGGAGCGATGTACCGCGCCATGGCCTTGTATCTGCTGCGGGAGAAGGCGGCGCCCGATCAGATTGACGAGAAGTGCGAGGGGGCGGATATCACCATCGGCTATGAGAACGGGGAACAGGTTGTGTACTTAAACGGTGAGAATGTAAACCCCTATATCCGCACGGAAGAGGTGGGCAGGATGGCTTCGGTCAGCAGCCCCAACCCCAGAGTGCGGAAAAAGCTGGTGGAGCTGCAGCAGAAGCTGGCGGCGGATGCGGATGTGGTGATGGACGGCCGCGATATCGGTACCTGTGTGCTGCCGCAGGCACAGGTGAAGGTCTATCTGACGGCGGACAGCCACGAGAGGGCGCTGCGCCGTTACAAAGAGCTTACGGATAAGGGTGAGGCTTGCGATCTGGCTACGATTGAGAAGGATATTATCGAGCGTGACCGTCAGGATATGACGAGGGAGATTTCGCCCCTCAAACAGGCGGAAGACGCCGTGCTGATCGATTCTTCCCACATGACGATCGACGAGGTGGCGGAGGCCATCATCGCCTTATGTCCCGGGGAGGTTTAGGGCTATGGAAGTGATTCTGGCGGAGCACGCGGGTTTTTGTTTTGGCGTGAAACGCGCGGTGGATACCGTGTATGAGCAGATCGAGAACCGCAAGAAAGACGGCGGGCCGATTTACACCTTCGGGCCGATCATACATAACGAGGAGGTGGTTCGCGATCTCCAGGAGAGGGGCGTGGAAGTGCTCTCGTCTCTCGAGGAGGCGGAGGCTCTTCCAGCAGCAGAGAGAGGCACGGTGATTATCCGTTCTCACGGGGTAGAGAAACGCGTTTACGAAAAGCTGCAGGAGCTTGGGTTTGAGGTGGTAGACGCCACCTGTCCTTTTGTCAAGCGGATTCACACTACGGTGGAGCGGGAGAGCGCGGCAGGCAAGAGCATTATCATTGTGGGAAACGCGGGACATCCGGAAGTAGAGGGCATCAGAGGGTGGTCTGGCGCTTCCACCTATATTATCGAATCCGTGAAAGAGGCGGAAAAGTTCGTTCGCCGGGACGGTGAGGAATTGTGCATTGTTTCGCAAACGACATTTAACTACAAGAAATTTCAAGATGTGGTTGAAATTTTCAATCAAAAAGGTTACAATGGTAGTGTTGTGAATACTGTATGTAACGCTACGGAAGTGCGACAAGCCGAGGCCAGAGAACTTGCGGCTCGGGTTGATGTAATGATAGTAATAGGTGGGAATCATAGTTCTAACACAAGGAAACTCTATGAGATATGCAGGCAGGAGTGCCGGATGACCTACTATATACAGACACTCGATGACTTGCATTTACAATTACCTAAATCTGTCCGACTGGTGGGTATTACAGCAGGGGCTTCCACCCCAAACAATATTATCGAGGAGGTTCAAAATTATGTCAGAATTAACTTTTGAACAAATGTTAGACGAGTCTTTTAAGACAATACACACAGGAGAGGTTGTTGAAGGTACGGTTATTGATGTAAAACCGGAAGAGATTATTCTCAACATCGGATATAAGTCAGACGGTGTTCTCACCAGACATGAATATACAAATGAACCTAATGTTGATTTGACAACCATTGCGAAGCCGGGAGACACCATGGAGGTAAAGGTGCTCAAGGTAAACGACGGCGAGGGACAGGTTCTTTTGACCTATAAGCGTCTTGCCGCAGACAGAGGGAATAAGCGGATTGAGGAGGCTTATGAGAACAGGGAAGTGCTGACAGCCAAGGTGGCGCAGGTATTGGACGGCGGCTTAAGCGTCGTGGTGGAGGAAGTGAGAATTTTCATTCCGGCAAGCCTTGTATCAGATACGTATGAGAAGGATCTGACCAAATATGCAGGTCAGGAGATCCAGTTTGTCATCAGCGAGTACAACCCGAAGAGAAGAAGATATATCGGAGACAGAAAGCAGTTAATCCTTGAGGAGAAGGCGGAGCTGCAGAAGAAGCTCTTTGAGACCATCAAAGTGGGCGATACCGTGGAAGGCACGGTTAAGAACGTAACCGATTTCGGCGCGTTCATCGATCTGGGCGGCTGCGACGGTCTGCTCCATATCTCCGAGATGTCTTGGGGCAGAGTCGAGAATCCGAAAAAGGTATTTAAGGTTGGCGACGTGGTAAAGGTGCTTATTAAGGATATTTCCGGCACTAAGATTGCCCTGAGCCTTAAGTTTGAAGATCAGAATCCTTGGAAGAACGCGGCGGACAAGTATGCGGTTGGCTCCGTAGTGACAGGCCGGGTAGCGCGTATGACGGATTTTGGCGCATTTATCGAGCTTGAGCCCGGTATTGACGCGTTGCTGCATGTATCGCAGATTTCGAAAGAACATATTGAAAAGCCTTCGGATGTTTTGAAGAGCGGTGAGGAAGTGACTGCCAAGGTTGTGGACTTTAACGAAGCCGATAAGAAGATCAGCCTGAGCATTAAGGCTATGTTTGCGGAGCCTAAGGCGGAGAAAGCCGAAGATGAGGATGTGGTATCGGTAGATATCGATGCGGTAATCGCGGAAGAGAGTGAGGACGCAGAGTAAGTTCATAGAATTTGCATTTTCGCAGGCCAATATATCATATCATAATAGTATAAGGGACGGTGAGTATTCATGGCATATGATTACGAGTACTTTAAGAAAGCGGTTTACGACCTTACCAAGATTGATCTAAACGCCTATAAAGAAAAGCAGATGAAGCGTCGAATTGACACGCTGATTTCCAAGAATAAGGTTGTGGGTTATGAAAATTATGTTTCCCTTTTGAAGACGGACACGGCAAGATTTGAGGAGTTTGTCAACTATCTCACAATCAATGTATCTGAGTTTTACAGAAATGTAGATCAGTGGGAGCTTCTGGATAAGGATGTTTTTCCGGAGTTGATTAAGCGCTATGGTAAGAGTTTAAAGATTTGGAGCGCGGCATGTTCTACTGGCGATGAGCCTTACTCTCTGGTAATGGCATTGTCAAAACATCTGCCGATCAATCAGATTAAGATCTATGCGACCGATTTGGATAAGCAGGTAATTGAGAAGGCTAAATTGGGATTATACGGAGAGAAGAGCGTGGCAGGTGTGCCCGCCGATCTGAAAAAGAAATTCTTTACGAAGATCGGGCCATCCTATCAGATTTCCGAAGAAGTGAAGTCTAGAGTGGAATTTAGGGAGCACAACCTCTTAAAAGATACATATCCGACAGATTTTCATTTGATTGTGTGTCGTAATGTGTTGATTTATTTTACGGAAGAAGCGAAGGACGAGGTATTCCGCAAGTTCCAGAAGAGCTTGAAACCGGGCGGATATCTGTTTATTGGCAGTACGGAGCAGATTATTAATTACAGGGATGTGGGATTTGACCGGAAAAATTCTTTCTTCTATCAGAAGCCCGTCTAAATCAGGGCTTCGGAGACAAATAAACAAATGTTAAGGCAGCGATTTTGGGTCGCTGCCTTTTTGCGCGTATAAGCAGAGTCAAAAAATGGCAGAGACAGGATGTGTGCTTTAGTAGGTTTTCGCCATCTTTGCAAGCAGATACTGGGCGTAACGGGAAAAGAATTCCCGATCCGTTTTCCGTTCGTCCGTCAGTTCAAAAAAGAATTCTCTGCTCTGATAGTCTCGTTTGAAGAAGGGTTCGATGAAAATATCCCACTGGGGCAGGAAAAGGCCGTATTTTCTCGTGTAACAGGTGGACGCCGTGGCCTGTATGCGGTGGGACCTGTCTACGAAGGAGGACACCGATTTGTGTAGAGCAATATCTTCCTCCGGCAAATAGTAATAATCCTTATAGCCGGAATAAAAATATTTCATTTCTTCTTCATAAAGAGGCGCTTTTAGGATGGCCTCGTTTTTTTCGGCGCTGAAATAACATCCGTTTGCCAAATTGGCGATCGGAATGGGAAGAGCCGTTGGCAGAAGCAATTTCATCAAAAGCTCCAATTTTTCCTGACCATTATAGTCAACATAACTGTTTGACTGTACTTTTTTTGCACGAATATCCCCGTTAAAAAGGTCATAGAACGCTAAGAGAGGAAGAATCTGCAGCATGCCTTTCATGTCGTCGCTGTTATGTAATAGAAGAAAGGAGCGGGCGTCTTTTGAAGGATTTCTCACATAGTTACAGTATACTTCAATCAGATCTCCGCCGTTATAGCGGTCTTCCCTGTGAATACCGAGGAGGTTTTCAAGGGATTTCTGCT
Source organism: uncultured Lachnospiraceae bacterium (assembly GCA_947243855.1). Classification (GTDB taxonomy): domain Bacteria; phylum Bacillota; class Clostridia; order Lachnospirales; family Lachnospiraceae; genus UBA3282. The sequence continues at coordinate 80,575 of CAMXIK010000015.1, read as the reverse complement.
TGCAGTTTGGAACATGCAGAAAGGCTTTATAAGGGGAAATCCGTTTATACAGATCAATGCCCGCAAAATTGTCAAAATGGTACGGTAACCGATACTGCCCGCATTTTTGAAGCAGATAGGGCAGATCAAAATTGTTGCCGTTAAAGTGAATCAGGTGGGTGTAGGAGGCGGCAAACGAAAAGAAAGCCTCAAGCAGAGCCGGCTCTTCTATGGGATTTTCACAAAACCACTGTCTGATCTGCCATGTTCCCTCCGTATAAAAGGCAGCGCCGATCAGATACAGGGAAGAGGTTTTTGCGGTAAAGCCCGTGGTTTCAATATCTACAAATAAAATTTTTTCTAAGGGAGCGATCCGCTCCAAAGGATAATTAATTTTGAACGATTCCAGAGTACGATTTATAATTTGCATGGGCTACCTCCGAATTATTTGGATGAGTACATCTTAACATATTTTTTGAATTAGCAGTAGTTTTTTTCGTCGAAAAATAGTATATTTATAGTAGCGGTTCAATCGGACCCAAGGGAAGAATGGAACGTGAAAGGAGCAAGGTTACAGGTATGGCAAAACGAACATTTAACGGCGGCATACATCCCTATGATGGCAAAGATCTGTCTAAGGATAAGCCAATCAAGGCTGTGCTGCCCAAGGGAGATCTGGTATATCCGTTGTCCCAGCATATCGGTGCGCCCGCAAAACCTATCGTAGAGAAGGGCGACAAGGTATTGACGGGACAGAAGATCGCGGAGGCGGGCGGCTTTGTGTCCGCGCCTATTTATGCGACGGTATCGGGTACGGTAAAGGCGATAGAGCCAAGGCGCGTTGTCACAGGTGACAGCGTGATGAGCATTGTGATTGAAAATGACGGCCTCTATGAGGAGGTAGAGTATCCGAAACGGAAGCCGCTCGAAGAGATGACGAAAGAGGAAATCATCGAGTGCGTGAAGGAGGCTGGTATCGTAGGTATGGGAGGGGCCGGGTTCCCCACATTCATCAAGCTTTCGCCCAAAGAGCCGGAGAAAATCGACTATGTGATAGCAAACTGTGCGGAGTGCGAGCCTTATCTCACTTCCGATTACCGCAGGATGTTAGAGGAGCCGGAGAAGCTTGTGGGGGGACTCAAAGTTTCTTTGAAGCTGTTTGATAACGCCAGAGGCATTCTGGCGGTGGAAGATAACAAGCCGGACTGTATTGAAATATTAAAAAATCTTGTAAAAGACGAGCCGCGTATCAGCGTTAAGGAGCTTAAAACCAAGTATCCGCAGGGCGCGGAGCGGCAGATCGTATATGCCACTACGGGAAGGGCCATCAATTCCTCCATGCTGCCTGCGGACGCCGGATGCGTGGTAAATAATGTGGATACGGTGGTGGCGATCTACCATGCGGTGATCGAGGGTAAGCCTCTGATGAATCGGATTGTTACCGTGACTGGGGATGCCATTGCGGACCCGCGTAACTTTATTGTGCGGATCGGTACGAATTATCATGAACTGATAGAGGAGGCAGGGGGCTTTAAGCAGGAGCCAGTGAAGGTAGTTTCAGGAGGCCCCATGATGGGATTCGCCCTCTTTGGACTTGATGTGCCGACCACCAAGACGGCTTCGGCGCTTCTGTGTCTGACAGAGGACGAGGTATCGCAGATGGAGCCAAGCGCATGCATTAATTGCGGCCGCTGTGTGGAGGTTTGTCCGGGACGGGTGGTGCCTAAACTGCTGGCAGTTGCCGCGGCAAACGGGGACGAGGAAACGTTCCTTGCCCATGACGGCATGGAGTGCTGCGAGTGCGGCTGCTGTAGTTTTATCTGTCCGGCTAAGAGACATTTGACGCAGAATATCAAATCCATGCGTAAGATTCTGCTTGCCAAGAAGAAAAAATAGGAAAGGAGCATAGACTTAAGAGATGAATGATTTAATGAAAGTGTCTTCCAACCCTCATGTCAGATCGAAGTCCACTACTGCGAGCATTATGCTGACCGTGGTGATCGCCCTTCTTCCAGCTGCGGGATTTGGTATCTACAACTTCGGACCGAAGGCGCTGCTTTTGATTCTTGTGACGGTGGCTTCCACGGTGTTTACGGAGTTTGCGTTTGAAAAGATTTGTAAGAGAAAAATAACAATCGGCGATTATTCCGCTGTGGTGACTGGACTGCTTCTGGCGTTAAACCTGCCTGTGTCCGCACCTTGGTGGATTGGCGTGGTAGGCGGTGTGTTCGCCATTCTGGTGGTTAAGATGCTGTTTGGCGGTCTGGGGCAGAACTTTATGAACCCGGCGCTTGGCGCACGGTGCTTTCTGCTGATTTCCTTTACCTCCATCATGACGAATTTTGACTGCGATGCCTACACGGGCGCGACGCCTCTGGCGAATTTAAAGAGCGGGGAGGCTGTCAATATTCTGGATATGGTGATCGGCCGCACGGCGGGAACCATCGGCGAGACCTCCATGATTGCCATTGTGGTCGGCGCATGCATTTTGATTTTGTTCGGAATCATTGATTTGCGGATTCCGGGTACCTACATTGTGACTTTGGCAATTTTTGTGAGTATCTTCGGGGCCCACGGCATGAATTGGCCGTACATATCCGCCCATCTTTCAGGCGGCGGCCTGATGCTTGGCGCGTTCTTTATGGCGACGGATTATGTGACCAGACCGATCACGAAAAGGGGCCAGTATCTATTTGGTGCTCTGCTTGGTATTCTGACCGGAATCTTCCGTATCTTCGGACCCTCCGCAGAGGGAGTGTCTTATGCAATCATCATCGGTAATCTTTTGGTGCCGCTGATTGAGAAGATCACTCTTCCGAAAGCATTTGGGAAAGGAGGAGAGAAGGCATGAAGGAGATGATGAAAAATACCGGGATTCTTCTGGTAATTACCGTGATTGCAGGCCTGCTTCTTGGAATTGTTTATCAGGTGACGAAAGCCCCCATTGCAGAGCAGGAGGCGAAGGCGAAGCAGGAGGCGTGTCAGGAGGTCTTCGCGGACGCGGCGTCTTTTGGCATGATCGGCGTGGAAGCGCTGCCTGCAGGCTGGAATGAAGAGGGCTATGCGCAGGAAAGCATCGATGAGGTGATGGAAGCAAAGGACGCTTCCGGGGAACTTCTTGGTTATGTGATTACCGTGACCACAAAGGAAGGCTACGGCGGGGATATTCAGTTTTCCATCGGCGTGCGTCTGGATGGAACCGTGAACGGCATGTCAATTCTTTCGATTTCGGAGACGGCGGGTCTTGGCATGCAGGCCGAGGCTGTGTTGAAGCCGCAGTTTGCGGGGAAACAGGCGGAGAAATTTGAGTACACAAAGAACGGCGCGACCGCCGACAATCAGATCGACGCGATCTCCGGCGCGACGATCACGACGAATGCGGTGACCAATGGAGTCAATGCAGGATTATACTATTTCCAGACAGTCTTGGGAGGAGGTAGTGCAAATGAATAGTGCAAAGGAACGTCTTGTAAACGGTATTGTAAAGGAGAACCCGACTTTCGTCCTGATGTTGGGCATGTGTCCGACGTTAGCGGTGACGACTTCGGCGATCAACGGATTGGGTATGGGTCTGACGACGATGGTGGTGCTTGCGCTCAGCAATGTGTTTATTTCCCTGCTTCGTAACATCATACCGGATAAGGTAAGGATTCCAGCGTTTATTGTGATTATCGCATCTTTTGTGACGATGGTGGAACTGCTTTTGCAGGGCTTTATTCCGTTCCTCTACGACGCGCTCGGCATTTATATTCCGCTGATCGTGGTAAACTGTATTATTTTGGGGCGCGCGGAGGCGTATGCTTACAAGAATCCCGTGATTCCGTCACTGTTTGACGGGATCGGCATGGGGCTTGGCTTTTCCGTGGCGCTGACTTGTATCGGCGCGGTGAGAGAACTTCTGGGCGCGGGTGAAATTTTTGGCGTGCACATTATGCCGGAAAGCTATGTTCCGGTCAGCATCTTTATCATGGCGCCCGGCGCGTTCTTTGTGCTGGCGGCATTGACGGCGATCCAGAATAAGGTGAAGATTGCCGGAGAAAGAAAAGGAAAAGATATGTCGAAGATTCAGTCCGGCTGCAATTCGGACTGCATGAACTGCTCGGACAGCGGTTGTACGCGCAGATTATACGATGAAAAAGCGGGAGAGGGGGATAAGAAATGATAAAAGAATTATTGGTGATTTTGATTGCGTCCTCGCTCGTAAACAACGTGGTTTTAAGCCAGTTTTTAGGGTTGTGTCCGTTCCTTGGCGTGTCCAAGAAGACGGAGACGGCTACCGGCATGGGCGTGGCGGTTATTTTTGTTATTACGTTGGCATCGGCGGTGGCGGGAGCGATCTACCAGTTTATTCTGGTGCCCTTTGATATCGCTTATTTACAGACGATTGTGTTTATTCTGGTGATTGCGGCGTTGGTGCAGTTTGTGGAAATGTTTTTAAAGAAGTTTATTCCGGCGCTGTATCAGTCGCTGGGCGTGTATCTGCCTCTGATTACGACCAACTGCGCGGTGCTCGGCGTTGCTTTGACCAATGTGCAGAAGAATTATGGGATTCTGACCGGGGTAGTTAATGGATTCGCGACGGCGGTCGGGTTTACAATTTCAATTGTGATTTTGGCGGGTATCCGTGAGAAGATGATTTATAATGATATACCGGAATCCTTCAAAGGTATGCCGATCGTGCTGGTGACGGCGGGATTAATGGCGATTGCGTTCTGCGGATTTTCGGGATTACTCTAAGGGGGACGAAGGTATGGATATAGCGGGAATTTTGATGGCTACGGGGATTGTTGGTGCGGTCGGACTATTTGTGGGTCTGTTCCTTGGCGTGGCCGGTATCAAGTTTAAGGTGGATGTAGACGAGCGGGAGGAGGCTATTTTGGGCGTTCTTCCCGGAAATAACTGCGGCGGCTGCGGCTATGCGGGATGTTCCGGTCTGGCGGCGGCCATCGTAAAGGGCGAAGCGCCCACAAATGCCTGCCCAGTGGGCGGCGAGAAGGTAGGCGCGCAGGTAGCCCAGATCATGGGCGTGGAGGCCGGTGAGAGTACGCGCATGGTTGCTTTTGTGAAATGCCGCGGCGACAAGGAACGCACCCGCGTGGATTATGATTATACGGGAGTTCAGGACTGCGCTATGGCGGCATTTGTGCCAAACGGCGGGCCAAAAGCCTGCAATGACGGTTGTCTCGGTTTTGGAAGCTGTGTGAAAGCCTGTCCTTTCGACGCGATCCATGTGGTAAACGGCGTGGCAGTGGTGGATAGGGAGGCCTGTAAGGCCTGCGGTAAGTGTGTGGCGGTTTGTCCGAAGCACCTGATCGAGTTGATTCCCTATGACGCGAAGCATGTGGTGGCTTGCAGTTCCAAAGAGAAGGGGCCTGTCACTATGAAAGCCTGCGATGTGGGCTGTATTGCCTGCCAGTTGTGCAAGAAAAACTGTCCGGCGGATGCCATTGTGATTGAAGATTTCCATGCGGTGATCGATCAGGAGAAGTGTACCGGATGCGGGACGTGTAAGGAGAAGTGCCCGAAGAAGGTGATTGTGTGATGTTACAACGAGATGGGAGGAACAGATGGGGAAAATAACGGTTACATTGGGGAAGACCGGAATTGTGACGGACAAAAACGCCTTCGGCGCGCTGCCGATCCAGCGGGTAAACGACGACGAGGCGGTGAAGCTTCTACGGAAAGCCTATGAAAACGGCATCACCTTTTTTGACACGGCGCGCTGGTATTCGGACAGCGAGCACAAGGTAGGACTTGCCTTTGAGGGAATGCGGGAGAAGGTCTTTATCGCGACAAAAACGGGCGCGCAGAATGCGGAGGGTTTCTGGAAAGATTTAGAGACCAGCCTTATCAATCTGAAAACGGATTATATTGACATTTACCAGTTCCACAATCCGGCCTTCTGCCCGAAGCCGGGGGATGAGAGCGGCCTTTATGACGCGGCTTTACAGGCGAAGGAGCAGGGAAAGATTCGGCATATCGGTATCACAAACCATCGGCTTGCGGTGGCGCATGAGGCCATTGACAGCGGGCTTTATGAGACATTACAGTTTCCATTCTGTTATCTGGCGACGGATAAAGATATTGAACTGGTGGAAAAATGCAAGGCGGCGGACATGGGTTTTATCGCTATGAAGGCTCTTTCCGGCGGCCTGATTACCAATTCGGCGGCGGCTTATGCCTACCTAGCGCAGTATGATAACGTGCTGCCGATTTGGGGTGTGCAGAGAGAGAAGGAGCTTGACGAGTTCCTGTCCTATATCGACAATCCGCCAGCGATGACGGAGGAGCTTTCGGCGGTGGTCAAAAAAGATAGGGAGGAACTTTTAGGAGATTTTTGCAGAGGCTGTGGCTACTGTATGCCTTGTCCAGTAGGAATTGAGATCAATACGTGTGCAAGAATGTCTCTGCTTCTTCGTAGAGCGCCTTCGGCGGGATATCTGGGCGAGGAATGGCAGGAGAAGATGGGGAAGATTGAAGAATGCCTGCACTGCAACCAGTGTAAGGGAAAATGTCCTTACAGCCTAGATACGCCGACGCTTTTGGCAAAGAATCTGGAAGATTATAAGAATGTGTTAGCGGGGAAAGCAACAGTCTGATGGCTGTTGCTTTTTCTGCTTATATGGGAAGGAGGAGCAATATAAGCAATGACAAAGCAGAGTGAAGAGTTGGTTCCCTTTTGGGAGAAAGCGTATCAGGAGGATGAGGTGACAGCATTTTCCAATGAGCCAAACGCTTCGGTTACTGAATTTGAGCATTTGCTTCCCCAGCAGGCAAAGGTATTGGAAGCGGGGTGCGGGGAAGGACAAAATGCCATCTATTTGGCAAAGCAAGGGCACTGTGTCGACGCCTTTGATTTGTCTGAACACGGGATTGCAAAGTTGAAGCGCAAGAGTGAAACAGTTCATGCAAAAGTAAACGCGTTTACGGCGGATCTGACGGTCTATGAATTTGAACAAAATTATGATTTGATTCTCTGCTTCGGAACGCTGCATTTTGTCAGAAAAAACGACTGGAAACGGTTTCTTGTCAATGCAAAGGCGCATACCAATATAGGCGGCGTTCATATCATGCAGATTTTTACCGATACCGTACCGGCGTCAGAGGATATCGCGCCCTTTGCGGTCGGTTTGGCAAAAGATGAGGAAATCAAAGAATTGTATGCTGATTGGGAGATCTTACAGTTTAAGTCTTATGTGTTCGAAGATGAACACCCGAATGTCCCAAAGCATTTGCATGCGTCTAATAAAATTGTTGCCAGAAGGATAGAATCTGTCTAAAAATTCGCCGTTCCTGTGCAAAAATCTGCGCCCCACAGTATGACACGAATAACGCCGCATACAGCAAGATGCAGCGGATAATAAATATAAAACAGTTTTCCAATTCCTTTCATGGAGCCGCGTTTCCCGTTATAAAGTCCCAGAAGCGGGATGGTCAGGCAGGTGAATAATTGGATAATGGCATACACTTTATCAATAAAGAAAAAATATACAAGGGCATAAACCGCTGACCATAACATCATATATGCCATTTGTTTTCTAAAATTCCCTCTGTAAACGCCTATATATATGATTGCCATAGTTGCGATACAGCTCCAATCCGACGGAAAAGTGATCAGGCAGACAAGGATGGTAATAAAGATTTTAAGCCAAGGCTTCCACGGTTTTTGGTCATGTATGTACAGCAGAACTAGTCCCCACGCCAGAGACCAGACAACGCCTGTCTGATTAAACGGTGTTGTCTGAAAAGGGATAAAGGAGATGCCGAAACAAAAATTGTAGGCAAAGTGGGAGACAGCCGCCAGTAGAAACAGTCTTGCGGCGTACTTTTTGATATCGCGGGTATAATGATATCCCTCGGCGATAAAAAACCACATAATGGGAGCGGTGAGTCTGCCAATGATGTGAAACAGGATTACAAACCATTCTGTAGAGTAGCCGGGAAACAGCGTCCATGTCAGGTGATCCAGCGTCATTGCCGCAATAGCGATCAATTTGAGCTGATTCGCGTTTAATCCTTTTTTATGATCAGTCTGTAACATGGTCAATCCTCCTTTGCGGTTTGCTCGTCTATGGATTCCAGTTTCTGGATGCAGCGTTCCGCCCATTCGATACAGCTTTTGATAAAGCAGTATCCAAATTCAACGGTAAATTGCCAGCACATGATCTGATACATCTCCTTATTAGAACCATAGTGTTCTATGGTCTCAGGGGCGGCGTCCATTTTTTTTAGATAATTTTCACAGTCTTCTTTAAATTGCCTTAGCATATCGGCGCTTTGGGCAGGAGGCATATTTCCGCTGAAAAAAACCTTCATGAGAAACGCGCTTTTAAATTGCGTGGCCTCGTCCCCGGCTCCTTCGGCAAGCCAGTTCAGAAACGCCTCTTTTCCCGTTTTGGTGATAGAGAAAATTCTTTTGTTCGGGCGGTCAGACTGGATGATTGTTTCGCCGGAAATATACCCCTTCTTTTCCAGTTTTTTCAATTCCAGATAAACGTGGCTGCTTTGGGCATGCCAGAAAAATTGCAGGGAAGATTCAAAGGATTTGACTAAATCATACCCGCTCATGGGGCCGTAATTGAGAAATCCAAGGATTCCAAATGATAATGACATAGCTTTATATTCCTTTAATTTTAATAGTATAAAATTATAATACTATAATATTATACTATTGACAAGAGATATATAAAAAATGGGAGGATGTTCTGTAAAGAGGGGGATAATGGATTCTACGAAAAGGAAGGCTTGCATTGTTTCTATGGTTGTGATATTCTGATAACACTTGGAACATCTATTTTATCTTTTGCCCGATGGGCATCATTAGGAGCGTTTCGCTTTAGATTTCCGGGAGAAATAGGAAACAGAAGAAGAGGTTTGTATATCTGGGGCAGGGAGAAATCTGTTGCGCTACCGGAATATAGTAGCCTCTGGAAAGAGAGGATGGTATTGAAAGAGGAGACAAAAATCGGTAATGAAGCAGAGGAAAGATGCGTAGTGGAAGGATTCCCAATAGGAAAATTGAAGTATCCGTTGACGAATGACTTTATGTTTAAAGCGGTACTGCAAAGGAACCAGACGGCACTCAAGGGATTGCTATGTGCTTTGCTAAATATGCGTTTAGAGGATATTGCAGCGGTCAGAGTATTGAATCCAATTGAAATCGGAGGTATGATCGATGAAAAAATGATGATGCTTGACTTAAAGCTGGAACTGAATGACAACCGTATTTTGGATATTGAAATGCAGGTTATTGATGAGGGAAACTGGCCGGAGAGATCGTTGGCTTATCTGTGCAGGGCGTTTGATCAGTTAGAAAAAGGGGAGAAATATTTGCGTGTTAAGGAAACGATACATATTGGCATTCTTAATTTTACACCAAAGGATTTCCCGCAAAAACTATATTTGGATTATTTCTTTTATAATTTAGATACCGCACATAAATATAGTGACAAAATGTCAATTCGTATGCTACAATTAAATCAGTTGGGTAATAAGGCGGATGAGAGGAAATGGCCAGAACTTTATTATTGGGCATGTCTGTTTAAGGCCCAAACATGGGAGGAGATGTGGATGTTGACGGAAAAGGACGAAACCATCAGAGAGTGCGTATTTACGTATAAAGAATTGACGGCGGATGAAAAGGCGAGGATGCAGTCGGAAGCCCGTGAAGATTATTACCGTCGCTTAAACTGGGCAGAGGAACGCGGACTTAATAAAGGTATGGAAAAAGGCATAGAGCGTGGTCAGAAGGAGACTGCCCGTACTTTGGTTTCTAATGTAGACCATGCCATGGAGAGTTTTCAGGTGGATTTGGAAAGAGCCTGCGAAGGGCTTGGAACGACAGTGGAGGCTTATCAAGTAGCGAAGACATTGCTGGAATAAGAATTTTTGAAACTTTTTATGAGGTTGCATTTTCTTATGTCTGTATGTAAAATAAAAACGTATGAAGAGGGAAAGTACGAGAAAGAAAAGGAGTGAAGTGTTTGTTGAAGAAGACCACGGTATCATAGCAATGGCTATGACAGATGAAACTTAAATTGTGATAGCCATTGCGTTTCCTAAAATAAACGATTAGGAGGCGGCTATGAGCTATAAACGGGCGGATGAGATTCTGCCGGAAAATATTCTTGAGATTTTGCAGACGTATGTGAGCGGCGAAGCCATTTATGTGCCGAAGAAAAAGGAGTGCAGAAAAAGATGGGGATCGTCTACGGGCGTGAACGAGACGCTTCGGGTCAGAAACGAACAGATTCTGGAACAGCATAAGAAGGGCGCGTCCACAAAAGAGTTAGCGTTACAATATTATCTGACGGAAAAGAGCATACAGAGGATTCTCAGGGAAATGCAAATCAAACCTCCTATGGAACAATGTTAATTCGACTAGGAGGAAATAAAATTGAATAGGGAAAATAAAAGAAAAACATTTGAAAAAGGATACTACAAAAATCATGCCTGTGGGGAAAGTTTTGTGTGTAAGGTCTGCGGGCGGCAGGTGATACCCGACGGCGCGGGCAGTAAACACAGAAATCATTGCCCAAATTGTCTGACAAGCCTGCATGTGGATATCGAGCCGGGAGACCGCGCTTCGGACTGCGGCGGTTACATGGAACCAGTGGCGGTCTGGGTCAGAAAAAACGGCGAATGGGCGATCATACACCGCTGCCGACAGTGCGGGCAGATGAGTTCCAACCGCATTGCGGCGGATGACAATCCGATGAAACTGATGTCCATTGCGATGAAACCGCTTACCTCGTCGCCGTTTCCGATTGAGCGGCTTGAGGAGATGACAAGGCTGATGGGCGGGGCGGGAAGTTTATCCTGAATGTGAGGGGCGTGTGGCAGTTGGCACGCCTCTTTTTTGCTGCTTGATTTTTTTCCTGTCATAGCTTAGAATAATTACGGAAAGCGGCAGACCGCAAGGCGGAAAGCCTATGGAATAAAACATAAAAAGGAGTACAAGTATCATGGATAAGAAAAAAATACGTTCGTTGCTTTGTTTGATGTTGGCGGCGCTTATGCTGTTTTTGTCTGCCTGTGCGCAGGGAGACAGTGATAGCGGGCAGGAAGAAGGGGAAGTTTTGCTGCCGATCAGCATAAATGGAAAAGAGATCAGAGTGGGAGAAACCACTGTCCAGACTTTGTTGGACGAGGGATTGAATGTATCATGGGTGGATGAGGATTATAATCAGATCAACGTAGATCCCACCGCGCAGTTGGAAGCAAATTCTTACTACACCGGCGGCAGCATTGAGGTGTCCGATAATATGTTCTTTCATATTGCGCTTGTAACGGATGAGGAGGCTGTTTCTCTGGGGCAGGCTGTGATTGCCCGGTTGGAAATGCACGCGGAGGCGGAGGAAGATAAAGGTGTTCTTGAGAAGATTTCCTTTGACGGCGTACCGATCACTGAGCTGACAAGGGAGAAAGCAGGGGAAAAATATCCAGACTGGACCGGAGACGAGACGACGTGGCTGCAGTACGGCTTGGAATACAAGTACGACCTGAACTTTGATTCGTCCACCGGTGCGCTTAAAAGCTTCACTGTGGAGCGTGAATATGATGTGGATTGGAACAGCTAGAATGCAAGGGGCGTGTGGCAGATCACACGCCTTTTTCTTATATTGAATGTTATGTGGTAAAATAAGACATAAGAGGCGGAAACCGTAAAAAGTGGGAAATGAGGAAGGTTATGGATCGTGAAAAAATAATGGAGCAGAACAAGAGATACTGGAATGAGCACGCGGACTTTTGGTTTGGCACGACCGCTCTGCCGGAATATGGGGTGAACTTTGTTACGGAGGACGAGCTGCATTTCTTTCAGGATGTGGCAGGGAAAAAAGTGTTGGAGATATGCTGCGGAAGCGGTCATTCTCTGAAATATCTGGGAGACAGGAGAGCGGCGGAACTTTGGGGATTAGACATTTCACACACACAGCTTGATCATGCGGAGGAATACTTAAGGCAAAACGGTTACCACGCGAAGCTGCTTTGCGCTTCCATGGAAGAAAGTACAGATATTCCGACTGATTATTTTGATTATGTGTATTCCATATATGGGATTGGGTGGACAACAGATTTACAGGGCACATTCCGAAAAATTGCTTCTTATCTGAAAAGGAATGGAATTTTTATTTTTAGCTGGCACCATACACTAAATTATTGTGTGTCGTGGTCTTGCGAGGAACGGCATATTGTGGAAGACGATAAATTGATTTTCACAAGAAGTTATTTTGACGAATCCTATTTTAAGATGCCGGTTCATGACAGCGAGATCATTTTGTGCAATCGAAAAATATCAACGTATATCAATGCACTGGCGGACGCGGGGTTTGTCATTGAGCGGATGGTGGAACAGAACGACAAGGAGACGATGGAGAACTTGGAGGATGGGAGCACAAAGGCGAGAAAGGGGAGAATGTGCCCGATTTCCATGTGTTTTAAGGCAAGGAAGCGTTAGGATTCTAGAAGCTTGCATGGTCTCCTAGAATATGTTATTCTGGTATTACTTGGAACATCTTTTTTATCTTTTGCCGTGGGCATCGTAAGGAGCAGTTCGCTTTAAGTTTCCGAGAGTAATTGTAAATATTGTTTTGAAGGGAAATATATGGACAGAAGGGTTAATGTAATTGTCGGAACAAATGGAGAGAAAATTGTTCTGATTAATGATACAAAATTCAAAGGAAAAAGAAAAGAAGATTGGAAGGAGGTGGAGAATTATCTAAAAAGGTTTGTCGGTAATTTCTATGAAATTGAAGAAACTTCTGAAAAAATATATATTTCTGGAGATCTTCCAGATGAATTTACTGGTTCTGAAAGCAGACTTGCTTTAAAGGGTGCTGTCGCAAAAGCGAAAGCAAATGCTTCACAGGGTATTCCGGAGTTAATTCAGATGGCAACGAATAGGCAATATTCTGAGAATTACAAGAGTAAACACAATAAAGATGCAAAATATGGATGGTATCGGTATGATGTGAGGTTTGCACTTCCGGTATATGACGATAGCAATGGTGAAATCTGTCGTTATAATGTTTTCTTTGCGAGGATGCTTGTACGTCATTGTGCAGATGATAAAAAATATCTGTACGACATTTTGGCAATAAAAAAAGAAACGAGCAGCCCGCTTGAGTATATACTGTACGGTGAAAACCCATCTCTTTTATAGTGATTATACATATAGGGCGCAGCAGATGTCAATAGGCAAAATTGAAGTCGTTTCCGAGAGCAGTATTGCAGGGCCTTTCCCGTTGTGATATAACTATAACGTATTACAAAAAGGGGGAATATACTTATGAAAAAATGGAAAATAGCACTGGCGGCAGGCGCGGTAGTGCTTATGCTTTCCGCGTGCGGGCAGACAGAGAGTGCGGAAGAAACGCAGAAGGATATGGGAAGGCATGAATCTGACCGTTATGGATGATAAAAACTATGAATTCGAATTTGAAGACGCAATGAAAAAGTATGCTTACGTGGATGTCAATGCAGACGACAAAGGCCAGACGTTTTACGGAAGAGGATGGAGCCGGTCTTGTGGCTTACGAGGGAGAAGAACCGGAATGGATTACCTTACAATAAGAGGGATAAAGATAATGCGGCAATTCGCAGCGATCAGCGGATTGCTTTTTTTATGGAAAGTTTGATCCTTTTAACCCACAGAACCGTTATAATATACAGATGCGTATCTGAAAGGAAAGGAGGCGGGACAATGTGAGTGACGACGAACTGATCAACAGAATCAAAGGCGGAGACGAGGCTGCAGCGGAAGAGCTGATCGACCGTTATTATGACGCCATCTTGCGGTACTGCGGCTGGCATTGTTCCGTTCCGGAGAAAGCGGAGGACTTGGCGCAGGAAACCTTTTTGAAGCTGTTCCGTAGTCTGCCGCGCTACAAAGGCAGAAACAAGTTCAAAGCCTATTTATACACAATCGCTAACCGCCTTTGCATTGACGAGAGTAGAAAAATGCCCCTTTACTCTTTGGAAGATGCGGCGGAAATTGCGGGCGGAAAAAACGAGATCGCGCAGGCGGAGCATAGGGAGGATATCAGGCGGCTTTTAAGCGTTTTATCTGCGCAGCAGAGGGAGGCGGTTCTTCTCCGCTTTGGACAAGAGCTGAGTTTCTCGGAGATCGCAAACGTGATGGGCTGCAGTATGCGGACGGCGCAGAGCCGGGTCAGGAACGCGCTGCGGCTGATGAAAAAGGAGTGTGGAAATGAAAAATAGCGAATTAAAGGCATATTTGCAAAGCTCTTTCCAGCAGGGGACGGCGGTGCGGCCTTCCAAAAAGGAAAAAACTGTGGCAGAGTGCAGGAAAATCATGCGGGAACAGGCGGGAAGTCCGATAGAAGAGAGAACGGGCTTCTGGCAGTTTTTGTCGGACGTATTTCGGTTTGAAGGGGCGTCGATTTTTGGCTTACAAGTGGGGGTGATGCTTCTGCTCTGTATACAGCTTGGAATCATAGAGGAGGCAGTACATTATATTCCCGCCTTTACGCCGCTGTTTGCACTGGCAATGATGCCCGTGCTGTTTCGCAGCCAGTTTTATAAAATGGGTGAAATGGAGGCGGTTACAAGGTCGTCGGGAGCAGAGATTATACTTGCCAAGCTGATTCTTGCAGGAGCCGCGAATCTGGTCTGTATGACGGCGGTTTTATCTATGGTTCTGTATGTGCGGCAGTCGAGCGAGGGGATCGGGCGGATGATTTTGTACGGTCTGGTGCCGTATTTGGTCTCTATGTCGGCTCTGCTGCGTCTGATCAGGCTGAAAAGAAAGGAAAAAATATTGATCTGCGCTGTGGCGATGACTGGTTCTTGCGTGGTCTGGGGCGTATCGGCAAAGGCGCTGCCGCAGCTTTATGAGACGTCTGCGACGGGGCTTTGGATGGTATTGTTTGTTGTCTTTGCAGGATTTTTTGGCAGGGAGATCGGTTTTATCTTGGAACAGAAGAGGGAGGGAAAGTTATATGGAATTATCGGTTGATCGTTTGACGAAACAGTATGGCCGGAAAATAGCGGTAGACTGTGTCAGCATGGTTTTGAAGCCGGGCGTATACGGATTGTTGGGAGAAAACGGTGCGGGGAAAACCACGCTGATGCGAATGTTGTGCGCTATATTGGAATCTACCGCAGGGGAAGTGTTTCTGGATGGCAGGGAGATTACCTCCATGGGAGCGGATTACAGGGATTTATTGGGATATCTGCCGCAGGATTTCGGTTACTATCCCAATTATACGGCGAAAGAGTTTTTGCTGTACATGGCGGCGCTCAAAGGCATTCCAAGGAGTATGGCGGGAAAACGGACAAAGGAGCTTTTGGAGGTCGTCGGCTTGGAGGAAGCGGCGTCGAAAAAGGTAAAAACTTTTTCAGGCGGTATGAAACAGCGGGTAGGGATTGCACAGGCGCTTTTGAACCAGCCGAAGATTTTGATTTTGGATGAACCCACTGCCGGACTTGACCCGAAAGAACGGGTGCGTTTCCGCAATCTGATCTCAGATTATGCGGCGGATAGGATTGTTATTTTATCTACCCATATTGTGTCAGATATCGAAGCCATTGCGGACGAGGTGCTGCTGATGAAGAAAGGGAAGCTGGTATCGCAGGGGACGGTATCGGAGCTGACAAAACAAGCGGAGGGAAGGGTCTGGGAACTGACCGTGACGCCAGAAGAGGCGAAAATCTGGCAGGAAAAGGCGGCGGTGGCCAATCTGCGGCATGAGGGGGAACAGGTGGTGCTGCGTATTTTGTCGGACAATAAGCCAGCAGAGGAGGCGGTGTCCTGTGGGGCGACTCTTGAGGATTTGTATTTGTACTCCATGCATGAATGAGGAGGAAAGACAAAAAACGGTAGGGAGGAAATGAAAAATGGAACTATTCAAACTGGAACATAAAAAGTTATGGCGGAAAAACAGCACCAGAATCTGCGTCCTGTTGTGTTTATTATACTGTGTAGGACTCGGAAGCTTTCTGGTATATCAGTGGATGACTTATGGAAGTATCAAAGAAAAATTGAGTGGTCACAACTTTGACGGCTACGAGAATATCAGGAATTGTCAAGAGTATTCGCGAAAATACGCGGTACTGACGGATGAGACCCTGCAGGAATGGGTTCGGGATTTTAAGGACCTTTATGCGCAATTGGATGAAGATAGAAAAACGCTGGGATTTGAGAACATAGAAACGGTTCATAAAATAGGAAACTCAGATATGCATACGGTGAACGGCTGGCTTCGCACACTCTATCCAGAGTTGGAGCGATCAGATATGCTCGGCATTACGGTCATGAGCGATTATGTGGAGACGGAAAAACTCACCGGGCTTTACGAGAGAAGGAAAAAGGCTGTTGATACCTTCCTTACGGTCAGCGGACAGACTGGCGCGGAGCGGGACTATCTCTTACAAATCAATGAAAAGGTGCAGGAGCCATTTTCATGGAAGTGGACGGAGGGCTGGTCAAATATTCTCGGGAATACCGTGTCCGGCCTGGGAGCGGTCATGGCGTTGTTTCTCGCCGTTACCCTATCCGCCTTGTTTGCTGGGGAGTGGCATGACAATACAAGCCCGCTTCTTTTGACGACAAAAAACGGATGGAGGAGGCTTGCGGCAGCCAAAATCCAGACGGGAATTGCATTTACGCTGGAGCTTTTTACGATGATTGCCGTGGGGACGGTCGTATTGCAGCTTGTTTTTCTGGGGACGGAAGGGTGGGATATGCCCATTCAGATGGTCAAAATGATTGCGATTGCACCCATGAATATGCTGCAGGCGGAAATATATGAGTTTGCTTTTACGCTGCTAGGGGCATTGGGATATGCGGGTATTGTCATGCTGTTCTCGGCTCTGTCCAAGAATCATGTGCTGGCGCTTCTTATGAGTCTGGCGGCGGCTTATGGGCCTATGGCCATCCATAATCGTGTGCCGGTCTTTATGGAAAAAATTTTTGATCTGCTGCCGCTTGTGGGAAGCGGGGCGGACGTATTCCGCACCAATACCTTTCATCTGTTCGGACGGTATATCTGGTCGCCGTATTTATTAATCTGGGCGCCCTGCCTGATCGGCGTTTTGTGTCTTTTCCCTGCCGTCAGGGGATGGGCGAGACGGATGCGGGTTTAGGGAAAATTTTCAGAGCGATACTGCGTCCCGTCCTTTGTCACCAATAGATAGGCCACATCCTTTTCCAAGTCAAGAAGTTGACGCCCTTCTTCTAAGCCCAGACAAAGACAGGCGGTGGAGAGGGCGTCTGCTTTTGTGGAGGACTTACAGATGATGGTTACCCCAGCCAGTTCATTGTCCACGGGATAGCCGGTGGCGGTATCGAGGACATGGTGATATAGCACGTCGTTTTCGTAAAAACAGCGTTCATAAATGCCGGAGGTCACCACGGAGGCGTCTCTAATTTCCACGGTGTCCAAAGTCTTCCCCTGTTCGGCAAAGGGTTCCTGAATGCCAACGCGGAAAGGGGAGCCGTCGGGCTTTTCCCCGATGGCAAGCACGTTGCCGCCCAGACTGATACAGGCGCTTGCTACGCCCTGCGCGAGCAGATATTCTTTCATTTGATCCGCGATATATCCTTTGGCGATAAAGCCGAGATCGACGGCGGCTTTCGGGTCGTTCAGGGTGACGGTACTGTAGATGGTTTCGCCGCTCTCGTCGGAAGGGGCGGTGCCGAAGCGGATGGTGTCGTAAGAAACGTGGGAGAGCGCTTCTTGGATTTCGCTGTCTTTTGGTACATGAGGATCGCCTGCGGAGCCGAAGTCCCACAGTTCGCTCACGGGACGGATGGTTGGGTCGATTTTTCCCTCTGTCTTGTTAGCCCAGTCTGCTGCTGTGTTCAGAAGTTTGACCGTCTCCTCCGATACCGTGACGGTTTCTCCGTTTCCGTGGTTGATTTTCCATACATCGGAACCTTCTTTTGTGGCGCTGAAAAGATTCTCGTATTTTTCCGCCAGAGCAAAACAGCCGTCCAGAATTGCTTCGTCTTCCGTGTCATATAAGGTAATCTGAATCACCGTATCAAAATAGAATCCGGTGTGCGAGATCGGCATGGTGTTTTTGGCACAGCCTGATAGAATAGTGGAAACGAAAGTAAGGACTGCAATAAAAGCGGTTGTGAGCCATATAAAGGGCGCTTTAGTGAGGGGAGCATTTTTACTCCAATCTTTGTAATAATTCATATAAATTATCAATACTTTCTTTATCGTTTTATGCTGCACACTTGCTTTCCTGCAAGGATGAAAGTTTATTGTTGGTGTTTAATAATCCAATGTAAGACTTCCTTTTCACCAATATCACCAGATGCCAATGCAAGAATTACATCACTTAATTCCTTTTGGTTGTATGACAATTCATATCCATTTAATGCTAAAAAAACTAACATGGCATGCGCGCCAAGTCTTTTGTTTCCATCTAACATTGCATGATTTTTTACCAATCCAAAACAAAGTCGTGCCGCCTTTGCCTGAATACTTGGATAAAGTTCTTTGCCGCTGAATGATTGAAACGGATTATTTATCGCCAGATCCAGCATTCCTTCATCACGAATACCGTCACTTCCTCCGGTGGCTTCGATTAAACTTGCATGAAGTTTTAGCACTTGTTCTTTGCTTAAAATAATCATTTTGCAAGAACCTCATATGCTTCTGCATTCTGTTTTATCAACCGTTGAGATATCGCAAATACATCTTCATTACTGGCAATCTTTTCTTTTTCTGCTTTGCTAAAATCAATGACCAAATATCTGGGCACATTATTTTTCAGAATAACCGCCGTTCCATGTTCGTCAACTACTTTTGCTACTTTTGAGAAATTTTGATTTGCTTCTGTAATTGAAATCATTGTGTTTGTATCTATTGTCATTTTATAGGCACCTCGCTTTCGTATATATTATATGTAAATTCTAGCTAGAAAACAATCTAATCCTGAATTATATATTCTCTATCCACGAAAAGAATTTATCTAATCCCCGATTCGTCTCCCTTGTTTCCAGAAACATTCCCGCTGTATACCACGAGTGCGTGTCCCTTTTATCTGTCACCGAATAAAGCTCGCAAGAATTTCCAAGACGTATCGCTTTTTTATAAAATTCCTCCGCACAGGAGTAGGAGATCAACCCGTCATGCTTACTTTGGATAAGAAGCATAGGAATATCGCTTTTCGTCATAAGCGCGCACGGCTCGCCCTGCGTTCTGTCATAGCCTTTTGCAAACAATTGGTTTAGCAGAAGCCTTACGGATAAGGAATCTTTTTCGGAAAAGCAGTAAGGGCCGCCCACGCCGATAAAGCCGATTACATGGGACAGATCGACGTTAAATTCTTTTTGTACTTTTTGGCTGTAGCAGAGAAGGGCGGATAAATGCGCGCCGGCGGAGGGGCCGGATATCACGATCTTTGTATGATTCATTTTCTTTATCATCATAAAATCGACTGCCGCGCAATATCCTTTGCACACATCCTCGATCTGACAGGGATATTTGTTTTTGGGAGACAGCCTGTACCCAAGGGAGAAAAAACGGTATCCATTTTTGGCGGCGCACTGTCCGACAAAATCAAATAGTTTCGGCGATCCAGCATTCCAACCGCCGCCATGCACCCAGACAATCACTTTGTCGCTTGTTATGTTTTCGGGTTCATAATATAATAAATATTGCTGCGGGTCATCGCCAAATATGATTGGTTGGGGTGTGATCTCTTTTTTTACACAGAGCATTTTTCTGTATAGCTCAAAGTAGCTGAGGGCTTCGCGTGTGGAATCTTTCATGGAGGGTGCCTTTCTGATTTGGTATTAATACTCGAAAGCCCGTGCTTACGCACTCATTGTTTGACTTCGTCAAACGCTTTCTCGTTAATGCCGCAGAAAAAGTAAATGTCAGCTGCGCTGCCGCTTCCTTTTTCTATGCGGCTATTACATTATAAACTAAAAACACACTAAAAACCAGGAGACTGGAAGGAATGACCGAGATTTTTTATTTGGAAGACGATGAGACCATTGCCATGACTGTGAAGGAGTATTTGAGCGGGAAGGGATTTACGGTGTTCCTGTTTGGCACATTGGAAGAGGGCAGAAAGGAATTGGAGCGCCGCATGCCGGGTCTTGTACTGATCGATTGGAATATGCCGGACGGAGGAGGCGCTGATTTTTGTAAATGGATGCGTTCCCGATGGAAGGAACTGCCCATTATCTTTCTCACAGTCCGAGGCGATACCCGCGATATTGTTTCCGGTTTTGGAAACGGGGCGGACGATTATGTGACCAAACCTTTTGCACTGGAAGTTCTATACTCCCGTATCGAAGCGCTGCTTCGCCGGACGGGAAACGGGCAGGGTGGATATCTTTCCTGCGGGCCGGTTCAAGTAGACACAGATAAAATGGCGGTTTTGTGCAGGGGAGAAGAAGTGACGGTGAGTCAGATAGAGTATCAGCTTTTGGTCATTTTATTACAGAATAAAGGCAGAACCGTGACAAGGGAGCGGTTACTGGAATCAATATGGGACAGCAACGGAAACTACGTCAATGACAATACCCTGTCAGTGGCTATGAAGCGGCTGCGGGAAAAGCTAGGGCATCCCACCTGTTTAAAGACAATCAGAAGCTTCGGTTACCGCATGGAGGAGGAAACGTGAACATAGGTATTTATTTTGGGGGATTGATCACTGGCGGCGTCTTGTGCTTTCTCCTTTTTTACGATTGGCGTAAGAAATCGGACGCCCGCGTTAAACGATTAATCGGTTATATGGAGAAGATCAATACCGGCGGTCAGGGTCTTTTGATGGAAGCTTCGGAGGATGAACTTTCCAAATTGCAGGATGAGATTTATAAAACGGTAACCACGCTTTACCAGACAAGGGACGCCGCGCTTATGCAGAGAAACTGTTTTGCGGAAAATCTCTCTAACATAGCTCATCAGCTCAAAACGCCGATTACAGCTATTTCGTTGTCCGTCCAGATGGCGAAGGAAGAGATGGGGGAACCCTATGCTTCGAGGATAGAGCGTCAGATCGGAAGGCTTATGCGTTTGGAGGAGTCGCTGTTGCTCTTATCCCGCATTGATTCGGGAACGCTTGCCCTTGATAGGAAACCAACAGACGTCTTTACCCTGCTTATGATGGCGGCGGATAATTTATATGAGCTGTCCGTCAAAAAAGGCATTGCGATCGATGTTCCGGAAATGGGAGAGGCAAAGATCAATGCGGATTTGGAATGGACGATGGAGGCGGTTATCAATCTGATGAAGAACTGCTTGGAGGCTGCCGAAACGGGCACGACGGTACACTGCTTTTATGAAGAGAACCCGCTCTATACGCAGATTCGGATATGGGATGAGGGGGAAGGCTTCTTAAAAGAGGATCTGCCTCATTTGTTTGAGCGGTTTTATCGCGGAAAACGGGTCAAGAATAAAGGGGTCGGAATCGGGCTTTCGATTGCAAAGGAAGTTGTGGAAATGCAGAACGGGATTCTTCGCGCGTACAATTTACCGGAGGGCGGCGCTTGTTTTGAACTGTGTTTCTATAGTCACTGAAATGTCACTTTCCTCTGCTAAAATAGCCGCAAAGGAAAAAAGGAGGAATTGACAATATGGAAATACTCAGATGCGAAGGCGTTGAAAAAGTGTTCGGAAAAGGGGAAAATCAGGTTGCCGCTTTGAAGGGCGTCGATTTATCTGTGGAAAAGGGAGAGTTTGTGGCGATCGTCGGGGCGTCCGGCTCAGGCAAGTCGACGCTCCTGCATATTCTCGGAAGCGTGGACAAGCCTACAAGAGGCTCCGTGACGGTGGACGGCGTTGAGCTTGGCAAACTGAATGCCGCAGAAGCCGCTATTTTCAGAAGAAGAAAAGTAGGATTGATCTATCAGTTTTATAATTTGATTCCGACGTTGACCGTGGAAAAAAATATTCTGATGCCGATGCTTTTGGACAAACGAAAGCCGGATGCGGCTTATTTGGAAACGATTGTAAGCGCACTGGGGATCGCGGATAAAATGGAGCATATGCCGAGCCAGTTGTCGGGGGGACAACAGCAGAGAGCGGCGATCGCTAGGTCTTTGATTTACCGTCCGGCGATTCTTTTTGCCGATGAACCGACCGGAAATCTTGATCGGAGAAACGCGAGGGAAATTATGGATCTGTTAAAGCTGTCGAACCGGAACTGGAAGCAGACCATTCTTTTGATCACGCATGATGAAAAAATTGCGTTGGAAGCCGACCGTATTGTGACCATAGAAGACGGACAAATTATCAGCGATCAGAAACGGAGGTGAGCGGGATGTGGAAGGATTATTCTAGGAGCTATCTCAAAAACAACCGCGCTTCCGGGAGGTCTGTTATGGCGGCGGCTCTGGCGGCCACGATGTTTTTATCCCTGCTGTGCGTCATAGCTTATAATTTATGGGTTTATGAAGTGGAGAAAGTCGCGTTGGAGGAGGGCGAATGGCGCAGCAGTCCCGCTAACGATTTGCAAAACGGGGCGATGCCCATGCTGCTCATGATGTATTTGGCGGTCTTAGCGATTGTCGTGCTGTCATTGATTTTTATAATCCGTAATTCCTTTGAAGTGTCTATGAATGCCAGAATCCATCAATTCGGTATTTTGTCGAGCATCGGAGCCACGCCGCGTCAGATCAGGGTGTGTCTGCTGCAGGAAGCGGCGGTTTTGAGCCTGCTGCCGATGAGCCTTGGCGCGCTTATCGGTATCGTAATTGGCTGGGGTGCGGTCGGGGCAGTGAATTTGTTTGCCGCTGATGTGGCGGGACGGCATCAGGCGGTCTTTCGCTATCATCCGCTGTTGTTTGCCTTTACGATTTTACTTTCTGGGTTTACCGTATTGGTTTCCGCTTGGATACCTGCAAGGAAACTGAGCAAAATGACGCCCCTTGAGGCGATCCGGGATGCGGGCGGTTTCCAGATGAAAAAAAGGAAACATTCCCGAATGCTGGCCGGGCTGTTTGGCATGGAAGGGGAGCTTGCCGGAAACGCTCTGAAAGCCCAGAGAAAATCGCTGCGGATCTCCACGTTTTCTTTATTGTTGTCCTTTTTAGGGTTCTGCATCATGCTTGTGCTTACTACGCTGGGCGATATCAGCACCCGATACACCTATTTTGAGCGGTATCAGGATGTCTGGGATATCATGGTGACGGTAAAGAATACGGAAATAGCGGACTTTGGGTTGACAGAAGAACTGCAGGCGGTTTCGGGTGTGTCTGATATGACGGTGTATCAAAAGGCGCAGGCGGCGATGGTTCTGCCAGCAGAATTACAAAGCGGCGAATTGGCGGCGCTGGGCGGTTTTGGGGCAGTTTCAGGACAGACGGAAACAGAAGGGAAGTTCCGGGTCGATGCGCCTATCGTTATTTTGGATGACGACAGCTTCTTAAGGTTCTGCTCGCAGATTGGCGCGGAGCCGGGTCTTGGGGGAGCGGTGGCGCTCAATCAAATTTGGGACAGCATTCACAGTAATTTCCGCTATCCCGCTTATGTGCCTTTTGTGAAGGAGGACAGCCAGACTGCTTTTCTTTGTCCGGACGGTGAAAATGAGACTGGAATAGAAATTCCAGTTTTGGCTTACACGCAGACTGTCCCCGCGCTGCGGGAGGAATATCAGGATTATGCGCTCGTCTTTTTTATGCCGCTCAAGCTCTGGAAGGAAAAGGCAGGGCAGATTGGGGAAGCGGAACCAGACAGTTATATCCGTATTTTGGCAAAGGAGGGAGACGGGCTTTTGCAGCTCGACAGTTTGGAAAAAGAGATCGGTAAAATTGTCTTTCCCCAATATGAAGCTGTCAGTGAAAACCGTATACAGGAAAGGCTTGCAAACGATAATTTGATGCTGGGAATGAAGGTGATTTCAGGGGCTTTCTGCGCGCTGCTTGCCCTGATTGGAATCGCCAACGTTTTTGGGAATACGCTGGGATTTCTCCATCAGAGAAAACGGGAATTTGCGAGATATCTGTCGATCGGATTGACGCCGCGGGAAATGAGAAAGCTATTTTGCATCGAAGCCTTTGTGACTGCCGGGAGGCCGTTTTTGATTACGCTCCCTCTTACGGCGCTGTTTGCGCAGTTTTGTGTGACGGCAAGCTATTTAGAGCCGGCAGTATTTTGGCGGGAGGCTCCAATTTTCCCCATTTTACTGTTTGCCGCCGTTACAGCGGGATTTGTCTCGCTTGCCTATTATATGGGCGGAAAGCGCCTTTTACAATGCGATTTGCAGGAAATACTGCGAGACGATACGCTGCTGTAGAGAAGAGGACAAGCGCGGCAGTTCCTCCATGCCATTGCCAATTTCGACAGAACATGATATGATCTCCAAAGAAGAAAAATAAGTTTTGGTTTGCAGGAAAGAGGGATGCGTTTGTCATGAAATTACCCGGTGAAGAGGAAATGGGAGGAGGGGGCATAGGGCCCTCCGTGATCTATATGGTAATCGGCGTGACGGCTTTCGTTTTGATCGTTTTGTTTGCCGTATTTAATGGCAACGATAGAAAGCGCGGCGGCAGCGAGTATTTACAGGAAGTACAGGAGCAGAAAGAGGAGGAAACGCAGGCAAAGGAGCTTGCGGCGGGAGAAGCTTTGGAAGGAGAAGAAGCGGGGGAAAAGCCGAAGCTTCGGGCGGAAGACCTCGACTTCTGGGACATGTATCCGAAGGAGGAAGAGAATCTGGAGGAAGCTGCTGCGGAAGGGTCGGGGGCAGAGACCTCCAAGAACCCGTTTACGGAGAAGCTGGAGCGTGAGATGGAAGAAGAGCGGCAGAAGGAAGAGGAAGCACAGAACGACCCGGCTACGGACGGCAAGCATACCCTGATTACAAACCGCGACGGCACGGAGGAGTGGGTGCTGATCAGTCCCTATCTCACAAAGAATACCTTTGATTTCACGAAGATGGAGGATAAGGCCGGACTGAAACGGTATATGGAGAACGGCAGAAAGACTTCCTATGTGGGCGTGGACATCTCCAAGCACACGGGAAAGGTTTCCTTTCCGAGAATTAAAGCGGCAGGGGTGGATTATGTGATGATCCGTCTGGGAAGCCGCGGTTACAGCACAGGCCAGATCACGCTGGATGAGAATTTTAAGGAAAATATAGAAGGCGCCATCGAAGCCCAGCTTGACGTAGGGATTTACTTTTATTCCCAAGCCATTACGCCGGACGAGGCCGTTCAGGAGGCTAACTTTGTGGCGCAGAATCTGGAACCTTACAGGGCTCATGTCAAATATCCGGTGGCCTTTAATATGGGTTTTGTATCAAACGATAAATCGCGGATTGAAGGACTGAGCCGGGAAGATAAAACCACAGTGACCACTTCTTTCTTGGAAGGGATTCGGGCGGCAGGCTACGTGCCTATGATTTATGGGGATAAAGAGTGGCTGATCAAAGAGATCGATATGACGAAGCTGCAAGATTACGACGTATGGCTTTCCCAAGAAGAGGAAATCCCCGATTATCCTTACCGGTATGCCATGTGGCAGTACAATACGGACGGCGTGGTAAACGGAATAGACGGCGGAGCAGACTTAAATATCTGTTTTGTCAATTACTCGGAACGGTAGCGCAGAAGGCTTGGGGCTACCTGAACAGAACGATAGAGGTCGGCGTAGACGTCGGGCGATATCCCTTCCATATAATTGGGGGTGTAGGCCTTGTCTATGCCGGCTTTTTTTAACAGGTCGATGGCTTTGTTGTAAGCGACGGCTGCTTCCGCTTCGGAGGCGTAAGTGCCCACATTGACATAGCCTTTTACGTGGATTTTTACTTGGTAGAGGGTACGTCCCTTTTCCTGTATGGCGTTTACGCCGTGGAATTTATTGATGACTTCAATGTTTTCATAGCGAAGATCGTTGCGGCTGCCGTTGATGAAACGGTAATCCCGTCCCTCCACGGCATAGTTTTTGATGCCGTAACGGCTCATGATGTTGACCTGCATCCCGTAGTCCGCTACGAAGTAATGGCCGCCGCGTCTGGAAATTTTACGGGAAGAGTAGTAGAACAGGTCGTCTTTATCAAAGATAAAATAATCGTTTGGTGAAAAATAGTAATAAAAAAACCGGGGGCGGATATAAATAGGCGAGGAAAGATAGATGCCGTTGTCCCGGAAATTAACGAGACAGACCCATTTGGCGAAGGAGAGAGGAGAGTCCGCCGGATAATCTTCCAGCCGCAGGGAGGGGTCTTTTAAGAGCGCAGAGGCGGTACAGTAGATCTCGTGCGCTTTTTCTTTTTCCGTATGACTGCCAAGACTGATGTGTTTATTGCGATAAGTTAACGAGGCGCGGAAATACGTGGAACCATCTTTGCGTTTTGCCGTGTAAACGCCCGCTAATGGCTGATTCATGGAAGACTGTCCTTTCCTTTTTCTTTTTCTTATTGTACCATTTTTGAGAAAAAAAACAAATTCTGAAATATTTTTCCTTCTTTCTGCATAAAATCTATATAAGGAGTTGGCAGAATATGCCTTAATCGCAGCCGGAGATTCGGAACTTGCGGTTTCCGGCGCGTGTCGTCGCAGGTAACTGCTTTGACATGGAGGAAAAAATGTATAGGAAATATATCGCGTGTTTCCTGCTTACGGGGATGACGATCGTCTCGTCGTGGCTGTGCGTCAGGGAACTAAAAATTGATCGAATATCGGCCAAGCCTGCTTTTCGCATCGAATATCTGGACGCTTCGATGGAGGAGGACAAAGAGAGCTTTGTGGAAATGTTAGGAAGCGTGTCCTCCGGCCAGAGGGTTGTGGATTATGAGGTATTGGAACAGACGAAGAAGTATCAATTGTCGGACAAGGACTATGATGCGCTTCTTCGGATTGTGGAAGCGGAAGCAGGCGGCGAGGATCAGGATGGAAAGCTTCTGGTGGCCAATGTGGTCTTAAACAGAGTGAACAACGAGCTGTTTCCGAATACGGTGTGCGAGGTAGTGATGCAAAGAGACAAGGGGATTGCCCAGTTTTCGCCCACCGTGGACGGTAGATTTCAGAATGTCCGTGTCAGCGAGGACACGAAGGCGGCGGTGGAGCGCGCCCTGTATGGAGAAGACATTTCTCAGGGGGCGTTGTATTTCTGTGCCCGCGAGAAGGCCGACTCGGACAAACTAAAGTGGTTTGACAGGAAACTGACCAGACTTTTTTCCTATGGAAATCATGAGTTCTTTTTGTAGGTTTTCTTGCGTGGGTAAAAAAACTGTGCTATAATTTGCGCGTTGGCAATGAGCAGTGCAGGTTTTCCGAGCGGTGCACTGCGGGATAAATGCGTGCAAAAGAAAGGCATGGTTAAAAGGATGGAAGTTTTATACAGCAGTACCAGAGACAGCGGCAGAAAGATTACGGCGTCGCAGGCAATTTTACAGGGCTTGTCCGAAGACGGCGGCCTTTTTGTGCCGGATCATATTCCAGCGCTTCCGCTTTCGATGCGGGAGATGGCGGATAAAAGTTATCAGGAGACGGCTTACGAGGTCATGAAGCTTTTGCTGACGGACTTTTCGGAGGAGGAGCTTAAGGGCTGTATTGCGCGGGCTTATGATTCCAAGTTTGATACGGAGGAAATCGCGCCGCTTGTGGAGGCGGAGGGCGCTTACTATCTGGAGCTGTTTCACGGCGCAACGATTGCTTTTAAGGATATGGCGCTGTCGATTCTGCCCCATCTGATGACGACTGCCGCGAAAAAGAATAAAGCGGATAAGGAGATCGTGATTTTAACGGCTACTTCCGGCGATACGGGAAAGGCGGCTCTAGCGGGATTTGCAGGCGTTGCGGGGACGAAGATCATCGTCTTTTATCCGAAAAACGGGGTCAGCCCGATTCAGGAAAAGCAAATGGTGACCCAGAAGGGGGAAAATACCTTCGTTGTGGGGATTCACGGTAATTTTGACGACGCCCAGACAGGTGTAAAGCAGCTTTTTAACGACAAGGAGCTGGCGAAAGAAATAGCGGCGCACGGCATGCAGTTTTCCTCCGCCAATTCTATCAACATCGGCCGTCTGGTGCCGCAGGTCGTTTACTATGTTTACGCCTATGCGAAACTGTTGAAGGAAGAAAAAATCGCGGATGGGGAAAAGATCAATGTGGTGGTTCCCACTGGTAATTTCGGCAATATTCTGGCCGCCTTCTATGCAAAAAATATGGGCGTGCCCATCGGCAGACTGATCTGCGCGTCCAATGAAAATAAAGTGCTCTACGATTTCTTCCAGACGGGGGATTATGACAGAAACCGGGAGTTTAAGCTTACCAGTTCTCCTTCCATGGATATTTTGATTTCCAGTAACTTAGAGCGGCTGATTTACCGTATTGCAGGGAACGATGCGAAGAAAACGGCGGAGTTGATGGCGGCGCTTACGGAAAAAGGAAGTTATGATATCACGGAAGAGATGAGAGCGCAGCTTACGGACTTTTACGGGAATTTTGCGGACGAAAAGGAGACAGCCGAAAGAATCAGGCAGATGTACGAAAACACGGGCTATGTGCTGGATACCCACACGGCGGTGGCCAGCGCGGTGTATCAAAAATATGTGTCCGACACGAAGGATCAGACAAAGACGGTGATTGCTTCCACGGCCAGCCCCTTCAAGTTTACCAGAAGCGTGATGAACGCTATTGACCCGAAGTACGACGCCATGGGAGATTTTGAGCTGGTGGATGAATTGTCCAAAATTGGAAATGTGGAGATCCCGAAAGCGATCGAGGAGATCAGGACAGCGCCGGTACTGCACGACCATGTGTGCGACAAGACAGAAATGAAGGCGGCAGTCAAGCAGTTCCTTGGCATATAGCAGGACAATGAAATACAGCGATAGAAGAATTGAAAGGTGTTTAGCTACAGCATGAGAAAAGACAGAAGATTACTTGCGGTCGCGTTGTGCGCAGGTATGTTAGTATTTGCAGGCACAGTCAATGACGCCAGTGCGGAGGAACTGGCTGGAGAGCAGACGGAAAGCGTGATAGAGGATGCAGGACTTGATTATATCGTTTATGTGAATAGGGCGCTAAACTGTGTTACCGTGAAACAACAAAGCGAGGACGGTTCCGAGACCCCGGTAAAAGCCATGGTGTGTTCCTGCGGGCGGGAGGGATCGTCAACGCCGGAAGGAACGTTTCAGACGTCCGACTATTATACATGGCGCAAGATGGTGGACGATACCTATGGCAGATACGCCGTACGGTTTAACGGAAAGATACTGTTTCATTCCGTACCCTACATAGAGGCGTCTCCAGACAGTTTAGAATGGGAAGCTTACAATCAACTGGGAGAAAACGCGTCCCTTGGCTGTGTCAGATTAGCGGCGGAAGATGCGAAATGGATTTATGATAACTGCAAGCCGGGAACGACGGTAGTCGTATATTCCGATCCAGAGTCGGCCGGGGAACTGGGAAAACCGTCCGCAGTCAGGATCGAAGCGGATTCTCCTTACAGGATATGGGACCCGACGGATAAAAGCGCCGAGAATCCATGGTTTGGCGGCGCGGGGACGATAGCCGTACCATTTTTTGGAACTATGGATGAGTTTGACTATATGGCATATGCAGACCGTTATCCGGATCTGCGGCAGACATTGGGGTATGATCAAGAAGCTTTATATGAGCATTATGTTACTTGCGGAATCCATGAGGGAAGAATTGCCAAAAGCATTGGCTGACGGGAAGAGAGGCTTAAGAAAAAGAGAATGAAAAAGAGGGCATTGCAAAAACCGTGGAAGCGGTTGTCTGGCAATGCTCTCTTTGATTTTTGGCTCTTAGCATAGGGACGGTCAGGCGTTTCTCGCATCCAGCTTCTGGTAATCCCGGTCCACACAGATGGTCTTGTAAGCGGGACGGATGATCTTGCCGTTGTTTGCCAGCTCCTCCATGCGGTGGGCGCTCCAGCCTACGATTCTGGCGATGGCGAAAATCGGCGTGTACAGTTCCATCGGCAGATTCAGCATGTTGTAGACGAAACCGGAATAGAAGTCCACATTGATGTTGACGCCCTTGTAGATGGGGCGCTCCCCTGCAATGAGTTCCGGCGCCAGTCTCTCCACCAGATTATAGAGGGCAAATTCCTCCTGCAATCCCTTTTCGTTGGATAGCCGCTCCACAAAGGATTTAAAGATGATAGCACGCGGATCGGACTTTGAGTATACCGCATGTCCCACGCCGTAGATCAGGCCTGCATGGTCAAAGGCTTCCTTGTGCAGAAGCTTTTTCAAATAATCAGCGACTTGTCCTTCGTTGCTCCAATCGGAAACTTCCCGTTTCATTTCATCGAACATTTTCACCACTTTGATATTGGCGCCGCCGTGGCGGGGACCTTTTAAGGAGCCGATAGCCGCTGCGATCACGGAATAGGTGTCCGTCAGGGAAGAGGTAACGACATGGGTGGTGAAAGAAGAGTTGTTACCGCCGCCGTGCTCCATATGCAGGATCAGGGCGATATCGAGAACTCTTGCCTCCAAGGGCGTATATTTATTGTCAGGCCGCAGGATGTGCAGAATGTTTTCCGCGTTGGAAAGCTGCAGCTGCGGCTGATGGATGTACAGACTTTCTCCATTGTGGTAGTGGTTGTATGCCTGATAGCCGTAGATGGAAAGCATCGGGAAGAGCGCGATTAGCTGTAAGCACTGTCTGAGCACGTTGGGAAGGGAAGTGTCGTCAGCCCTGTCATCGTAGGAGTAGAGAGTCAGCACACATCTTGCCAGTGTGTTCATCATGTCGTTGCTTGGGGCTTTCATGATAATATCCCGCACGAAACTGGTGGGCAGGGAACGGTAGCTGTTTAACAGTTTCGTGAAATCGGCGAGTTCTTCCGCGTTTGGCAGTTTGTCAAACAAAAGAAGATAAGTGACTTCCTCAAAGCCGAAACGGCCGTCGGCGGAAAAACCGTCCACCAGATCTTTGACGTTATAACCCCGATAGAAGAGCTTGCCGTGTGTCGGCACCTGCACGCCGTCCACAATCTTGTTGGCGCGCACATCGGAAATGTTGGTCAGGCCCGCCAGTACGCCCTTACCGTTTAGGTCTCTGAGGCCGCGTTTTACATCATATTTTGTAAAAAGTTCCGTATCGATAATGCCGGCCTGTTCGCTCATGTTGGCAAGCCGCACAATTTCGGGGGTAATTTCAGAAAAACTATTCTGTTCCATAGCCATAGTTATGTACCTCCTTCTGCAAATGACTTTCGAACCGTTTGTAACAAAAACGGTGCAGGGACGGTTCGTCCTTGCACCGACTTCTTTATCATATCATGAAAAAAACTGCGGAAACAAGCGAAAACAGAAATTTAACAAAATTTTAGGAAATTTTTCCTATTTTGGGTTTGTTTTTTTCGGCCTTTGGGGTATAATATACCTGATAGTTTGCGAGTTTTGTGAATGACAGGAAGGAGCATGCTTATGAACATGGGTGCAGTATCAACTCAAAAAGGTCTTTTTTGGTCTTACTCGCATCTTGCCAGCGGTAAGCGGATCAACACGGCGAAAGATGACGCTGCGGGGCTTGCGATTGCAAATAAGATGCGGATGCAGGAAACGGGGCTGAAAGTCGGTGCGGAAAACGCTGGTATGGCGGTAGGAGCCGCTAATGTGGCGGAGGGCGCTTTGGGCGGTATGTCGGATTACTTACAGAGAATCCGCGAACTGGCTGTGCGGTCCATGAACGGCATTAATTCTAATTCGGATAAGCAGATTTATCAGAGAGAAATCGATCAACTGAAGCAGGGGATTGAAGGACTTGCAAGAAACACTTCTTTTAATGAGCAGACGCTTTTAGACGGCAGTATGGCGGATATGGCGATTGCCACGTCGCCAAACGGCGGCAGTATGCACATTCAAATGGAGAATTCCACATTGAAAGCTTTGGGGATTGCGGATCTGGACGTGACCTCGAAGGATTTCAGTCTGGATGCTATTGACCGGGCGATGGATATGGTAAACGAGCGCAGGGGTAATCTTGGCGCTTCCACAAACGCTTTACAGCATACGATTACTTACAATAACTCCGCGGCGCTTTCCCAGCTTTCATCCAGAAGCCGCTTGGAGGATTTAGATTTCCCCAAGGCGATTGCCAAAAAGAAGCAGGATGAAGTGTTCGGGCAGTATCGGATCGCGATGCTTAGACGGCAGATGGACCAGAAAAAGAAGTCTATGACGTCGTTATTCTGATCTATTGACTTTTTAAAGTCGGTCTGCGATAATGGTAAAGATGTACAGATTCCTATACCTGTGAGGGACATTCGGGATTCCGGGGAGCGTATCTTCGGGCATTCCGTGAACCAATACAATTTTTAAGGAGGAGAACGTAAAATGGCAACAAAAGCGTATTATCCCATTTCCGAGATTGGCGCCGGTAAGGCTGGTTTTTCCAAGACCCGTTCCATTATTGAGGCAGCATTCTACGGAAACAACGTAGTTAAGGTTAACACCTTGAGAGAGGCTTATGAACTGGCGAAGAACTCACCCGGTACTGTGGTAACGGATATGCCTGTTAAGGATGGCGAGACTTTCGGTCTTCCTGCTGACGCAAAGGTTCTGTTATTCAACGACGGTGCGGTAACTGGCCGTTATGCTGCAGCACGCCGCATTAAGGGCGAGCCCGGCGTAGATGAAGCGAAATTGGATAAGGTGGTTATGGATGCGATCTATGAGACCCGTTGGAAAACCATGTACCATGCAGAGTGTTTCGTAGGTCTTGATCCCGAGTTTATGGCAAAGGCTCACCTTCTGATTCCGGAAGGAGAGGAGAATCTGCTTTACAACTGGATGATCAACTTCCAGTATATGTCCGACGAGTATGTGAAGATGTACAAGAAGTCCCAGCCGATCGGCGGCGGCAAGGAGCCTGATATTTATATCTTCTCCGATCCCCAGTGGGCGCCTCACGAGGCTCCTGATGTGGATTATAGCTGCTTAAGCGATCCGCTGACCCTTTGCTACTTCGATACCAACGAGAACTGCGCTGCAATCCTCGGTATGAAGTATTTCGGTGAGCACAAGAAGGGGACGCTTACCATGGCATGGGCGCTTGCGAACAGAAACGGTTATGCATCCTGCCACGGCGGACAGAAAGAGTATTCCTTAGAGGGCGGCAAGAAGTTCGTTGCTTCCGTTTATGGTTTGTCTGGTTCCGGTAAGTCCACCCTGACCCACGCGAAGCATGACGGCAAGTATGATGCGTTCGGCGGTATCAAGGTGCTTCATGACGATGCTTTCATCATCAACAGCGATACCTGTGCATCCATCGCTCTGGAGCCTACTTACTTTGATAAGACAGCGGATTATCCGACTGGCTGCCCGGACAACGAGTATCTGTTATCTGCTCAGAACTGCTCCTGCACCATGGACAGCGAAGGCAAGATTCAGCTTGTTACTGAGGATATCAGAAATGGTAACGGTCGTGCGATTAAGTCCAAATTATGGTCTCCTAACCGTGTAGATAAGATCGACGCACCTGTGAATGCGATCTTCTGGATTATGAAAGATCCTACGATCCCGCCGATCATCAAGTTAAAGGGTTCTGCGCTGGCATCCGTTATGGGCGCTACGCTTGCGACCAAGACTTCTTCCGCAGAGCGTGTTGCGGCTGGCACCGATCTGAATGCGATTCGTATCGTGCCTTATGCTAACCCGTTCAGAACTTATCCTCTGGTAAACGACTATGAGAAGTTCAAGAAGCTGGTTGAGGAGAAGAACGTTGACTGCTATATCGTAAATACTGGTGACTTCATGGGTCACAAGTGCCAGAAGGAAGATACCCTTGGCATCCTTGAGACCATCGTTGAGGGCAAGGCGAAGTTTGAGCAGTGGGGTCCGTTCGAGGATATCGAGATCATGAACGACTGGAACGGCAAGACCGGCGACTTCACGCCCGACTTGAACGATGCAGATTACAAAGCGCAGTTGAAGAACGCTATGCAGACCCGTGTAAATGCGGTTAAGGGCTTTGCTGAGAAGAAGGAAGGCTATGACAAGCTTCCCGACGAGGCGCTGGCAGCTCTTGAGAAGCTGGTAAACGCTCTGTAATTGTTTGACGATTGAAATAAGACACAACTGTGATAGGAAGGGGTAAGTCTATTGACGTGCCCCTTCTTTCCATTTTAGAAGGCATATCGTATATTGAAAAATATGGGGGAAGTTTATGTATCATTGCCAAATAAATTTTTATTTCATCACAGAACAGATTGAGTTGTTTGAAGTAATGAAGCAGATGCCGCAGTTTCTTCATTTTACGCATGAATATTTGTGGAGCGACAATATAGATGAGGGAATTTTGGACAGGGCGGATGTGATTCTGGCGGATATCCGGCAGATCTATGCGGAAGAAATGCTTGCATTTCTGCTTGCCCATAAACGGAAAAATGCGGAGCTGATTGTGCTGGCGGATAAGGAGCAGGCGGCGCATTTAGTCACAAAGGGTGATGCGGAGGAAATTACGGATATCTGGGTAATGCCTTTAACGGAGGAGGAGTTTGGGTTTCGGCTGACCCGTTGGCAGAAGACCTATAAGATGAAGAAAGACCTCTGGCAGACAAAGAGCTTTCTTGACACGACGATTAACAGCGTTCCCCATCTGGTCTGGTATAAGGATAAGGAGGGCGCGCATACAAAAGTAAACACAGCGTTTTGCAAAGCGGTCAATAAGACCATGGAGCAGATTGAGGGACGGGGACATTATTATATTTGGGATATCACGCCGGATGAATATGAAAAAGGGGAATTTATCTGCATGGAATCGGAATACGAGGTGATGGAGAAGCGGGAGACCTGTATTTTCGACGAGACGGTCAAGATCGGGGAAAGTATGCGCGAGCTGAAAACCTACAAGTCGCCGTTGTTTGATCTGGACGGAAGCGTTATGGGAACCGTGGGCGTTGCGATTGATGTGACGCAGGAGAGGCTTTACGAGCAGATGATGATTAAGAATGCAAACACGGATTTCCTGACAGGGCTGTATAACAGACGGTATGTGTATGAGTATATTGATAAGCTGGGGGATGAATACCTTTCGGTGTTCTGTATTGATCTGGATCATTTTAAGAGCGTCAACGATATCTATGGCCATCACGAGGGCGATAAGGCCTTGGTTCTTACGGCCGAAACGCTTCAGGAACATACGCCGGGAGGGCTGATTGCCCGCATGGGCGGCGATGAGTTTCTGGTGGTGATTGCCGGGGAGCACACAGAGGAAGAGGTGGAGCGGACGAGAAAAATGATTAAGGATCAGCTTGACAGGACGTATGCGGAGCATGAACACCTCCAGAATATTTCCGCCAGCGTGGGAGCCGCTTATACGCAGACAGGCAAGGAAACGTTCCACGATTTATTCCATCTGGCCGACGAGCTGATGTATCAGGAGAAAGAGAAGAACAGATAAAATTTGGAAATAACAGCAGCTTATGGCAAAAAATTCTGTTGTATTCTGCGGTCAATTCGGATATAATAGAGGTAACCTGAAATGCTCGATAAAGTCTTGTTATTTTGAACCTACAGATACTTTAAACGGGATTCCTACATTGTCATATAGATGTCAGGCCTCCAGCCTTTGGGCATTGCGCAGTGGAAGACAGAAGTATGGTTGCGGTTACCCACCTAGCTTTGCTAGGAGTCAAAATACAAGATCCGGCATTTTGGGGATATATACGAAAGATGGAAAAGCAGTCGTCTCGTGCGGCTGCTTTTGCAGATGAAGGAAATCCATGCTTTGGATTTCTTTCGGAATGGAGGAAAGATGGCTATTCAAATTGGAATTTTAGGTTACGGCAATCTGGGACGCGGCGTGGAGTGCGCCATCAAGCAGAATCCCGACATGGAGCTTGCGGCGGTATTTACAAGAAGAGACCCCAAACAGGTTTCCATTCTTACCAAGACGGCTTCGGTCTGCCATGTGTCCGAGGCGGCGGCATGGAAGGACAAGATCGACGTGATGATTTTGTGCGGCGGCAGCGCGACCGATCTGCCGGAACAGACGCCCGAGTTTGCAAAACTATTTAACGTAGTAGACAGCTTTGACACCCATGCAAAGATACCTGCGCATTTTGAAAATGTGGACAGAGCGGCCAAGGAAGCAGGGAAAGTGGGCATTATTTCTGTCGGCTGGGACCCGGGTATGTTTTCTTTAAACAGAATGTACGCTTCCGCCATTCTGCCAAACGGCAGGGACTATACGTTCTGGGGAAAAGGCGTTAGTCAGGGGCATTCCGACGCGATTCGGCGGATCGAGGGCGTGAAGGACGCCAAACAATATACGATTCCCGTTGAAGAGGCTTTGGAAGCAGTGAGAGCGGGGAAAGATCCGGAGCTTTCCACCCGTGAAAAACATACCAGAGAATGTTTTGTGGTTCTGGAAGAGGGGGCGGACGCCGCGAAGGTGGAGCAGGAGATCAAGACCATGCCGAATTACTTTGCGGACTATGACACCACCGTACATTTTATCAGCGAGGAAGAGCTAAAAAGAAATCACAGCGGCATCCCGCACGGCGGCTTTGTGCTTCGCAGCGGAAAGACGGGGTGGGAAGAGGAAAACAATCATCTGATCGAGTATCGCCTGAAATTGGATTCTAATCCCGAATTTACCTCCTGTGTGATCGTCGCTTACGCGAGGGCGGCTTACCGACTTGCGAAGGAGGGGCAGACAGGGGCGAAGACCGTGTTTGACATTCCGCCCGCTTATCTGAGCGCACTCGGCGGGGAAGAACTGCGGGCGAAGATGCTTTAGAAAATGCTAACGAAAGCTGTTCTCGACAACGCCGGGAAGCAGATCGTAAATGGAACAGCCGATCTGCTTTTCAAACAAAGCTTTGATCTCTAACACTTTTTTCCATCTGTCTATGGTCGATGGGTGAACGCCGTACCGTAGAGTAACATCTACAAATCTTTTTTCCAACAGGCAGAAACCCGTCGGCAGAGCCAGAGAGTCGCAAAGCTGCACCAGACGGTCGTAATCGTCATAGACGGCGTTTGCCACAAAATCCTTCATAAACAGGTAATCCTCGTCGCTGACGTCAAATTCCCCGATCGAGGTGTTGATATCCTGTATCATAAACGCGTGGGAAATACAGATCTGCGCCGCTTTTTCCCACCCGCGCTCCATACAGTAGCGATAACCGTCTATCAGGTGTTTTTCCGAACTCACTCCCGCATAGCGTCCGATATCATGCAGCAGGCCGTATAGATACGCCTGCTCGGCGGATAAATTTTCACAGCGCGCCGCAATCGCTTCACAGGCTTTTGCCACATACCGAACATGGTCTACCCATGGCCCGGGATTGGATTTTGATGCTTCTTGTAAGGCTTGTTCCGCAGTCTGTCTTGTTAATTCCATTTTGCTTTCCTCCTCAAATAACAGTTCTCACCTTTGTAATTCAGTATATAGGTTTTTTTCTGCATATAACAATATCGTACTATATGCAGAAAAACAAGACAAAAATCGTGTTTTCTGCATATAAATTGCTGTGATAATATGCAGATAATAGGTACAATCATGCAAAAAGATACAGAATTGTACATGTATAGAGGTTTTTATCAGGAGGGCGTATTCTGCGGCAGCGTTGTTGACTATGCCGTTGAATATGCCTATACTGGAAAAAGACGGTGGCAGTTATGGATGCCGTAGAATGAAAAGACGGCATAGGAAAGCGGGACAGATGAAAGCAGTCAAAAGAGCAACTTTTATTACGGTATGTATAGCAGTAGGATATTTGGCAGCAGAGGCAGTGTTGTCCTTTACGGACTATTCTTTCCGCACATGGGCGAAGATGCTGGGACAGATGATAACGGCAATCATTACGCCCATTATGCTTCTCGTTTTGGCGCTTACATTTCTGTATAGAAGCGAGCGCGTTCATCAGGTTATGAAAACGCTCTGTATTACGGCTGCTGTGTTTGTATGCGGCCTTTATTGTTTCTTTGCGATGTTTTTTATTGTGCTTGGGACGCAGGAGGAGCGGATGCTCACCAGAAATCTTTTGGTGACGAATGAAGCTTTCTTAGGCGAGAATGATCTCGTGTATTATCGGCCCGTTGCATTTTTCTTTAAAAGGCCTGCGGAGATCACTGCGGAAGAGGCTGACAGGTATATCAATAAGAAGGATGGGACAAAGCGGAAAGAGCATGCGCAGAGGCCTTTTGAAAATGGAAAGAAGGAAGAACATAAGGAAGAAGATAAAACGGAGGAGAAAATTCCAGAGATAGAACAAGAAACGGAACGGGAAATGGAACAGGAGCCGGAGGCGGATTACCGGGAGACGGCTGCGAGGGCTGTCTATGACGCCGTGCTTTTGGAGGAAGGATTTTCTTATGAGGTGTATTATAACGCCAAAGGGAATCTGTATATTGAGTTAGGGACTAAGACGTCAGAGGAGGACGGCAGGACATACTCTTACAGTCTGGTATATGACCGGCCGTCCAAAAACGGAGCCTGCGAGCTGCTGGTGTTGTACCGTACCGCGGAAGGATCGGAAAACGAGGCGATTGTGGATATGTATGCGGTGGAGACTGCCAGCGGAAAGGTCGTTGCTTCCGGTCGGAAAGCGTGGAGCGATGTGGGTACGAAGGAGTACAGGGAGATAACGGGGGAGTGAGAAAGGAGACGAATTGGGACCAAATAGAGGCGGCGGGTACATCAGTACCCGCCGATTGTGTTTACGATGGACATTTGCCGAAGCTGTTTCAGAGGACTTTTCACAGCAAGAAGGATGGATAAGCACATGACAATGAGAATCATGCAAAGCTCTGCAACAGGGAACGTCCAAACCTCGTGCCAACGGGTCGTCACAAGCAGGGTAAACAGCTTTTTGTTTAGGGCAAGGCCAACCGCCGTACCAATGATACCGCCAGAGACGGCATAGGCGAGCGTTTCGGAGACGATCATCCGGGATAATTGTTTTGCGCTCAGACCGATGGCGCGAAGACCGCCGTACTGCCTGCGTCTGGCTTCCACGCTCATAGCGACACAGTTTATGATATTGCAGATGGTAACCAAGGCGATCAGGATGAGAAAGCCGTAGATAAAAAGGTGGAAGGCATATTCTGCGCCAAGCACATTTTGATTGTCCGCCCGACGGTCGGAAAAGGTAACGCCTGTGCCCGCGGCCGTTCGGATTGCCTCAACATCCTCGTCGGCTGCGTCGCGTTTTAATTGGATATCAATGACTGTGTAGGCATCGAAACCGGTCAGGCTGCGGAAGGTGTCTTCCGAGCAGAGTATGATTTCACCGTTTTCCGTATGAAAGGGACATTCGGACACGTCGCCGACAATTTTGATATTGTGGGAGCCAGTTGTAGTCGTGAGCGTTACGCTGTCCCCGTTTTTGATGGCAGCGGTATTGTTATATTGCGGTGTGGCGACGGCAAGTCCTGTGCCGACATGCTCCAGAGCATCGGAGACGGAGCCGTCGATCAGATATTTTTTGCCCCACTTAAACTGAATATCGTCATAGGAAATCAACATGACGGTGGTCTCGCTGCCGTTTACCGCGGCGGGGAGGTCATAGGCAAACATTCTGCCATAGACGCGCTTGACAGACGGGTACTGGGATAGTTCGGCGGTCAGACCGGGACTAAGGGTGCAGGCACTATCTGCTGATACAAGGGAGAGATCGGGCGTCCATGGATGCAGTACATTTATGGCATGTTTCATAAAGTCCACCGTGGTGGAAAAGGAGAGAAACAGGATAATGCTCAGGGCAAAGCTGGCTGTCACGAGAAGAAAGTTTTTGCGGTTTCCCGTGGCGTGATGAATGCCAAGCGCGGTATCTACCTTACAGAAAAACGTGTTTGCCGCTCTACGGACCGGGGCTGTATGAATCTGGCCGCTCACTGCCGTTAGGGGTGATACGCCGGAGGCTTTTTTGGCCGGAGCGCGGGCAGCAAGGAATACGGTCAAAATGCCGATCAGGATTCCGGCGAGAATACTTGGCGGGCTGATGGCAAAAGCCGGCATGGTATCAAAATATTTGGGACTTAAGAAGCGAAGCAGGGCGCATAGAATCCAGATGACTGCGATACTTGCCGTCAAAGCGGCTGGAATGGCGAAACTGCAGAGAGCGAGAGCTTCCCGGTGTACTAGGCGGATGATCTGTTTTGGCGTCGCGCCGATACAGCGCAGCATACCGAAAAAGGCTGTCCGTCCGGCGATATTACTGTTTAAACTGCTGGCGATCATAAGAACGCCGGCAGCAAGAACAAGCACAGAGAGAAAAAGGGCAGCGGAATAGATGGAAACCATGAATAGATTTCCTTCGTCGCTCTGGCCGAGCAGCCCAAGCAGCATGGCCTGTTCCCCTACTTGCGTATCTGCGAGGGAAAATTGTGTTTTGATATCGTTTATCGTTTCCCGCAAATGTCTGTGACCTGAAAACTGCACCATGAAGACACTGTTATAATCGTTCGGTTCTCCGTCGGTGACCTTGGGAAAGAAGGAACGGAAAGTGTTTGTG
Source organism: uncultured Lachnospiraceae bacterium (assembly GCA_947243855.1). Taxonomy (GTDB): domain Bacteria; phylum Bacillota; class Clostridia; order Lachnospirales; family Lachnospiraceae; genus UBA3282. The sequence goes on along the minus strand of CAMXIK010000015.1, from coordinate 40,220 downwards.
TTCATCATGACACCGTATATGTCTTTGCGCAGTATCATGGGCGGGTTTTCCAAAAATCCAGATATGGTATAAGCGGTTTCCATACCAGAGGCATCACGAATCATTATTTGGCCTCCCAAGTCAACATTCAATGCTTTTCGGACATTGGCGGTTACCAACACCTCGTTTTCCGTTTGCGGGAAATTACCTTCCGAGATAAGGCCGGCATAGATATCTGTCACATAGGGAGCATCTACGCCGCAGATCACCGTATCCGTTCCGCCTATGGTGTAATCCATATCAAGACTGTAGTTCAGAACACCGTAGCAGGAGAAAGCCTTGACTTCCGGCCGAGTGGCAATCATAGACGCTGTTTCGTCACTGACATTTTTCAGGACAATATGCCAGTTACCGTCGTCCTGTTTGGTTTTCAGAATCATACTCCGAATGTACATGTCCGCCATACCGAAAATGGCAGCGACGAGGAATACCGAAAGAATGATACACAAAATGGACATACGGTTTTGTTTTTTGTGTATCTGAGCGTAGTGGGGAACCAATTCAAGATAATTTTTCATCGCGAAAACCCTCTCCTTTCCCAGACGTTGTTCCAAGATCAGTTAGACAGCCGTCGGACACCCGCAATACTCTGTCCGCAGAGACGGCAAGACTGTTATTGTGGGTAATCATAAGGATTGTCTGCTGATATTTTCTGGAGGCGCGAAGCAAAAGATCCAGCACTTCCATACTGTTGCGGCTGTCCAGATTGCCGGTAGGCTCGTCTGCCAGAATCAGCTTCGGGTTGGTGATCAAGGCGCGGCCGATGGCGACGCGCTGTTTTTGCCCGCCGGAGAGTTGATTGGGAAGATGACGGCGTCTGTCTTGTAAGCCTAGAAGGGAGAGAATCTCGTTTAAAGCCTCTGGGTCCGGTTTACGGTAGTCTAACAGGAGTGGGAAAATGATGTTTTGTTCTACGTTCAGTTCTTCCACCAACTGAAAGGATTGGAAGACAAAGCCGATGTTTCTTCTGCGAAAGATGGTGCGTTCCTCCTCGCTCAAGGTAAAAAGATTTTGGCTGTCGATGAGTATTTCGCCGCCAGTAGGGAAGTCGAGGGCGCCGACCAGATTGAGCAATGTGCTTTTTCCGGAGCCGGATTCGCCGACGACTGCGCAAAATTCTCCTTTATTCAGGGAGAAGGAGACGTTTTTTAGGGCGTCAACTTTGACGGCGGATTCTCCGTAGGTTTTGCAAAGATTTTGTACCTGTAAGATTTGCATGATCTGTCAATTCCTTTCTTGTCTTAACTCATGAAATTTTTAAGTAAGACCAGAATAGCAGGAAAGCCTTACAGTACCGTGAATTGTAACTTACAGTTTTGTAAGATTACACGGGAAACAGGAGCGTGAATTCCGTTTCCGTATGGGGAATGCTGTGAACGGAAAGAACGCCGTTTTGGCCTTCAATGATGGATTTTGCCAGAGATAGGCCAAGCCCCGCGCCCTGTGTGTCCTGTGATGATTTACTGCGGTAGAACCGCTTGAAAATATGGGGAATATCTTCGGGAGCAATGCCGTCCCCATTGTCTGTTACATGGATGCGGACAGCGGCAGGGGAAGCGTCCCATGCGATGCGGATAGAGCCGTCCGCCTGCGTGTGATCCAGCGCGTTTTTGACGAGATTGGCAAGAGCCTCGGCAGTCCATGCAGGATCGCAGATAAGCTTTGTGTCAGCGTTACCTTCTACAATAAGCTGTTTTCTTTCTCTTGCGGCGCGGGTATATAGATCGTTTAAGGCGTGGGAGACAAGCTCTGACAGACGGCAGTTTTCTTTTTCAAAGACGATACTGCCCGTATCCAGACGGGAAATTTTTAGCAGGGAAAGAAGCAGATCTTCCATGCGTTTTAATGCCAATCCTGTTTTGAAAGCAAATTCTTCTATGACGGCAGGCTGATCCGGTTCGTTTTCCATAATTTCCTGATACAGGGAGAGCGCCGCCAAAGGAGTCTTTAATTGATGAGAAATGTTGGAAATCATGTCTTTTAAAAACTCCTTGGAATTTTGGGCGGTTTCTTTTTGCGCTTGAAGCATGGTGGCAAGGCCGTCAATGGCGGAAAACATCCGGTAGACGCCGCCTTCGTATGTCTGGGGCAGATGCTTTGCATAATCGCCTTTTCGATAGCTTTCCATGACCGTGCAGGCGCATTCATAAAGCCGCTCCCTGCGATGCAGAAAAAGGCTGGCGGCGGCAAGAAGAAGCAAGGAGAGAAAGAAGGCGGAGAGGAGAGTGAGAGTACGGGCACGGTTTTGAAATTGGGAGAGCAGGGGCAGAAATTCTGTTTTCTGGTTTTGGGTAAGTCCCATTTTTAAGAGCAGGTCAGCGCCCTCGGCGGAGTGTCCTTTTTCTGTGAGGGCAGTCGCGACAATCTGCTTTGGAACGCCCTGTGAGAGCAGGGAGGAGGCGATTGTCTCATCATGGGAAAGAAGCATGGTTTTGGCAGATTTGGTGAGAGCGGCGGTAAAAATCATGCCAGTGAAAAACAGCAGAAAGGAGAACAGAAGCAGAAAGGCGAGACAGCGTTTATTGTCTTTGTCCTGAATATCATGTGAAAATGCAGTAATCATCGGTATGCTCCTTTCAATTCTGGGGATTCCATTTGTAACCGAATCCGCGGACGGTGAGTAGATAATGGGGATGGGCCGGGTCTGGTTCTATTTTTTCACGCAGCCTGCGAATGTATACGGATAGGGTGTTGTCGTCCACAAAATCCCCGCTGTGATCCCACAGTTCGTCTAGAATGCGTGTCCTTGTCACAACGATGCCAGCGTTTTGTGCAAGAAGGCACAGAAGACGGTATTCGGCTTTGGTCAGGTCGATGGTGCGCCCGTCTATAGTGACATGGTTTGCCATGGTATCTATAGAAAGGCTTCCGAAATTGAGACTGGTTACGTTTGCGGTCCGTCGAAGCAGCGCGTGAATACGGGAGCAGAGCTCGCCGATTTTAAACGGTTTTGTCACATAATCGTCGCCGCCGCTGTCGAGTCCGCGAATGACGTTGACTTCTTCGTCGGAGGCGGTGAGAAAGAGAATGGGGATGCGGTTGTCCTGTGCGCGTACCTTTTCACAGACAGAAAAGCCAGTCCCGTCCGGCAGGGTGACGTCCAAAATAAGAAGATCAAAGGGGATAGGAAAGGTGAGTTGTGTCAGGGCGTCCTGCACGGTACGGGCGGTCTTTACAAGGAAACCGTTTTTCTCAAGGGAATAGGTTAATCCGTCTATCAGACTGATATCGTCTTCTAACAGTAAAATTTTTGTCATGGGAACCGCCTTTCTGAAATTACTTTATAGCAATGATATAGCGCGATTCTGTTTTTGGCAAGAGCGCTATTTTATTTTTGCCCTTGATCTGTTATAGTATAGGAATACCATTAAATGAAAAAGCGGCATAAGGAGCGAAACAGATGAAAGCGGAACATAAAACAGTGATACTTGAAACAGAAAGATTAATTCTGCGCCGTTTTGAAGACAGCGACGCGGAGGACTTATACCAATATGCCAGTGATCCTGCGGTGGGACCGATTGCCGGATGGCCGCCGCATCAGAGTGTGGAAGAGAGCCGGGATGTGATCAGGGATGTTTTTTCAGGAGAGGAAGTCTACGCTCTTTGCCTGAAATCGGATCATCGGGTCATCGGAGCTATTGAACTGAAACTGAACGGTCATACGGACATGACAAAGAGAGATGACGAGTGCGAGCTTGGATATTGGATTGGGAAGCCCTTCTGGGGGCTGGGATTGATGCCGGAAGCGGCAAGAGAACTGTTGCGTCGCGCGTTTGAAGATATCGGCATGAACAAGGTATGGTGCGGTTATTATGAGGGAAATGCTAAGTCGAAGCGGGTGCAGGAAAAGCTTGGATTTCAGTACCAGTGGACAAACGAAGGGGTGGACGTGCCGCTTATGAACGAGAGGCGGACGGGGCATGTAAATTTGCTTACGAAGGAAATGTGGTTAAAGCAAAGGGATATTCATTGAAACGATGGGAGAACAGAAAGGAAAAACGAGCATGGGATTGAAAATTGCACTGTTACAGCTTCTTCCGGGAAGCACTTTGGAGGAGCAGACTCAGATCGGAATCAATGCCTGTAAGAAGGCGAAAGAAATGGGGGCGGACATTGCCTTGTTCCCGGAAATGTGGAGCTGTGGCTATCGGATTCCACAGGATATAAGCGTTCTGAATGCAATGGCGGTTTCCGCTGAGAGTGATTTCGTACAGGAATTTGGCAGGCTGGCGGCAAAACTTCAAATGGCCATCGGCATTACGTTTCTGGAAAGCCATAGTCCGAAGCCGCTAAATTCCATGATCCTTTTTGACAGGAAGGGAGAGAACGTCCTGCATTATTCCAAAGTACACACTTGCGCATTTGACATGGAGAAGGTGTTATCGGGCGGCGAGGACTTTTATGTTGTCGATTTGGATATCGGCAGAGATATGGTTAAGGTCGGGGGCATGATATGCTTTGACAGGGAATTTCCCGAAAGCGCGAGAATTTTAATGCTGAAAGGTGCGGAGATCATTCTTGCGCCAAACGCATGCCCCATGGAGATCAATCGTCTGGCGACGCTTCGGACAAGGGCCTATGAAAATATGGTTGCCATTGCTACCTGCAATTATCCGGAAGGACAGCCGGATTGTAATGGGCATTCCACCGTTTTTGACGGCGTTGCATGGCTGAGGGAGGAACCATGGTCACGGGATATGTGTATTTTCGAAGCGCCAAGCGGGGAGGGCGTTTTTCTTGCCGAGATTGATTTGGAGCTGTTAAGGGATTACCGCGTCCGCGAGGTAACGGGGGACAAATACCGTCATCCGGATAAATATGGGATTTTGAGTATTTGACCCTTGTGGGCATAAAATCCCTTTCTGCCCGCATAGGAATAGAGGAGGAACGCAAAAGGACTTTTATATGAATTTTAAGGCAAAGCAATTCGCGAAGCTCGCGCTTATTTTTTTCGGTCTGCTTTTTCTGGTCGGTATCTGGATGGGAAGGCGGATGCAAAAAGAGGAGGAGACTGTACCGGAGGGGGAGAAGATTACCGTAGAAGACGTGGAAATTCTTCTGGACGCTCTGGGGGTCTCTTTTTCCATGCCTGTATCCGACGGCGCAGAAAGCCCGCTGGATGTTTCGGAGGCGGACGGGGAGGAAGACGCCGTTTATTTTACATACGGGCAGTACGAGGAGCTATGCAGACAGATCGGGAAGGAGGAATGGCAGCTTCCCGATTACAGTGCGCAGTATAAGCCGGAGTATGCGCTTTTAAAGGAAGATTGGTACAAGGCGTTCCGTATTTTTTTAGCCTATCTGGATCATGAATCATCGATCTGGGAAACCACGGTTTTTGTACTTAAAATTGACAGCGGGGCGGGGGAAGCGTATACGGAGAACGGCGCTATGCAGGGGCCGTGCCGGTATCTTTCGGCGGCATTTGCAGAGAACGAATTGCAGGAAATGCGGGTCTATATGAAGGGAAATACGCTGCTGACCATCGTGGAGGTACTGCCGGAGGATCATTATCTGGGAAGCGTCTGGGTGATGGAGAGCAAAGAGGGGGGACTGGACTGTTTTTATCATCAGACGGCTTTTTTTGCGGCGGCTTCCGGAGAGGCGTCCGTACAGCTTCCGGAGCGGGAACAGATTGCCGATCTGACTTTTCGAAACGGCCGTATCGTAGAAGCGAAGGAACGGCGGGAAAAGATTCACGGAAGGCTCTTGCGGGCAAGCGCGGAGGAATTGGAGATTGAGGACTATGGCAGCTATTCTCTGTCAGGGCAGATGGAGGTATACAAGCTTTATGGCAGACTGGCGACCTTGGAGAGAGAAGATTTGCGGGTGGGATGCGCGGACACGGACTTTGTGATCGAGAATGGGGAGATTGTCGCCTGTCTGGTCTCAGAGGAGGCAGGGGCGGATCAGATTCGCGTGCTTTTGAAAAATACGGCGTCGGGCAGTTATTTTCATGAGAGCGTCGGTATTTTTGTGGACGGGGAAGAGACAAGGCTGCGCATGGAGCAGATGACAGTCGGCGAGCGTAGAACTTATCGGAGCGTAAACCTTACGGATAAAGTGACCGTGGAAATGGAGGGGAGCACGAGGGCGGATCATGATTACCGGGGCGTCATTGAATGTCTGCGGATGGAGCAGGGCATTGCGGTAATCAATGAACTGCCTTTGGAGGAATATCTCTATGCCGTAGTGCCAAGCGAGATGCCGGCCTCTTATCCGGAGGAGGCCCTAAAGGCGCAGGCGGTGTGCGCCAGGACCTATGCTTACCGCTATATTATCCGCGCGGGGCTTCCCGAATTGGGCGCGCATGTGGATGATACTACGTCTTATCAGGTTTATCACAATATAGAAGAAAACGGGGCTTCCACCACAGCGGTCAAGGAGACGGATGGGATGCTGCTCACGTATCAGGGGGAGGCTGCCGGAAACTATTATTACTCGACCTCCTGCGGGGCGGGGACGGATGTGGTAAGCTGGCAGGGTGGAAACGGGGAAGACGTCGCCTATCTGCAAGGCGGGCGTGTGAGTTCGGCTTTTGAGGAGAATGGATTTGACGCTGAGTCTCTGCGTGACGAGGAAGTCTTTCGGAAGTTTATCAGTACCGTGCATGAGGAGGATTTAGAGAAGGAGGAGCCGTGGTATCGGTGGACCTATGAAGTAACAGAATTGGATGAAGAGGCGTTTTGGGAACGCCTGCGGGAACGGCAGAAAGCGTCGCCCGCTAATGTGCTGACTAGAGCGGAAGGGGATTATTATGTGTCGGAGCCGATCAAAAAATTGGGCGGAATCAAAAAGATAGAGGTCACAAAAAGGGGCGCAGGAGGCATTGCGCAGGAGCTTACGGTGGAGGCGCAAAAGGGAACGGTTAAGGTGCTTTCCGAGTATAATATCCGCTATGTGCTTTGCGATACCAAAAGCGCGGTCCGAAAACAGGATGAGAGCGAAACCGTGCCGAAAACTCTTTTGCCGAGCGGTTTTTTTGTGATAGACGCCGTTTACCGGACTGGAAAAGCAGGGGAAACTGTGGTAGGATATACGTTGACTGGCGGCGGCTTCGGCCATGGCGTCGGCATGTCCCAGAATGGGGCGAAGGCGATGGGTGAACAAGGAGCTGAATATGGGCAGATTCTTTCCCTATTTTATCCGGACTGTAAAGTGACGGATGCCGGGACGTTGAGGGAGCAGTATGAGGACGATTTATAGAGTATTTTATATCCTGCGGGATTTTAACTGGCAGATGACCAAAAAGAATATCAGCGCCTTTGCGGCAAGCACGGCTTTTTTTCTTTTTTTGTCTATGATACCGCTTTTGATGGCGTTATGTGCAATCCTGCCATTCACGACGCTGACGGAGGCTGATTTAATCAGCGCGATTACACAGTTTACGCCGGACGCGGTCAACGGCATGGTGATACGCATTGTGTCGGACGTCTATGCCAGATCGGCAGGGACGATCACGGTCTTTGCGTTGGTGACGATCTGGTCGGCGGCGAAGGCTATGTTGGCGTTGATCTACGGTTTAAATGCGGTTAACGATGTAGAGGAGAAACGAAATTATATTGTGCTGCGGGCGATCGCCTGTTTTTACACAGTAATTATTTTAGCCGCTACGTTGGTGGCGCTCTTTGTGATGGTATTCGGTAACGTGATTGTGGATATTCTGCTTCGGGATATTCCGCCGCTCCATTTGGTGGTTCATGTGATCATGCGATTTCGCTTTTTGGTTTCATGGGCGGTCCTGACTTTGATATTTGCCATGATTTATGCCTATGTGCCAAGCTGCAAGCTGCGGTTTAAGGCGCAGATTCCAGGAGCGGCCTTTGCGGCGGTGCTTTGGAGTATCGCTTCCTTTGCCTTTTCCATCTATGTGGATCACTATAACGATTTTGGCACCTACGGAAGTTTGACTACAGTGGTCATTTTAATGCTTTGGTTTTATATGTTGATGTATATTTTGATGATCGGGGCGCATATCAACCGGTATTTTGGGCCAGTTTATAAATTTTTCTTCGGGTGGCTTGACAAGTCGCAGTAAAATCACTAAAATAGCATTTAGATTTTATAAAAGAGTTAGAGTGATTCAGGAAAATGCTAAGAAGGTGTTAGTAGGAGATATTTTTCCGTCAGAGAGAGGGAATCGTCGGCTGTGAGTTCCCTTCGGTTCAGACTATCGTCCGAATTTCCCACCGGAGCAGCCTGTGCGAAACGATTTGTCCGCATAGCGGATAGAGAGCAAGTAGCGTAGGACGTGCGGCACGTTACGCCGAAGGAAGCGTCCGTTTGACGGTCTGTGTAAGAGACAGAAGCCGCGAACGGGAAATTGGGTGGTACCGCGGAGTTTATTCGTCCCATGTGTAGAAATACGCATGGGGCGTTTTATGCGTGCAGGAACAGATTGAAGGAGGAAACTATGAAAGAAAAATTAGAACAGATCAAAGCCGAGGCCCTGCGCCAGATTGAGGCCAGCGACGCTTTGGAGAAGCTGAACGAGGTCAAGGTAACTTACCTTGGAAAAAAGGGCGAATTGACGGCGGTATTAAAGAGCATGAAGGACGTGGCTCCAGAAGACCGTCCGAAAGTGGGACAGCTTGTCAACGAGACAAGGGAAGAGATCGAAAAGGTCTTGGAGGCGTCCGTCAAAAAGATGGAGAGAGCCGTCAGAGAGGCCAAGTTAAAGACCGAAGTCATCGACGTGACCCTGCCCGCGAAGAAAAATAATGTTGGCCACCGCCACCCGAACACGATTGCGTTGGAGGAAGCGGAGCGAATCTTCATCGGCATGGGCTATGAAGTGGTGGAAGGCCCCGACGTGGAGAAGGATTACTATAATTTTGAGGCGTTAAACATTCCGGCTGACCATCCGGCGAAGGATGAGCAGGACACCTTCTATATCACGGGAGATATTCTGCTGCGGACGCAGACCTCGTCCGTGCAGGTGCACGAAATGGAGAAGGGAAAACTTCCCATTCGCATGATTGCGCCCGGACGGGTATTCCGTTCCGACGAGGTGGACGCGACCCATTCTCCTTCGTTCCATCAGATCGAGGGGCTGGTCATTGATAAGAATATTACGTTTGCCGATTTGAAAGGCACTTTGGCGGAGTTTGCACGGGAGCTGTTCGGGGAGGACACGAAGGTGAAATTCAGACCCCATCATTTCCCGTTCACAGAACCCAGCGCGGAAATGGACGTGAGCTGTTTTAAGTGTGGCGGAAAGGGCTGCCGCTTCTGTAAGGGCGAGGGTTGGATTGAAATTTTGGGCTGCGGCATGGTACATCCTCATGTGCTGGAAATGAGCGGCATCGATCCGGAGCAGTATACGGGATTTGCGTTCGGCGTGGGACTTGAGCGTATCGCGCTGCTCAAATATGAGATCGACGATATGAGACTGTTGTATGAGAATGATATCCGCTTCTTGAAGCAATTTTAAAAATCAAAGAAAGGAATGAAATTGATATGAATACAGCATTGTCATGGATTAAAGCATATGTACCGGATTTATCCTGTACCGATCAGGAGTATATGGACGCGATGACCCTCTCTGGAACAAAGGTGGAGGGCTACACCAGACTGGATAAAAATCTGGAAAAGATCGTAGTGGGACAGATTCAGAAAATCGAGAAGCACCCCGACGCGGACAAACTGATTGTCTGTCAGGTGGATATCGGAAATGAGGTCATTCAGATCGTGACGGGCGCGCCCAACGTGAAGGAGGGCGATAAGGTTCCCGTGGTGTTGGACGGCGGCAAGGTGGCGGGAGGCCACGACGGCGGCCCTCTGCCGGAGGACGGCATAGCAATTAAAGCGGGAAAACTGCGCGGCGTGCCTTCAAACGGCATGATGTGCTCCATCGAGGAGCTTGGCTCCGACCGGAATTTTTATCCGGAAGCGCCGGAAAACGGCATCTATATTTTTGAGGACGACGTAAAGGTGGGAGACGACGCGATCGAAGCGCTTGGCCTGCACGATACGGTGTTCGAGTATGAAATCACTTCAAACCGCGTAGACTGTTACAGTGTAATCGGTATTGCCAGAGAGGCGGCGGCGACCTTCCGCAAACCCTTTGTTTTGCCGGAGGTGACCGTAAAAGGAAACGGTGAAAAGGCGGAGGATTATATTTCCGTGGAAGTGCAGGACAAGGAGCTGTGCCCACGGTACTGCGCGAGAGTCTGCAAAAATATCAAGATCGGGCCTTCCCCTAAGTGGATGCAGAGGAGGCTTGCGGCCAGTGGCATCCGCCCCATCAACAACTTGGTTGACATAACAAACTATGTAATGGAGGAGTACGGCCAGCCCATGCACGCCTATGATCTGGATACCATTGCAGGGCATAAAATCATTGTCCGCAGGGCGAAGGACGGCGATGTGTTCCGTACGCTGGACGGTCAGGATAGAAAGCTGGATCAGGATGTGCTGATGATCTGCGACGGTGAAAAAGAAGTGGGTATTGCTGGCATTATGGGCGGCGAAAATTCCATGATTACCGATCATGTGACCACCGTGCTTTTTGAGGCAGCCACCTTTAACGGCACTAATATTCGTAAGTCGGCTAAGAGAGTCGGTCTCAGGACAGACGCTTCCGGCAAGTTTGAGAAGGGTCTTGATCCGCGCAGCGCGGAGGAAGCAATCAACCGCGCCTGCCAGTTGATCGAGGAGTTTGGCTGCGGCGAGGTGGTAGGCGGTATGGTGGATGTATGCGCCGGGATGAAGGAGAAGGTGGTTTTGCCTTTTGAGCCAGCCCGTTACAATAAGCTGCTTGGCACAGATATTTCCGAGCAGGAAATGTTGGATATCTTTCAAATGATCGAGGTAGAATATGACGCGGAAAAAGGAACGCTCACGGTGCCTACTTTCCGTCAGGATATTTTGAGACAGTGCGATATCGCGGAGGAAGTGGCAAGATTTTATGGCTACGATAAGATCCCGACGACTCTGCCTACGGGCGAGGCGACGACCGGCAAGCTGCCCTTTAAACTGCGGATTGAGCAGAAAGCTAGAGATATCGCGGAATACTGCGGTTTCTCGCAGGGCATGTGCTATTCCTTCGAGAGCCCGAAGGTGTTTGATAAGCTGCTTCTTGACGCGGACGATCCGGCAAGGCAGGCAATTACGATCGCAAACCCGCTGGGGGAGGATTTCTCCATTATGAGAACCCTTTCCCTGCATGGGATGTTGACGAGTCTTTCCACCAACTATAACAGGAGAAATAAGGATGTGCGTCTCTATGAGCTTGGCAATATTTATCTGCCGAAGTCTTTACCATTGACGGAGCTTCCCGAAGAGCGTATGCAGTTTACGCTCGGTATGTACGGGGACTGCGATTTCTTCGATATGAAAGGCGTGGTGGAAGAATTTTTGGAAAGCATCGGGATGCACAAGAGAGAATCTTACGATCCGAAAGCGGGCAGAAATTATCTGCACCCGGGCAGACAGGTCAACATTTTATATGAAAACCAGTTGATCGGATATCTGGGCGAGGTGCACCCGGAGGTCTGCGATAACTATGATTTAAAGACCAGAGTGTATGTGGCGGTGCTCGATATCCCCGCAATTTTGCCATATGCAACCTTTGACCGCAAGTATGAAGGCATTGCCAAATATCCGGCGGTGCTTCGCGATATCAGTATGGTAGTGCCGAAATCTGTGCTGGCGGGACAGATCGAAGCGGTGATTGCGCAGCGCGGCGGAAAGATTTTGGAGGATTACCAGCTTTTCGATATTTACGAGGGCAGCCAGATCAAAGAAGGCTTTAAGTCCATGGCTTATTCCATCACGTTCCGCGCGAAGGACAGGACGTTGGAAGAGGCGGATGTGGCAGGCGCGATGAAAAAGATTTTGAACGGTCTTGAGGGCATGGGGATAGAACTTAGAAGTTAAGAAAGAGAGGCAAAGCGATGGAGCAGAAAAATACGTGGGAAACCTACAATGCGAAGCAGTTAAAAGAAGTGGACGCTTTCGCCAGAGAATATATGGATTTTCTGGATAACGGCAAGACGGAAAGAGAGTGTATCGACCAGATTGTAAACACTTTGGAGGACGCGGGCTATCTGGAATTGGCGTCCCTTGTAAAAGATGGCAAAAAGCTAAAGGCGGGGGATAAGGTTTACTCGGTATGGATGAATAAGTCCATTGTTTTCTTCCAAATCGGCAAGGAAAAAATGGAGAACGGCATCAATATTCTGGGCGCGCACATCGATTCTCCCCGTCTGGACGTAAAGCAGAATCCTTTGTATGAAGACGGCGGCTTTGCTTATTTTGACACCCATTATTATGGCGGCGTGAAGAAATACCAGTGGGTGACGATTCCCCTCGCCATTCACGGCGTAGTGGTGAAAAAAGACGGCAGCACCGTGGAGATCAACGTGGGGGAAAATGAGGACGATCCTGTATTTTTCGTTTCCGATCTGCTGATTCATTTGGCACAGGAGCAGATGGAAAAGAAAGCCAATAAAGTGATCGAGGGCGAGGCTCTTGACATTATCGTGGGCAATAAACCCCTTGTCATTGAGAAAAAGAAGAAAACGGACGAAGAGGGGAAAGGTTCCGAAAAGGATGCGGTGAAGAAAGGCATTCTGGATATTTTAAAGAACAGTTACGACATGGAGGAAGAGGACTTTATCTCAGCCGAGCTGGAAGTAGTACCAGCCGGAAAGGCAAGAGAGGCCGGATTTGACCGCAGTATGATTCTGGCCTATGGTCAGGACGACCGCGTATGTGCGTTTTCTTCCTTAAAGGCGATGTTGGAAACCGGACAGACCAAACGGACGGCCTGTTGTATTCTGGTGGATAAGGAGGAAGTCGGCAGTGTGGGCGCAACCGGTATGCAGTCCAAGTTTTTTGAAAATGCGGTGGCGGAGATCATGAACCTTACGGGGGAGTACAGCGAAATGAACCTGCGCAGATGCCTTGCCAATTCCTGTATGCTTTCCTCCGATGTGAGCAGCGCTTTTGACCCCACCTATGCGGCGAGCTTTGATAAGAAAAACGTGGCGTATCTGGGCGGCGGCATGGTGTTTAACAAGTTTACGGGTTCCCGTGGGAAATCCGGCTCCAATGACGCCAACGCAGAATATCTGGGACATATCCGCGGCATTTTTGAGAAGGAAAAGATCAATTTCCAGACGGCGGAGCTTGGTAAAGTTGATCTTGGCGGCGGCGGCACTATCGCCTATATCCTTGCGCTGTACGGCATGAACGTGATCGACAGTGGTGTGGCGGTACTCAATATGCACGCGCCTTGGGAGGCCACAAGCAAGGCGGATGTGTACGAGACGAAACGCGGGTATGTAGCGTTTTTGAAACATGCGGAGTTGTAAGAGGAATCGTATGACAGAGTTAAAGAAATCGGATTTTTATTTTGAGCTGCCGCAGGAGCTGATCGCGCAGGACCCGTTAGAAGATCGTTCCGCATCAAGGCTTCTTGTGCTCCACAAAGAGACGGGAGCGGTGGAACATCATACGTTTAAGGAGATCACAAATTATCTAAGACCGGGCGATTGCCTGGTCTTAAATAATACAAAAGTGATTCCGGCAAGGCTGATGGGCGTGAAGGAGGACACGGGAGCGGCTATCGAAGTGCTGCTTTTGAAACGGCGGGATAACGACGTCTGGGAGACCTTGGTAAAGCCCGGGAAAAAGGCCAGACCGGGGATGAAACTTGTCTTTGGGGACGGAATTCTCAGAGCGGAAGTGCTGGATGTGGTGGAGGAGGGAAACCGCCTGATTCAGTTTCAGTATGAGGGCATTTTTGAGGAGGCGCTTGACCGCCTTGGAGAGATGCCGCTTCCCCCTTACATAACCCATAAATTACAGGATAAGACCCGTTACCAGACGGTGTATGCGAAGTATGACGGTTCTGCGGCGGCGCCTACGGCGGGTCTGCACTTTACGAAAGAACTGCTTTCCCAGATCGAGGAAATGGGTGTGAAGATTGCCTATGTGACCCTGCATGTGGGGCTGGGCACGTTTCGTCCCGTGAAGGCGGACAATATTTTAGAGCATCACATGCACTCCGAGCACTATCAGGTGACACAGGAGACGGCGGACATCATCAACCGTACAAAGGAGAACGGCGGGCGGGTAATCTGCGTGGGCACGACTAGCTGCCGCACTGTGGAGAGCGCGGCGGATGAAAACGGAAGGGTGCAGGCAGGCTGCGGCGATACGGAAATCTTTATTTATCCGGGGTATCGGTTCAAGGTGTTGGATTGCCTGATCACCAATTTCCATCTGCCGGAGTCTACGCTGGTGATGCTTGTTTCCGCGCTTGCGGGCAGGGAACATGTGCTTGCGGCGTATCGGGAAGCGGTGGAGGAGAAGTATCGGTTTTTTAGTTTTGGGGATGCGATGTTTGTTCAATAAAAACCGATCGTGCATATTTGAGAATAGAACAACGGACGTCAGGTTTTGTCAGACATCCTCGTGTTCGATCAAAGAGGTTTGAGAGAAAAATATTTCAAATCTCTTTTTTTTGCAGGGTGTACGGCGAAGTGGGAACACACTTGACATATGATAGCTTATAAGCTATCATATAAACAGATGAAGGAGACGACAGAATGTACGAGGTCTACTTTTATCAGGATGCCAATGGAAATCAGCCGGTCAAAGAATATCTTGATAAGTTGGAAGAAAAGTCCGCAAAAAGCAAAGATGCCAGAGTAAAATATAATAAAATTGACCAATATATTGGAATACTAATGGAACATGGGACAGCGGCAGGAGAGCCATATGTAAAACATTTGGATGGGGAAATATGGGAGTTGCGTCCGCTGAGAGACAGGATTCTGTTTTTGGCATGGGATGGAAATGCATTTATTTTGTTAAGCTATTTTATGAAAAGTACACAGAAAACACCAAAAAGGGAGATTGAAAAAGCAAAAAGGCTAATGGAAGATTTCCGAGAAAGGAGCAGAGAAGATGGATAATGGAAAGAAAATCTCCCCAATGGGAGAAAGCTGGAGCGAATACAGAAAGAAGCATTATACGGCGGAGGAAATTGCCGAAAATGATTTAATGGTTAAGTTGGTCGGAGAGATAATAAAGACCAGAAAGGAAAATCACATATCGCAAAGGGAATTGGAGGATATGACAGGGGTAAAGCAGTCTGTGATTGCAAGAATGGAAAGCGGAAAAACAGATCCTCAGTTATCAACCATTTTAAAATTGTTGGTATCTATGGGAAAAACGCTTACAATTGTTCCGCTGGAGCTGGCTGAAAAATAGGATGTTTAATAACTTCCCCAAAGTGCATTTTGGGGTGTAACCGTACAATATTGAAAAAATGTAAGCAACGGTGAACTGGCGAAATAATCGTCAGGTCGCCGTTTTCTGCTTTCCGAAAAATTTTTATTATCATTGTAAGATTTCTTCATTTGTGAAGTCTTATTGTTGAAGGGAGGTGGTAGCGTAATGGAGATTGAGCAGATATACAGAACCTATTTCAAATCGGTATACCATTATATCTGGAAGCTTTCAGGTAATGAGCAGATAGCGGAGAAAATTGCAAGTGAAACATTTTTAAAGGTAATGAAATCCATTGGGGAGTTTCGCGGCGATTGCGATATGCGGGTATGGATCTGCCAGATTGCGAAAAACACGTACTATACCTATTTGAAAAAAAGACATAAAACAGCAAGTATGGAAGAGATAGAATTGCAAAACATAGCAGACCCGAAGGCTTTCCTTGAAGAACAAATCGGAATACAGGTCGAAGCGTTGCAGATACGAAAAATTTTGCATACAATGCCAGAGCCCTACAAGGAAGTTTATGTGCTGCCACTGTACCTTGAAAATATGGTAAGTGAAGGCACAACGGTATTTGTAAAGGAACACCTTGAAACTTGTTCCGATTGTGCCGCAGCATTTGAGCGCTTGAAGTCGGGCAGGCAAATTGATGTGGCAGAAGCGCCGCAAAGGAAATACGACGCGGAGGTAATAACGGCGGTCAAAAAGAAAATAGCCAAAATAATTTTGAAAGCGGTGGCTGCCGTATGTCTTGTATTTGTCGTCCTACTTTGTGCAGTATTGCTTTATACGGGTATTAGTTATCCTGTTACGAAGGACAATATTTCACTGTCAACAAAAAAGGATGGCGAATATAGCTATATTATCTTAGAAACCGAAGCTGGGAAAGCGCTTTATTTTGAAGCAAAAACAGAGGATATTTTGGTTAAAATGAACCGAAATATCTTTTAAGAGACAGAATATTGGACCAATAGAAAATAGATAAACTATTTGTAATTTGAGACGATGCATATTATAATCGTAGAAAGATACCATAACGACAGCAGTATTATTCAAACGGAATGTCAAAAGCAGGAGTGTATGGAATGTACAATTTCACGGTAATGTGTGAAGACATACCCGTTGCGAAAGTTTTTGTTTCAGATGACCGGAAAGAGGTGCGGATTGATAAAATGGTTCCGGACTCAATGATGCAGCCTTTTAGCGGGGATAATGTTTCTCTTGAACGGGTGTATGGGTTTTTGAAAAGCCGCTGCTATGAAGATGGACGGGCAGATTTAAAGGAGATACTAACGCAGGCGCATTTAGAGACAAACGACCCTTGGAAATGGAACAGAATCACACATGGAGTCATGTGGGAAGACCAGATTTGGATTCGGTTCGAAGGGGAAGAAATTTGTTGGGAGGATGTCAGATGGAGAAGATGATAAAAGATTATAAGTTATCTCCGGATGCGTTGGTTATGGTTGTTGGAAGCAGTATCGGGACGCAAAAAAAATATTATGAAAATGGGTTTTGGTATAAACAGAATCATGTTGGCTATGAAGGAGTGTCCGAATATCTGGCCTCGAAGGTGCTTGCCTGTTCCAATATGCAGGATTATGTGGAGTACGAACCATGTAAAATTAATGGAGTGGACGGCTGCCGATCGGCCAATTTCTTATTGGAAAGTGAATCCTTTATCAGCTTGCAAAGACTTTATGATATTTATCATGGCGGACAGTTGTCAGAAAGAATAAGAATGATCGATTCGGTGAAAGACAGGATTCGGTTTGTAATTGATTTTGTTTTTGATACGATCGGTTTGGATATCAGGGAATCATTAGGAAAAATTGCAACGTTTGATATGCTCATTTTGAATACGGACAGGCATTTCAATAATCTTGGCATTGTGGCGGATTTGGTAAAAAAACAGTATAAAACAGCGCCTGTTTTTGATCACGGGAATGCGCTGTTAAGCAATCTGGCTGAATTTCCGATAGATGACGATATTGAAACAAATATTGACAGAGTAGTCGGGCAGCCGTTTTCAGCCAGTCTTGAAAATCAGGCTATGGAATTGGGATTTGGATTGAAGGTGGATTACGCAAAGTTAGATACTATGCTGCAAAATGAACAAGATTCCAGAGCATTGGAGACATTGCGTATTCAATTAAAGAAATACGCAACGATTATAAAGCAGTAGAGGATAATACTTATTCCTTCGCCGTATCTAACACCGCAATTCCATGGTCAAAAAGTATTTCGTTGGCCTCTATAATAGTCATGTTTCTCTGTAGGGCGAAAAGGAGCAGCGCGTCCCGCACGTCTTTGGCATATAATTCCCTGTTGCCAGAAAGTTTTAACATTTTCTGTGTCTCCTCCTCGGTGAGCTGCAGCCCAAAGGCAAGGGCGATCAGTTTGTCTCGCGAAGGGACTTTATTTCCCGCAAAAATCCGATAGACATAGGCGCGGCCGAGCTGCGAGCCGCGTATCACGTCTGCGCGTTTTAGATTCTTCTGGTTGAGAAGCATAGATAGGTGTTCAGACAGGGTGTCTTTTAGCAGATAGTCATTGTTTTTTGTCAGATAATCTTCTATATTTGTTACAGTCTTAATTTCGTGTCTCAGTTTGTCTGTTGACTTTTCATTCATTTTATATGGTAATCCTTTTCGTATTTTTATGATCGGGTGTGGCTGTCAACCTGAAATGATTAGGCGTATTTCGTATCTTATTATACTTGCTTTTCATAAAGGTGACAAGTCTACCCGGGGTAGACCAAAAGAGAAAGAGTTCTGCTTATAATCATAGGCAGAGTTTTTTTGTTTGGTTAAATGGGGAGAAAAGTGAAAATGCAGATGACAAAAGAGGAAAGCGATAGAATCAGGATCGTCAAAAGTATCGCGATTGTTTTAGTAGTATTTTTACATGCTTATACGACAGAGGTCAATTTTGAAAACGGCAGTCAGACAGTGATTCTTCCGGAATGGCTGAGGCTGTTGGAAGTCGGTGTGTCACAGGTGATGGCAAGATGTGGCGTGCCGATTTTTTTTCTGCTTTCCGCCGTTTTGCTGTTCCGCGCGGAACATACATACAAGGATGTGATTTGGAAAAAGACAAGGACCTTGCTTGTACCGTATCTGATTTGGAATACCTTTTGGATCGTAGTGTTTCTTATTTTACAGAGTCTGCCGTTTACGGCAGCTTACTTTTCGGGAAACAATACGCCGATTTTACAATGTTCTGTGTGGGAATGGTTCGGATTATACGGTATAGGGCGGGAATATCCACAGTGCTATCCGTTATGGTTTATGCGGGATCTGATGGCGGTGATTCTGCTCTTTTTGTCGATCAGGAAAGCGGCGGACAAGAGTCCGCAGGCAGCGTTTTGTATCGGATTATTTTCGATTCTCTGCCCCTTTTCTTTTTATGGAAAAACAGCGCTTGGCTGGTTTCTGGTCGGGGCTGCGGTTGTCAAAAAAAGAATTTCCATTTATTTTTTTGACAGATATTCTATGGGAGAGGTTGGAGCGCTGTATTGTTGTTGTGTGGCGGCGGCATTGTTTTGTGACAATTTGGTAACCAGAGATATCGCTATGCTGTTCGGAATTGTGTTTTGGCTGCGGCTGTCAAAGGAAATCTATATTCGTAAAACAATGCGGCGGATTTTTCTGAAGTTTTCGGAGTGGGTTTTTATGATATATGTTCTGCATGAACTGTCATTATCCTCTTTGCGAAAGATTTGTTTCCGACTGTTTCCCAAAAGCCCGCTGTGTTGTTTTTTGGAATATCTGCTGATTCCAGTTGTGGTGATGGCAGGCTGTATTCTGGCAGGCACGGTATTAAAAAAACATCTGCCGGGGCTGTACCGGATCGTAACGGGAGAACGTTGAATTCTGACTCTCTTTTTTGTTAGAGTCATTTGATAAAACGTGATATAATGAACATCAGTGAGAAGAATGAGAGGCAAAAATAGATATGGGATACCAAGAGATAAAAGTGCTGAAACAGAGTGAAAAGAGCAAAGTGCAGATTGTGAAAGAGCAGGGAAGCGGGCAGCTTTTGGTTCGTAAAACGCTGCAGGGACGGCATTCACTCTATCAGAAACTTCAAACGCTGTCGCACCCGTATCTGCCGTTGGTCTATGAGGTTTCTATTGAAGACGAGAGCACGATTGTTTTGGAAGAATATATTGAGGGGCGGACAGTGGGAAGCATAGAACTGTCAGAAAAACAGTGCAGGATTATTGTAAAGGAGCTCTGCGACGTGTTGATTTTTCTGCATGAAAAAGGAATCATTCATCGGGATATCAAGCCTTCCAATATTCTTTTGGCAAAGGACGGGCATATCCGTTTGATTGATTTTGACGCGGCGCGTATGCCGAAAAAAGAGGCGGAGCAGGACACGGAGCTGCTTGGAACCAAGGGATATGCGCCTCCGGAGCAGTACGGCTTTTCCCAGACGGACGAGCGGGCGGATATCTATGCGCTGGGTGTTACGATCAAACAGCTTTTGGGAAGCAGGGCAGGGAAACGTCGTTATAGAAGCTGCCTGTCTAAATGTACCAATTTAAACCCGGATAAAAGATATCAGTCGGTTCGTCAGGTAAAGAAAGCGTTTTTTGGCGTTTTCAGGATGCGGGCTGGTATTTTTTTCGCGGCAGCGGCAGTTTTGACCGCAGTTGTTTTGTGGAATGCGCTTCCTAGCAGTATGGGGGCAAAGGACGATTTTCAATCTGATGGGAGTGAGACGGATCTGCTTGTGCTGCCTGCGCCTGCAGATGCACACTGGGACGGGGAGACAGGCATCGGATATTGGGGATGTGTGTTTGAGTCAGGAGTTGGCGATGACCAGAGATATGATTGGAGATTATACAGGAGAGACACGGAGTCGCCGCCGGATTTGGAAAAGGATGCGTGGGAGCGCGAGGGCACGATGCGGGGAAATGTGTGGTGGACGCGCGACGGCACGGAGCTGGGAACTGCGGGGGAAGCGTATTTTTGTACGAGCTTTTCAGATGAATTTTGGGACAATGGATTTTATTATTTTGCCGTGCGTGCTTCCGGGGATGGGATTACTTATGTGGACAGCCCCTTTACGTTGTCGGACGCTTTTGTGTTTACCGGAAAAGACGCGCCGGAACTGCCTGCGCCGGAAGGGCTTTATTGGGCGGCGAAGGAGACGGACGAATCCAGATGGTATTTTGGGGCTTTTACCAATTGGGACGATTATGAAGATAAAGATGTCGTTGACGTCTATGTTTATAATGAGGCCGGAGAATATATTATGAACACTATGGTTTCCAAAGGATTTCTTTTGGACAGTGAATGGCCTGGTGTCCGCATCAGGCAGGAGTTTGTAGGCGAGCCGGGGGAAACCTATCGTTTCGCCTTACAGGTGCACACTTCGCGGCCAAATGAGTATAAATCCAGTCCGTCTGTGTCGTCCTATCCGGAGGAGAAGTATTTAAGCCCGCCGTTTACGGTTCCGAATCCGTTAGAATAAACTATTTGTAATTTATGGTGGTGCATATTATAATCATGGTAAGATATTATAACAAAAGGTATGATGACCGATGAAGGAAAGCAGGCGGCATGGGTAGAAGAAAAAAAGGAAACATTTTGTTGGAACTTTGTGTGATTGCTGCATCATTTGCAGCGCTTTTACTGCTTTTATATTTTGTGATGGTAGTATCCTTTCAGAACGGCACAGACTCTGCAGGTATCACTATGCGTTTGGCGGAGCAGATTGCGAGGCGGATTTTTGAGCAGCCAACCATGGATCAAATTGAAACCACGGCGTTGATGATACGTTACGGCGCCCATTTGGGGCTGTTCTTTGTGGTGGGATTTGTAACCACGTTTGTGAGCATGGTCATTTTTAGGGGATACGGCAGGATATTCGGCGTGATCGGCGCAGGTGCGGTCTGTTATGTTCTGGCTTACTATACGGAATACTATAAACAGTTTGTGGAGGGCAGACATTTTCAGCAGTCGGACGCGGCCCTCAACTGGTACGGGAGTATCGCTGGAATTTTTTGTATGGTTGGGTCTTATTTTTTAAATAGGCTGTTAGTGAAACTTTCGTGAGAAGGATAGGGATTGTGGAAGAAAGGCAGGGAAACATGGAAGAACGCAGAAAAAACAGAAGATTGGAGCTTTCCTCGAAACTCCTGATTAAAAGACTTGACGCAGACCATGCGGCGAAAGAAGTGAATATTGATGTATCGGACGTGTCCAAAACCGGAGTGGGTTTTCTGTGCAGCGAGCCGTTGGAGATCGGCGCTGTCTACGAGGTGTTTTTGACGCTCTGGACGAAGGAAGTGCTCCACTGTTTTCTTGAGATTGTGCGCATCGAGATGAAGGGAGAAAACGAATACGCCTACGGGTCTATCTTTATCGGCATGTCGGAGGCTGAGGCGAGCAGAATTGAAACCTACAGCACCATTGCCAAGATGGATGCCGAAGAGGAGGCGGCTACATAGCTTTTGAGCCAGAAAAAGGGCTAAAGGCTGAGCCGTTGAAGATCCTTATAGAAATTAGGGTAGCTGATGTTTACTACATCGCTGCCCTTTATGATTGTCTCGCCTTCCGCGATCAGGGAGGCGATGGCAAAGCTCATGGCAATGCGGTGATCCATATGGGAGTCCACTTCTGTGCCGTGTAACGGCCTTCCGCCAACAATGACCATGCCGTCTTCCGTGCCAGTGATATCGCAGCCCATTGCGCCCAGATATTGCACCATAACGTCGATGCGGTTAGATTCTTTGACTTTAAGCTCGGCGGCATTGCGGATAACGGTAGTGCCTTCCGCACAGGCGGCCATGATGTTGATAATGGGCAGCTCGTCGATCAGCGTGGGAATGATATCGCCTTCGATCACAACGCCGTGAAGCCGGCTGTGTTTTACCAGAAGGTCCGCAGTCGGTTCTCCGTCATGGTTTTCGTTTAACAGCGTGATATTTCCGCCCATTTCCTGTGCGACTTTTAAAATGCCGTCGCGGGTGGGATTGATGCCCACGTTTTTGATCAGGATTTCTGCGCCGGGCACAAGAAGTCCGGCCGCGATAAAATAAGCGGCGGAAGAAATGTCGCCGGGTACGTGAATTTTCTGTCCTTCCAGACGCGGTTCCGGACAGACTTTTGCCGTCCTGCCTTCGGAAGTCAGATCGGCCCCGAACGTGCGCAGCATGATTTCTGTGTGATTGCGGCTTAAGGATGGCTCTGTTACAAGAGTTTCGCCATCGGCGTAGAGTCCTGCCAGCAGGACGGCGGATTTTACCTGTGCGGAGGCTACCTTGGAATGGTAATGGATGCCGTGCAGGGGCGCGCCCGTAATATGGAGCGGCGCGCAGTCGTTGCCGTTTATGCTGACGATGCTTGCGCCCATCATGGACAATGGTTCCATAATCCGCCGCATGGGACGTTTCTGGATGGAGGCATCGCCTGTGAGCGTACTCTCAAAGGGCTGTCCGGCAAGGATGCCGCTGATCAGTCTTGTGGTGGTGCCGCTGTTTCCCATATCCAAAACATCGGAGGGCGCGTTTAACCCGTGAAGCCCCCGCCCATGGATGAGGATTCTTTCGGGGGTATTTTCGATTGTGATACCCATTTGCCGAAAGGCCTCTATGGTGGAAAGGCAGTCGGCCCCCTGTAAAAAGTTGGTGACCTCCGTGGTGCCCTCGGCTAGGGAACCGAACATCACTGCACGGTGGGATATGGATTTGTCGCCGGGGATGGTCACTTCCCCTTTTAAGGTATTTGCCTTCTGAAATTTCATCATGGTTTGTCCTGTGCCTTTCTTTTTTTCGCGTTGTTAGCGGGTATGGATTTTGTAGCCGTGTTCCGTCATGACTTCCACAGCTTTTGCCAGCGTATCCTGTTCGTAAAATTCAATGCGCAGCGCGCCTTCCGCCAGCTCTCTATTGTGGTTAATGCCGATATTTTTAATGCTTACGCCGTGCATGGCCAGAAGAGAGGCAATGGCGGCGATTGCGCCCGGCTTATCCGCAATATCAACGGTAAACACATATTCCGCTTTGATGGGTCCGCTTGGCGCGCTGATAAAGGATTCTCTGTAGTCGCGCGCGGTATCAAAGAAGCTGTAAAGAGTTTCTTTTTTATGGTCGTCGATATAGCCCGTAATGACTTCCAGATACTGGATATAGGTACGGAGCAGTTTCGTGATATTATCCGCGTTAGTCAGACAAATCTGCTGCCACATTTCTGGAGAGGAGGAGGCGATTCTTGTGATATCCTTAAAGCCCCCTGCGGCTATCATTTTCATGACGCCGTCCTTGGAGTCGCAGCTTTTAACCACATTCACTAAAGATGCGGCGATCACATGGGGAAGATGGGAGATGGCGGCAGTCACATAGTCGTGCTCTTTGTAAGATAAAACAAGCGGGATTGCGCCGATAGCTTCCACAAGCGCCTGATAAGCTGTTACCTTCTCAGAAGAAACCTCTTCGGAAGGGGTTAGAATATAGTAGGCGTTTTCCAGCAGAGCGGCTTTGGCGTTCTGGTAGCCGAAACGCTCGGAGCCAGCCATGGGGTGTCCGCCAATAAACTGTTTTTGTAACTGTAATTCTTCGATCTGCCAGTGAATGCCTGTTTTGACGCTGCCAACATCCGTGAGAATCGTATCGGGAGAGAGGACGTTTTTCAGTGTGTGCAGATTCTCAGCATTGTGAGAGACCGGTGCGCACAGAAAAATGTAATCGCAACCTCCGAAAGATTCGTCGATGGAGGTACAGATTCTGTCTATTACCTTCTCCTCTTGTGCCAGCGCAAGAGAGGCGGAATTGATATCATAGGCGATCAGTTTTGTGTCCGGCAGACGGAGTCTGAGAGCTTTGGCGATGGAGCCGCCGATCAGTCCAAGCCCGATAAAACCGCAGGTGAGAGCGCTCATATATTTATTACCTTTCCCAAGTTTCACTTTCGTATTTACGATAGCACAAAATGGGAGCAAACGCAAGAAAGCGGGCCAGGACATGGGAGCATAAAAACGGAATCAATAAGATAAATGGATTGACCGTCTGCGGTACATACTATTATAGATGTGAAAAAGGATGTTTTGTGATAAAATAAAAGGAGCGTAAGGCGGGAAGGGGTATGATATGTGGTTTGTATTTGCGTTATTGTCGGCAGTTTTTGCTGCGCTGACTTCCATTTTGGCGAAAGTCGGCATTGAGGGAGTGAATTCCAACTTGGCAACCGCCATTAGGACGGCAGTGGTGGTGATTATGGCTTGGGGAATCGTCTTTTTGACACATGGACAGAACAGTATTTCGGAAATTAGCAGGAAAAGCTGGTTGTTCCTGATCTTGTCCGGGCTTGCCACGGGCGGGTCGTGGCTGTGCTACTATAAGGCACTGCAGGTCGGAGAGGTGTCAAAAGTCGTGCCGATTGACAAGCTGAGTGTGGTGATTACGCTGGTGCTGGCCTTTGTGTTCCTGCATGAGGAATTTACGGTAAAATCTTTGATCGGGTGCGTTCTGATTGGGGCGGGGACGCTTATTATGGTGGTGTAAAAATAGGCAGGCCGGGTAAAACAATATGAAGAGAGAACAACAAAAAAAGCTTAGAGAGCTAAAAAATACTTTGCCCAAGATAATCCAGTCAGAGATTAAAAAATATAAGTTAAAGAAAAAAGATTTTATGGTGTGGGTTCAAAAAAAGGAATTGTTTTTTGACCTGATGATCTATATCTGCGAGCGGGATGGACGATGTTATTGTGCAAGCACCGAGAGGCTAAAACCAATGTGGCTTGACGATTTATTGTGGGATATTTTGGAAATGCCTGAAAATAAAAGCGAACCGGTCAGTTTGCGAGCCATCGGTGCGTTTACTGTATATGGTTCCGAAATTTACGAGTCAGAAACAGAACTGTTGAATTGGGAATTGGAAGAACTTAGGCAGTGTGTGGTTCAGTATATGGAACATTTTTATCAAAATACACAATTATGTGAAATAGGAACCTTTTATGAGTATATGTGTAAAACTTTATACCATCAGGAATTGAGAAGAGGATTGACTTATATTCATGATGGGGAATATGAAAAAGCAATCGAGTACCTCAGTATATGTGATAAAGGTAATTTATGCAATAAAGGAATATGGGTCAACGATGCGATGAGAGATTATTGCAAAAATAGAATAAATATAAGGTGAATGTTTTGTTCAAATTCTTCGTGGTGAATAATCTGTGCAGAATGTATAAATAGTTGTTGAAATTGTTCTGAAAATTTAGTAAAATGTATTTACAACTTGTGCCATGATTTTGTGTGGCTTTGAGTGTAAAATAGAACAACAGAATTGGAGGGTTACAAGGCATGAATGTTTACACGACGGATAAGATTCGTAATGTGGTTTTGCTGGGGCATGGGGGCTGCGGCAAGACCAGTCTGGTGGAGGCGATGGCTTACCTTTCCGGCATCACATCCAGAATGGGCAAGATAGACGACGGGAATACGGTGAGTGATTTTGGTAAGGAGGAGCAAAAGCGTCATATCTCCATCGCTACGTCCGTTGTTCCGATCGAGTGGGAAGGCACGAAGATAAACGTGCTCGATTCTCCCGGTTTTTTTGATTTCGTTGGCGAGGTAGAAGAGGCGGTGAGCGCGGCGGATGCGGCGATTATCGTAGTTTCCGGTAAGGCCGGAGTGGAAGTAGGCACGGAAAAGGCGTGGGAGATCTGCGATAAATATAAACTTCCCCGTTTTGTGTTCGTGACGGATATGGATATCGACAACGCATCTTTCAGACAGGTTGTGGAGGATATGACAGCGAAGTACGGAAAGAAGATGGCGCCGTTCCATCTGCCCATCCGTGAGAATGAGAAATTTGTGGGCTATATTAATGTGATTACCGAGCAGGCATACCGCTGGGAGGGCAAGGAAGTAGTAGAGTGCGAGATGCCCGAGTACAGCAAGGCAAACCTGCAGTTGTGCCGCGATACTTTGATGGAGGCGGTAGCGGAGACCAGCGAAGATTTTATGGAGCGTTATTTTAGCGGCGACACTTTCTCTGAGGCAGAGATCCGTGCGGCTCTTCGCACCAACGTGATGGACGGCAGTATCGTGCCCATGTCCATGGGTTCAAACGTGCTTTGCCAGGGTGTATTTACCCTGCTCGACGATATTGTAAAGTATATGCCGAGTCCAGAAAACAGAGAGATGGCGGGTATTGATTTAAAGACCAACGAAATTTTTGAGGCGAATTTTGATTTCTCCAAAGCAAAATCGGCGTATATTTTCAAGACCATCGTCGATCCCTTCATCGGCAAGTATTCCTTGATCAAAGTCTGCTCCGGCGTGTTTAAGAGCGA
Organism: uncultured Lachnospiraceae bacterium; assembly: GCA_947243855.1. GTDB lineage: Bacteria > Bacillota > Clostridia > Lachnospirales > Lachnospiraceae > UBA3282. Next base: position 13,625 of record CAMXIK010000015.1, on the reverse strand, counting down.
CGATGTGATTTACAACGACGAGAAGGAAGTGGAGGAGAAGATCAGTAAGCTCTATGTCCTGCAAGGCAGTAAGCCTATCGAGGTGAAGGAGCTTCACGCGGGCGATATCGGAGCCATCGCCAAGCTGACGGCAGCCAGAACGGGCAACACGCTCTCCACGAAGGCGCGTACGATCCGATATGGAAAGACTGAGATTTCCACGCCCTATACATACAAGCGGTATCGGGCGAAGAATAAAGGCGATGTAGATAAGGTTTCCCAAGCGCTGCAGAAGATGCGCCACGAGGACCAGACCCTGCAGGTGGTAAACGATGCGGAAAACAGGCAGTCCCTCCTTTACGGTATGGGCGATCTGCATTTGGAAGTGGTGGTCAGCCGTCTTCTCAACGAGTACAAGGTGGAGATCGAACTTTCCGAGCCGAAGATTGCATACAAGGAGACAATCCGCAAGAAATCCGATGTGGAGCATAAATATAAAAAGCAGTCTGGCGGACACGGCCAGTACGGTCATGTGAAAATGCGTTTTGAGCCTTCGGGCGATCTGGAAACGCCTTTCGAGTTTGCGCAGGAAGTGGTTGGCGGCGCGGTGCCGAAGAACTACTTCCCGGCGGTGGAAAAGGGCTTGCAGGATTCCGTGCAGGCGGGGCCTCTGGCGGCTTATCCCGTGGTGGGTGTGAAAGCGGTGCTTTACGATGGTTCTTACCATCCCGTAGACTCTTCCGAAATGGCTTTCAAGATGGCAACCATTCAGGCGTTCAAGAAAGGCTTTATGGAGGCGGGGCCGGTGCTTTTGGAGCCTATCGCCAACTTACAGGTGACCGTGCCGGATTCCTACACGGGCGACGTGATGGGCGATCTGAACAAGAGAAGAGGCAGGGTGTTAGGCATGAATCCTGCTGGAGACGGCAAGACCGTGGTAGAAGCGGATATTCCGGTGGCTTCCCTGAGCGGTTACTGCACGGATCTTCGTTCCATGACCGGCGGACGAGGCACCTATAAGTATGAGTTTGCCAGATATGAGCAGGCTCCCAGCGACGTGCAGGAGAAGGAAGTGGCGGCAAGGGCGAAGGCCGTAGCGGAAGCGAATGCGGACGCATAACGAGGGATAAAAGATGAGGAAATTACAGGTAAGGGCTGGTTTGTTTCTTTCCTTTTTCCTGTGTATGAAAGCGGGCTTTTGCGTGAATGCGCAGGAGTCCGTTTTTGAGAAGGACGGGGGAGTCTACATGATCCAGTCCGCGCAGGATATGCGTACGCTTGCCCTGTTAGTGAATGGAAACAAAGAAGTGGAGCCGGGAGTGCCGGCCCACAACGCGTCTTATCGGCTGACACGGGATATCGATCTTTCCGCCTACTGTAAAGGGGAGACGGGCTGGGAGCCGATCGGGTGCGGGAGCGATGCGGGAGAGGAGGAAACGAGAGAATTTAACGGCACCTTTGACGGCGAAAACCATGTGGTGACGGGACTTTATATCAACTTACCTTACGGGGAAGATCAGGGCTTATTCGGAACGAGGTCTTATCTGCCGGAAGGGCGGGAAAGCATGGAATATCAGGACAGTGGGTGCACCGTGATCAAAAATCTCTATATCAAAGACTGCGATATTACAGGCGGGATGAATGTCGGCGGCGTCATGGGCGGTATGGCGATTACGAGCGGTTTGGGCAATGGGGGAGATTTGTACATTGAAAACTGTCATGTGACGGGGAAGATTGTCGGATTTGACTCAACAGGCGGCATCACGGGCGCGGCTTCTGCCGTGGAAAACTGTAGTTTTACGGGTACGGTGAAAGCGTATAGCGCGATGGGCGGTATTGCGGGAATTGCTTATTATATTTGCGGGTGCGCCGTACATGCTGATATAGAGGGGGAGTTTGAAAGGACAGGCGGCGGTGATGCCGGAGGAATCGGCGGGGTGGCCGTCTGTGTACGGGACAGCTATATGACCGGCTCTGTGACGGGCACTGACTGTCTTGGCGGCATTACAGGCAGGGGCTCCTGTCTGACTGGCTGTTATGCCAGAGCGAAGGTAACGGGAGACAACGACACAGGAGAACTGCTCGGTCGTTCCCAAGATTTTCGGTTGGATGAGGCATCCCTGCCAGAAGGCGCATCTGGTGATGTGGGAATCCAAAATTGCCTGACAGGAGGGGAAGACATAACAGACTTTCAGGAATTTTTAGAAGGAGCCAAAGAGGCAGGGCTGGATGTTTGGTTTGGTGCGACAGATTACGCGAGGCCTATTCTTGCATGGGAAAAAGACAGCCGCTTCGGCTATACGGTTACCGTCACGGTGCAGGAGGGGGACAGTTTGTGGAACCTTGCCAATGAAATATATGGCGACGGGTATTTTTGGACGCAGATTTATGAGGCAAATCAAGAGCGGATCGGCAGGGACGCGAACCTGATCGTGCCGGAAATGGATTTGGAAATCACAGTCAATGCGTCGCAGGCCGACTATGCGTCGAAGGGGGATATTTGGGAGCAGGAGAAAGTCTTTTTGGAGGAGGGAAAAGAGCGGGGCATAGCCCAGACTGTACTGAAAAGCGCTTATCGCAGGCTGCTTGCGGACGATCTGTGGGGTGGCGTGGTATGGAGGTGGCAAGGTGCGTTGGAGGATTCTCACAGACAGATAAGCGACTGGTTGATAGACGATTTGGATGGAAATGGGCAGACGGATATGGTTGTGATGGCGGGCGAGGGGAGTCTGTTTGTACCTGGTGAAATCTGGCTCTATTGGAATGATGAGCCGCCTTATATTCTCAAGGACGAAACGGTTTACTATGAGGATCGGTTTTGCTTCGGCACATCTTTTTGGGAAGAGCCTTTTATGGCGGATTTGGACAACGACGGTAATCTGGAATTATTGTTTGCGGTTGGCAATGGCGGCAACGGCGGGCCGGGCGGCAGGAACAACTGTCTGTTCCGGCGTGTGGGGAACGAATGGGTAGAATGTCTGGAAGAGCTTCCCAATGATTACAAGGAGTGGGGAGCGGCCGATACTGGGCTATCGGTCTATGTAAAGTGTATTGGCGTGAATCGATACGAGGCATACTTTCCCTATCTGGACGAGCGCATCGAATTTGACGGATGGAACGTCCGGGAAATCGGAGAAAACGAGTATGGACGTGCAGGTGGTGCGAATGTCAGGGGGTTTTTTGATTTCGAGAGTGTGAAATATGAGGGAAAAAATGCTCTTAAGTGCAGGGAGTATCTGAGCGGAGAAGGAGGAAACGCGCACGGTGTCGGGCAAGCGGTGTTTATTCTTGTCTGGGACGATAACGGCATCTGCCGCGTGGCGGACTGGTGGGTGGAGGGAAATAATTGACCTCATTGCGTTTGTTATGATACAATCATGATGTTTATAAATGGAAAATTGACTAGAGTATAGTTAGAAAGGCGGCTTAAGCGTGGGAGTTTTTATTCGTTGTGCACGCACCCGATAACCGGGGCAGTAAAAATCAGATGATGTAGTCTCATGTAGATGGGATTTTTTTGCGTGCGAATAAAAACTGCCATATTGCCTGCAGGATAGATGTGACGAGAGCCACATCTGGGCTGTCTGCTGCCTTATTGCATCGTTTAGCGGGAGGATTCTGTTTACAGGGTCTGGCCTGCTTTTTTACTGCCTTTTTTCGGGAAACGGATTTGTCCGTGGATGAATCTTGGGAGCACAGTATAAAAAGGAGGCACGCTATGCAGAAAGACAGAAGACAGACAGGCTACGACTATGTAAAACAGGTATCGGATTCCCAGAATTTTTTGACAAGCCGGAAATTGATTCAAAGGATCGTTTGCCTTGCAGGATTTCAGAGGGAGGACGTGGTTTTAGAGATCGGAACCGGAAAAGGGCATCTGACGGAGGAACTTTGCCGACAGGCGGGAAAGGTATGTTCGGTGGAAATTGACAAAAGGCTTATGGAGAGCGCAGGAAAGCGGTTGTCAAAGTATTCCAATGTAGAGTTGGTTTCGGGCGATTTCCTAAAATATCATCTGCCGGAAAAGGGCGCTTATCAGGTTTTTGCAAACATACCGTTTTTTCTGACCACACAGATCATGGAGAAATTGACGCAGGGAAAAAATCCGCCGACGGATATCTGGCTTGTGATGGAGAAGGGGGCGGCCAAACGGTTTATGGGAATTCCAAAGGAGACCCAAAAATCTCTGGCACTCAAGGTTCGGTGGGAGATGAAAATGGTATATCGTTTCCGCAGGGAGGATTTTCACCCGAAACCGTCCGTGGATTGTGTTCTGGTGCATTTTGGAAGAAAAGCAATTCCCGATTTAAACGGCAAGGAGTATCGGGAATTTCAGCAGTTTATCGAACGGGCTATGAGGTACGGCATGACAGGAAAGGGCGGGCCGCTGACCAAAAGACAGGCATCGGCGGCGTTAAAGAAAGCGGGACTATATCACGCCTATGAGGACGGCGTCACGCTTTATATTCAGTGGCTCTGCCTGTTTCGATGCTATCAGGACTTGAAGGTAGGAAGACGGTGATGGAGGACTTCGTTGATTTAAACGATACAAAATTTGCTTTGTTCGACGTAAAAAATGTGAATTTTAATCTAAAATTCATTGTATCTTTTGCTAATGTGTGACATAATATAATTGTATTATAATAACGGAGGTGCGTTTATGTACCGAATTGCGATTGAAAAACTGCTAAAATGGAAAGAGAGCAAGCGCCGTAAGCCGCTAATCATTGAAGGAGCGCGACAAGTCGGTAAGACTTGGTTAATGAAAGAATTTGGCAGACAGGCGTATGCACATACCGTTTATATTAACTTCGACGCTAATTCCAGCATGGCGGAGCTGTTTGCATCCGATTTGGACACTGATCGTCTGATTATGGGTTTGGAGCTGTATGCAGGCCGCAAAATTGACCCAGACAACACGCTGTTGATTTTTGATGAAGTACAGGAAGTTCCGAGAGCATTGGCGTCACTCAAATATTTTTATGAAAATGCGCCGCAATATCACATTGTCTGCGCCGGTTCGATGCTTGGAATTGCTTTGCATGAAGGGACGTCTTTTCCAGTGGGAAAGGTTGATTTCTTAAAGCTCTATCCGCTTTCTTTTAGAGAATTTTTGATGGCGGCTGGTAAGGAGCGTTTTGCCAAGCTTCTTGATATACTGGAATTTGGGATGATTACTAGCTTTAAGCAGACATACATTGACGCTTTGAAACAGTATTACTTTGTCGGCGGTATGCCGGAAGCGGTGCAGAGCTTTGTTGAGAACAAGGACTTTAACGAAGTTCGTGATATTCAAAAAAGAATCTTGGCTGCTTATGAGCAGGACTTTTCCAAACACGCCCCCAATGAGATTGTTCCCAAAATTCGTATGGTATGGAATAGTATCCCTTCACAGCTTGCGAAGGAGAATAAGAAATTCATTTACGGTCTCGTCCGAGAGGGCGCTCGCGCAAAGGAGTATGAAACAGCAATTATGTGGCTTTCCGATTGTGGACTAGTCCATAAGGTCAGCCGGGTCAATGCGGCGGGGATTCCGTTGAAAGCCTATGAGGATTTGAAGGCATTTAAGCTGTTTGTAGTAGATGTCGGATTGCTTGGCTGTATGACGGGACTGCGTCAGCGTACATTGCTTGATGGCAATGACCTTTTTGTTGAATTCAAGGGAGCCTTGACGGAACAGTATGTTTGCCAGCAGCTGAAAACCATTGAAGATTTGGGCGTTTATTACTATACCAACGACAGAGGTTCCTGCGAGGTTGATTTTGTTGTTGATACAGGGGAACAGATCATTCCGCTTGAAGTGAAGGCGGAAGTAAACCTCAGAGCCAAGAGCCTGAAAACATATCGGGAGAAGTTTTTGCCCGATGTATCGGTTCGTACTTCAATGGCAGATTTCAAAAAAGAAGATTGGCTTATCAATTTGCCGCTCTATGCGATTGAAAAAATTGTTAAAACAAGTTGACAAATTCAGCCAGTATAATAAAATGAGTAGGGAAAAGCCGTATGCGGCGGGAAAGGATTGGACAACAAAATGGCAGAAGTTTACAATCACAGGGAAGTGGAAACAAAATGGCAGAAGATCTGGGACGACGAGAAAGCGTTTCAGACTTCGGAGGATTATTCCAAACCGAAATACTATGCGCTTGTGGAATTTCCCTATCCTTCGGGACAAGGACTCCATGTGGGGCATCCGCGCCCTTACACGGCGCTTGATATTGTAGCGAGAAAACGGAGAATGCAGGGGTACAATGTGCTTTATCCCATGGGCTGGGACGCTTTCGGCCTGCCTACGGAGAACTATGCGATCAAAAACCACATTCATCCGAAGATCGTGACCCAGAACAATGTGGCCCGCTTCAAGAGCCAGCTCCATTCGCTGGGGTATTCTTTTGACTGGGAGAGAGAGGTCAATACGACAGACCCCAATTATTATAAATGGACACAGTGGATTTTCCTGAAATTGTTTAAGGCAGGGCTTGCTTATAAGTCCGAAATGCCGATTAACTGGTGTACTTCCTGTAAGGTTGGCCTTGCCAACGAGGAGGTGGTAAACGGCGTCTGCGAACGCTGCGGCTCCGAGGTAGTGCGCAAGGTGAAAAGCCAGTGGATGTTGAAGATTACGGAGTACGCGGACAAGCTGATCGAGGGGCTTGACACGGTGGACTATGTGGAGCGCGTCAAGGTGTCCCAGAAGAACTGGATCGGTAAGTCTATGGGCGCGGAGGTGGATTTTTCCATCAAAGACAAAGAAGATAAGCTGCGCGTCTACACGACCCGCTGCGATACCCTGTTTGGGGCGACCTACATGGTGGTATCCCCGGAGCATCCGATCATTGAAAAATATAAGGATGAGTTAAAGAATTGGGAGGAGATCTGCGCGTACCGCGAGCAGGCGGCTAGAAAGTCCGACTTCGAGCGGGCGGAGCTTGCGAAGGAGAAGACGGGTGTACGCATCGACGGTATGTCGGCGGTCAACCCGGTGAACGGCAAGGAGATTCCCATTTATATTTCCGATTATGTGCTGATGAGTTACGGCACGGGCGCAATTATGGCGGTGCCCGCCCATGACGAGAGGGATTGGGATTTCGCCAAGAAGTTCGGTCTGCCCATCATTGAGGTGGTAGCGGGCGGTAAGGACGTGCAGGAGGAGGTCTACACGGATGTGGCGGAGGGCACGCTTGTGAACTCTGATTTCCTGAACGGACTTTCTGTAGCGGATGCCAAGGAAAAGATGATTGCCTTTCTGGAAGAGAAGGGTGTGGGCTGTGCAAAGACCAATTTTAAACTGCGCGACTGGGTATTTTCCAGACAGCGTTACTGGGGCGAGCCGATTCCCATTGTGCACTGTGAGAAGTGCGGTTTTGTGCCGCTTGACGAGAGCGAACTGCCTCTGGAACTTCCGGAAGTGGAAAGTTATATGCCGACGGACAACGGCGAATCGCCGTTGGCGGCAATGACTGATTGGGTCAATACGACCTGCCCTTGCTGCGGCGGGCCGGCGAAGCGGGAAACGGACACCATGCCTCAGTGGGCGGGGTCGTCTTGGTATTTCCTGCGCTATACCGACCCGAAAAACGACAAGGCGCTGGCGAGCAAAGAGGCGCTGGATTACTGGATGCCAGTGGATTGGTATAACGGCGGTATGGAACATACCACGCTGCATCTGCTTTATTCCCGTTTCTGGCATAAGTTCCTCTATGACGAGAAGGCGGTGCCCTGTCCGGAGCCTTACGCGAAGCGGACGTCCCACGGCATGATTCTGGGCTTGAATCCCCATTGCTTTTCGAATCTCCCTGCGGCGGAGCAGGAGGCATTGTTAAAAGAGCACGGAAGCGAGAAGGCGGCGAAGGAAGCCCTGAAAGAAAAGTACGGCGAAATGGCCGATCACCCTGTTGTGAAGATGTCAAAGTCCCTTGGCAATGTGGTGAACCCTGACGATATCGTGACGGAGTACGGGGCGGACACCCTGCGGACTTACGAAATGTTTATCGGCGCCTTTGAGTTGAGCGCAGGATGGAGCGAGGACGGCGTAAAGGGCTGCCGCCGGTTTTTGGAGAGGGTGTGGAAGTTACAGGATATCCTCACCGACGGGGACGGCTACTCCGCGGATATGGAAATCAAGATGCATCAGACCATCAAGAAGGTGAGCAGTGATTTTGAAAACCTGAAATATAACACGGCGATCGCGGCGATGATGACCCTTGTCAATGAGTTTTACAAGAAAAATTCGGTGACAAAGGGAGAATTTAAAACGCTGATTGCTATGCTCAATCCTGTTGCGCCCCATATTACCGAGGAACTCTGGCAGGCGGTGGGCTTTGAAGGCAGAGTCTATCAGACCGCATGGCCGGAGTATGAGGAAGCAAAAACGGTAGAGTCCACGGTGGAAATCGTGGTGCAGATCAACGGCAAGAACAGGGCGACTCTGAATATCGGCAAGGACGACCCCAAGGACGAGGTCATTGCCAAGGCGAAAGAGGCGATTGCGGATAAATTGACAGGCACGGTCGTGAAAGAAATTTATGTACCGGGAAGACTTGTGAATATCGTGCAGAAATAAGAAATGGTAAGCGGCGGCAGATTGAATTTGCCGCCGTTTTAGCGAAAAATCTTGGAATGGAGGAAGCATGAGTATTGCATCTGCGCTGTTTACAGCGGTGAATCTTTCCGCCTGCATCATGACGGCGGCATGTAACGGGAGTCCGGTGCAGGAAGAACTGCTGCAGACGGCCCTTATGCTGCCGTGGGAAGATATTACGAATTATATGAGTCTCAACAAGTGTAAGGTGGAAGATTACAACGGGGACGGCGTGCCGGAAGTGTATCTGGCGGGGGCAAGCGGCTGGGGATATGCGGTTTATTACTGGCTGGACGGCGAGCTGCGTACAGTGGAGGGGCTGGAACCATGGGCTTGGTCAAGCGATCTGTGTGTTACGGCGGACGGCCATCTGGTGTTATATACATGGCCCCATACCATGGGGACAGACGGAATTTACAACCATAGGATTTATGAGTGGACGCAGGATGGGTATCGTCTTGAGGAGGATCTGTGGAGCGAACCCGACGAATGGGATTGGGACGGGGGGACGGTTTTAAGCTGCACGTATTTTTATGCAACGGAGGCGGCTGATCCGTTTCAAGACATGGAAACCAATGCGGAAAAGATACCACTCACAAAAGAAGAATATGAACAGAAAATAAGCGGCCTTGGTGAAATGAACTCTGTTTTTGAGGGCGGCATGGAATGGGGCTGGGACTTCTGGCAGGAAAATGATTATGAGGACGAGGCTGTTCTGGACGGCATTTACAGGCAGATTCAGGAGGAGATTCTGAGCTGGCAGTGAAAAAGAGGGCGGTGCGTGCGGCGCATCACCCTTTGCTTTTGCGCATCCGCATCATTTTGTCAATGACGGCGGCATCCTCCGGCGTAGATTCTTTTTTAATCACAGCGACAATGGCGTCGATCTCCGAATCAGAGAAGGTAATGTGATCCGCCTGCCCTTTTTTGGCTACGGCCATCAAGAAGGGAAGCATCTGTTCCCGCTGCAGGCCGCGGCTTTCAAAGACGAGGGCCTGTAAGAACTCAAGTTTTGCACTGTCAATTCCAGCAAGAGCTGGGTCGTTCATCCAATCTTTTGACATGAGTAACTCCTTTAGGTATTATTTTCATGATTGCCGCCAAACGGCGATTGGGAAAAGGTCCGGTACATTTCGGCCTGTTCAGGGGTAAGCATGTTCATCAGCATATCCATCATGGGAGGACTGCCGGCGGAATCCATGTTCATATCGGGGAAGATTTCCTGCATGGCGTTCATGGTCTGGGTCATTTCCTGTACGGTTTCAAAGGTCTGTAACAGATTCTGAATCTGTTCTAACTGTCGGATTTCCTCCGGGGAGGAATAGAGGGAAAGTTCTTTGCACAGCTTTCGCAGATCGGGCTTTTCCGGTTGGGAAAGCCCGCATCCGCTAAGCGTAGTGGGGTGTTTTTTCGTATAGTTCAGAGTATATTGTAATTCCATATATTTGATGTAGACCGCCAGATGCTTTTGCATAGAAGGCTCTATGTAGGGGAGAAGAACCTTAAGCTTCTGGATTTGGTTGGTGGTATACAAGGCATCGAATGCCATAACGCTTGCTGCGTCTTCTTTTTTATCCGCCATAAGCTATGCCTTTCTGATGCCCGTATGATTTCTCTACAGTATATGACACACGAAAGAAAAATTGCCTTTTAATGAAGAATGCCCAAAATGCGGGCATTCTTCATTCGAAATTCAGATGTGCGTCAAAGATGTGATGGTGCTGAAAGTGTAACTGTCTGCATTTAGTTGTTGCAGCAGCAGGATAACAGGATCAAAATCCAGATCCAAGAGCAGCAGTTATTGTCGCTGCCGCCAAAAAGGCCGTTGCCGCCGAAAAGACCGCCGCCACAACCGCAGCCGTCGCCGTTACCGCAGCAGGATAACAGGATCAGAATCCAGATCCAAGACCCACATCCGTTGTTAGCAGGAGCGGGGGTGTTGCATCCGCAGTGTGTTGCTGTAAGATCACTCATGTTAGTGTCCTCCAATTGTTAGTTATGGTTTATCTTATGTGCCTATGGTGAATTTGTGCATCGAACTTCGAGTTGCATTCATTTCGGGGAACGGTTATAATGAACGGGAAGAATTTATTATAAGGAAAAAACGGAAAAGAGAAGAAAATGGTTATCAACATATTGGAATGGCTGGAGGCGGCGGCTAAGAAGCATCCGGACCGCATTGCATTTGCCGATGCGGATCAAGAGATCAATTACGCCAAGTTACAAAGATTGGCTAAGACGATCGGCTGCCGGATTGTGGATCAGGCAAAAAGAAGAGGGGAAACATGGAGGAATCGGCCGATCGCGGTTCTGATAGACAGAAATGTTGAGAGCCTGATTTTATTTATGGGCATTCTTTACAGCGGGAATTTTTATGTGCCGTTGGACGATACCATGCCGCCGAAGCGGATTTCTCTAATACTGGATACGCTTAATCCGGTTCTTGTGATCGATTCTAAAGAACAGACAAAGCTGCAAGCGGAGAATATGACGTCTTATTCGGAATTGACGCAAGGGGAAGCCGATTCGGAAGAACGGTTGGCAGCGATCCGTGCAAACGCTCTTGATACGGACCCGCTCTATGTGATTTTCACTTCCGGTTCCACGGGCACCCCGAAGGGGGTGGTGGTCAATCACCGTTCGATCATTGATTTGGCGGAACAGTTTTCTAAAACCTTTTCTTTCCCAAAAGAAGCGGTATTCGGCAATCAGGCGCCCTTTGATTTTGATGTGTCTGCGAAAGATATCTATAACAGTCTTTACCATGCGGGAACGGTTCAGATTGTCCCCAAACAGTATTTTGTTCTGCCGCTCCAGTTAATTCCCTATTTGAATGAACGCAGGGTGAATGTGATTATATGGGCTGTGTCGGCATTGCGGATTGTCTCTAATTTTAAGGTGTTTGAAAACTGTATACCGAAGTATTTATCTCTTATTATGTTTTCGGGAGAAGTTATGCCGGTAAAAGATCTCAAGTATTGGCAGGCAGCGCTGCCTGAAGCGCAGTTTGTCAATTTGTACGGCCCTACGGAGATTACCTGTAATTGCAGCTACTATATGATTGACAGGGAATTTGCTGATACGGAAACCCTGCCGATCGGAAGGGCGTTTCGGAATACGGAGATGTTTCTTTTGAATCAGGAGACAGGCGGACAAATTACGGAGTCCGGACAGACGGGTGAAATCTGCGTCAGGGGCACCTGCCTTGCGATGGGCTACTATTATAATCCGGAAAAGACGACGGAGGCGTTTGTACAAAACCCTCTTCAAAACGCTTATCCGGAGACGATATACAAAACCGGGGACTTGGGGTATTATTCCGAGAGCGGGGAACTTATGTTTATTGGGCGCAAAGATTTTCAGATCAAGCACATGGGACACCGCATCGAGCTGGGCGAGATTGAGACGGCGGTAAATGCGCTTTCATTTATTGACATTGGGTGCTGTATCTATGACGAGGTTCAAGAAAAGATCGTCCTTTGTTATCAGGCCGCGGAGTCTTGCGACAAACGCATTGTGCAAGGGCTTTCCGAGATGCTGCCTAAGTTTATGTGGCCCAATCGATATCTGTTTTTGGAACAGATGCCGATGAACAAAAATGGGAAAATAGATAGGACACTGTTAAAAAAGACGTACCTATAAAAACATGAATTATAAGAAAGAGGGGAGAAAAAGATGGAGCAGCTACAAAAGATTCTGGAAGAGATACGGCCGGACGTTGATTTTGCATCGGAGGACAGGCTGATTGATAACGGGGTGTTGGATTCTATCGATATTATCGCGATTGTGACTGCCGTAAACAATGCCTATGACGTGGAGATCAACGTGCAGTATCTTCTTCCCGAACATTTTAATTCCATGGAGGCGATTTACCGCCTGATTTGTAAATTGCAGGATGAATAGGCTGGGATAGGAGCAGGAGATGCCTTTATTATCATTTCCCTTTTTCGTATTTGTGCTTGTTCTGATGGCGGCGTATTATTGGATACCCTGCAAATGGCAGTGGATCGTGATACCGGTTTTTAATCTGCTGTTTTATTTCTCCTATGGAGCGGCAGCCGTATGTTTTCTTGCGGCGACGATGTTTCTTACCTATACCATGGGAATCCTGTTGAACCGCACAGACGACCGGTTCAGCGCGCTCCGAAAAGCGTGTGACGATAAGGAACAGAAGAAAAGGTATAAAGCGGACTGTGTAAAGACCAAAAAGAGAATTATGCTTGTTGGTCTTTTTGTTGACTTTGCCTTTTGGTTTCTGTTTAAGTTTACCTCGCTCTTTTCGTTCTCGCCGCTTGGTATTTCCGTTTATACGTTTATAGCGGCCGGCTATTGTATCGACGTGTATCGGGGGAAATACAGGGCGGAGAGAAATCTGCTTAAGTACGCGTCCTTCGTGTCCTTTTTTCCGCACATCGTTCAGGGTCCTTTCAGTAGATACGACTCCCTGAAAGAAACTTTGTTTGAAGGGCGCAGATTCAATTTTGACCGTCTGGAACAGGGAATGATCCGTATTGTGTGGGGCTGTTTTAAAAAGCTGGTGATTGCGGACCGCATGAAAGTAGTGATCGACACGATTCTGCCAAAGGATTCCGGCTATGGCGGCGTCTATGTGTTTTTGCTGTTTATCATTCTTCCGATACAGCTTTATGCGGATTTTTCGGGGTATATGGATATTGTGGCGGGAATCTGCCATATGCTGGGCATCCGCCTGCAGGAGAATTTTAAACAGCCTTTTTTTGCCAGATCCATAGACGAGTTTTGGCGCAGATGGCATATTACGCTGGGAGCGTGGTTTCGGGACTATCTGTTTTATCCAGTGTCTATGAGCCGGGCGGTGCAGAAGATATCCGCCCGGTGCGGCAAACGGTTATCCCCTGCGCTTGCGAGGCTGATACCGAGTTATATTGCCCTGTTTTTTGTGTGGACCGCTACGGGGCTGTGGCATGGAAAAACTTGGAACTTTTTGCTCTGGGGTTGGATTAACCTATTTTGTATCGCTTCCAGCATGCAGTTTAGGCCATTGTACGAGCGGATTAAGAGACGGTTACATATTGCGGAGGAAAGTAAA
>CAMXIK010000014.1 GCA_947243855.1 uncultured Lachnospiraceae bacterium | reverse complement strand
TGATGAGCTGCGGCTCATACTCGCCATTGCGGTCACGGGGGACAGCCATTTCCATGTCCCCGTAACTGGTGTGCATGGTCTTTGTGGAATGGCCGTTCCTGCTGTTACCGGTGTCCTTGTTCCTGTAATCATACTTTGAGTAGCCCAGTTCCTCATCCAGTTCCTGATCCAGTACACCTTCTAAAAGGACGGACATCATGTCACGCATGACGGCGTTGACGTCTGTACCGTCTTTGATGCTGATATCGTTCTCTTTCAGATACCCACTCATCATTTCCCGCATGGCTGCTTTTTGTGGGCTTTCTTTTCTTCTTGCCATAATAAAATACCTCCAGACTGTGTAGTTTTATCTTACATCAGTCCGGAGGTTTACACAAACTTTGGGACAGTCCTCGTTTATCAGATGTACAGCTTAGACTAAAACTTCCTTTGTTCCAAACGTTTAAACAAGATTTCACTATTTACATTGTTGCATCGGATCAAGAAATTGTGTATGATCATTTGCCTCAAATTTTTTGCAGCCCACAATACTTAGATGCCTGCAATAAGATGTTACTGCCATATGTGGTTGGTTTTGATGCTGTTGGCAGGCTGATAATCGTTGACTTGAGTAAATTGCCGCATCTTTTAGTAGCAGGTGCGACTAATTCGGGAAAGACTGTGGGAGTGAAGGTTTTGATTACTAGCATCATATACAGAAAACGTCCTTCTCGTGTCAATCTGATTTTAATTGATGTTGGAGCGTCTGATTTGCTTCCATTTGAAGGAGTTCCACATTTATCATGTCCTGTGATACGGGACAGAAATAGAGCAAGTCAGGTTTTAGAGAAGTTACGAAACGAGATGGAGAGACGCATTACCATACAAAGTAGTGACAATGAGACTTTCAAGAAACTCTCAAGGCTAGTGCTTGTTATTGATGAGTTTCCCGCTCTTTTTGTGGGGGTGGAAGACAAGCGGATGGTCAAACTAATGACTGATGCAGTATCAGCTTTGTTACAGCGGGGACGACACGCCAAGATGCATGTGGTACTTGCCGCCCAAAATCCAACAACGCAGAACATGAAGGTTGATTTGGGAAACATTACAGGAAGGATAGCATTTAAGTGTGCTAAAAGAAATTATTCGGAAACGATACTTGATGAGCGTGGTGCTGAAAATTTATTAGGCAAAGGAGATATGTATTTTAAATCTTTAGAATTTTCAGAACTGAAACGGATTCAGGGTACATATATAACATCCAGTGAGCTTAATCAAGTAATTCAGAGCATTAAGACTTCATCCTTTCGTCTCTCAATTGGTAAATATAGAATTAATCTTTCTGATAATTCAAGCAGGGACATGGGAGATGATTTGGCGGTTGATCTAAATGGTAACTCGAACCATTCAAAACAGGATGCAGACAGGAGAATGTTTGCGCAAATTATGCTCTGGGCGTTAGGGCAGAATGAGATATCCTGCAACGCTGTTATGAAAGCATTTGGCTATGGCTGGAATAGAGCTAACCACTTTATTGACCGGTTATGCGAAGTTGGCATTGTGGGAGAACTAGATGCAAAGCTTCCAAGGAAGGTGCTACCGCAGACGATGGACGAAGTGTCTGATAAGACAAAAGAATTTTTACAGAACTGTGGATATACGGAAGATATGGTTGCCGAGACAATCCGCAACAGAGATAACAGCTAATATTGTGAACCATATGTATCTGAACAGTGATTATATATTATTTCTTCAAGGAGGGAAAGACTATGAACAAGACAGCATTTCGTGAATCAAATGAACAGATAACGGTTGATATTGAAAGATTATCCGCCATGCTTTCTTGCGGACGGGCAACAGCCCGAAAGATAGGAGAGCAGGCGGAAGCCAGAATCTGTATAGGCAGGCGAGTTCTATATTCTGTCGATAAGGTAAAGCAGTATCTGTGCGATTTGAGTGAATAAATTATAATATCATATGTTATTTGGAATGGTTCTGTGCTATACTATCTATAATGAAGCAAGCCGGAACCATTCCTATTGGAAAGAAAGGAGCGCAGAGAAGAAAGGAGTGGCTTTATGGCAAGGAAAGACAATAAAGGTCGAAATCTTCATACAGGTGAATCACAGCGCAATGACGGAATCTATATTACCGCTATATGGACATAAGGAGTGGCAAACGCCAGACGATCTATGCAGGTGATCTGGCGGAACTCAGGGCGAAAGAGAAGCAGCTTGCAAAAGATCTGGATGATAATATACTAATAGATGGCAGCGCCAAGAAAATGACGGTCAACTCTTTATATGACTATTATATGGCAACGAAGGAATTAGCGGATTCCACGAGAGGTAATTATGTAAAAATGTGGAATAGTCATGTAAAAGATGAGATTGGGAATTTAAAGGTAGTGCAGCTTCTCCCATCACATATCAAGGCGTTTTATGCGAAGATGTCACGCTCAGGGTATTCTTACTGCACGATTAAGCTGATACATACGCTCATAAATCCGGCGTTGGAGATGGCAGTAGATGATGATATTATACGGAAAAACCCGGCTAAAAACGCATTGTCCAGCGATTATGGGAAACCACCGGAAGAAAAGGATATATTGACATTAGACCAGCAGAAGAAATTAGTTTCGTTTATGCAGGAAAGCAATGTCTACAATGTTTATGAGTCTATGTTTACGGTTTTATTGGAGACAGGCTTAAGATGCGGGGAACTGATCGGTCTGACATGGGCGGATGTGGACATGGAGAACAGGGAACTTTCCATAGATCATCAGCTTATCTATAAGGATTGGGGCAATGGTTACGGATTCCGGGCATCTACACCTAAGACAAAGGCAGGCGTGCGAACTATCCCGTTTACAGAGAGTGTGTATAAAGCCTTCTTGGAACAGAAAAAGATCAATTTTATGCTCGGACGGCGCAGTGCAGAGGAGATAGACGGATATTCAGACTTTATCTTTCTGGCGAAAACGGGAAGACCGCTGATGCCTAGCGCAGTCAACAACGTGATTTACAATGTGGTAGATAAATATAATAAGGAAGAAGTCATCAGGGCGAAGAAAGAACACCGCAAGGCGGAGCTTCTTCCGAGAATTTCAGCCCACAACCTACGACATACCGCCTGCACCAACATGGCAAGACAAGGTATGAACATCAAAGTGCTGCAGTACCTCATGGGACACGCCCACAGCGATGTGACGATGGACGTATATAATCATATCGCGGGCAGAGAGGATGTCAGGGAGGAAGTGGAGCGGTACGCACTGGCAGTAGGCGGCTGAGTTACTACACCAAAAAAATAAAAAATGGTGTAGTAATGGTGTAGTAGAGGCATATAACGGATGATATTCTAAATTTAAGGACACGCAAATCCGCATAAACATTGGGTTTGCAAAATTTTAATAAAATAATTAGCACTCGCCTCTTGACAGTGCTAACAATACGTTGTATTGTGATAGTGTAAATAGAACAGATTGACACAATGCATCTACGCATCAAGGAGGTGTCTACTATGAATTTAACAAAATTTACGCAGAAATCCATACAGGCGGTAGAACAGTGCGAAAAGCTTGCCTATGAATACGGCAATCAGGAGATCGAAGAAGAACACCTGTTATATAGCCTGCTTACGATTGACGACAGCTTGATTTTAAAGCTGATTGAGAAGATGGAGATACAGAAAGAATACTTTGTGAACCGCGTGGAGCAGGGACTTTCCAAGCGTACCAAGGTGCAGGGCGGACAGATTTTTATTGGGCAAGATCTGAACAAAGTGCTGATCGGCGCGGAGGACGAGGCGAAAGCGTTAGGCGACGAGTATGTGTCCGTGGAACATCTCTTCCTCGCCATGTTAAAGCATCCGAATCGGGAGATCAAAGAGATTTTCCGCGAGTTTGGCATCACGAAGGAACGGTTTTTGCAGGCTCTTTCCACGGTGCGCGGTAATCAGCGCGTGACTTCGGACAACCCGGAGGCGACCTATGATACCTTGGAAAAATACGGGCTGGATCTGGTGGAGAAAGCCAGAGACCAGAAGCTTGACCCCGTAATCGGCAGAGATACGGAGATTCGCAATGTGATCCGGATTTTGTCAAGGAAGACCAAGAATAATCCCGTGCTGATCGGCGAGCCTGGCGTGGGTAAGACGGCGGTTGCGGAAGGGCTGGCCCAGCGAATCGTGCGCGGGGACGTGCCGGAGGGGCTTAAAGATAAGAAGATATTCTCGCTGGATATGGGCGCATTGGTGGCGGGCGCGAAATACCGGGGCGAGTTTGAAGAGCGCCTGAAAGCGGTTTTGGACGATGTAAAGAACAGCGACGGCCAGATCATTCTCTTTATCGACGAGCTGCACACCATTGTGGGAGCGGGAAAGACGGACGGCGCCATGGATGCGGGCAATATGTTAAAACCTATGCTGGCAAGGGGCGAGCTGCATTGTATCGGCGCGACCACGCTGGATGAGTACCGCCAGTATATCGAAAAAGACGCGGCGTTAGAGCGGCGTTTCCAGCCAGTCATGGTGGAGGAACCGACGGTGGAGGACACTATCTCGATCCTGCGTGGGTTGAAAGAGCGTTATGAGGTCTACCACGGGGTCAAGATTATGGATAACGCGTTAGTCAGCGCGGCGGTGCTGTCCAACCGTTATATTTCGGATCGGTTCCTGCCGGATAAGGCCATTGATCTGGTGGACGAGGCCTGTGCGCTGATTAAGACGGAGCTGGATTCTATGCCGACGGAGTTAGACGAGCTGCGCCGCAGGGTGATGCAGTTGGAGATCGAGGAGACGGCGCTCAAAAAAGAGGACGACAATCTGAGCAGGGAGCGGCTTTCTAATCTGCAAAAGGAATTGGCGGAATTAAAAGAAGAACTGCAAAACCGCATGGCGCAGTGGGAAAATGAGAAGGCCTCCGTGGAAAAACTTTCGAAGATACGAGAGGAGATCGACGAGGTCAACAGCCAGATTCAGATCGCCCAGAGAGACGGCGATTATGAGAAAGCGGCGGAGTTAAGCTACGGCAGACTGCCCTCCTTGAAACAGCAGTTGGAAATCGAGGAGGAGAAGGTTGGCGAGGAAGAGTTATCGCTGGTACACCAGAGCGTGTCGGATGAAGAAATTGCCAAAATTATTTCCCGCTGGACGGGAATCCCGGTTTCCAAGCTGACGGAGAGCGAGCGTAATAAGACGCTCCATCTGGACGAGGAACTGCACAAGCGGGTGATCGGCCAGGACGAGGGCGTGACAAAGGTAACAGATGCTATTATTCGATCCAAGGCGGGAATCAAAGACCCTACAAAGCCCATCGGCTCCTTCCTTTTCCTCGGCCCTACGGGTGTGGGAAAAACGGAATTGGCCAAGGCGCTGGCGGCGGCCCTCTTTGATGATGAGACAAATATGGTTCGTATCGACATGAGCGAATATATGGAGAAATACTCCGTCTCCCGGCTGATCGGCGCGCCTCCCGGATATGTGGGTTACGAAGAGGGCGGACAGCTTACGGAGGCAGTGCGGAGAAAGCCCTACTCGGTGGTGCTTTTTGACGAGATCGAAAAAGCCCATCCGGACGTCTTTAATGTGCTTTTGCAAGTGCTGGACGACGGCCGTATTACGGATTCTCAGGGCAGGACGGTGGATTTTAAGAACACCATTCTGATCATGACCTCTAATATCGGCGCGGAATATCTGCTGGACGGCATCGACGAACAGGGAGCGATCACAGAGGACGCCGAGAAGCTGGTGATGGGCGACTTGCGTAACCACTTCCGGCCTGAGTTCTTAAACAGACTGGACGAGACCATCCTATTCAAGCCGCTCACCAAAGATAATATCGGCGGTATTATCCGTCTGATTGTGGGCGACTTAAACAGACGGCTTGCGGACAGGGAGCTTGGTATCGAGCTTTCACCGGAAGCGGAGCAGTTTATTGTGGAGAATGCTTATGATCCGGTTTACGGGGCGAGACCGCTCAAGCGATATATTCAGAAATATGTGGAAACCTTATCTGCAAAATTGATTCTCTCGGATCAGGTCAATGCGAAAGATACCATTCTCATTACGGTGGAGGACGGGGCGCTCGCGGCGCATAGAAAGCAGCCGTCCTAAAAGGAGAATGACAGCAAAACAGCCGTCACGAAAAGCAAATATTACGGTAAAAACACCCGTCATGAAAAGCGGGTGTCACAGAAAAACAGCCCGGCGTACATGGAAAAAGACAGCGCCGGGTTGTTTTGCGTGGAAAAATGGGGGAAAATGTGGTATGGTTAGGAAAAGAAGTAAAACTTATAAGGTTAAAATTAGATTTAGCAGTTTTTGCGGCGGAAAACCGCGAGAAAAGGCAATAACTGTGGATAAGTCTGGGCTTTTGCAAAATACTAAATCTGGATTTAGCGGAATGACAGGCGGATAGATAGGAATAACATCGGGAATGATGGAGCGAAGGAGGAAAAAGGATGAGATATCCAGATTTTTTGCGGGAAAAAGGAACCATTGGGTTTGTGGCGCCCTCTTTTGGGTGTGCGATCGAACCCTATAAGAGCGGCTTTCAAAATGCGCAGAAAAGATGGCGGGAGCAAGGATATCAGTTACAGCTTGGTCCAAACTGCTATGCGGACGACGGGGTGGGAATCAGCACCGCGCCGGAGAAGTGCGGAAAAGAGCTGACAGACTGGTATTGCGATAAAAATAACGACTGTCTTATTTCCTGCGGCGGCGGTGAATTGATGTGCGAGATTTTAGATTACGTCGATTTTGGGCGGATTCGGGAAGCTTCACCCAAGTGGTATCTGGGTTACTCGGATAACACGAACTTTACATTCCTGCTGGCGACGCTTTGCGATACGGCTTCGGTTTACGGGCCGTGT
The DNA here is from genome assembly GCA_947243855.1 of uncultured Lachnospiraceae bacterium. Classification (GTDB taxonomy): domain Bacteria; phylum Bacillota; class Clostridia; order Lachnospirales; family Lachnospiraceae; genus UBA3282. The sequence goes on along the minus strand of CAMXIK010000014.1, from coordinate 88,539 downwards.
GCGGCGGCCTTTGGCATGGAACCATTACATCCGTCATTATATGACGCGATGTCGCTTCTGCGGGGAGAGAAGCTGGTTATGCACGGCTATGACAAATGGGAGCGGGAGTCGTGCAAGGACGAGGAGAATCCGTTTGCACCCTACAATTTGACTGAAACATCTGTTATCAAATATTTGCTGCCGGATGGCAGGACAAATGTGGAGAGCCTGCGGAGGGCGGCGGGGCAGGATGGTGTGGAAATAGAATTTTCAGGCCGCCTTCTCGGCGGCTGTATGGACTGCCTGATTAATCTGCTCGGGACGAAGTACGATAAGGTAACCGAATTTACAGAGCGTTACAAGGAGGATGGCATCGTTTGGTTTTTGGAAGCCTGCGATTTGAACTTGATGGGGATACGCCGGGCTATGTGGCAGATGGAGCATGCGGGGTGGTTTCGGTATTGTAAAGGCTTCCTGATCGGCAGACCCCGGCTCGGCATGGATATGGAGGAGTTCGGCATCGACCAGTATCAGGCGGTCTGTGAAATGCTGTACCGCTATCAGACGCCGGTGCTCATGGATTTGGATATCGGGCATCTTCCCCCGGCGATGCCGTTGATCTGCGGCAGTATGGCAAAGGTGGTCAGCGACGGAAGTGCATACCGGGTGGAAATGGAATTGGCATAGAAATGGAAAAGAAGTTGAGCATATAATAGAAAGGCGGGTGTTATGTTATGCCGAAAGACCCAGTGATGTTATTGAGTTATGTAAACTTGAAGCTACGTGATTTTTATGCAAATTTAGATCAGCTTTGTGAAGATCTCGATGCAGATCGCAACAAGATTGTCGAAAAACTGGCAAGCATTGATTATCATTACGATGAGGAGAAAAATCAGTTTGTCTGAACAAATTAAAATTTCGGTTGTTATGGATGACGAAAAACCGAATGCCCTAAAAAATGAAAAAAGGACAGGCCTCCTTATTCTGACACAGGAGACAGATATGACTCTTATGTCGGTTTTAGTGCGCAATCGTCTTATGGAGGGGAGCTTTTGCGGCGGCAGAGGAGACTGCGGGCGGTGCGTCATACAATTTCTGGAAGGCGCGCCCTTGCCTACAGGACTGGAAAGAGCGAGGCTTACGCCGGAGGAACTGCGGCAGGGCTATCGGCTGGCCTGTGTGGCGAAGCCGAGAAGGGACTGCAAGGTTAGAATCCCAAGCGGCGGGAGTGTGGACACGCCGATTGTCACGGAGATGAACCTTCCGTCGGAAAATATTGACTTAAATAGTCAAAAAAATAACTTATCTAATAATCAAAGATCACCTGTTGCTGAATTAGGATTGGATCAGGAATCCGTCATGGAAAAGCCGATAAATGACGGCCGTTATATCATCGCCGTGGATTTGGGAACCACTACCATCGCCATGCAGCTTCGGGATGTGACCACGGGAGAGATCGCAGATACTTATTGTGAACAGAATCCCCAGAGAAGCTATGGCGCGGACGTGCTGTCGCGGATAGAGGCCTCCTGTAACGGAAGCAGGGAGGAACTGCAGAAGCTGGCCTGTGAAGTTCTTGCGCGGGGACTGCGGCATTTTACGGCGTATCTGCGAAAACAGAGCGAGGGAGAGGCTGGCAGCCGAAACATCCAATTCTCCGGAAACGGGGAGGAAAGCGCGCAAATTCTCTGTATGTGCATTGCGGGCAATACAACCATGGAGCACCTGCTTCTGGGTTACGATGTGGAAAGCTTGGGGAAAGCGCCGTTTGTGCCGGTGGAGACGGGTCTACAGAAAATATTGTTTTACGGGGAGCTTCCCGCCTATATCGCGCCCTGTATCAGCGCCTTTGTGGGCGGCGATATTGTGGCGGGGCTTTATGCGCTGCGGATGCTTCCGCTTGCTTCGGCAGATGCTGTTTTGTTGATCGATCTGGGCACCAACGGCGAGATGGCCATGACGGACGGACGGCGTATGATTGTCACTGCCACGGCGGCAGGCCCGGCCTTTGAGGGCAGGGGCGATCTGATTGGTACCGACAGGATTGCGCTGACGGCGGAGCTTTTACGGCGGGGCATCTTGGATGAGACGGGACTTATGGCGGACCCCTATTTTGAGACAGGCGTGGCCGTAGGGGCGGCTGGAAAAATTGAGTTGGCGGAAGATAGGCGAAAGACGGCGGACATAGGAGAAGACATGCGTTATTTTAAGCAGGAAGACATCCGCGCCCTGCAAATGGCTAAAGCGGCTGTCCGTGCGGGCGTAGAAATCCTGTGGGAAGAGATGGGGAGACCGGAGCTTGGACAAGTTTATCTGGCGGGCGGTTTCGGCTGCTATTTGGATGTGGAGGCGGCATTTGCCATCGGCCTTCTGCCGTCCTATATGCGCGGCAGGGTGCAGGCGGTGGGAAATACTTCCCTTGCAGGGGCGTATAAGCTGGGAAGGGATCTGAGTCTGGAAGAGACTGTGGGAGAGTCGCTCGAAAAGAAACTCTCCGAAATAGAAAGCATCAATTTGGCTAAGAAGGAGAAGTTCGGGGAGCTTTACCTGAAATATATGAATTTGGAAGAAAACTAGAGGAAAGACGCATTTAAGGTTTTGTTAAGGTCTGGCCTCTTTTTCTTTAAGGGAGAGCTGTTATTCTGGTATCGTAGTCAATCAAATAAGGAGGAATGGTACTATGTGGACCAGAGCGAAGGTAAAGGAGCAGGCAAAAGCGGCTCTGCACAGAAATTACTGGAAGATTGTGCTGGTTGCGTCTCTGCTTTTTCTGTTGGGATGCGGATCGGGAGGATATCAGATCTATCAGTCGGCCCATCATGGGGGAACGGAAAGCGGCGTGGAAGAAAGCGGCGTGGAAGAAAGCGGCACGGAGGTTGACGCCGTAATAGAGGGAGAGGTGGCTGCAGAAGAGAACCCCGAGCAAGAACAGGACGAAGGCAAGCCGCAAAGCCTGATCTCGATTAGGCTGAAAGGGGACACGGGGGAGACGGAAACAGGCGAAACGGGCAGTGAAGCGGGGATAGGGAATTATAGCATCACTTTTTGGGAAACTGTGGTGGTCGGAACGACAGCGCTTGTTCTTTTTATGGTGCTGCTGTTTTTTTCTTCTGCGGCGGTCTTACTCGTAGATATTTTTCTGCTCAACCCTTTGAGCGTGGGCGGCAGCCGGTTTATGATCAGGAGCGTGGAGGACGTGGCGCAGGTGAAGGAGATTGCTTACGGGTTTGACCACTCCTATAAAAATGTCGCAAAGGTTTTGTTTTACAAGGAACTCTATGTGTTCCTGTGGACGTTGGTATTTGTGATACCGGGGATCGTGAAGATGTACCAGTATTATATGGTGCCCTATCTGTTGGCGGAGCATCCGGATCTGGAATACAAGACGGCGCTGCAAATGAGCCGCGATATGATGGAGGGCAATAAGTGGAAGACTTTTGTGCTAGGGCTTTCCTTTCTTCTGTGGGACTTTTTCGGCGCGGTTACGCTTGGCGTCGGCTGGGTGCTCTATGTGCAGCCATACCGGCAGCTGACGTTCGCGGCTCTGTACTGTGAATTAAAAAATACATCTGTTATTTACTCGGCGGGCCAGACAGTGTATGGCGGCGGTTTTGGAGACGACGGCAGACTGTGGCAGGAAGATAGGGAGGACACAGATGGCTTATAGAATCTTGGTAGCGGACGATGAGACAGAGATCAGGGATGTGCTGCGCCTCTATCTGGAAAAAGAAGGGTACGAGGTGGTGGAGGCGGCCGATGGCATGGAGGCCGCAAAGCTGATCAAGCAGGAAAAAATAGACCTAGCCATTCTGGATATTATGATGCCGGGATTGGATGGATACCGGGTGTTACGAAACGCTAGGGAGGAAAGCAATCTGCCCGTGATTATGCTTTCCGCCAAGAGCAGCGACTCTGATAAGATTTTAGGGCTTGATCTGGGAGCGGACGATTACATCACCAAGCCCTTTGTGCCGCTAGAAGCAGTGGCACGGGTGAAATCGAACCTACGGAGGTTTTATGCGCTCGGCGCCGGGGAAGACAAGGCGGCCGAAGAGCCGGTACTGCAAGTGGGCGATCTGCGCTTGGAGACGGACGCCTGTCTGCTTTACCGGGGCGGGGAGAAGATTGAATTGACTTCGGTAGAGTTTCGGATTATGAAGCTGTTGATGGAAAATCCGGGGCGCGTATATACCAAACAGCAGATTTTCGAAGCGGGCTGGGGAGAGTCTTACATGGTTTCCGACAACAATGTGATGGTATGTATCTCGAAGCTGCGGGCGAAGCTGGACTGCAGCGGAAAAAGCTATATCAGTACCATTCGTGGTCTGGGTTACCGCTTGGAAAAAGAGTGAGGCGCGGGGAACATGAAAAAAACAGCAAAATGGTATTTGATTCAACGATTTTTGGTCGTTCTGTTCTGCGTCTATTGGGGCGGCGAATTCATTGATTTTTTATACCGGAAAGCGCTCGCCCCGGTAGTCATGGCGTTTTTGGAGTCCCAGAAGATTACGATTACAGGAAACGGCAGTGTTTTTGCATGGATGTTACAAGTGTTATTTTATATTTTGGCTGGATTTCTGCCGCCGGCAACAAGGGAGTGGATACAGCTTCGGATTGACATGGCGCTGGGAGGCGGGATGGCGATTGAGGTGAATTCCCCGCTTTATAACGGCATATGGGGCGTGGCGCTACGAATCTTAATCATAAGCGGTATTATCGCGATCTTCCTTGTCCGGCTGCTTCCCTATGCGGTGGGAGCGTTTTATTATTCCAAGGTGGTGACAAAGCAGTTTGACGCCCTTCTTGCGGAGGAAAAGGAACAGAAGCTTCTGGCAGATAAGAAAAGGAATCTCCTTCTTTCGGATATTGCGCATGACATAAAGACGCCCATTACCACGATCTGCGGGTACAGCCGGGCTCTCTCCGAGGGCGTTGCACAGGAGGAGAAAAGACAGCTTTATCTGGAGATGATCTATGCCAAGGCGATGCGGATGGACGAGCTGATTACCCTGCTTTTTGAGTATGTAAAGTTGGAGAGCGAGGGGTTTGTCCTCCATCGGCAGCAGGGGGACTTTGCGGAGCTGGTACGAAAGATGACCGCCCTTCTCTATGCGGACTTTGAAGAGAAAGAGATAACGGTTGTGATGGAAGTTGCAGAGGAAAAGATGCCCCTAGAGATGGATGAATTGCAGCTTGGGCGCGCCGTCACGAATCTGCTGACCAACGCCCTGCGTTACGGAAAGGAAGGCGGCCGGGTTTTGGTTCGTCTTTCCGACTACGAGCTTACCGTGGCGGACGAGGGAAAGCCCATCGATCCGGCGCTTGCGGCTCATATTTTTGAGCCTTTTACCAGAGGGGACAGCGCCCGTTCCACGAAAGGCGGAAGCGGTCTGGGACTGGGGATTGCAAAGAAAATCGTGGAGATGCACGGAGGAAGCCTGCTGCTAAATCTGAACGCGGAGGGAACCTATACGAAGGCGTTTCAGATGAGATTTCCTGATCCAGCGTAAATCCGAATTTGCTGGAAGCAGACGGCATATATATGATAGCAAAAGCAATCTGCAGGTATCCGGTGATGAGGGTGAAAAAACAAATAATTACATCTGTTATTGTTCTAACTGGAATGGTTTTGGCGGGAAGCGCATTTCTAGTGGGATGCCGCGATGGTCTCGCGGAGGCGGCGGAATCCATAATATGTATGATGGAAAAGGAGGAAACGGTGGACAGCCCCAAGAAAATAGCGTTGACATTTGACGATGGCCCGCATCCTTACTATACGGAACAGCTTTTGGACGGTTTGCAGGAACGGGGAGCCAAGGCCAGTTTTTTTGTGATGGGAAAGCAGGCGGAGGCTTATCCCGAACTTGTTTTGCGGATGAACGAGGAAGGTCATCTCGTTGGCAACCACACCTACAGTCATGTGCAGCTTGGCAAAAAAAACAGGGAGACGTTCAAGGAGGAGCTGGTAAAGACGAATGAGCTTCTTAAGGGGATTACGGGGGAGGAGCCACAGTATGTACGGCCGCCTTATGGAAGCTGGGATAAGAGCTTTGAGTCGGAGCTTACGATGATTCCCGTGCTTTGGACGATTGACCCGATGGACTGGTGCAGCAGCGACGTAGGGGGAATCGTCGGGAAGGTCACGAAAAAGGCGGAGGAAAATGCTGTCATTCTGATGCATGACGAATATAAATCCAGTGTGACGGCAGCTTTGCAAATCGTGGATATTCTGCAAAAGCAGGGGTATGAATTTGTGACGGTAGACGAAATTTTGTTTGACTGAGGGCACTGGTTTGACACAGTTAGGATGTTCCTTTCAAATGGAAGCGAAAATAATGGCATTGGACTTTTGCCCTATAATATAGTACAATGAGCGGGACGGGGAAAAAGGTTGAAATGTTGCCTGCCCGCAAAAACAAAAAGGGAAAAAGGTCATAGATGGGAACAAGCGAAAGAGCGGATCAGGAAAAGAAACCGAAAAAGAAACCGGAAAAGAATACTGGAAAGAAGAAAATAAATTGGATGGTCGTCGTTGCTGGCATTATTGTTCTGGCCTTGATCTGCGGTTTTTCAGGCTATACCGTGCAGCAGCATTTTGATCTGCAGGCGCTGGAGAGCGCGGCGGTGGAGGCTATGGTACATACGGAGGCTGTGAAGCTGGCCGAGTACAGTAAGACCCAGCACAGAAAGGACAGTGTCAGACAGAATGCGGGTAAGGACACAAGCCGGGCGCTTGTGGACGCGGCACGCTATATGCTGGAAGGGATTAGAAACAGACCGAAGGAGGTGGAGGTTACCGCGGAGAATGCGGCCGATTTTGCCACCATTGAGAGCTGTGTGATTAATACGGAGACCGGCAAGATCGACGTGACGATGAAGGCAAAGGATCTGGCGGTCAGCGACGACGGTTATTATTATCTTTTTGAGGAGAAGGCTTTTCAGTCTGCTTTGACAGGCAGCGAATATCTGATAGAAGATCAGAAAGACGTAAATTTGACTTTTTCGGTCAACCTGAATTACAATACGGCCAGTTCGCGGCTTTTTTCTAAGTTTGTAGTAGCAGTTAAGAAGAACGGGAGCTTTTTGGCGATTACAAGGCCGCATTATATTACGAATCCGGAGGCCATTGCCAAGTATAACCTTTCTTTTGGAAATACCGCTTCCAAAAAGGGGCTTTTGGTGGACCCAGAAAAACTACAGGGCTCGGAATTGGATGATCTTGGCGTGAAGCACGCGGCTTACAATATCCCTCTGAGCAGGATTCTCGGACAGACGACCAATGAATTTTACCCTACGGTTTACTATACCTATAATGGAAGGAATTATGCCTTCAACGGGCAGATTATTGCGGAGTACGATTATATCTTTACGAACCTTACCAACAGGGGGATTACCACGACGGCGATCATCTTAAACGATCATTCCGCCCGTCCGGAGCTGATTCATCCGAAGGCGCGCTCAGGCGGTCATGCGCCTTACTTTGCATTCAATGCTGCGGACGAGGATGGCACGGAGTGCATTGCGGCGGTTGCGTCCTTCCTTGCCAGCCGTTATTCCGGCACCGGACACGGCAAGGTGGTAAATTGGGTGATCGGCAATGAGATCAATGCGAGAAGCGAATGGAATTACATCGAGCATATGGATACGGCCAGCTATGTGGACGAGTATGCGAGAGCTTTCCGGGTTTTCTATAATGCCATTTTGAGCATCAACAGCAGCGCAAGGGTGTACATATCTTTGGACCAGCAGTGGGGGAAGAGCCTTTATTCTCATAACGGTTACGGTTCGAAGGAAATTTTGGACGAGTTTAACAGAAATTTAAAGGCGGAGGGAAATATCGACTGGGCGCTGGCCCAGCATCCGTATAATTACCCGCTGACCAGCCCGAGGGCATGGAGCACGAGCGGCAAGGCCGGCTCCTATGTGCAGGAAGGGGAAAATACGCCGGTTATCACGATCAAAAATCTGCATGTGCTGACAAATTATCTCCAAAAGCCGGAGATGCTCACGGAGGACGGACAGGTGCGTCATTTGATCTTAAGCGAAATGGGATATACGTCCTCGCAAGGGCAGGAACTGCAGTCGGCCTCCTTTGTGTATGCTTACAAGGTGATTGAGGCGAATCAGTATGTGGACAGTATGCTTTTTTCAAGGGAGACGGACGCGCCTTCCGAGGTGGCGCAGGGCTTGGCGCTTGGCATCTGCACGCTGGGCGGGGGACGTAAGACCATTTATGAGGCTTACAAGTATGTGGATACGCCGGAATCGGCTAAATATACGGATTTTGCCCTGCAGGTAATCGGCATTTCTAATTGGAATGAAGTGATCAGAAAGCACTGAAAAAAGGAAAAGAAGCGGCACAGGACAAGCTGTGCCGTCAGAATAATTGGGAAACCAAAAATTGATAGATGCTTTGGCTTTTGCTCTGCCAGTTGGCGCAGATGGCGGAAGCGGTGTCTTCGTCTGGGACGGACAGGGTGATATCCACCACTGTCACGTCCTTTTCTTTTACCACAAGATGGGCTTCGTACTCTCCGGAAGTGGATTTGTAGTAGTCAGCCCGTACGGCGGATTCGCTTCGCATGTCCATTTCATGGTCGGCGAAAAAGGCGGCGATATCCTCTTTGATGGAATCGCCGATGCGGCTGCCGAAATAGGAGAGCGTGTTCTGCCCCTCCTGCGTAATTTCCAGATAGGTGCGGTTGCGCAGGGATTTGGCACGGATCAGCTCCGCGTCGATCAGCTCCGCGATGACCTGCTGCAAGGTCAGAAAATTGGTATAGTCGTGTCCCAGAATAAAATCGCCGATCTGCGCTTTGGTGAGCGGAAAGGTGACGCGGTCTAACATATAGAGCGTAATCAGTTTATAGAGTGTTAAGGGGTCCTGTACCATGACGTCTCCTTTGGTTATTTGATATGGGACTTAACGGCCTCCGCTACGACCTCGGCCACCTTGGGATCAAAGGCCTCCGGCATGATGTTGTCCTCGTTCAGTTTGTCTTCGGGGACAAGGTTGGCAATGGCCAGCGCCGCAGCCAGCTTCATTTCTTCCGTAATCTGGCTCGCCCGTCCTTCCAAAGCGCCTTTGAAAATACCGGGAAAAGCCACTACATTGTTGACCTGATTCGGAAAATCGGAACGGCCTGTGCCGACCACCCGCGCACCGGCGACCTTCGCCGCATCCGGCATGATTTCGGGAACGGGATTCGCCATGGCAAAGAGAATGGAATCCCGGTTCATCGAAGATACCATATCAGGTGTTACGATATTGGGAGCGGAGACGCCCACAAAGATATCCGCGCCCTTTAAGGCGTCTGCCAGCGTACCGCGTTCTCCGTTCGGGTTCGTTGTCTCGGTCATTTTCTGCTGCATCCAGTTCAGGCCTTCGGTATCTTTGCCGATGATGCCGACCTTGTCGCACATGATCACGTTGGGAAAGCCGTAGGTTAGAAGAAGCTTGGTGATAGCCACGCCCGCGCTGCCCGCGCCGTTTACGACTACCTTGCAGTCTTCCTTTTTCTTGCCCACCACTTTTAGGCCGTTGATGATACCGGCAAGCACCACGATGGCGGTTCCGTGCTGGTCGTCGTGGAAAACGGGGATGTCCAGAGTGGCTTTCAGCCGTTCCTCAATCTCGAAACAGCGGGGGGCGCTGATATCTTCAAGGTTGATGCCGCCGAAGCCGGGAGCCAGCCAAGTCACGGCTTTAATGATTTCCTCGGTATCCTGCGTGTCCAGACAGATGGGCACGGCGTTGACGCCGCCAAACTCTTTGAACAGCACCGCCTTGCCCTCCATGACGGGCATAGCGGCATGGGGGCCGATGTTGCCAAGGCCGAGAACCGCGCTGCCGTCCGATACCACGGCTACGGTGTTGGACTTCCATGTGTAGGTGTAGGCGGCTTCTTTGTCCTTTGCGATGACCTTGCATGGCTCGGCAACGCCGGGCGTATAGGCGAGGGAGAGATCCTCGCGGGTTTTTACGGGGGTTTTGGAGACGGTCTCCAGTTTCCCCTGCCATTTTTCATGTAACATAAGCGCTTTTTCATTGGTTGTCATAGGAATACCTCGCTTTTTGGTTTATCAATTTATTCTCTGTCTGCGCACTGCTTGTTGCTGTCGCGTACATTATATCACGAATCCTACGCTTCACAATATCCTATTATCGAAAAAAATTACTTTCTATTTTGAAAAAGATGGTGTATACTGTAAATGCAAGTAATGTGCAGGCGAAATTCATTTTCTGAGTCGTATCAGGCGCGAAAATCCCTTGACGAAAGAATAAAAATACAAAACCGGGAGGAATTTATGAGAGAAAAGTATGAATCGTTGGCCTTGGCGGATTTGAAGGAGATTGCGAAGGCGAGAGGTATCAAGGGCACCTCAACCATGAAGAAAGCGGAGATTGTGGAGGCGATGCTCAAGGAAGACGAAAAGGATAAGGCGGCAGGCAAGGAAGTGGCGGTGAAATCCGTCGCATCGGTCAATACGCCGGCAAGGAGGGAGTCTTCTGGAGAGGACGAAAAGTTCCCGACGGAGCTCGACAGCGGCATTACCGCAAGCGGTATTTTGGAGGTTATGAGCGACGGTTTCGGGTTTATCCGCTGTGAGAACTATCTGCCCGGTGAGAACGACGTTTATGTGGCGCCCAGCCAGATTCGCCGTTTTGGCCTGAAGACGGGAGATATCTTAGAGGGCAATACCAGAATTAAGACGCAGAACGAGAAGTTCAGCGCGCTTTTATATGTAAAGTCTATTAACGGCTATGCGCCGGATGTGGCGGCGCGCCGGGTGAATTTTGAGGATATGACGCCTATTTTTCCCAATGAGCGTTTAAAACTGGAAGCGCCCGGCTCCTCGGTGGCGATGCGCATTATGGATCTGATCAGCCCTGTGGGAAAAGGCCAGAGAGGTATGATCGTATCGCCGCCCAAGGCTGGAAAGACCACCCTGCTTAAGGAAGTGGCGAAATCCATTACCAGAACCGCGCCGGAGTCCCATCTGATTATTTTGCTGATCGACGAGCGTCCCGAGGAAGTGACGGATATCAAGGAGGCCATCGAAGGTCCTAATGTGGAAGTGATTTACTCCACCTTTGACGAACTGCCGGAGCACCATAAGAGGGTGTCCGAAATGGTGATCGAGCGCGCGAAGCGTTTGGTGGAGCATAAGAAGGACGTGGTGATCCTTTTGGACAGCATTACGCGACTCACCAGAGCCTACAATCTGGTGGTTCCGCCCAGCGGGCGTACTTTGTCGGGCGGTCTTGACCCGGCGGCGCTACATATGCCTAAGCGGTTTTTTGGCGCAGCCCGCAATATGCGCGAGGGCGGCAGCCTGACGATTCTGGCGACGGCGCTTGTGGAGACGGGAAGCAAGATGGACGACGTGGTGTACGAGGAGTTCAAGGGCACCGGCAATATGGAAATGGTGCTCGATCGAAAGCTTTCCGAAAAGAGAGTGTTCCCGGCCATTGATATTCCGAAATCCAGCACCAGAAGAGAGGATCTGCTGTTAAATCCCGACGAGCTGGAAGCGATCAATATCATCCGTAAGGCGTTAAACGGCATGAAGGCAGAAGAGGCGGCGGAGCGCGTGGTTGATATGTTCGCCAAAACCCGGAATAATCAGGAATTTGTGAACACGGTCAAAAAGATGAAGTTCATATAAAAATACGAAAAAAAGGCTTGCATACCCGAAAATCCTATGCTACAATGTAAAAGCTGTCGGTCTGTGACAGCTTTTAAAACGATCAATGAGGAGAAGTTGAAAGAAACAAATTCTTTCAACAGCAGAGTTACGTGTATGGCGTAAGTCGGCAGGCTGAGAAAGGAGTCTATATAGCGATGAAAGAAGGAATCCATCCTGAGTATTATCAGGCGACGGTAACATGCAACTGTGGCAACACTTTTGTGACTGGTTCCACCAAGCCCGAGATTCACGTGGAGGTCTGCTCCAAGTGCCATTCGTTCTATACAGGACAGCAGAAGACGGCACAGGCTCGCGGCCGTATTGATAAGTTCAATCGGAAATACGGTGTGGAAAACAAATAAATGCAGGGTAAGAAAAAGGTTGAGATTATCTCAACCTTTTCTCTTATGAAAGGCGATTACAATGGCAAAAAAGAAACAGAAATATTCCGGAATCGGGGGACAGGCGGTTCTGGAAGGCGTTATGATGAAAAATAAAGAGCAGTATGCTGTGGCGGTGAGAAAGCCGGATGGGGAGATCGAAGTGGAGGTCGAGCACTATAACGGTATTATGCATGGCAGCCGGATTATGAAGATACCCTTTGTCAGGGGGATTTTCCAATTTGTGGATTCCCTGATTCTGGGAATGCGCTCCCTTAACTTTTCAGCTTCTTTTTATGAGGACGAGGAGGCGAAGGAGACGGCGGCGGATAAGGCCTTCAACAAGATTTTTAAGGATAAGGCCGAAAAGGTGTTCAGCGGGCTGGTGATGGTTTTTTCACTGGCGATTGCCATCGGGATTTTTATGGTACTGCCCTATTTTGTCATTTCCCGGTTTGAGGAATATATCAGAAGCGAATCCTTTTTGGCGATTTTGGAGGGCGTGCTGCGAATCCTGATTTTTGTAGGATATGTGCTTGCGATTTCTCTGATGAAAGATATTAGGCGGGTTTATATGTATCACGGCGCGGAGCATAAGTGCATTAACTGCATTGAGAAGGGCGCGCCCCTTACGGTGAGGGAGGTTATGCGCTGCTCGAAACAGCATAGGCGCTGCGGAACCAGCTTTCTTTTGTTTGTCATGTTTGTCAGCGTGATCCTGTTTTTCTTTATCCGGGTGGAGAATCCGGTTTACCGTGTGCTGATCCGTATTGCCCTGATTCCGGTGATCGCTGGAATTTCCTACGAAATCATTCGTCTTGCAGGAAAGAGCAACAACATTTTTGTGAGAATGATTTCAGCGCCCGGCATGTGGCTGCAGCGACTGACGACAAGAGAACCGGACGAGAGCATGGTGGAAGTGGCAATCGCCGCGGTGGAGGCAGTTTTTGACTGGAAAGCTTATATATTTGAAACCTTCGGGTACGAGGTGGACGAAAGCTGGATGGAGGAGTAAAGGGCGAAGTGTTATGGCGATTCGGACGTGAGAGCGGGAGAGAGTTAGGGTATGAAGCAGGTGTCTCTGATCTATAAAGAGGTGTACGAGGCGGGCAGGGAGGCGCTGCAAGAGGCTGGCATCGACGAGGCTGCCCTTGACGCGAGGCTTTTACTGGAGTATGTCTGCGGGACGGACCGGAATACGCTGCTTGCTCACGGAGAGCGGGAGGTTTCCGAAGAGGAATACGGCAGATACCGTGAGCTGATCGAAAAACGGGCGGTTCATGTGCCGCTGCAGCACCTCACCGGCGGGCAGGATTTTATGGGATTGACTTTTTTAGTCAATAAAGATGTGCTTGTGCCAAGACAGGATACGGAGGTGTTGGTGGAGGAAGTGATGAAAAACCTCCACGACGGGATGCGGATTCTGGATCTGTGTACCGGTTCGGGCTGTATTCTGTTGAGTCTGTTGCATTATTCTAACGACTGTACGGGCGTGGGCGTTGATTTGTCCGCCGAAGCGCTTGCAGTGGCGAGGGAGAATTATGAGAGACTGCGGATAGAACGGCCCGAGATGGAGGCACTTTTTTTGGAGGGCGACCTCTTTGCGGCGCTTTCGACGGAAGGCGGGCGGTTTGATATCATAGTTTCAAACCCGCCTTATATTGAAACGGATGTTATGTCAACTTTAATGCCGGAGGTGCGGGAGCATGAACCGAGAATCGCTTTGGACGGCGGCGCGGACGGGCTTGTTTTTTACCGCAGGATCGCGCAGGAAGCCGGGAGGCATCTAAACGGCGGCGGTATGCTGTTTTTTGAGATTGGTTGCGGGCAGGCGGACGCCGTGCGGGAGATTATGGAAGAGGCTGGTTTTCGTGAAATTCAGGTGGTGAAAGATTTTGCGGGACTTGACCGGGTGGTGTATGGGAGCTGGTTTGGGAGGTAGTCATGTTTGATAAATTGGAAGATCTGTTAAGAAAATTTGAGGAGATCATGAATGAACTGAGCGAGCCGTCTGTGGCGGAAAATCAGGAGCGTTTTCGCGCGCTGATGAAGGAACAGAGCGACTTGACTCCAATAGTCAATTCTTATAAAGAGTACAAGAAGTGCAATCAGGATATCGAGGACAGTCTCGTAATGCTTGACGAGGAGTCCGATGAAGATATGCGGGAAATGCTCAAGGAGGAGCTGGCGGAGGCCAAAAAGCGCGTGGAGGAGCTGGAGCATGAGTTAAAGATTTTGCTCCTGCCGAAAGACCCGAATGACGATAAGAACGTGATCGTGGAAATCCGCGCGGGTGCGGGCGGCGACGAGGCGGCTCTTTTTGCGGCGGAGATTTACCGTATGTATGTGCACTATGCGGAGGGACGCCGCTGGAAGGTGGAGACCATGGAAGTCGAGGAAATCGGCATCGGCGGCATGAAGAGCGTCACCTTTATGGTGACGGGGCAGGGCGCGTACTCGGTTTTAAAATATGAGAGCGGCGTGCACCGGGTGCAGCGTGTGCCGGAGACGGAATCCGGCGGGCGGATTCATACTTCCACGATCAGCGTGGCGGTGATGCCGGAGGTGGACGACGATATTGATATCGTGATCGAGGATAAGGATATCCGGATCGACGTGATGCGGGCGTCCGGAAACGGCGGCCAGTGCGTCAACACTACGGATTCGGCAGTGCGCCTGACCCATTATCCCACAGGAATCGTGGTGTACAGCCAGACCGAGAAGTCCCAGATTCAGAATAAGGCGAAGGCGTTTGCGCTGCTCAAGGCGAAGCTCTACGATATCGAGCAGCAGCAGCGGCATGACGCGGAGGCGGAGCTTCGCAGAAGCCAGATCGGCACGGGAGACCGTTCCGAGAAGATTAGAACCTACAATTTTCCGCAGGGGCGCGTCACCGACCACCGGATCAACCTGACGATTTATAAGCTTGATAAGGTGATGAACGGGGATATTCAGGAAATTCTGGACGCGTGTATCGCGGCGGATCAAGCGGCAAAACTGGTGAAGATGGGAGAAAACTGAGATTATGTATAATGTGTAAATTAGGTCGGATAAATGTTTGCACAGTTGTTCAAGTTGGTGTACAATATATGATATGGTTCTAAACGCTATTCCTGCATTCTGGCAGGAAAATAATTCGATTTGACGATGCGCTCACAGCGCGTACGTGAAGGAGGACGATGTGAAGACGATTCCATGGAACAAGAGATATGAGCTCGGTGTAGAGGCCATTGATAAGGAGCACAAACAACTCTTTGCAACGATCAATAAGCTGCTTGCCCTTGGAGAGGAAGAGGAGAAAAAAGAGTGGGTGTGCCGGGAAGGCGTAAAGTATCTGAAAAACCATGTCATTGAGCATTTTCAGCATGAAGAAGCCTATATGAGCTCCATTGGTTACGCAGACTTAAACTTACATAAGCGGCTGCATGATGATTTCCAGAATAATACGCTGCCATCGTTGGAAGCGGAGCTTGAGGACACAAGTTATTCAGAGGAGGCTATGCGGCATTTTCTGGGTGTCAGTATCGGTTGGCTGGTTGCGCACACCCAGACGGAAGATCTGGCCATTGTGGGAAGGAAGATGAGTCAGTGGGGGAATATTCCCCATGATGAGGAAATAGATGCGCTGGAGCAGACGATTGTCCAGCTTATGAAAGACACGTTCCAGTTGAAGGCGAGAGCCATCAGCAGGCAGTATGGCGGGGAGGAGATCGGTAAGATCATCTGCGACCGTTTTGTTTATCGTGGAAAGAAAAAAGAACGCTGGGAGATCATATGGGGAATTGAGGAAGGGCTTCTTCTTAAGGTTGTCAGTGAGCTGATGGGTACGCAGTATTTGAAAGTGGATGATATGGTAATAAATATCACCCGTTACATATCGAGACAGCTGATCGAGAAGATTAGAGAGTGCTTCCCTCAGCTTGAGATGTTTGACTTGGAAGGAGAGTCTTTGCTTACGCATGAGCAGCTTGTGTCCACTTTTGACAGGACTCCTCCATTCTGTAGTCTGCTGTTTGACACGGGAGACGGGTATTTTACTTTTAGCGTCATTACATCTGTGCCGGATAAGGGAAAGATTGTATCTCCCATCAACGCGCAGAATGCCATGGGACAGATCAGAAAATATCTGGACGGCGCAAAGCGGAAGAAACAGATTTTGGTGGTGGACGATTCCGACTTTATGCGTGCCAATATGAAAAGGCTTTTGGGTAACGATTACGAAATGTTGGAGAGCAATTCCAGTATTGCGGCGATCAAGAGCATTACGGTCAACAGGCCGGATCTGATCTTGCTTGATTATGAGATGCCTGTCTGCGATGGGAGACAGACTCTTGAAATGATCCGCTCTGAAGAGGAGATTGCGGATATCCCCGTAGTCTTTCTGACAAGCAGGGGAGACGCGGAGAGCGTCAAAAACGTTATGGCGCTAAAGCCTAAGGGATATCTGTTAAAGTCGATGCCGGAGGCGGACATCAAGAAATATATTGACGGGCTTCTTGCGAAAAAGGATGCTGCAAAATGAACGACTTGATGTGTGACCCCAGACAAGGCGGGGATGAAAAAGGACAGAAGAACAGGGCAGTGGCGGCCCTTGTGGCGGCGGGCGTATTGTTCGCCGTCATTCAGATACTGACGCCGTTTGCGCGGGAATACAGTTGGAAACGGTTTGAAATGGCGCCGATTTATCTTTTACAGTATGTGCTTCGGCCTTTTGCGCTTGTGCTGCTTGGATGGGGCATAGTGGAGGCGGGAAAGGCGTTTGGCGTTATCCGCATCTGGGAGGACAGAACAGAACGGACGGTAAGGATTTTTCGCGTGATTTTTTATGTGTCGGCAGCGATTCTGGCGGTGTTTGCCGTGTTGGGGCTGTGGACGACCATAGACCTGACGTATCGGTGGTGGCAGTTGGAACGCATGATGAGTCTGAGGGAAGATTTTGATTTTTCCACGATTCCGCAATTGATGCCGTGGCAGCTCGAAGGGATCTATCTGTTTGTGTCAAACCATCTCGGCGGTGCAGGCTTGTTTCTGGGAGCGGCGCTTGGACTTTGTAAGGTGCAAAAAAAGGATAACGAAAAAGTAAGATCATAAAAAGCATCCAGGAGGAGAAGAAAAATGGAATCCATGAAAGATTACGAGAAGGAGCTTGAGGCGTCTTTTCGTAAGATTGCCGAGGGCGATATCATAAAAGGAACGGTGATCGACGTGAACGAGGAGGAAGTGATCCTCGATCTGAAATATTATGCGCAGGGAATCATTAAGGCGGAGAATCTGAGTAACGACCCGGATTTTCTGGCGGCAGGCAAAATTGCCGTGGGCGACGAGGTGGAAGCTACAGTGATCAAAATGGATGACGGCGAGGGAAATATCGAACTCTCCAAAAAAGAAGCCAACGACGTCCTTGCATGGGATAAGCTGCAGGCGATGCTGGACGAAGAAACCATTGTAAAAGTCCGCATCAAAGAGAGCGTAAAGAGCGGTGTGGTCGCTTATTTGGAAGGGATGAGGGCCTTTATTCCAGCCTCCCAGCTTTCTACCGACTATGTGGAGGATGTGGAGCCTTGGGTCGGCAAAGAAATAGAGGTAAAGGTCATCACTGTGGACCGGGAGAAAAATAAGGTGGTTCTCTCCGGTAAGGCAGTGGCCAGAGAGCTGGAAGCCGAAGAACGCAGACACAAAATATCCATGATGGTGCCGGGAACGGTACTGGAGGGCGTGGTGGAAAGCCTGATGCCCTACGGCGCGTTTGTGAATCTCGGAGGCGGTATCAGCGGTTTGGTTCATATTTCCCAGATATCCCAGAAGAGGATCAAGAAACCGAGCGAGGTTTTGAAGGAAGGGCAGAAGGTTAAAGTTAAAATTTTAAATACCAATGACAATAAGGTGAGCCTGAGCATGAAAGCGCTGGAGGAGATCACCGAGCAGACGGAAGAGGACAGCGCACCGCAGGAATATACCTCCGGGGAGTCTGTTTCCACCAGTCTGGGGGATCTGCTTTCCAAGCTGAATCTGTAAACGTGTGAGAAAATGCTGCTGCGCAGACTTTTCTCACGCAGCTATGGAATCATGGGAGGGAATATGCAGACACTTTACGTTACAGATTTGGACGGTACGCTGTTGAACAGTAACGACCGTATAAGTCAATATAGCATTCAAACCATTAACGGGCTGGTGGCGCAGGGCATGCAGTTTACTTATGCGACAGCCCGTTCTCTCGTGTCCGCCTCTGTGGTGGCCAAAGGGTTATCGACGACTATTCCGGTCATTGCTTATAATGGCGCGTTAATTGTGAACCCTGCTACGGGGGAGGTGATTTCCTCCCTTTCTTTTACGAAGGAGGAGGCGCGGCAGATCAGAGAGGTTTTACAGGGAAATGGTGGGAATCCGCTGGTTTACGCTTATGTGGACGGTGTGGAACGCGTTTCCTATGTGGCCGGCAGGGAGAATGAGGGCATCCGCCGTTATCTGGACGTCAGGAAAGGGGACAAGAGATTCCGGCCTCTTCCGAATGAGACGTGTCTGTATCAGGGGGATATTTTTTATTTTACCTGTATTGCCGAGAGGGAAGAGCTGCTTGGGTTATACGAAATATTTAAGGAGGATGGGAGGTATCGTTGTACGCTGCAGCAGGAATTGTACCGCCCTGAATTTTTTCTGGAGATTATGCCGAAAAAGGCTTCCAAGGCGGAGGCCATCAGGCGTTTAAAGGAAATATGGCATTGCGACAGGGTGGTGTCTTTCGGGGACGCGATCAACGATATTCCCATGTTTGAGATATCAGACGAATGCTACGCCGTGTCTAACGCCGCACCGGAATTAAAGGAGCTTGCCACGGGGGTAATCGCGTCCAATGACGAGGACGGCGTGGCGAAGTGGCTGTCTCGGCATCTCGGATAAGGAGGGAGATTGGATGAAAACAGGGAAAATGGTTTTGATTATTGCAGTCAGCGTTGCTTTTTTGATTCTGTCATCGATTTTATCGCAGGGAATTGTGATGCCGCTGCTTGCTATGGCGGGCGTTCCTGCGTGGCTGTATCATATCGTGGGAGGACTGCTCTACGCGGCGCTGGGATATATTATGGTATGGCTTTACTGCACGAAGTGTTTGAAAACGGAGCTTTCGGCGTTTCTGATACCGAAATGCAGGATTCGCCTGAAATGGGCGGCAGCGGCGGTGCTTCTTCCAACGGCTGTCAGCGCGGTATATTTGCTTCTTCCGGGAAGCTATGCTGCAGATCCGCTGGATGCGGGGACGAAGCTTGCGTTTGTGACGCGGGGCGTTTTTTTGGCGGGCGTGGGAGCTGGTGTCGTGGAAGAACTGTTGTTCCGCGGGCTTTTGATGAACGCGGTGATACAAAAATATGGCAGGGCGGCGGGGATTTTTGCGCCTTCGGTGCTCTTTGCGTCGCTTCATATTATCGGTATGAAATTCAGCCTGTTAAGCTGTGTGCAGGTGATGATTGCGGGAACGTTTGTGGGCGTGATGTTCTCTTTGATTGCGCTGGAAGGGCGTTCGGTCTGGAACAGCGCAATTGTGCATGCGGTCTGGAATATGATTATCATCGGCGGCGGTCTGACCATCGGCACGGAGATCAATGAGTATGCGGTCTGCAGCTATGTGCTGGAAACGCGCTCTTTTCTGCTTACGGGCGGGGAATTTGGCATTGAGTCCTCTGTGGTGTCCATCATCGGGTATCTAGTGGTGGGGCTGGTTGCTGTGGGGATGATGAAGCGGGGACGGCGGGAAGAAATGGAATGATTCCCTCATTTTTTTGTAATTTGGGAGGAATGCCGGCTGTAGTCTGGGAGTACATCGAAAAAGGCGGTTTGGTACAAGATTGGAACAACAAAAGAGGAGTATGGAAAATATGAGAAAAAAGGAACTGGCGCTTGCCGTGATCGAGAGATTGAAGCAGGAATACCCGGACGCGGGCTGTACGTTAGACTACAACGAGGCATGGAAGCTGTTAGTCAGCGTGCGGCTGGCGGCCCAGTGTACGGACGCCAGAGTCAATGTGGTGGTGGAGAAGCTTTATGAAAAATTTCCGGATGTAGACGCTCTGGCGGCGGCCCCTGTGGAGGAGATCGAAGCGATCGTGCATCCCTGCGGATTGGGAAACAGCAAGGCGAGAGATATCAGCGCGTGCATGAAGCGGTTAAAGGAAGAATACGGCGGGCAGGTGCCGGACGATTTTGACGCGCTGCTTGCGCTTCCCGGCGTTGGCAGGAAGAGCGCGAACCTGATCATGGGGGATGTGTTTGGCAAACCGGCGATTGTTACGGATACCCATTGCATCCGGCTGTGCAACCGCATTGGTCTGGTGGATGGAATCAAAGAGCCAAAGAAGGTGGAGATGGCATTATGGAAGATTGTACCGCCCGAAGAGGGAAGCGATCTCTGCCATCGGTTTGTCATGCACGGCAGGGAGGTTTGTACGGCTCGCACAACGCCGTATTGCGATAAATGCTGTCTGGCGGATATTTGCCAGAAAAATATTTAGGACGAAGGGGAAACGGATGGACGAATCCAGAATTTTTCAGAGTGCGTTATCGAATTTTGCCACGGACGTTGCCTGCGGCGGCGCGATCAGGCATCTTACAGATATCGGTTATACGCTGGATCAGATTGTGGCGCGTCTGGATTACCCCGTATCAAGGGAGAAGGCGCAGCGAATTATGATGGAATCCTTGTTTCAAAACCGCGTGCTTTTGCGGGAAGAACCTTCCGACGCCCTGTTTGAGGAGCAGACGCAGTTTGAGATGGAGCAGGATGCTTACGGCAGGCGGACATTGCGGAAAGTAAAGGTTGACCAAAAAAGTCAAGGCAAAATGACAGATATGACGGAATTGACAAAGCTGTCGCTGCAGGAACGAGGCGCAAAATTAAAGGGGTTGCCGTGGAGAGAGTCCGTTTACGATTCAAAGCGGGATGGAAAATTGACAGACTTGTTATATCAAAAGTGTGAAAAAGACGGGGGATTGTATAGTTATATGTCCTGCGATTTTGCGCTTTTTCATAGTGACTTTCTTGGTCAGGACGCAGAACGTCCATCATTTATCCTCAACAATAGACAGCGGGAATATCTGGCGGGCATCCGCTGGGAGAAGCCGGTATTGTACCACAGACTGGATCAGCGGATGCGGGAGATACTTGGAAAGCTTTATGAGGCTGGCGCTTACGGCGGCGTTTGCTTTTTCGCCGCCAGCCGGGAAAAACTAAGAATACCTACCAGAGTCCCATCAAATGCTGCATCAGCAGACTAACGGCGGTAATGCCGGTCCAACAGCAAAATCCCATGACAATCGGCTTGCCGCCTGTTTTAATCAGTTTCACAATGTCTGTGTTCAGGCCGATAGCGGCCATGGCGAGGACGATAAAGAACTTGCTCAGTTCCTTTACGGGCGAGAATACGCCGGAGTCGATCCCGCAGGACACGGCGATTGTGGTGATGATGGAAGCGGCGATAAAATACAGAATAAACATGGGGAAAATCTGCTTGAGGCTGACCTTTTTCCCCTCTGAGCCTTCGTTCTTTTCGCTGCGGGTACGCAGGAAAGCCAATACCAGCGTGATCGGAATGATGGCCAGTGTGCGGGTCAGCTTTACGGTGACGGCGGTATCAAGGGTGGCGGAGCCTAGGCCCCACATGTTATCCCAAGTGGACGCCGCTGCAGTGACCGAGCTGGTGTCGTTGACGGCCGTTCCCGCGAAGATGCCGAAAGCTTCGCCGCTTATGGTGGAAAAGCCGATCAGTTTGCCGAAGGTTGGAAAGATCAGGGCGGCCAGTACGTTAAAGAAGAAAATAACGGAGATGGCCTGCGCCACTTCTTCGTCGTCCGCGTCGATCACTGGAGCCGTGGCGGCAATGGCTGATCCGCCGCAGATCGAGGAGCCGACGCCGATCAGCGTGGAAATTTTACTCGGTATGCGCATGGCTTTGTGTAAGACAAAGGCGATCACCAGCGATACGGTGATGGTGCTTAGAATGATCGGAAGCGACTGCTTCCCTGTCTGCAAAATGACGTTCAGATTCAGTCCGAAGCCTAGCAGGATTACAGCCCATTGTAAAATTTTCTTGGAAGTAAATTTCACGCCCGCTTCAAAGGGCGTTTTGTTTTTGAGAAAGATGGTGACGATCATGCCGGCGATGATGGCAATGACCGCGCCGCCGATAATCGGGAACTGTTTGCCGAGAAACCAAGAAGGGACTGCAATGCACAGGCACAGCAGCACGCCCTTCCCGTTATTTTTTAAGAAATTCATTGCGATATCCTCCCTCATAAGATTAACTGTTTGCATGACAGTAAGATTGTCTTATATTGGTAAGGATTTGTCAACTTGCTCAGATAAAGAACGCCTGATAGATTATCGTAGCGAAAAGCGCAAGGCAGTACAGGAGCATGCCCGGATTTACCATTACGGTCTTGAAGCGCCGTCCTTTTTCGATAACGATTTCCCCCGGTCTCAATGCCATCTTGCGGCGGTTTACGAAAAACAGAACGATACCGGCAATTCCCACGCCGAAGACAAACAGGGTATTGAAAAGATTGGCGATGAGGAAGAAAGGATTTGCCTGATCCATGCTTAGGATGACAGCGGAGGGGATACTGCCGCAAAAATTAATAACCATATGCAGAAGGATCGTATATTTGAGCGTGCCGGTTCTCACATAGAGAAAGGCGAAGAAGCAGCCGAGGAAAAAGGCGTAGATAAACTGGTTAAAGTTCATGTGGAACAGGGCGAAAATCAGCCCGGAAAGCACCACGGCGCAGCCTTCCCCGTATTTGATTACCTTATCACAGATCAGTTTGCGGAACAGATACTCTTCAAAGACCGGCGCGCACAATACGATGAAGAAGGCGGTGAACCAGAGCGAATTTCCGGTTACCACTTCGGCCAGCGTGTTTTGTACGGGAGCGCCCTTGATCATTCCGAGGCCGGCGGTAAGGGCGAGGCCCATGATATTTCCTGCGATCATAAGGCCGTAGGAAATTATGAAAGCGATTAGAAGCTGTGAGGGCTTCATGCTGTGCTTTTCGATCGCGGACGCTTCTGGATTCCGCATCAGGGCAAAGGAGATCGGAAAGGCGATCAGGTAGAGAGGCGCCATTGTCACGATCAAAAGAATGGTCGTGTTATTCTGCAACTGAGGAAAGAGCGAAAGCGCAAGGTTCGCCGCGCCGTATTGGAGCAGCAGGACTAATGCGGTACTGATGAGCATACGGAAACCGATGCTTGAAAAATCTTTGTTGTAGGTGTTGGTATTCATTTGTGTTTCTCCTTCTAAAGTATAATTTTTTGATGACAGTTTTTTCACGTTAGTTTTCGTCGTTGTCTTCTTCCTCGAGCCGCTTTCTTCTCTGTTGATAGAGAGCGGAGCAGACGCAGAGTGCGACGGAAGCCGTTACGCCCACAAGCAGGAAGGTTATGCCGAAGACGATAAGAGCGCCCGGCAGATCCTGATAGTTACGGTAGGAAACAATACCGTTAAATAGCGCCGTTATCACTGCGGCTAATAGACTAAAGCCTATATTGACGGCCGGAGTCGCTTTCAGATGCCTGTCCCAGATGCCGTTTTTCAGGCAGCCGCCCATCAGATAAAGCCCCATGCACAGAAATACGATAAATTCGCCGGCCAGCATGTTTTTTACGTGCTCAGGGCCGTATAAAAATACTTGTACCGCGATTGCCGCAAATAGGCCGATAAAGCCGAGCCAGAAACCGCGGCTTTCTAATTTTAAAAGTTTCAATTCCTGCATTTCATCCAGGTTATTTTTCCGAAACCATTTCATTGCGATATGCCTCCTTTTTGAATCGTTCCTGCCGTCTTACATAAGTTAATCGGTTTCTTCTTCCCAGAACAGATCGTTTAATGTTTTGTCAAGCGCTTTGCAGATCTGAATGCACAGATTTAAGGTTGGATTATAATCCCCTGATTCCACCATGCCGATGGTCTGTCTGGTGACGCCAGTCCGTTTAGCCAGATCCGTCTGGGACATATCTTTTTCCATGCGCGCTAACTTGAGTTTTAGGTTTTTCATGAAAAATACGGCCCCCTTTCTTCCACATTGGCAGACAGCCTTCTCCGATTTCCTTTGAACGATTATAAGATAGCACTCCAGAATTAAAATGTCAACTATATTTTACGAAAGATAATTATATGTTGCATTTAAAAGATAAAATGTACAAATGTAAAATATATACGGTGAACAAAAAACAGCCTGTTACAATAGACAGGCTGTTTGGGTAGTGCGGAAAAAGCAGATCAATGACGGCGAGGCAGAAGAGCGTCACAAGAAATAAGAGAGCGTCCCCTGTTCTGTTTTCGGATGCAGTACCTTATTCTTTCGGTAGTAGGTGGGAGTGCAGCCGAGGAACTTCTTAAAGAGTTTGTTAAAGTAGCTGGTGTTGTTAAAGCCTACAGAGATGGCAAGGTCGGCAATGGAGGCAAAATTCAGCTCGGGGTCCATCAGTTTTTTGGTGGATTCGTAGATGCGGTATTTCATCAAATACTCGAATGGACTCATCTGCAAGGTTCTGGCAAAGCAGCGGCAGCATTCGCTTTTGCTGACGTGGATGCTGCCAGCAATTTCCTGCAGCGTCAGGGGTTCCGCATAGTGGGTCCGAATGAACAGCATTGCCTCTTTGACGCGCTGTTCGTCCTGCGATGCGTGGGAAACAATGGGCGTGTCCGGTTGGGGGAGCTGTCGCAGCAACTCTACCCAGAAATGGCACAAATATCCTTTGGTGGCAATTTCATAGCCGAAATTTTGGTCAAGATTCAAGTCAATGATTTCTTTTAACGTCTGCAATATACGCTCGTGCCAAGGTGCGCTCTCGTCCAGAAAGAAAGCTTTGAAAAGCTGATAATTCTGCATGGGGAGCAAATATTCTGTCTGCAAATAGTTATTTTTGTGCCCAAAAATAAAATCCGGATGAAAAACCAGAGAAAGAAAGATACAGTGTTTCTGATTGTAGGCATGAATACAGTGCATGACATTCTGGTTGACGATGAGCCCCTGCCCCGGCTTGATGAGATAAGTGGCGTCGTCTGTGGAGACTTCGGCAATTCCTTGATTGACAATGATGATTTCCATTTCTTCATGCCAATGCCAGCGAATCCAGTTCATATAGGATTTGCGCAGATCCAGACAGCGTGCGTTGACCGGATAGTCTAACGTTCCATAATCTCTTTTTGCGTAAAGATTATCGTAGGTTTCCGGTGAATCATGTGTGAAGGATTCTTTGTTCTTCGTGTTTGCGGCAATGGCGGTTTGTAAGGTCTTCATGGCGTTTCCTCTTAATACAATATACTAAAACTATTTTAGCATATAAAAGCGCGGAAAGAAAAGGGAAAAAGATGGATTCGCAGAAAAATGAGAATATATTGAATTTGGCGCTACAGACGCCGGAGGCAGAGCGGGAACGTTCGCTGGAATTGAATGTGGGATACGACGGGCTGGAAAACACATGGGAAGTCATTGTCAAATATCACGGATCTTTGCAAAGACTGGTGGAATGGGGCATAGTGGTGGAAGAGCTGATTGCGGGATACGCGATTTTGACTGTGCCGGAATCATTGGTGGAACGTCTTGCCGAGGTGGAGGAAATCGAATATGTGGAGAAGCCTAAGCGGCTCTTTTTTTCTGATTTGTCCGGCAATACGGCTTCCTGTTACGCGCCGGGCAGTCAGATTTTCCGGGAATTGACGGGACAGGGCGTGCTGGTTGCAGTGATCGACTCCGGCATCAGCTACTATAATATGGATTTTCGTAATGCGGACGGTACGACCAGAATCCGGTATCTTTGGGATCAGGTTCTGGGGCGGGAATTTGACGCGGCGCAGATCAACGAGGCTCTTGCGGCGGGCAGCAGGGTGGCGGCCGAGGGAGTTGTGCCAAGCGTTGATACGAGCGGGC
Source organism: uncultured Lachnospiraceae bacterium (assembly GCA_947243855.1). Taxonomy (GTDB): domain Bacteria; phylum Bacillota; class Clostridia; order Lachnospirales; family Lachnospiraceae; genus UBA3282. The sequence goes on along the minus strand of CAMXIK010000014.1, from coordinate 62,569 downwards.
ATGGCACGGCGGTGGCTGGAATCGCCGCTGGAAACGGCGGTGGCGCAGGCGCTGCTTATGCGGGAGTCGCAAGGGAGAGTAGTCTTTTGGTTGTGAGGCTGGGAACGCCAAAGGAAAATTCTTTTCCCAGAACCACAGAGCTGATGCGGGCATTGACTTATGTGGTTAATAAATCGGTTGCATTGAATATGCCTGTGGCTGTGAACTTAAGTTTTGGAAATACGTATGGCCCTCATGACGGGACTTCGTTGTTGGAACGGTTTATCAATAATGTTTCGGAAATTGGAAGAAGCGTGATCTGTGTGGGCAGTGGAAATGAGGGCGCGTCCGGAGGGCATGTGGGAAGCAGCGTGCGGGCGGAAAGACTAGGGACTTATGAAGTGACCCAAACAGTCAATATGACTGACGGGAATGCGGATGGACAGAACGTGAGGGTGGAAATGACAGTGGGGGCATATGAAAGAGGGTTGAATGTACAGCTCTGGAAGGAATATACGGACCGTTTTCTTGTGACAGTCGTGTCGCCCTCCGGGGAGCGTTTTCAAGTCGATACTGACCAACCCGGTAAACAGGTTTATCGGCTGCAGCAGACACAAATTTTACTCTACAATGGGGAACCGGCGCCCTATCGGACAGCACAGGAAATTTACTTTGATTTTCTGCCGGCGGCAGGAGAGTCCTATTTGGATGAGGGGGTATGGACGTTTTTGATTCGTCCCTTGAAGGTGGCAACCGGAAATTATACGTTTTATCTGCCGTCTTCTTCCGTGCGAAGCGCGGACACCCGTTTTGTCAGAACCACGCCGGATGTGACGCTCACTATTCCTTCCACTGCCGGCAATGTAGTTACGGTAGGAGCCTATGATCCAGTCTATGAATCATACGCCGATTTTTCAGGCAGGGGATATCTGTATGAGGAACAGGTAAACAGCCGGACTTCGGACACTTATGTGAAACCGGATCTTGTGGCGCCGGGGGTGGGTGTCATGGCGCCCGACAGATATGGCGGTTATTCGCCGGTCACGGGCACCTCCTTTGCAACTCCTTTTGTGACGGGAGCTGCGGCCTTGCTGATGCAGTGGGGGATTGTGATGGGGAACGATCCGTATTTGTACGGGGAGAAGGTGAAGGCTTATCTCAGAAAGGGTGCGAAGCCGATCCGCGGGGTGGCGGAGTATCCGGATGCGAGAGTGGGGTATGGGGCGCTGTGTGTGGAGGGGAGTCTGCCGGGGTAGTAAAAAGGTGCGTTTACATTTATCAAAAATACGTAGAAAAAGCTGTAAAGTTATTTTATAATATAATAAACATATTATTACCAGATTAGAAAAACATGTTAAAAAGAATGATATGATGTTTGCTATGCAAAAGATACATTAATATACACTTTTAGAAGAATGAGTATTTAAATACAACAGTGGAGGATAAACTTGATGAAAGTTAGGGACATAATTTTTCTTGAAAAAGATAAAAACAAAAAAGGTGATTTGTTTAACCGAATGGTCTATGATGTTTTTCATTCGCTTGGTTTTGGAGAACCGCATTATGATGTTCAAAAAGCTGGAAGAGAAATTGATATGTTCTTGCTGCATCGCACAGAAAAGAGGGTTGCGATTGTTGAGAGTAAGGCATGGCAGCAAAAGGTTGGCGGAAGTGAAATTAATAAATTTGTTGGTGCGTTTGGGGTTGAAAAAGGGCGGTTTAACCAAGTAGGATATGAAACGGTTGGATATTTTGTTTCGCATTTGGGATTTACAGAAACTGCATTAGAACAGGAAAAAGAGCGGATTGGCAATGAAAAACCGATTTTGTTAGGGCCGGACGGAATAATAAAAGAGTTGATTGAGGGAAATGTACTTTGTTCTTTGGAAAAGGCAGTTGATGCAGTTAGACAGGCAAAAAACAGTTCGCTGCATCTTTGTGACGTAGTGGATTTGATTGCCAGTGAAGAGGGGTGGATATGGGTATTATATTATTCGGATTTTCCAAAGCAGACAACTACGCATTTTGCGTTTGTGCACGCCGATGGAAACCGTCTGGTCAACAGCGTGGCAAAGAAATTGATTGAACAGGCAAGGAAGCAGAATATTGGATTTGCATCGTTGAATTATATGAATGCGAAATCGAAAACAGATGCAGATAAGCAGCTGGCTCAGGATTTATATTTTAGATATTTAGAAACTGAGTTAGGAGAAATTCAATTTGAAGGTATGCCAACAGATAAAGAAGCTGGCGCTGTCAAAGTGAATCTGGAAAATATCTTTGTGCCTTTAACGTTTTGTTGTAAGCAAGATGAGGAAGAAGAACATGTTTTGATTGAGCATGTTTTAACAAATTCTATGAGGGCTGCGATTTTAGCAAAGCCGGGCGGAGGGAAGTCTACGCTTATACGTCGTATTGCGCTTGCCTATGCGCTCCCTGAACGCAGATTAAAAGTGGATGATAACTTACCGGATAAGGATTGGTTTCCGGTGTATATCCGCTGTCGCGATCTTGGAGATAATGTTACAAAGAGCATTTTGGAGATAATCGGGTCAATTGCCCGCAGAGCCGAAATTTTACAATATGAGAGTTCTTTTCAGGCTATTGTCGAAGACGCTTTGCAGGAAGGGCGTATGTTGCTCTTACTGGATGGATTGGATGAAATATCACAGGAAAAAAATAGGATTTGTCTTGTGAATCAGTTACGTACCTTTGTGGCGACTTACCCGAACGGTCATTTGATCGTTACTTCCCGTGAAGCCGGATTCCGTGCGGTGGCCAGTACATTGGCAAGTTATTGTCAGCAATATACGATTGACGGCATGGATGAAGAGGAAATTCGATTATTGTGTTTGAAATGGCATCAGGCTATATTAGGCGAAATGGAATCGACACGAGCTGAAGCAGATAGAGTATGTAATATTATTTTGGCGGATGTCAGAATTCACGCGTTAGCTCAGAATCCATTGCTGTTGACTACGTTATTATTTGTAAAGCGTTGGGTAGGATATCTTCCCACCAAAAAATGTCAGCTTTATGAGGAGATGATAAAGCTGCTTCTTGTAACGTGGAATGCGGCTGGACACGATCGGCTTGAAATGGACGAAACCGAACCGCAGTTAGCATTTGTAGCCTATGAGATGACAAAAAAGGGCGTGCAAAAAATTATCAAGGACGAGCTGCAAAAAAGTATTGTCAAAGCAAGAAAAGAATTGCCGGAATTATTGGGATATACAACCGTTACGCCGGCGCGTTTTATCGATCAGGTAGAGGAACGGAGCAGTCTGCTGATTCAGACGGGTTTAGAGGAAAATGAGAATGGGCAGTTGGTTCCGACTTACGAGTTTTCCCATTTAAGTTTTCAGGAATACCTTACGGCGAAAGCGGTTGCGGAATTATGGATTCAGGAGGATGACGGGAGTAATGCGGTAGAAATTTTGATTTCGCATATTAATAATGAACAGTGGAGAGAGATTATTCCGATGGCGGCGGTTCTTTTGGGGCGTCAGGCTAGACCGCTAATGGAGTGTCTTATTGAGCGGTCTACGGAGATTCCTTCAAAGAAAGAAGATCGACGAGCAAATCTAGCGCCTTTGTGCTTGGCAAACTGTGTTGCAAACGAGGTTCCCATGAATCAGGAGCTGCTTGAACAAGCGATTGTTGCCATCATAAAAAATAGAAGGGTAATTGAAAATATAAAACATCAAAGCAGTATTTGGGATAATATTAACGTATATGACACAATTATAAAAAGCAAGTACGGAAATAGTTATAGTGAGATTGCAGAGAAAAGATTATTTTTGGAATTGGAGAAAGAATATATATACGAGTTTTGTGAGGCGTGGCTGGACAATTGTTATAGAAAACATCAAAAGGAGTATGATTTGACAGAAATTTTGAGTTATCTATGCAGTGAGGATTATCGAAAACAGGTAACAGGAGCATTGCTGCTGATGATAACTGCATATCATAGGCAGGTGGAGTTTAGGGGTAAAGAGAAAGACGCAGATCAGGCAACGATGGAGGAGATTTATAAACATATTTTTAGACTACTTCAAAATGATTTAAGTTTATCAATTTTTTCGGCTTCGTGGTGTCTTGCATGGTCAGGATATGATTCGGCGGATCTAATACCACGAGAAATTGCTGCTGAAATTTTTGCCAGACTTGTGGAGCTGTGGGTCAATCGAGATATGTCATATGACGTAAAAAGGGTGGTTTCTTGGGGGATAGTGAATGTATGTATGCCTTCGTTTCAAGGAGATATATTGCAAAATATCAGTGGCTTGGAGGAAATGATAGTGAGGCGTTATCAACATCCTGAAAATGAATATGACGAATGGGCGGCAATCTATCTCGCAATATTGCTCCAGCTTTGGAGCAAAGAGGAAATCCAAAGAAAAATGAAAGAAAGAAAAAAAGGTCATAGTTTTTTGAAAATGAAGTTTTTACAGCAGAAAGGGTTCCTCCAGCAGGGGAGAAGAGGGCAGGATATTGATGAATAGCAAGATACATATTTATAAATATGTATGATGGAAAAATTAACATATGACAATTAGATCGAAACGAGGTGCAAGCAATGGAACGGAAAAAATATATTTCAGATGAAGAGGTTGTCAAGAGAGCAAATGCGGCGGTGAAAATCGAATTGGAAAAGAAAAAAGCTTTGGGTATTCCGGCGGTGGTGTTCGATAGAAAAACGAGAACAATTTATGAATTAAATGGCGACGGTTCTAAGGTAGCAGTTGATTTAAAGGTTAGAAAGGAACGATATGGAAATTGAAGAAAAAATGCCGGAAATTGTAGTGTTTGCCGGGCCGAATGGTTCGGGAAAAAGTACGTTTACAGAATTATTAAAGCCGCCCATGGATTACATTAATGCGGATGAAATAAAAAAGTTTTTAAAGTGCTCAGATTTAGAGGCAGCACAGATAGCAGAAAAGCAGCGAGAAGAGCATTTGGAGCGTATGGAAGAATTTTGTTTTGAGACAGTTCTGTCTACAGATCGAAATTTGAGAATGATTCAACGTGCAAAAGAAAAAGGATATTTTATACGTTGCTATTATATACTTACGGCCGACCCGATGATAAATGTGTTGCGTGTAAAAACGAGAGTTGAGGCGGGAGGGCATGACGTTCCGGAAGAGAAAATAATAAAACGATATGACAAAGCTTTGGCATTGGTTAAAGAATTAATTGTATTTTGTGATATTTGTCATATCTATGATAATTCTGAAATGGAACCATTTCGTATTTTTAAAAAAAGAAAATCCCAAATGTATTATGATGAATGTGAGGATTGGTATTTAGAAAATATTATCAAATTAACAGGTATTGAACATATAGAAAAAAGGAATTTAAACTTTAGGTAAGATGACATCTCAAATATGGGCAGGGAGTTTTTGCCATGGTGTTTTCCAGAGAAATTTTTTAAATAGCAGCCGTGAGAAAAAAGGCTGTCCGTTGTTGAAAAGAAGGTAGATTTATGAGAAAAATGATAAAAACCACCATACTTACCATCTTGTTTCTAACCCTCGCCGCTTCCACAGCCCTTTTCGCATACCTTCATTTCTTTGCCGCAGACGACAGCGGCCTTTCCGGGGAGTGGACGGCTGAGCTGAATCTGACGGAACAAGCGGCTGTCTCGGCCTATAGCTGGCTGCAGGAAATAGAGGGTGTTTCTTTTTCTTTGGAGGAGATGGAGTCCTATACACCGAAATTGACTGTGGAGGTCAATCTATCTTTTGCGCAGACGGACGACTCGGCGGGGACTTTTGTATGTAAGGTGTCGCCAGAAAGTTACGAGGCTTGCAGTCAGGCGGCTTATGCGGCGCTGGCTGCGGCCTTTCATGATCTTCTGGCCAAACGGCTTTCCATGGCGGGCTATGCGGGCGGTACGGACGAGGGAGCCATAGAGGCTCTTGTGACGGAAACCTTCGGCATGTCTACTGAGGCATATTTACAGTCTTACGGACCCAAACTTTTGCCCTCTCTGGAAGAGCTGCAGGCGCAGTATGACGGCGGCGGCAGCTATGAAAAGACGGATGACATTTTGACCAGACGGTTTGAAGAGGACGGAACGGTTGTGACAAAGACGGAAATCTATATTCGGCAGGACGAAAGCCTGATTTTGATGGGAGAAACGGACGCCGATTCTTCGGATCTTTCTTCCGATGAATACCCTGTGGTATATACGTTACGGCAGTCTACACAATGAGCGGCGCAAACAGGCGCTCTTGGAAAACCGAAGGCAAAGAATAGAGCAGGGAGGGCATTTGTGAAAACGATGCGAGCGCAAGAGAACATAAATCAGACAAACGGAAAGAAAACCGGCATAATATGGGCTTTTCTATTGTCCATCATTCTGCTTTGCGCCATTTTTCCGCTCAGGGCGGCCGCCGCTTTTACCATTCCCGGCGTGTGTCAGGTACAGACGGATGCGGGCGGCGCGGACATGGTAAAAACGCTGGATTATGGGTACGAGGATAATACCTATTTTTCCCTGCGGGATCTGGCGATGCTCTTAAATGATACGGAAAAATCGTTCTCACTGGAAATTACGAAAAATACTGTTTCCTTGCATCTGGGAGGCGTTTATGTGCCCGTGGGAGGAGAAAATGATTTATGGGAAGACGGGGAAAGCGGCGAAACCAATAAAAATTCGGATATCGCTCTGCGGCGGAATGAGTTCCAGATAAACGAAGAAACGGCGTCTTATTATACGATCATTACGGAACTACCCTCCGGCAATTACGACTGCTTTATGATGGCGGCGGATCTGGCGATGATTTTAGATATGGAAATTACGGTTCCCGCTGCGGACGGTCTTGAGATTCATACGAATGAGCCTTTCCGTATTTCACCGGCGGCGTTGGAAGAAGCGGGATATTTTTATGGGGTCAACAGCGTGCTGGCAGGAGACGCGACGACCGGGGAAATCTATTATGAGTATCAGTCCGATGCGCCTTATCCGATCGCAAGCACGTCGAAGCTGATGACTTGTCTTTTGGCGATGGACGCTATCGCGGACGGGCAGCTTACCCTTGACCAGCAAATCACGATTTCGGAGGCAGCGCAGGCGTTAGCCGATTCGGGCGACGGGGTGGTGCCGTTAAAAGCGGGAGAGCAGATTACGGTGCAGGAGCTTCTGGTGGGGGCGCTTCTGCCGTCCAGCAATGAATGCGCACTATGTCTGGCGGAAGCGGTTGCAGGTTCGGAGGAGGCGTTTGTCCAAGCCATGAATCAAAAAGCGCTGGAGCTTGGTCTTTCCCAAGCCGCTTTTTACAATTGTAACGGTCTTCCAGTCTACACAGAAGAGGCGATTCCTGCAAAACGGCAAAACAGCATGAGCGCGGGGGATATGTTCCGTCTGGCCTCCTATTTCTTGAAAGTGTACCCCCAGATCACGGATATCACATCCATGAAAGAAGCGACGCTGGAATCTCTTGATTTTGAGGTAAAAAATACCAATCCGCTTTTGCACAATCTGTCTCAGGTTACGGGGCTGAAAACGGGAACCACCAACAGGGCGGGGGCCTGTCTGGTTACTTCCCTGACTGCGGACGACGGGGTCATGGAGCATGATTTGGTGGTGGTCGTTCTTGGCACGGAGGATTCCATAGAACGGGGCCGGGTTTCGGGTCTGCTGGCCCGGTATGCCTTGCAGGTTTTTGAGACGGGAATAGAAGGGACAGTTTCCGAAATGGAGAATACGGCATCCGGAATGGAAGAGCATACAATGGGAAATCTGCCCGTGAACGCGGAGGCGGCGGTGGAGCGGATTCTGCGGACGGCAAGGAGAAAAGTTATGTAAACTAAATGCAAAATATTCCCTAAAAATTACGATATATACCGAATCTGTTCCTACCAATCGCTTTTTTCTGTACAATAGTACAGAAGCTTTTGCGGATAGAAAATAGAAACAAAAGAACGGTTCCGCAGGGGAAGAGACAACAGAGGAGGATACAGAAGGGATGAAAACGAAGAAACTCAGCATTGCCGCGCAGCTTTTTTTGTTTATTTTAGGGGCAGCCGTCATTGTTGCGGTGATCGTGGGAGGCATTGCCTACGCTAATATGAGCGATTTCCTGCAAAAGAAATGCAAGGATGACGTGATGGAAATTGCTGTGATTGCCGCGGAAAATGTGGATGGGGAGATTTTTGCGAAAGCCATGGAGGGCGACGAGGCGGCGCTGGTGGCGGTTAAGGACAGTTTGAGTTTCTTTCTGGTAGGCAATTCGGTTACCTATGTTTATACGCTGATGCCAAAGGATGCGAGCCTGTTTCAGTTTGTGGTGGATACGGACCCGGAGGACCCGGGAGAGTATGCGGAAGACTATGAAGCGCAGGATGCCATGTTTCAGGCTATGCAGGGCGGCCCTTCCGTGACGAAGGACCCTTTCACCGACGAGTGGGGAACCTTTTACAGCGGGTACGCGCCTATTAGGCTGGACGGAAAGGTGCTGGGAATTGTGGCGGTGGATTACGAGGCGTCCTCCATACAGACGTCCTTAAACAGCCTGATCCGCAATATTCTGTTAGCGGTGGGGGCGGCGATCCTGTTTGCGGGCGCGGCAGCCGTGCTTGTCGCGGTTAGAATGCGGCGCAATTTCATCAAGGTGAACGATAAAATTCTTGAGGTGGCGTCCGATGACGGGGATCTCACGAAGGTATTAAATATTACGTCGGGAGACGAGCTGGAAGTGATCGGAAACAGCCTGAATCAGCTTTTGGAAAAGACTGCAAATACGGTCAGGGAAATTAAAGGCGGGGCAGGCAGCATTGAGACAAAAATGGGAGATATCAATACCCATGTGACGGATTCGGCTGCGCAGATCAGCGGCATTAACGATACCATACACTCCATGGCTGCCTCCTCCGAACAGATTGCAGCTTCCGTTGCCACTGTGGGCGATCAGGTGGATTTTGTTTATCAGGATATTCAGAATATCGTTGAGATTGCGGCGGGCAATACGATCAGCCTACAGGAGATCAACAAGGATTCGGCAAAGCTGCATGAAACGGCGCAGACGTCTTTTGACGGCATCGGGAAACAGGTGGAGCAGCTGTCCCATTCCTTACAGCTGGAAAAGAAAAAGGCGGAGGCGGTTCTTCGGATTAAGGAGCTTTCAGAGACGATTCTCGGGATATCCGGACAGACCAATTTATTAGCGTTGAACGCCTCTATCGAAGCGGCAAGGGCAGGGGAGGCCGGAAAGGGATTTGCGGTAGTAGCGGGAGAAATCGGCGCATTGGCGGGAAACACCAACGATGCCGCCAATGAAATTCAGACCATGAGCCGTGAGGTTGTGGAAGCGATTCAGGGACTGAATGCATTGGCGGATCAGATGCTCGGTTTTCTTCAAAATGATGTTTCGGCGGATTATCAGAAGTTCGGGGATATTTCCCGTGGTTTTTCGGAGCATGCCGATGAAATCAGGACGTCTATGGAGCAGCTTCTCAAAAATATGGAAGAGTACGCGGAGGTCATGAAAGAGATTCGTACCGCCATGGAATCCGTGGGCGCGGCGTCCGAGGAGAGCAGTGCGGAGACCGTACATCTTTCCGAACTGCTCGCAGCCATAGACGAAGAAATGAAGAACATAGAGGCTGCCGCGACGGATACGTTTTCCGCCATTTCGGATATGAATCGGGAACTGAGCGGGTATCGGGTGTAGGGTCAGTTTTGACCCTCTCCCTTGCAGGACACGGATTTTTTTTGTATTCGCTTAAAAAGGAAATGTGCGATGCCTCCGCATAGGGAAATCACAAAACCGTTTTTTAACAGTATGCGGCCGATTCCCATGTGGACGGCGTACTGTATTTGTAACTCTAACGGTGGATCTTGAAAGGGAATGCCGGCTTTTATGATACAATAATAGAGACCGATCAGTAAAAGGATGATACCGGCTAATATAGTGGCATCGATGGCATGGGAGAAGCGGTTCCTCCTTTTTTGTCTTTCAGCAATTGTCTTCATATCGTTTTCCTCATGGAAGAACTTTCATTTTTTTAACACTAAGCCCTGTTTTTATCAAATCAGGGCTTACATCTTTGGCAGGGCGTATACCCCTGTGCGATAATGCTCTCGCGACTCTCGCTGCTATCCTGTCTGTTTGCGGTGGGCAGGGAATTGCAGGAGGGTTTATGGAACTTTTTGGTTTTCACATTCAGCACATAAGTAAGTTCATTCGTGCCGCCCGTCGGCTCTCCGGCCTTCCATGTCTCGGAAGCGGGCACATTAAAGGAAATCGACTTGCCGTCCGTGGAGGCAATGATCGTTCCTTCCTCGTCGGTCCGGTACACCATAACGCCGTTTGTCCTGAGCGTATTCAGGGTTTGGGCATGAGGATGTCCGTAAGAGTTATCCGTGCCGCAGCTAATCACGGCATAGAAAGGGTTGACCGCTTCCAAGAAGTCCTTTGAGGTGGAATACTTGCTTCCGTGGTGGCCCACCTTATACACGTCTGCGGAAATCGTAATGCCAGTCTCTAGCATATCTTGTTCGGCTTCTTCGCCGGCATCCCCTGTAAACAGAAAGGAACGGGAACCGTTTTTCAGAAGCAGCGCGATAGAGGCGTCGTTAGGGTTGTCATATTCTTTGCCGGGCGCCAGAATGGTGATACTTGCGGTGCCGAGTGAGTAGACGGAATTGACCTTTGGAGTCAAAGCCTTTATCTGTTTTTCATCTAATGACTGTATCAGTTTTCGGTAGGTTTGGTTATCTTTTTCATAATTAGAGACAAATACTTTGTCAATATTGAATTTCGTTATGATAACCGGAGCGCCGCCAATGTGGTCGGCGTCCGGATGGGTCAATATCAGATAATCCAGCTTGGAGATCTTTTGTTTTTTCAGATAATTTTGGATGGCGGTTCCCTTCGTATCGTCGCCCGCGTCGATCAGCATGGTGTGGCCGCCGCAGGTGATAAACGTTGCGTCGCCCTGTCCAACGTCGATGAAATGCACTTCCATGGGATCGGGATTGGAGGCGGAAGCCGGCACGGGAGCGGAAAGAAGACAGCCCAGCAAAAAAGCGGCGGTTATAGTAAAATGAAGGATTCTCCGGTACATTTTTTTCATATAGTAAATCACCTCTTTACTTGTATGGGGGAATAGTTTCAGTATACCACAACAAAGATGTGCTGCGGTCGTTTTTTATGCGCAGCCCCGAATTTCTTTCTCACTCGATTGCATAGGCACGCACATGGAGATTGCAGGTTGCACTGTTGCAGAGTTTTTGGTAATCTGAATAGGAACAACCGTTTGCGCATGAAATGGGACGCTTGGGAGAAGAAACGGGAAGGAGCAGGCTATGGAGGAAAGGAATCTCACAATCGCGGATATTGCGGAAGAACTCGGCGTATCGAAAACCACCGTGTCCAGAGTTATGTCTGGCAAGGGCAGGATTGGCGAGCAGACGAGAAAACGGGTGCAGGAGTACATCGAAGCGCATCATTACAGCCCCAATGTGGTCGCCAAGGGACTTGCCCAGAGTAAAACCTTTAATCTGGGGCTGGCACTGCCGGGAGATTATCAGATTGAGGAACTCCCCTTTTTCCAGAAATGTATGCTGGGTATCAGCCGCACGGCTTCCGAGGCAGGGTATGACGTGCTGGTTTCCATGGTTACGCCGGAGCGGATCACACAGCTTGAGCGGGCGGTGACGAACCGCAAGGTGGACGGGGTGATTCTCACGAGAACGCTGACGGACGATGCGCCCATGCGGTATTTGCAGGAAAACGGCGTGCCCTTTGTGGCCATCGGCAGTACGGAAGACACGCTGGCGGTACAGATCGACAACGATCACAAAGGCGCGTGCAGGGAACTGACAGAGACGCTTTTAAACCGTGGTATCAAGAAAATTGCGCTGATCGGCGGCAGCGAAAGTTACGTTGTCACAAGGAACCGTTTACAAGGATTTCTGGAAGCTTTTGCGGCAAGGAAGGATTGGGACGGGGAGAAGCAGATCTTTTTAAACGTGAGCGACGGCCGACGGGTGGAGGAGATTGTGGACGAGTTGTTGACCGATCGGGTCGAATGTATTGTCTGCATGGATGATTTTCTGTGCGGCTGCGTATTAAATGCGCTGCAGCAGAGAGGAATTGCCGTGCCGGAGCAGATACAGGCGGCGTCTTTCTATGACAGTTCCATACTGGCGAACCGGATTCCGGCCGTCACATCCGTTCGCTTTGATGTGGAGGAGCTGGGGCGGAAAGCCTGCGAACTGCTGCTGCGGATGATAAACGGGGAAGAGGTAGAGCGGCGCACTTTGCTTGGGCATGAGGTGCGGATGCGGGAGTCGACGAAATAAGCAGCTTGAACAGGAGATAAAAGTGGATGGCATGAATTGACAGAAAATTATAAAAAATGTACAATAAAAACACATAATAGGAGGTAGATTGTCATGAATAAGAAAAAAACCGCAGTTGAAGTGTATTTGTCTACGGTATTTAAATGGGGGCTTATCATCTTGGTGAGCGCCTGCATGTGCGCTACCGTTATGTTTAATACCGAAAAAATGTTTGGGCTGTATCCGACAGTGCCATGGCTTGCAACAATTGGTTTGGGAATCATGGATTCCGCCTTTTTTGTGATTGCCATACTGATCATAAAGTCTTCGTTTGATCAGGAAGGATGTTTAAAAGAAGGAAGATTACGAATCGGTAAGATTTTTTCGGTCGTTGTGCTGGTGATTCAATGGAATTATCTGTTGTATATGCTTCCGACTAGAACGTTTTGGGGATTTTTGTTTTTCTTCCTTATCCTCATGGCATTTTTTCTGGATATCAAGATGTTGTTCATAAGCGGCCTTGCCTGCATGGGATCACTGTTTATCGGCTGGTTTGTCCGTGGGACAGATCTCCTTCCGGTGAAGGATGAGTTGTTCCTTTCCGATGTGATTATGTGTCTGGTTGCACTCACGCTGTCGCTGGCTGGTTTGCTTATCTTTGTTTTCTTTGTCGCTCATTTTTTAGTGAATGCAAAGAAGGACGAGTTGGAAAAGAACAATGAACATGTGACAAGCGTTCTTGCGGCAGTCCAGACGTTATCTGAAAACTTGCAGACGGCAGGTTTATCGCTTTCACACATATCGGAAAATGAAAGCGCTTCTGCGGAGGAATTAGCGGCTACCAGTGTACAGCTAGTGGAAAGCAGTAATCTGCTCAGTTCAAAGACGGATGAAAGTATGTCCAATCTTGGCGAGTTGAGCGAATGGGAAAGCGTCGTTGCCGATAATGTGGAAAAAGTGGAACAGGTTTCCAAAGACTTGTTGGATAAGTCTGGTGAAAACGAAAAACTTCTTGGCGATTTACGTACAATTAACGGCGAAGTGTCTGCGTCAATGAAGACAACAACCGAAATCACGCAACGGTTATCTGAGGCAGTACAGGAAATTGGCGTAACCTTAAATCTCATAAGCGATATTTCCAGTTCCACGAATTTACTGGCACTGAATGCGTCAATTGAGGCGGCAAGAGCCGGAGAAGCTGGCAAGGGATTTGCTGTCGTTGCAACGGAAGTAGGGAATCTGGCAAACAGTACGCAGCAATCCTTACAGGTTGTCCAATCGGTGATTGAAAGAGTGCAGCAAAATGTCAGAGATATTACGGCGCAAGTAAATGAAAACTCCGTAAAGCTTGGCACGCAGAATGAATATTTCCAAAATGTATTCCAGAGTATGCAGGATATGACTGGCTTATTAAATACATCGGTGGAAACCATCAATACCATGGGAGAAGCCCATGGCAAGCAGTCTGCAGTCATTAAGAGAACCATTACCATCAATCAGGATATTGCCAAGAGTGTCAGAGATGAAAATGAACAGTTCAATTCCATCAATTCTATGGCGGAAAGCAATGCAAACGATACATCAGAGATTGCGACACAGGCGGGTGTCATTAATGAAATGGTTGATAAAATGACGCAGCTGTTAAAGCAGGAAGATTAGAGAAAAGAGGCGGTTTATTTCGCCTCTTTTTCTTTGTTGGCAATTCGTAAAACCAGTTGGATTCTTAGATGCCTCTTTCGTGAGGAGGGGCTTGACAGACCAAAACACGTCCGCTATAATAAATTCAAAGCATAACAATTTCTAGATAAAAACAGTATGTCATATCAAACATTCTAACCTTCGGAAAATCTATGCTTTTAAATCAAACACGACAAATTTAAAAGCGGGAGATTCTGTAAGGCGCGGCCTTAGACTGGCCGGGGTAATTAATCCATGGTAGTTTCTCCTGCGGACAAGGAGGAAACATGGAGAAGTTTTCATTGAAGGCGGACTTTGCGATAAAAGAGCTGTTTGCCCACGAAAAAGTCAGAAAGCAGTTTTTAAGCGATGTCCTAGGGATTCCGATTGCGCAGATCAAATCGGTACGGCTTACAAATCCTTTTTTGAGGAAGCTGTTACGGCGGCAGAAGCAGGGGGTACTGGATATTGCGCTGGTATTAAATGATGATACCAAAATTGATATTGAAATGCAGGTACATGTACAGAAGCATTGGGTCAGGCGGGACTTGTATTATCTGGCAAGGATGTATGCAGACGATCTGATGCTTGGGGAAAACTATGGAAAACTGCGTCGGTGTGTCAGTATCAGCCTCTTGGATTTCAAACTGTTTCCGGAGAAGCAGGAGTACCATAGTATTTACCGTCTGCGGGATGATGCGGGCAGGGAGCTTACTGATCTGTGGGAGGTACATATCATAGAGCTGGGAAAAAAACTGACGGGAAGTGCTGTGGACGAGTGGATTCGCCTGTTTAATGCGAAAAGTCTGGAGGAAGTGGATATGCTTATGATAAAAAACGAGGGTATGAGGGAAGCGGTCGAGGTGGTAAGAGAAATGGGATTGATAAGGACGCTGCGGTGGGTTTATGACGATTATTGGAAAGCCAAAAGGGATCGTTGGGCCGAAGACGAATATGTACGGGATGAAGGAAAGATTCAGGCGAGAACAGAGGATATTTTGCAATTATTGGAGTATGTAAATGCAGGACGGGAGCTTCCTCTGGAACTTGTACAGAAGATAAAGGCACAAGAGGATGAAGAAACATTGAAAAGATGGCATTTGTCAGCCGCAAAGGCGGAGTCGGTTGAACAGTTCATGGAACTGGAAAATTTCGACACAGAGGAGACCATGTGACCAGACCACAAAATCTTCGGACTCCCCTTGACATTGCTTTTAAAGGCCTATATTATGAAGATAACAATTGGGAATAAGGGTAACCATTCATGGAGGTGAGTTAACAATGTGGATGAAAAAAATATTGGCATGCGGTTTTGCCGGACTGCTGGTGGCGGGATTCATGGTAATGCCTGTATCGGCTCATGGGCGTCATGCACAGACAACGATTCCGGCGGATCAGGTATGCGGGCTTTGTACAGTCGAAGGCTGTGTGAATACTGGCCTGCACACCCATGACGATCAGACCTATTGCGGGTATGGTCACGAGTGCGGTTATTGCGACGGTTCCTGCGGCGCGGTGGGCGTATGTACGGTGGAAGGCTGTACCCAGACGGGGTATCATGTTCATGACAAACAGACCTATTGCGGGTATGCTCATGGGTGCGGTTATTGCGACGGTTCCTGCGGCGTTGTGGGCGTATGCAGCGTAGAGGGCTGTACCCAGACGGGACGTCATGTGCATGGAGAGCAGACTTACTGCGGAGCCGGACATGCGGGCGGCTATTGTGATAATTCCTGTGTGAGAAGTCAGCAGTCGACAGGAGGGCAGTCAGCAGGACAGGGCGGCCAGAGTGGAAGGCAGTCGGGAGGACATCACGGCGGCCACCATGGAAGACATCATTCTTAATAGAAGCGTAATATGAGTATTTAGGGGCAGCATTATGGCAATCCATATTGCTGTCCTTTTTTCTCGTATAAGCAGAGGCGGAGGAAAAAGAAATGAGGAGAAGCGGGAGAAAAAAAGCGTTGAAAAAACAGGGAAAATGGGGACGGTATTTGTATGCCGGCGCAGTGGCAGGAATGATCCTGCTCGCAGGCTGCGGTTTGGATGTGGGGCGGGAAACCGCAGACATACAGATAGAACCGATCGAGGGACTGCGTGAGGATTTTATCCGGGGTGTGGATATTTCCAGCGTGCTGGCGGAGGAAGAAAGCGGCGTTGTCTATTACCATGAATCAGGGCTGGAACAGGATATTTTTCGGACGCTTGCGGAAAATGGGGTCAATTATATCCGCGTCCGGGTATGGAATGATCCTTACGATGAGAACGGAAACGGTTACGGCGGCGGTAATTGCGATACGGCGGCAGCGGCGAAAATCGGCAGACGGGCGGCGGAAAATCAGATGAAGCTCTGCGTTAATTACCACTATTCCGATTTCTGGGCGGACCCCTCCAAGCAGATGTGCCCGAAAGCATGGGAGGGCATGGAGATAGAGGAAAAGGCGGAAGCGCTCTACGAATTTACGGCGGAGAGTCTGAGGGAGATTTTGGATGCCGGAGCAGATGTGGGGATGGTGCAGATTGGCAACGAGATCAATAACGGTATGGCGGGAGAGACCGACTGGAATGCATGGGGAAAGCTTTTACAGGCGGGCGCGCAGGCTGTCAGGGATGTGGCGAAAGAGCGGGGCAGGGAAATTTTGATTGCCGTTCACTTTACCGATATAGCCGACCAGAGCGGTACGCTGGCTTTGGCCCGGAAGCTGAAAGAGAAAGAGATCGATTACGATATTTTTGCGGTATCTTATTATCCGTTCTGGCACGGGACGATGGAAAATCTGACGGACACACTGCGGAAAGTGTCCGACGCTTATGGGAAGAGTGTGCTGGTAGTGGAAAATTCCTACCCGTATACGACAAAAGACGGGGATGGCACTGCCAACAGCATCGGGGCGTCAGACATTCTGCCGGAATATGCCGCCACGGTGCAGGGACAGGCCAAAGAAATCCGGGACGTGTGCGCGGCGGTGGCTGCTGTGGGGGAAGCGGGGCTTGGTTATTTTTATTGGGAGCCAGCTTGGATTCCGGTCAATGTCTGGGAAGAGGGCGCGGCGGATGCGGACGAGACGCTTGCCGCGAATCAAGAGGCGTGGGAACAATATGGCTCCGGCTGGGCTTCTTCTTATGCGTCCGGGTATGATCCAAACGACGCGGGAAAATATTACGGGGGTTCGTCGTGGGATAATCAGGCATTGTTTGACCATAATGGTCAACCCTTGGACTCGCTGAAAGTTTTTCGATATCTGGAAAGCGGGTGGCCGGAATCGTAAACTTTTTTAAATTTGGAAAAATATGCATTGACAAGTTCTGTGCACTTTGATATCATTTGATCATGAACAACCGATTGCGCAAAGTAAAAACCACCAAATCTAAGAGCGGAATGCAGACCTTGGCTGTTGGAAAAGGGCGGATGAGGCGGAAAGGACAAAAGAGCGCTGTTGGTAAAGCGAAAAACGGTAGTGTAACAGCAATCTAAGTAAAAACGGAGGGCAGGGAAGAATGGATCAATTTATTGTCAACATCATCCATCGGCCGGAGATGGTGCCTGAGTACGCGGAGAAGGTGACCGGACACGGCAAAGAAGAGGATATCGGAAGGAAAGAGCTTTTGACAGAGTCCCTTGATATCTTCAAGACACAGCAGGCGATTGCGCACAAAAACGGGTTGAAGACCACGATTCAGATGACGTACGCTTCTTTATTTAACGACGAGGCGGTGGCGCTTGCGAAAGAGGATCATGAGAAGTATGGCGACGAGATCGCCTTATCTTTGCTGGGACTTCCCTGCGAGGAGTTCCGTGAGAAATACAAGACCAAGGATTTCTGTATCTGGATGTTTTCTATGGAAGATAAGAAGTCCATTGTGGACGATGTGTTCGGCAAATTTAAGGACAGGTTTGGTTTCTATCCGGAGTCTACGGGTTCCTACTATATGGACGCCGATCTGATCAACTATATTAAGGAAAAATATCCTATGGTGAAATGCGCCGTGGCGACCTGTTGGGAGGAGGGTCCGAAGGCCTACCATACTTGCAATAATTCATGGTATACCTTTATGGACGGCGGCCCTTGGGCGCCTTGGATTCCGAGTAAGCAGAACACCCATGCGCCGGCGGCGAACGAGGCGGAGGATTCGGGTATTGTGGCGATTCCCCACTTATCCCGCGACCTGATTGCCTGCTACGACGGCAACGGCTCCAACTTCGGCACGCATCCCCAGAATGTCCTGAGGAGTATGTGCTATGATTCCAAGACATGGGATTATCCGTATCTGTACAACCTGATCGACCAGTTCCGCGCGCTGGCGAAGTACAACAATGGCTATGCCTACAATATGATGTTTGTTGGCCCCGGCTGGATGAACAAGATGGGACGCTGGGAGGCTCCTTACGAGCTGCTTCTCAAATCCTATGAGGACGGCATGGCTTACTATGGACAGCTCAAAAAGGAAGGGAAGCTTTCCGATATGACCATGGCGGAGTTTGCGGATTTCTACCGTGCAAATAGAAGACTCACGGAGCCGGAATGCGCGCTTTGGAGAGATATTTTATACGGATCGGACAAACAGCTTTTCTGGTACTGCGATCCTTTTATGAGAGTCTGCGCAAACATGGATCAGGGCGGCGCGATCGTAGACCTGCGGCCCTATGCGGCGAAGCTGGAATGGCCGGTGGGCATCGGCACGAAGCATGTGACGGACGCTTCCTACCCGTTCTTGATTCAGGAGAAGTACCGGGCGGGTTATTTTACCCACTATGCGGGCGAGGGCACGGTCAGGAGCGCGAAACTTGTGCATAACGGAGAGGAAGTTGACCTTTGCCTGTGCAGGACGAAAGCGCATTTTTCGCAGGAGGGCAATACGAGGATTTTAACGCTTGACCCGGTGGATATCGAGTTCTATGATCTGACGGTGAAATTGCAGACAAAGATGTACTTTGAGGAGGGCAGCTCCAACATTAAGATTGAGAGAACGATTCTTTCGATGAGCGATCCTTCGGCGGAAGTGGAAATCAACGAATATATGGTGGCCTGCTACGGCACAACGGAGTATTCCGAGGACATGAGCAATGTGAAACTGTCCGTAACGGACGGCTCCAAAACAGAAAAGATCGACTACGCGTACAAGTGCCGCGAGGCGCAGATGCAGGGCGCGACGGAAGCGGTGGCTGTGGTTCCCGAAATTGAGACGCGGGTATCCATGAGCTGTGAGAAGAAGGAAGCGACTGGCTATATCAGAGAGGGCTACGCGTTCTCCCCGATGTTTACCTTAGGTTACACCACCAAGTTAAAAGATAAGGAGGTATTTGCGACATGGCTCAATCTGGCAAAGGCAAATTAAATTACAGATGTCCCTCCTGTTTTATGAGAGACTTAGATATCGACATGTTTTATGATAAAGAGAAAAAAGAGTATCACTGCATCCGCTGTCAGTATGTGGGGACGGAGGAGGACGTGCTGGAGAAGAACGAGCTGGTGCGCTTCCGGTATAAGGATGCGATGAAGCGGTTTACGAAGTTTGATTTTGACTAGAGTGAGACTTATGGCAGGGAAAAGGAAGACAAAACATGAAATTCTACAAAGGCATGGACATCTCCACGATTAAGGAAGTAGAGAGTCTCGGCGGAAAATTTTACGATCATGGGGAAGAGAAGGATGTGTTTGAGATCCTGAAAAGCTATGGTACGAATGCGGTCAGGCTCCGTCTCTGGAACGATCCCTATGCGGAGGACGGCACGCCCTACGGGGCGGGGACAAACGATCTGGCCACAACCATTGAGCTTGCAAAACGCGCGAAGTCCCACGGAATGGAAATCCTTCTTGATTTCCAGTACAGTGACTTCTGGGCGGACCCGGGGAAACAGCGCGTACCCAAGGCGTGGCGCGGAATGGACGCCGTACAGTTGGAACAGGCAGTCTATGACTTTACGAGGGAAACCCTGCTTGCCATGAGGCAGGCAGAGGTCTTTCCCGATCTGATCCAAGTGGGAAACGAGCTGACAAACGGGATGCTCTGGCCCCAAGGGAAACTTTTGGAATGCGGTAACTACGACAATCTGGCGAAGTTTGTGAGCGCGGGCATCCGGGCGGTGCGGTCGTTGGATTCGGAGCTTCCGGTTATGATTCATCTGGATAACGGCGGCAACGCGCCTATGTACCGGGATTGGTTTGATCATTATATGGAGCGGGGAGAGGATTTTCAGATGATCGGTCTGTCCTACTATCCTTTCTGGCACGGGACGCTTCGGGAATTGCAGGACAATATGAACGACCTCGCGGTGCGCTACGGCAAGGAGCTTGTGATCGCGGAGGTTTCTATGGGCTTTACCATGGAGGATTACGGGATCTATGAGGAACTTTCTGAGGACGAGCGCAAGGGCTACGCCACGAAGCCGGAATTAGTGGAAAAACTGGACTTTCCTATGACGAAGAAGGGACAGTCGGATTTCATGAAAGCGCTTTTCGGTGTGATCGATCAGGTGCCGGAACACAAATGCCGCGGTTTCTTCTACTGGGAGCCGGCTTGGATTCCCGTACCGGGATCGGGCTGGGCCAATGAGGCCGCCTTGCAGTATATAGAAGAAAAAGGGCCGGGAGGCAACGAGTGGGCCAATCAGGCGTTGTTTGACTATAATGGTCAATCCTTGCCCGCGTTAGAAATCATACGCGATTATGTGCCGAAAGCAAGATGAAAAGGCCGATCATTGCTCTGCTTTTACTGGAGCGGTCGATTCCCGGATAATGAGCTGCGGACGGAGCAGGGAGCGGCTGACTGGGACGTGATTGATCAAAGCGGTCAACGTATAAAAGGCGGATTTGCCAAGCTCTGACCGGTATTGTCTGACGGTGGTGAGAGGCGGATTTAGCTTGGCGGCCAGCGGAATGTCGTCAAAACCGATTACGCTTAGGTCGTCGGGAACCCGGATATGGCGTTTGCGGCACTCTTCGATCACGCCGGAGGCGATTAGGTCATTGCCGCAGAGAAGGGCGGTGATTCCCATGGAAAGCAGACCGTCTAAATGGTCTTTGGCAGTGTCGGCGACATAGTAGCCGTAGGGCATTGTGGCCTCACTGAAAGAAAGGTTATGAGCCGTCATACTGTCAATATAGGCATGGCGGCGCAGCTCCGAGATACAGGAATGCCGGGAGCCGTTGAGCAGACCGATACGCCGGTGTCCGAGATGAATCAGGTGGACAATGGCGTCGTCGATGCCTTCTAGATTGTCTGAGGCAATGGAGCACACGGCCGGATTTTTACGGATATAATTGTCGAAAAGGACGGTTGGAATGGTAGTGGTATTGAATTGACTCATCCAGTCGTCTTGAAGGGCAAAACCGATCATAAAGCCGCCTACGAACCCGTTTTTCAGCATGAAAGTGTCATACTTTTCTTCTGTTTGAAAAGCTGGCGTGACAGGAAGCAGCGTGATGGAAAACTCGCCCTGCGACGCGGCCTGACGGAATCCGAGTATGATATCGTATCCAAACTGATCCGGGGTTTCATATTCCATATTTTCCACGAAGATGCAGAGTTTTCTGCAATCCTTGCTTCGCATTTGTTTGGGGGTGTAACCCATTTCCACGGCAGTGTCAAGCACTGTCTGGCGCAGGGATTCGCTGATATCGTTTGCGCCGTTTAATCCTTTCGATACGGTGCCGGCGGACACACCGAGATGTTTGGCGATTTCTTTGATGGTAGCCATAAGGAACCTCCGTTATTGTGGTATGGATACGCTGTTCTTACGATAGGAGCAGTTTATGTTTATTATATATGAGACGGGCGTTTCAGAAAATAGGAAATGAGAAAAAAATAGGAAAAACGTTTTCCTTATTGACAAGACCTAGGAAAAAGTGGTAAATTTAACTTAAATTCGATACGAAACTTTACGAAAATTTTCCAGAAAGGGCTAGCCCTTTCTTCTATACCTATAGGTATAGAATCCCCCTTGTCTACACAAAAATGATATAAAATGCATCTTTGCACTTTATATATAAGAGAAACATGACTTTGTAAAAGTCGAAAGGAGAGGAAACATGAAAAAGAAAGTTTTGGCAACATTACTGGCAACAGCGATGACGGTCGGCTGTCTTGCGGGCTGCGGCGGTTCTGACGGCGCAGCAGAGGCTCCGGCGGCACAGGAGCCGGCAGCGGAAGCTCCGGCAGCGGAAGAAGCTCCCGCAGCGCAGGAGGAGGCTCCGGCGGTAGAGGCTCCGGCAACGGCAGCGGAGGGAACCGATCCCGTCGCAAATCTGGTTGCTGCTACAACAGGCACCGTAACCCTTAAGGTATGGGCGTCCGAGGAGGATCAGGATCTTACCAATAAACTGCTTGACGACTTCAAGGCGGCTTATCCGGATGTTACATTTGATATTACCCTCGGTGCGGAGAGTGAGTCTACCGCAAAGGATACGGTTCTTACGGACGTAGAGGCGGCAGCGGATGTGTATGCGTTTGCGGACGATCAGATCAACGATCTTGTAAATGCGGGCGCGCTGCAGGAGGTAGTGGCAAACTACACCTTTGACGTAGTAAACGAGAACGTAACCGGCGCCGTAGAGGCGGCTGCTGTGGATGGCAAGGTATACGCTTATCCGATGACGGCTGATAACGGTTACTTTATGTTCTATGATTCTTCCGTATTTTCCGAGAGCGACGTACAGTCTCTGGAAAAGATGATTGAGGTTGCGGATGCGGCTGGCAAGAAGATCGCGATGGATATTTCTAACGGTTGGTATATTTATGCCTTCTTCCAGGGCGCAGGTCTCGAGCTGAAACTGAACGACGACGGTCTTACCAATACCTGTAACTGGAACGGACAGGGCGGCACGGACGTTGCGCAGGCAATCCTTGATCTCACGGCTTCCAACGTGCTGGTAGATATGGGCGACGAGGATATGGCTACCCAGATTGCAGAGGGCAATGTGGTTGCATGTGTAAACGGTACATGGAGAGCAGAGACGGCGCAGACAGCATGGGGCGAGAACTATGCGGCTACCAAGCTTCCTACCTTTAAGGCAGGCGGCAAAGACTGTCAGATGTCTTCTTATTCTGGCTATAAGTTAATCGGCGTGAACCCTCATTCTGAAAACATCGGCTGGGCAATGCTTCTGGCGGAGTTCTTGACCAACGAGTCTGCACAGACCCAGAGATTCCAAGAAAGAGGTCTTGGCCCTTCTAACATTGCGGCGGCTTCCTCCGATGCGGTACAGGCAAATCCGGCAATCGCAGCGCTGGCAGAGCAGGCGGCATATGCAACGCCTCAGCGTGTAGGCGGCAACTTCTGGTCTCCCGCGGAGACATTGGGACAGATCCTTGCATCCGGCAATCCGGACGGAACGGATCTGCAGGAGCTTTTGGATACTACCGTAGAAGGTATCACGGCGCCTGTTGAATAGGAGTAAAATCTTCGATTTAACTCCACGAGATCCGCTGCGCGAACTCGGTATGAGGAGTGGAAGATTTAACTCCGCGAGATCCGCTTCGCGGACTCGGCATATATTTGTAAAAAAGGAGGGTGGGTGAGTGCACCCGCCCTCTTCTTGAATCATGTATCATTTGCTTCTGAGAGAAGTTTCGAGAGGAGTTTCGTATGAAGAAGGCATTAAATGGGATAGGAAATTATTTTAAGAATATTGGAATTGCCTTTGTCAAGGGGGATGTTTGGGTTAAGGTTTCGGCTGTTCTGATGGGTGCGGGTTACATTGCCAGAAACCAGATTATTAACGGTATCATCATGTTTCTGGTGGAAGCGCTGTTTGCCGTGTTATGTATCGGCTACGCGGCGCCTAATCTTGCAAAATTTGGAACACTCGGTACAGTGCAGTTTGAGCAGGTGTTTGATCCGCTGACGATGACCAGCACGATCAACGATTATGATAATTCTTTCTTGATCTTATTAAATTCCATTATTGCATTGTTTCTGATTGTGGTCTTTCTTATATTCTGGGCCGCAAATATAAAAGCGGTCTATCGTTTGCAGCAGAAAAGCGAGAACGGGGAGCATATCAATACCTTTAAAGAGGATGTGCTGGCGCTGTTCAACGAAAAATTTCATATTACCTTGCTGACCCTGCCTGCAATCGGCATTATTCTGATGAACATTCTGCCGATTCTGGTGTTGGTTGCGGTAGCGTTTACCAACTATGATCAGCAGCACATGCCGCCAAGCTCATTGTTTACATGGGTGGGATGGTCGAACTTTAAGAATCTATTTTCCAATTCCGTGACGGTGACGTTCGGGTATTCTTTCCGGAAAGTATTGATATGGACGCTGGTGTGGGCGGTACTTGCCACCTTTACTACTTATATCTTTGGAATCCTGCTTGCGAAATTTATCAACAACAAGCAAACAAAGATGCCGAAGATGTGGAGAACGCTTTTTATCATTGCCATTGCCGTGCCGCAGTTTGTCACCCTGCTTTTGGTGCGTAACTTTTTTGCAGACAGCGGTATTGTCAATACCTTCTGTACAAACATCGGTTTGACGGATTTTCTGAAAAACGTGGGGCTTGTCCCCTCCAACCTGAGTTACATTCCGTTTTTGACCAATCCGGGCTGGGCGAAGGTGATGATCGTGATTATTAATATCTGGGTCGGCGTGCCATACCAGATGCTGATTGCAACGGGTGTCCTGATGAATATTCCGGAGGACCAGATCGAGAGCGCAAGAATCGATGGCGCCAATCCGTTACAAATTTTTGCAAAAATTACGATGCCCTATATGCTCTTTGTGACAGGGCCGAGTCTGATTACGGATTTTGTCAAGAATATTAATAACTTTAATGTCATCTATCTGTTGACGCAGGATGTGTTCGTCACAAGCGATCAGCTTCTTGCCAATTCCAACGCGAAGGAAGTGGACCTGCTTGTTACGTGGCTGTTCAGGCTGACGAACGAGTATTACAACTATAAGATGGCGTCTGTGATCGGTATTATCGTATTTATCATATGTGCGGCATTTACCTTGATTACCTTTACAAGGACAATAAAAGGAGATAAGGAGGAGGAATTTCAATAATGAAAAAGACGGTGAATTCTATTATAAGACATTTGGTTTTGCTTCTCCTTGCGGTTGTCTGGCTGATACCGATTCTCTGGCTTTTTGTCACTTCGTTCAGCGGCTACAAGGGAATCAATACCGCCCATTTCTTCCCGGAGACATGGACGCTCGACAATTATATGCAGCTTTTCTTCCGCTCAGATTCGATCGTGCAGTATAACAGGTGGTTCTTGAATACTCTTGTGATCGCGATTTTTACCTGCCTGATCTCCACCATTTTGGTGCTGATGGTGAGTTATACGATGAGTAAGCTGCGTTTTCCGGGCAGAAAGCAGTTGATGAGTTTTAGCATTATCTTGAATATGTTTCCCGGCGTGCTTTCTATGATTGCGATTTACTTTATTTTAAAGACGTTTAATCTGACGAACAGCCATTTGGGAATGATCATTGTGTACTCTGCGGGCGCTGGTCTTGGATTCTTGATCTGTAAAGGATTTATGGATACGATTTCGGTTTCCTTAAGCGAGGCGGCAAGACTGGAGGGAGCTTCCGAGGCAAAAATTTTCTTCAAGATCATCCTTCCGCTTTCCAAGCCGATTATCGTATATACGGTCATCAGTTCGTTTTTGGTGCCGTGGGGCGATTTCGTGTTCGCAAAGCTGATGTTAAATTCCGGTATTGCGACAGACTGGACTGTGGCGATTGGGCTGTTTAACATGCTCAATAAGTCCATGATTAACAAATATTTCTCCGTGTTCTGCGCGGGCGGCGTGATCATCTCTATACCGATCTCGATTTTGTTCCTGATTATGCAGAAGTTCTATGTGGAGGGTATTACCGGAGGTTCGGTGAAAGGATAAAGTAATGGGAGCAAAACAAGCTGTACTTTTATAGTGCAGCTTGTTTGTTTTTGCAAAACTAGTTTACATAAAATGAAAAACGGGGAGAAGTAAGATGCGGAGCAAATATATAAGACTTATAGCAGGGACTCTGGCGGCGGCTTTGCTGCTTGGCGGCTGCGGCGGCAAGGCCGACGGTGCGGCGGAAGGACTGGAATCCGCAGCGGGGAGCGGAGCGGCGTCGGAGCAGACAGAAACGGCAGCGGGGAGCGGGCCGGCGTCGGAGCAGACAGAAACGGCAGCGGGGGAGTCGGAGGCTAGAACGCCTGCAAGGGAGCCATGGGAGAGCCTTCCGCTGCAAATGATCGACGACAATTACCGCACCTACTATGAGGTGTTCGTCTATTCTTTCTGTGACAGCGACGGCGACGGTGTGGGCGATCTGCAGGGATTGATTTCTAAGCTTGACTATATCAACGACGGAAATGACGCTACGGACACGGATCTTGGATGCAGCGGGATCTGGCTGATGCCGGTGCATCCTTCCCCGACGTATCATAAGTATGATGTGACGGATTATTATGCCATTGATGAGGAATACGGCACGCTGGAGGATTTTCAGACGCTGCTTGCCGAATGCGACAGACGGGGCGTTAAGGTCATTATGGATCTGGTGTTAAACCATAGTTCTTCCCAGAATCCATGGTTTGTGGAGGCCTGCGAATATTTGCGGGGACTGGACGGCGCAGAGCCGGATGCGGCGCAATGCCCTTATTTTGAGTATTATCATTTTTCCAAAGAGCAGGGCGGCGGCTATTATCAGGTGGAAGGGACGGACTGGTATTATGAGGCCCAGTTCTGGTCGGAAATGCCGGATCTGAATTTAGATTGTGAAGCGCTCAGGGAGGAAATCGCAAACATTACGGAATATTGGCTGGACATGGGCGTGGGCGGTTTTCGGCTGGATGCGGTGAAAGAATATTATTCCGGTGCGCCGCAGGCGAACATTGACTTCCTTGCATGGCTGACCGATACGGTCAAATCCCAGAAGGAGGATGCCTATCTGGTGGGAGAGGCTTGGCTCGATATGGCGGATTATGCGCAGTATTATGGGAGCGGCATCGACAGTATTTTTGACTTTGCCTTTGCGGACAAGGACGGCATTATTTCCAAAGTGTTAAACGGTTCTTCGGCTGCCAAATACGGCGCGGCAATCGCTTCTTTAGATGAAACCTTCGGGACATACAACGCGGACTATATCGACGCGCCTTTTTATACAAACCATGATATGGGCAGAAGCGCAGGTTATTATGCGGGGGACAATTCCGCCGCCCAGACGAAGATGGCGGGAGCCATGAACCTGTTTATGGGCGGGTCGGCCTTTGTGTATTATGGGGAGGAGCTGGGCATGAAGGGTTCCGGGAAGGATGAGAATAAGCGTGCCCCTATGTATTGGAGCATGAACCCCGACGCGGAGGGCATGTGCGACGGCCCGGCGGATATGGAAGACGTGAAGATGAAGTTTGAGAGTTTCGAGGAGCAGGAGAAGGACGACACTTCGGTCTATCACTATTATAAGAAAGTCATAAAAATCCGTAACCAGAATCCAGAGATCGCAAGAGGGAAGGCGGAATATGTCCTTGTAGGGGATTTTTTGGCGGAGGACACGAAGGAGAGCGTCTGCGCCATCAAAAAGACTTACGGGGATTCGGAGCTTCTGCTTATTTTTGTGACGGGGGCGGAAACGGAAGAACTGGATCTGACCGGGATTACGTTAAACGGGAAAAACATCGGCGCAGACACGGAGATCCGGGGTACGCTTGTTACTGGTGAAGAAAGGATTGGTTTTGAGAACGGGAAGGCAGTGATGCCCGGTTTTTCTGTGCTCGTGTTAAAGTAAACAGGATAGGAATGTGGCTTGAATTTCCGATTCATTTGTTTTAAAATAAGAGAGGTCACACGCAGTTTTTTGTGAGAGGGTTAGGTTCCTGTTAGGAAAGACGGGGTATCTGACTCAATATAAACGAAAGGATAACAGGTAAAGCTATGAAAAACTGTCAAAACAAATGGGTGCGTGCCGCGATCCCGGCATTGCTCCTGCACTTCAGTATTGGTACTGTGTACTGCTGGTCTATTTTCAGTCAGGAGATCGCTGACTACATAGGATTTTCCAAGGCGGCGACAGAGTGGGCGTTCAGCTTCGCGATTTTCTTCCTTGGAATGTCGGCGGCCTTCCTTGGTAATGTGGTGGAGAAGGATATCCATAAATCATCTCTGATTGCCTCGATTACCTTTGCGCTTGGCATGGCGGGCACTGGATTTTTCATTTATTATGGCGGCAGCCATCCGGGCAGCGTTTTATCTCTCGTTGGTATTTATGTCTGCTATGGTTTTATCATGGGGATCGGTCTTGGAACGGGATACCTGTCTCCGGTAAAGACCCTGATGCTTTGGTTTGAAGACAAGAAGGGACTGGCGACGGGACTTGCCGTGGCGGGTTTTGGCGGCGCAAAAGCGATTGCAAGCCCTATCATGCAGGCACTCCTTGGCAATCTGGGAGAGGGCGGCATTTACAAGATGTTCTATATTCTTGCGGCGGTTTATTTTGTGATGATGTTTGCGGGACATCTTCTCCTTGCGAAGCCGGAGGGATGGCATGAGCCGCAGAAAAAGGAGAAGGGACAGGGAATCATGGCAACCATCAAAACCCGTCCTATCAGCAACTATGTTGGCATCTGGCTTATGTTCTATATTAATATCACCTGCGGTCTGGCATTAATCTCGCAGGAGAAGATGATCGTAAAATGTATCGGTCTTGCAGGAGTCGTGGGCGTGATCTCCACGATATCCGCGGTCTTTAATGCGGGCGGCCGTCTCGGCTTCTCTGCGTGGGCGGATCATCTGAAAGACAGAAATACGATTTATAAGCTGATCTTTGTGTTATCGATTGTGTTTACGGCAGCAGTTATGCTGACCGGCGGTATCAAGAACGGCGAGGGCAATATGCTCCTGATTGTTCTGGTGTTGGCGCTGGTATTTATGGTAAATGCCGGATACGGCGGCGGTTTTTCCAATGTGCCGACCCTGCTTTCCGATCACTACGGTATGGGAAGCATCAGCGCGATTCATGGCATTACCCTTTCGGCATGGGCCTTTGCAGGTCTTACCGGAAATCAGATTGCAACCCTGATTGTGAGCAATACGGGCAGCTTCATGGATGATGGGCACGGCGGACAGATTAATCCAGTAGGATATCAGAACGTGCTGTATTTCACGATTGTGCTCTATATTATCGCACTGCTGATCAGCCTCTTCCTCGTGAAGCCGGCGAAGACGGACAAGTAAGTCAAAAGATAGCAATCGGGCAGGAAAAACGAGGGACGCATGTCAAAGGCAAATTGCCACATGCGTCCTTTGCTTTGCACAGCAAAAACCCCGGAGGTTCGGCCTTCGGGGTTCTTGCTTGTGTAAAAGGGGAATTCTTCGGAATTGCTATTGCCGACTTGACTTCCGAACATCAAGTCTATATTCAATATAATGGATTTCCCCTGATTGGTCTATAAATATATTGCAAAAGAATAACACTATATTAGCCAAAAAACTACATGTTTAAATATTCGTACTGCTTTTGAAGCTCCTGCGGAATCGCTGTTCCGGTGTTTTTGAGCTTTTGGAAAAGGTTGTCGTAGTGATGCAGTTTCTGTGCCAGTTTAATATCATAGCGTGCCATAGTATCCTTATAAAGCGGGTTTATCAGCAGTTTCTGCCGAATTGCTTTGGAGAAAGGACAGTAGGTGAAGATAATATTGCGGGATACTTTATTCAGTCTGGGCGAACCGACGCCTTCATAAAGAATCCATGCCTCATAGTCACGTATAAACATCTCTTTATAACTATTTTTGGCTTTTTGCATACTGAGCTTAATTTTATCCTTGGCGTCTGCGGACAGCTCGCGGTTCTTACGATAGAACTGGATGTAATCGAAGTATTCGCTGGTAAGGGAGGCCTCCGAAATATCGTTCCAGCGCGCGCCCTGTACGCGTTTGCACATTTCCCAGCGGAAGTCGCCAGTCAAACGTACCAGAATGTTTGTCAAATCTTCCATCTGGAACAGGGATACCATCATACGCGCCGGTGTGGTGCGCTTTCGTCCTTCGATTTCCTGCCATGCGATGCCGCGTGTTCCTACATTGGGCATCAAGATAATGTCGGGCAGGACTTCCACGCCGATGGATTCTTTGGCAATACCGAGATCGGGGTTAGCGTAGGTTACGTCGCGGTAATACGCGCTAAAGTCGATTTCCCGGATCTTTTTGAAGGCTTCTTCCACTTTATCAACGGACACCAGAGAGGCTTCCAAATCTTTTAAGACGTTATGCTCCGAAAAGACCGGGCAGAAGCTTAACACACGGCCAAAGGAAATTTTATTGACAGACTGGAACATGTTGCGAATCTCAAAGAGCACCTGCTCCTTGGGATCATTCACCATCCGCGCCTCATCCGCTGCGGTGATGTTGCCTGTCGTTTTCTGCTCGCGCAGATAGGTAGGGAAGTCAGAGTCAAATTCGTTACGGCTTGGCGCTTTCTTTCCCTGATAGATAGCGGTGAACCATTCATAGGCAGTGTAAACCTTGCGCTTTGGGTCGGTGGGAAGCTTGTCAACGATCCGGTACAGGTACGCGGCGTTTTCCATGCCGGCCAGCTTTTCGTCCACATAGCCAAAGTTAAAGAACATTTTTACAACCTTGGGCACGGAAGAGGAATCCTGCATGCTCTTTAGGAACGCCTTTTCGTAGATCACGTAGAACTGCTTGGTGATCGTAAGACGCAGTTTCCTTGCCGCATCGTCGGAAGCGTTCTTATCTGTCATCTTAGCGAATTTACCGATCGACTCACGGAAAGCGGCGGCAGTTTCCGCATCCACTTCCGCATAGTTGAGAATGGTGTTCATGGAATTTTCTACATCCGGCACATCGTCCACGGCGGCCGATTCTCCCTCGCCGCCTTCCCCGAGATTTTCCAGTCGTTTACGGTATTCAGCGACTCTTGCCTGATACATTTCCCGGTCAATGGATGGCAGATCTTCAAGCTGGATCATCATGGTGGAGATCGCAGCGCTCAGGGTAGTGGAATCCGCATCATTTGCACCGATTCTATATAAAAGGCTTGCATAGAGGTCAAAGAAGTCCAGATGATTTTCGTTCATCAAAAGACTGGCAATGTCCGCCTTATAATCGTAAAAAACACGGCATATGGAAATGATACGGTGAATGTCCTGATCCGCTTTCATGACCACCCCTGCCAGAAAATCCGTGTTATGGAATTTGGAGGATTTTTCTGTGACCATTGTGGTCAACTGCTCGTAGTATCCGTCCATCCAGCGTTCCAGATCCTCTTCCAGAACGAGCGGCGACAGATCCTCCATGGCGGGAAGCGCTCTAGGCGTAATGCCGTGCTTGACGCAGAAAGATTTGTACTCTTCATAGCGGTCCATCAGGAAATGATAGATGTTTTCGCTGTCAAAGCTCATCAGTTCATATTGGTCATAGATTTCGCGAAACTGCCGGAATAAGGATGAGACGATCATGTTGGACAGATCCACGCTTTTCTGCATCAGTGTGGAAAGCTGCGCGGCCGTACACGGATAAGAAGCAATCCCAGTAGGCTCCTCTGTTT
Organism: uncultured Lachnospiraceae bacterium; assembly: GCA_947243855.1. Classification (GTDB taxonomy): domain Bacteria; phylum Bacillota; class Clostridia; order Lachnospirales; family Lachnospiraceae; genus UBA3282. The sequence goes on along the minus strand of CAMXIK010000014.1, from coordinate 31,110 downwards.
CATAAGAAATAAAATGGGAGCCGAAAAAGATCTCGCAGACGCCGATCACGTCTCCTTTTTTCAAATAAAATGTGCCCCCAGGATAGGAGGCGCATACGCTCCCCTTAGCGATTACATGCAGGGCGGTCAGATTTTGCTCACTTTGAATCAATTGTGTGCCTGCCGGAAACTCTTTTACTGCCATTCAAAAGTACCCCCTTATACAAATTAATACAAAAACCCTGAATACATCTTATGCCTTTTTGTGGAAAAAGTCAATAAAAGCGCTGATTTGCGCAGGAGAAGGCGTGAATTTTTTGATACTGTACTTTTTTACTCTGTACTTTTCTAAAATATGTGCTAAAATTAAAAATGACAGGCTTGTCGGGACCTGGAGTAAAAATCTGCGATTTTAACTCCGCGAGATCCGCTCCGCGGCCTCGGACAAAAGCGCGTAAAAATCTTCGGTAAATGGAAGCGAGTGATGAACGGATATGGAAAAAATACTATCAGAGAATGAGGAGATTGCCTATAGGCAGCAGGTGGTCAATGAATACAGGGCGGACGTGGAAAAACTGGCGCGTTATCTGCCTTGGCTGGAGAGTAAGAAAGGAAGCAGCGTCCAACAGAGCTATTCGGGGTCGGGGGTTGAGAAAAACTCGATTGCGTTTCCCGTGTACGACAGTACGTTGTTAGCGTTTGTCAAGGAAGCGCAGAGAACGAAGCTTATAGACCGAAACTATAGATATGTGTACTCACGCCTCAGAATCCGTATTCTGGAGGACGAGCTTTTGGCGGTTAAACGGGCAACGATCAAAGAGATGGATGTGTTGAAGGCGATTTTATCCCGCTATGTGACGGAAGGCATGACCAAGGGCAGAAGGTGGTCGGAAGCGGTGGAAAACGGCGTATTTCTGGCTGTGATTACGAAGATGAAGGAAAACCTTGATTTTTGGGATCACCCGGTACAGACCAGAGTGGTCAATGTCAAGGAGGAAGAAAAAGAGAAAAAAGGCGTGGACAAACCCGCGCAGAAGGATACATTTTTTTAGGGAGATAGAGGGCACATGGGAGAAAAGTCAGCACAGAAAAGAAAATACATACTGGACACGGCAAGGAAGGTATTTGTGGAGAAGGGTTATAAAAGCGTGACCATGAAGGATATTGTGGAAGCATGCGAAATCAGCAGAGGCGGCCTGTATCTGTATTTTGACAGCACGGATCAGATTTTGATGGAGGTGCTGCAGATGGAGGCGGAGGAGACGGACGACGTCTTTTCCGAGAAAATCGAGGAAGGCGGTACGGCGGCGGATATTCTGACTCTTTTTTTGAAGGAGCAGAAAAAGGAGCTGCTGCGGAATAAGGAAAATTTGACTGTAGCGGTCTATGAGTATTTTTTTGCCCATAAATCGACTGATAAGAACAACATGCTGCGCAGGCAGTTTGACGCGGGCGTTAAGGTGATTGAAAAGCTGATTGAAGCGGGGATTGCCAGCGGGGAGTTTTATTGTGAAGATCCCAAGGGAGCGGCGGCCAATATTATGTTTGTGCTGGAGGGATTGAAAATCAATGCCCAGACCTTCGGCATCACAGAAAAGATGGTGGACGAGCAGTTACTCTATATTATGCAGGGACTGATTACGGAGATCTAAGACTTGCAAGAGAAAAACAAGGAGAGAATACATGGGAAACGTTAGAAGGATTTATGTGGAAAAGAAAGAACCTTTTGCGGTAAAGGCGAGGGAGCTTAAGGAGGAGATTGAAAGCTTTCTGGGAATAGAGAGCGTGCAGCAGGTGCGGGTCTTTATCCGCTACGATGTGGAGAACATCTCCGATGAGGTATTTGAGAAAGCCTGTCTTACAGTGTTTTCGGAACCGCCGGTGGACATGTTATACCGGGAGGAGATAGAGATTCCGGAGAACGGACGGGTGTTTTCGGTGGAATTTTTGCCGGGACAGTTTGACCAGCGAGCGGATTCCGCCGTACAGTGCGTGCAGTTTTTGAAGGAAGACGAAGAGCCGATGATCCGGACCGCGGTGACTTATATGGTCAATGGAAATGTTACGGACGAGGAGCTTGCGCGAATCAAGGCATACTGCATTAACCCGGTGGATTCCAGAGAGACGGGCATGGTGAAACCGGACACCTTGGCTATGGCTTATGAAGAGCCAGCGGACGTGAAAGTTTTTGAGGGCTTCTGCGGGATGCCGGAACAGGAATTGAGGACACTCTATGACTCGCTTGGACTGGCCATGACGTTTAAAGATTTTCAGCATATCCAGAATTATTACAGCGGGGAAGAGCATAGAGACCCTACGATGACAGAGATCCGGGTGTTGGATACTTATTGGTCCGATCACTGCCGCCATACGACTTTTTCCACAGAGCTTAAGAATGTGAGCTTCGGGGAAGGACGTTATCGGGAGCCGATCGAGAAGACGTATCAGGATTATCTTGCGGTGCGGGAAGAAATTTTTCAGGGCAGGGAGGATAAGTTTGTCTGCCTGATGGATTTGGCGCTGATGGCTATGCGGAAGTTAAAGAAGGACGGAAAACTGGACGATATGGAGGAGTCCGATGAGATCAATGCCTGCTCCGTGGTGGTGCCGGTGGAGATGGACTACGGCGACGGCCCGGTGACGGAGGAGTGGCTGGTCTTCTTTAAGAATGAGACCCACAACCATCCTACGGAAATCGAACCTTTCGGCGGCGCGGCTACCTGTCTGGGCGGCGCGATCCGCGATCCCCTTTCGGGCAGAGGCTATGTCTATCAGGCGATGCGCGTGACCGGCGCGGCCGATCCTACCGTGCCCGTGGCGGAGACCTTAAAAGGAAAACTGCCCCAGAAGAAGCTGGTGCGCGGCGCGGCGGACGGTTATTCGTCTTACGGGAACCAGATCGGTCTGGCGACCGGATTGGTCAAAGAAATATATCACCCGAATTATGTGGCGAAACGTATGGAGATTGGCGCGGTTATGGGCGCAGCTCCGAGAAAGAATGTGATTCGGGAAAATTCCGACCCGGACGATATCATTATCCTTCTGGGCGGCAGAACGGGGCGCGACGGCTGCGGCGGCGCGACCGGCTCCTCCAAGGTGCACACGGAAAAATCCATTGATACCTGCGGCGCGGAGGTGCAGAAGGGCAATGCGCCCACGGAGAGAAAGATTCAGCGTCTGTTCCGGCGGGAGGAAGTGAGCCGCCTGATCAAGAAGTGCAACGATTTTGGCGCGGGCGGCGTGTCCGTGGCCATTGGTGAATTGGCGGACGGTCTTGTCGTGGATCTTGACAAAGTGCCGAAGAAATATGCGGGTCTGGACGGCACGGAGCTTGCGATCTCCGAGTCTCAGGAGCGTATGGCGGTGGTGGTTTCCCCGAAGGATGTGGAGACTTTCCTGCATTATGCCGCGGAGGAGAATTTAGAGGCGGTGCCTGTGGCGGTGGTCACAAAGGAGCCGAGACTGGTGCTCAAATGGCGCGGAAAAAGCATTGTGGATTTGTCCAGAGCTTTTCTCGACACCAACGGCGCTCATCAGGAAACCGATGTTTCCGTGGATATCCCTGATGAGAAAGACAATTATTTTCATAAAACGGCGGTACCTGCAGTGGCCGATGCCCTTGCCCGTAAGGATGTGAAAGGGGCTTGGCTGGCCCTCTTAAACGATTTGAATGTGTGTTCCCAGAAGGGTTTGGTGGAAATGTTCGACGCTTCCATCGGGGCCGGCAGCGTGTACATGCCCTATGGCGGTAAGTACCAGCTCACGGAGACGCAGGCGATGGTGGCAAAGCTTCCGACGCTTGCGGGAAAAACGGACACCATAACCATGATGAGTTATGGGTTTGACCCGTACCTGTCCAGTTGGAGTCCTTACCACGGCGCCGTTTATGCGGTGACCGAGTCCATGGCAAAGATTGTGGCAAACGGCGGAGATTACAAAACGATCCGTTTTACCTTCCAAGAGTATTTCAGACGCATGAGCGAGGAGCCTTCCCGTTGGAGCCAGCCGTTCTCCGCTCTGCTCGGCGCCTATGACGCCCAGATGAAGTATTGCCTGCCTTCCATTGGCGGCAAAGATTCCATGTCCGGCACCTTTAACGACATAGACGTGCCGCCTACGCTGGTATCCTTTGCGGTGAATGTGAATAAGAGCGGGAATATTGTCACGCCGGAGCTAAAATATCCGGGCGACAGACTGGTGCGCTTCCGCATAGAGAGGGATGCGTATGATCTGCCAGTTTACGACAAAGTTATGACACTCTATGACAAAATTATGACATTAATGTCAGAGTATACTGACACAGAAGTTATAAATGGGATGCCCGTTAAATTCCAGAAGAGAAAGATTGTGGCGGCCTACGCGCTGGACGCAAGAGGCGTGGCTGCGGCCATCAGCAAGATGGCGTTCGGCAACGGTCTCGGCGTGGCGGTAGATTCTTCTTATAAGGTGGAGTCGCTTTTTGACAATGGTCTTGGCGATATTGTGGCGGAGATGCCGGCAAAAGAGGTGCATCGTTTAAAGAAGCTGGGAATCGCCTATGAGGAAATCGGTACGGTGACTGCCGACGGCGTGTTTAGTTACGGTTCCATGAAGTTAGAGCAGAAGGAAGCCTTGCAGGCGTGGAAATCCAAATTGGATAAGGTATTCCCTTACACGGCAGGGAAGGACAAGAGTCCTGTGGATTTCAATGCGTATCATGCAGACAGTATTTATGTGTGTAAAAATAAAGTGGCGAAGCCTACCGTATTTATTCCAGTTTTTCCGGGCACGAATTGCGAGTATGACAGCGCGAAAGCTTTTGAGAACGCTGGCGCCCAGACCATAGTAAAGGTATTCAAAAATCAAAATGCGGCGGATATCAGGGAGAGCGTGGAGGTCTTTGAGAAAGCCATCGCACAGGCCCAGATCATTATGTTCCCCGGCGGTTTCTCTGCGGGCGACGAGCCGGACGGCTCCGCCAAGTTTTTTGCAACTGCTTTTCAGAATGAGAAGATCAAGGAAGCCGTGATGAAGCTGTTAAACGAGCGGGACGGTCTTGCGCTTGGAATCTGCAACGGATTTCAGGCATTGATCAAACTGGGGCTTGTGCCTTACGGTGAGATCAGAGGACAGGAGGCGGATTCCCCGACCCTGACGTTTAACACCGTGAACCGCCATATATCCAAGATGGCCTATCTCAAGGTGGTTTCCAATAAATCGCCTTGGCTTGCGGGAGCGGAGCTTGGACAGACTTATGTAAACCCGGCGTCCCACGGCGAAGGACGTTTCGTTGCGCCCAAGGAGTGGATCGACAAGCTTTTTACAAACGGGCAGGTGGCGACTCAGTACGCGGACGCGGACGGAAGGGTTTCCATGGACGAGGAGTGGAACATCAACGGTTCCTATGCGTCCATTGAGGGTATCACTTCCCCCGACGGAAGATGCTTCGGCAAGATGGCCCATGCGGAGAGAATAGGCGAGGCCGTGGCTGTCAATATTTACGGCGAGCAGGATATGAAGATTTTTGAGAGCGGGGTTGGGTATTTTCAGTAAGTGAGGAAAATATCCCGAGGCACACCAGAATATCCTGCGGAGGCAATCTGGGGCAGCCCCAAAAAGCGAATAGAGTAAGTGCAAACGACCTTGTAGAGAGGAAGAATCTTTTCTAGGAGGTCGTTTTCATTTAGGAGCTTGACTTCCTAACGGAAGCATGATAACATATCAGAAAAGCATATATTCTTTGATATCATAGCGTATTTTACGCATCTTACGATTCTAAGAACTGTTCAGAAAATCTATGCTTTTGCATCCAACAAACATACAAAAGCGGGAGACGGACTGAACGAAAACAAGGCGATTCTCCTGCGGAAAAGGAGAATGGAATGATAGGAAGAGAAGAAATGGATAAGATGTCTGGGAAAAGATATACTGTCAAGGATATCGAGGCGCTGCCGGAAGGCAGGCGCGCTGAGCTGATTGACGGGCAGATGTATGAGATGGCGAGTCCGGGCCGGGTACATCAGCGGCTTTTACTTGCGCTGGTTAGAGTGATAGCCAACTATATTGAAGACGGGGAAGGTTCCTGCGAAGTGTATGTTGCGCCGTTTGCCGTCTATATCAACAATGACGAATACAATTATGTGGAGCCGGATATCATGGTGATCTGCAATGAGGACAAGCTGGATGAGAAGGGCTGTCACGGGGCGCCCGACTGGGTGATCGAGATTGTGTCGCCTAGCAGCGTGAAGATGGATCGGAAAATTAAGCTGTTCAAATACCGCACGGCAGGCGTGAGGGAATATTGGATTGTTGATCCGGTGGAAAAGGAGGTTGCGGTATACCGGTTTGAAAAAGACGAGGAAAGTACCTATACTTTTCAGGAAAACGTACCGGTGGGGATCTATGGGGATTTCTCCATTGATTTCAGCGCATTTCAAAAATTTTTCAATACCCCTTGACACTTCTTTTTTCAAGTGGTATTCTATAGAAAATTTAACGAGTTAAACCGTTGAAGCGGAGATAACGGTGATGATGCCTTTACAGAGAGCCTGTGCTGCTGAGAATCAGGTAAGAAACAAGTCGTCAAATGGACCGCTGAGGGTGCAGTCAAATGCGCGAAAGCGCAGAGTATTCTGCAACGTAAGGCCCGCGTCAGAGGCCGGGGATATGTTGGTATCCTGTTAAGCGCACGAAGTTTTCGTGAATCAAGGTGGCACCGCGGATTGTATCATTCGTCCTTGACAGATTTTAAGAGAATCTGTCAAGGGCGTTTCTTTTTGCGCGCATAAGCAGAGCAGGAAGGCTGACGAAGCAGACATCATGCTTGCATGAATGTATGCTTCGGAAGACTTACGGCGAGCAACGCGAATGAGAGATGCGGAGCATCTCGAATCTGCTTATGAGCGCAGGCGCGGGACGAGCAACGCGAACGAAAGATGCGAAGCATCTTGAGTCTGCTCATGTAGTCTACAGCGGAGTCAAAGGTGACTGACAGACATGGCCAGAGCCAGAAAGGAGTACATCATGAAATTTTCACCATCCTTGGAAGAAGTGCAAAAAATTGCCGCAGGCGGGGAGTACAAGGTGCTTCCGGTGAGCTGTGAAATGCTCTCCGACATCTGCACTCCCATCGAGGCATTAAAAATACTAAAAAATATGTCTACCCACTGTTATTTGTTAGAGTCGGTGGCGGAGAAGGAAAAATGGGGACGCTACACCTTTCTTGGCTATGATCCTAAGATGGAGATCACCTGCATGGACGGGGAAATGAAAGTCGGCGGCCTTACGTTTCAGACCAAAGACCCCTCCGCTTCCCTGCGGCAGATCCTTTCGGAGTACAAAAGTCCGCGTTTTCCTAATCTGCCCTCTTTTACTGGTGGGCTGGTGGGATACTTTTCCTACGATTATTTGGGCTACAGCGAACCTTCGATCCGGGTGGGCGTGCAGGACACGGAGGCCTTTAAGGATGTGGACTTGATGCTCTTTGACAAGGTGATTGCTTTTGACAATTTCAGACAGAAGATCATTTTAATCGTAAATATGACTTTGGCGGATGGGGAGGCCGGCTATAACAGGGCGGTCAGGGAGTTAAAACAGCTTGCCGATCTGCTTCGCACCGGCGAGAAGAAACGTGAACCGAAGGGACGGCTTCTCGGCGAGGTAACGCCCCTATTCGATAAGGAGGCATATTGTAAGATTGTGGAGGCGGCAAAGCGTCATATCAGGGAGGGCGATATTTTTCAGATTGTTCTCTCCAACAGACTGGAAGCGCCTTTTGAGGGCAGCCTGCTCAATACTTACCGGGTGTTAAGAACCATGAACCCGTCGCCCTACATGTTTTATTTTTCCGGTACGGACGTGGAAGTGGCCGGGGCTTCTCCCGAAACGTTGGTGAAATTGGAGGACGGCGTGCTTCATACCTTCCCACTAGCGGGGACGAGGCCGAGGGGAAAGACGGAAGAGGAAGACAATAGGCTTGAGGCGGAACTTCTTGCAGACGAAAAGGAGCTGGCGGAGCACAACATGCTTGTCGATTTGGGCCGTAACGATTTGGGAAAGATCAGTAAGTTTGGAACGGTGGAGGTGGAGAAGCTTCATTCGATCGAACGTTACTCTCACGTCATGCACATCGGTTCCACGGTGCGGGGTGAAATCAGGGAGGAATTTGACGCGCTGGACGCCATCGAGGCGGTGCTTCCGGCGGGGACGCTGTCCGGCGCGCCGAAAATCAGGGCCTGCCAGTTGATCGGGGAATTGGAGAACAACAAGCGGGGCATCTATGGCGGCGCCATCGGCTACATCGATTTTACGGGCAACATGGATACCTGTATCGCCATCCGTATTGCTTACAAGAAAAACGGGCGGGTGTTTGTCAGGAGCGGAGCCGGTATTGTGGCGGATTCTGAGCCGGAGAAGGAGTTTCAGGAGTGCATTAACAAGGCGAAGGCGGTGATCAGTGCATTGGAGCTTGGACAGGAAGAATAGGTGCAGGGAGGCAAAAATGATAGTATTGATTGATAATTACGATAGTTTCTCTTATAACCTCTATCAACTAATAGGTGAGATCAATCCGGACATCCGGGTGATTAGAAATGATGAAATGAGCGTGGAGGATATCAGGGCGCTTTCGCCCGATCACATCATCCTTTCGCCCGGTCCGGGAAGGCCGGAAAACGCGGGCGTGATTATGGAAGCAGCGAAAACGCTTGGAAAGGAGGTTCCTACCTTGGGCGTTTGTCTCGGACATCAGGCCATCTGTGCGGCTTTTGGGGCTACGATTACTTACGCAAAGGAACTGATGCACGGGAAGCAGTCGGAGATTATCTTTGACAGCGATTGCCTTCTGTTTCAGGGATGCCCCGACAGGATGAAGGTGGCCCGCTATCATTCGCTGGCGGCGGATCAAGAGACGATTCCCGACTGCCTGCGGATTACGGCAAGCACAACGGACGGGGAAGTGATGGCGGTACAGCATCGGGAGTACCCTGTTTACGGCGTGCAGTTTCACCCGGAGTCCATTATGACGCCGGAGGGGAAACGAATACTTGAAAACTTTATGAAAGGGAGGAAAGATCATGATTAAAGAAGCAATCGTTAAAATTGTAAACAAAGGAGACCTCACTTACGACGAGGCATACGCGGTCATGAATGAGATTATGAGCGGGGAAACGTCACCCACCCAGAACGCCGCCTTTCTTGCGGCTCTCTCCACCAAGAGCGCAAAAGCGGAGACTACCGACGAGATTGCCGGATGTGCGGCGGCCATGCGGGATCACGCGACTAAGGTGGAGACGGGGATGGACGTCTTTGAGATCGTGGGGACAGGCGGCGACAACGCCCAGAGCTTCAACATTTCCACCACCGCGGCGCTGGTGTGTGCGGCGGGCGGCATGAAGGTGGCAAAGCACGGAAACCGGGCGGCTTCCTCCAAGTGCGGGACGGCGGATTGTCTGGAAGCCCTCGGCGTGAACATTAATCAGAGCCAGGCGCGGTGTAAGGAGCTGCTTTCGGAGGTGGGCATGTGCTTTTTCTTCGCGCAAAAGTACCACTCTTCCATGAAGTATGTGGGAGCCATCCGCAAGGAACTGGGATTTCGCACGGTGTTTAATATCCTCGGCCCGCTGACCAATCCGGGCAGCCCTAAGATGCAGCTTCTTGGCGTGTATGACGAATATCTGGTGGAGCCGCTTGCGCAGGTGCTGATCAGTCTGGGTGTGAAGCGGGGTATGGTGGTGTACGGGCAGGATAAGCTGGATGAGATCTCGATGAGCGCGCCTACCAAGGTTTGCGAGTTTAAGGACGGCTGGTTTAAGTCCTATCTCATTACGCCGGAGCAGTTTGGCTTGGAACGGTGCGCCAAGGCGGATCTGGAAGGCGGCACGCCGGAGGAAAATGCGGCCATTACAAGGGCGATTCTGCAAGGGGAAAAGGGGCATAAGAGAAACGCCGTCCTGTTGAATGCGGGCGCGGGCCTTTATATTGCAGGAAGGGCGGAGAGCATGGAAGCTGGCGTGAAGCTGGCGGCGGAGTTACTTGATTCCGGCAAGGCAAACGAGACGCTGGAACGGTTGATTGAAGTGAGCAACCGGCCAGACGCAGAAGAGTAGGAGAAACACATGAACATTTTAGAGCAGTTGGCGGAGCACGCCAGATGCCGGACAGAGCAGGCGAAAAAGAAGATTTCCCTGTTGGAAATAAAAGAACAGGCGCTATCTATAGAGAAAGGGGATTTTCCCTTTGAACGGGCCTTGCAGAAGCCGGGGATCTCCTTTATCTGCGAATGCAAGAAAGCTTCCCCGTCCAAAGGACTGATCGCGCCGGATTTTCCTTATTTACAGATCGCCAAGGAATATGAGGCGGCGGGAGCCGACTGTATTTCGGTGTTGACGGAACCGAAGTGGTTTCTGGGGAGCGACGCTTATCTGCGGGAGATTACGCAGGCGGTTTCTACGCCCTGTCTGCGCAAGGATTTCACCGTGGACGAGTATATGCTCTATGAGGCAAAGGTTCTGGGCGCGTCGGCGGCGCTTCTGATCTGTTCGATTTTAAGCACGGAGCAGATCAGGGAGTATCTGGCGGTCTGCGACGCGCTGGGGTTGTCCGCCTTGGTGGAGACACACGACGAAAAAGAGGTGGAGCAGGCCCTCTTTGCGGGGGCGCGCATGATTGGCGTGAATAACCGCAACCTGAAAGATTTTACGGTGGACACGGAAAACAGCCGCAGACTGCGAAGCATGATTCCCAAAGAGGTGTTGTTTGTCTCCGAGAGCGGCGTCAGCGGGCCGGAGGATGTGGAGCGGCTTGCGCAGATTGGGGCGGACGCGGTGCTGGTGGGAGAGACGTTGATGCGGGCGGCGGATAAAAAGCAGGCGCTATCCAAACTGCAGGGGAAATGATTTGGTTTACATAAGCGAAAAGCGTGAAACGGAAAAGGGATGAAATGGAAATGACAGAAAGTAAAATCAGGATTAAACTCTGTGGATTAACCCGTCCTTGCGACATTGAAGCAGTGAATGACCTGCGTCCGGATTACATCGGCTTTGTGTTTGCGAAAAAAAGCAGGCGTTATGTATCACCGGAGCAGGCTGCTGAATTGAAAAGTCTTCTGCGCCCCGGCATTTTGGCGGTAGGGGTCTTTGTGGATGAGGAAATCGAACGGATTACCGGCCTGCTTTCATCGGGGGTGATCGATCTGGCCCAGCTTCACGGCGGGGAGGACGAGACCTATATCGAGAGAATGCGGGAGCGCACGGACAGGCCGATCATAAAAGCCTTCCGTGTGGAAGGCGAGGAGGATATTGAGAAAGCCCAAGCCAGCGCGGCGGACTATGTGCTTCTGGATTCGGGAGGCGGCGGCACGGGAAAAGCCTTTGACCGGGAACTGCTTGCCCGGATAGACCGGCCCTATTTTCTGGCGGGCGGGCTGGACGCCTCCACGGTGGGGGAGGCTGTGAAGCGATGGCGGCCCTATGCGGTGGACGTGAGTTCGGGAATTGAGACGGACGGCGTGAAGGATGCGGAGAAGATGCGAAGATTCATGGAAGCGGTGCGAGGAGGAAAGAGTTATGACAAATAATAACGGGCGTTTTGGTATTCATGGAGGACAGTATATACCGGAAACGTTGATGAATGCGGTCATTGAGTTGGAAGAGGCTTACAATCGTTATAAAAATGATCCGGCTTTCAACGAGGAGCTTACGGCATTGTTAAACGACTATGCGGGAAGGCCTTCAAGGCTTTACTTTGCGGAGAAAATGACAAGGGATCTGGGCGGCGCGAAAATTTATCTGAAAAGGGAGGATTTGAACCACACCGGCTCCCATAAGATCAACAACGTGCTGGGACAGGCTCTGCTTGCAAAAAAGATGGGAAAGACCCGGCTGATTGCAGAGACGGGCGCGGGCCAGCACGGGGTGGCCACGGCCACGGCGGCGGCTCTTCTAGATATGGAGTGCGTGGTGTTCATGGGAGAGGAGGATACGGTCAGGCAGGCTCTGAACGTGTATCGTATGCGGCTTCTGGGAGCGGAGGTCATACCCGTGAAATCGGGGACGGGCACCCTCAAGGACGCGGTGTCCGAGGCCATGCGGGAGTGGACTTCCCGCATTGCGGACACCCACTATTGTCTCGGTTCGGTGATGGGCCCCCATCCCTTTCCCACCATTGTCAGGGATTTTCAGGCGGTCATTTCCAGAGAAATCAAAGTCCAGATCTTGGAAAAGGAAGGGAAGCTTCCCGACGCGGTGATCGCCTGTGTGGGCGGCGGTTCCAACGCCATCGGCAGTTTCTATCATTTTATAGAGGACAAGGACGTACGGCTGATCGGCTGTGAGGCGGCTGGCAGGGGGATTGATACCTTTGAGACGGCGGCCACGGTCAATACGGGAAGGGTGGGAATTTTTCACGGTATGAAATCCTATTTCTGCCAGGACGAGTACGGGCAGATCGCGCCCGTTTACTCCATTTCCGCGGGGCTGGACTATCCGGGCATCGGGCCGGAACACGCCCATTTACACGACATCGGGCGGGCGGAGTATGTACCCGTCACCGATGAGGAGGCGGTGGAGGCCTTTGAGTATCTGTCCAGAACAGAGGGCGTCATTCCGGCTATCGAGTCCGCCCATGCGGTTGCCTATGCGAGAAAAATTGCACCTGTTATGAAAAAAGACCGGATCATAGTTATCACCGTTTCCGGCAGGGGAGACAAGGATTGCGCCGCCATCGCGCGCTACAGAGGGGAGGATATTCATGAGTAGAATAGCGTCTGCATTTGAAAACAAGAAGGCTTTTATCGCCTTTCTGACCTGTGGGGACCCGGATCTTTCCACCACTGCGGCCTGTGTGCGTGCGGCGGTGGAGAACGGGGCCAGCCTGATCGAGCTGGGCATTCCTTTTTCCGATCCGACGGCGGAAGGCACGGTGATTCAGGGGGCCAACCTGCGGGCGTTGACCGGAGGAGTCACCACCGACAAGATATTTGACATGGTAAGGGAACTGAGAAAAGACGTGAGTGTGCCGATGGTGTTTATGACCTACGCCAATGTGGTGTTCTCCTACGGGGCGGAACGGTTCATTTCTACATGCAGGGAGATCGGCATGGACGGTCTGATTCTGCCCGATCTGCCCTATGAGGAAAAGGAGGAGTTTTTACCTCTCTGCCATACCTACGGGGTGGATTTGATTTCCCTGATCGCGCCTACCTCGGAAAACCGGATCGCCATGATTGCGAAGGAAGCGGAGGGATTTCTTTACATCGTGTCGAGCCTTGGCGTAACCGGGATGCGAAGCGAGATCAAGACGAATTTGCAGTCGATCGTTGAGGTGGTCAGGCAGAATACGGAGATTCCCTGTGCCATCGGGTTCGGGATTTCCACGCCGGAGCAGGCGGCAAAGATGGCCGGGATTTCCGACGGGGCGATAGTGGGTTCCGCCATTGTGAAGATTATTGAGAAGTATGGCAGGGAAGCCGCGCCTTATGTGGGAGAATATGTGAGGGAAATGACGGCGGGGTTGTCATAGCAGCAGGGCAGAAAGCTGTAAAATAGGGCGTGTTAGGATGCAAATGAAGATTTTCAGAAAAATTACAGGATAGGTATAGTATACTTTTGGCAGATATGATACAATAGGCGGTGGCAAAGAAGCCTCCGCCTACTTTATGTGCGCGGAGGTTTCCTATAAATGATGAAATATGCCAGTATTTTATCGGTGGAAGGGACAGGGCATAAGATGAAATCATTCTTAATTTTGGAAGACGGCACTGTGTTTATGGGCAGTCACATAGGGGCGCAGAAGGAGATTATCAGCGAGATCGTTTTTAACACTTCGATGGCGGGTTATTTGGAAGTGCTGACGGACCCGTCCTATGCGGGACAGGCAGTGTGTATGACATATCCGCTGATCGGGAACTACGGGGTATGTCTGGAGGATATGGAATCGAAACGGCCGTGGCCCGACGGCTTGATCGTACGGGAGCTATCGCGGATTCCCAGCAATTTCAGAAGCGACATTTCCATTCAGCAATTCTTGGAGGAAAACGGTGTGCCGGGTATCGCCGGGATCGACACCAGAGCCCTCACCAGAATCCTTCGTGAAAAAGGCACTATGAACGGTATGATCACGACCGATGAGAATTATCATCTTGAACAAATACTTCCCAAGTTAAAAGCATATACGACAGGAAAGGTAGTGGAGCGGGTAAGCTGCACCGAAAAATATACCCTGAAAGGCGCGGAAGGAAACGGAGCGGGCCTGCGGGTGGCGTTGCTTGATCTTGGGACAAAGAATAATATTGCGAAGTCGCTTGCCGCCAGAGGGTGCGACGTGACGATTTATCCGGCAGCAACCAGTGCGGCGGAGATTCTGGGGGACAAGCCCGACGGCATCATGCTGAGTAACGGGCCGGGAGACCCGAAAGAGTGCACCACTATTATAGAAGAAATTCGAAAACTTTACGAATCTGATACGCCGATTTTTGCGATCTGCCTTGGACATCAGTTAATGGCGCTGGCCACTGGGGCGGACACTTTTAAAATGAAATACGGCCACCGGGGCGGTAATCATCCGGTGAAAGATCTGGTTACCGGAAGGGTCTATATTTCCTCCCAGAATCACGGGTATGTGGTGGACACGGATAAGCTAGACGCCAAGGTGGCGACGCCGGCCTTTGTCAATGTAAACGACGGGACAAACGAGGGCCTTTCCTATACGGGTAAAAATATTTTTACGGTGCAGTTTCATCCCGAAGCGTGCCCCGGGCCGCAGGATTCCTCGTATTTGTTTGACCGGTTTATTGAAAACATGCGAAATGGAGGATACCATGCCTAAAAATCCAAATGTAAAAAGAGTGTTAGTGATCGGTTCCGGGCCTATCGTGATCGGACAGGCGGCGGAGTTTGACTATGCGGGAACGCAGGCCTGCCGCTCCTTAAAAGAGGAGGGCATGGAGGTGATTCTGGTCAATTCTAACCCCGCCACCATCATGACCGACGGCGATATTGCGGATAAAGTGTATATTGAGCCTTTGACGGCGAAGGTGTTAGAGCAGATTATCATGAAGGAAAAGCCGGACTCCCTGCTTCCCAACATGGGCGGACAGGCGGGTCTGAATCTGGGCATGGAGCTGGACGAGTCTGGGTTTCTTGCGGAGCACGGCGTGACGCTTCTTGGCACCACGGCGAAAACCATCCGCAAGGCGGAGGACCGTCTGGAATTTAAGGAGACCATGGAAAAGATCGGGGAGCCATGCGCGCCGTCTCTTGTGGTGGAAAATATGGAAGACGGCATAGCTTTTGCGAGAAAGATCGGCTATCCTGTGGTGCTTCGTCCTGCCTATACGCTGGGCGGCTCCGGCGGCGGCATCGCCCACAATCAGGTGGAACTGGAAGAGATTCTGGCGAACGGACTTCGGCTTTCCCGTGTAGGACAGGTGCTGGTGGAGCGGTGCATCGCGGGCTGGAAGGAGATCGAGTACGAGGTCATGCGGGACGGCGCGGGCAACTGCATTACCGTCTGCAACATGGAAAATATCGACCCGGTGGGCGTGCATACTGGCGACAGCATTGTGGTGGCTCCTTCCCAGACGTTGGGGGATAAAGAGTATCAGATGCTTCGGAGCGCCGCTCTTAACATTATCGACGAGTTGGAGATCACTGGCGGCTGTAACGTACAGTTTGCCCTGCATCCCACCAGTTTTGAATACTGCGTGATCGAGGTCAATCCCCGTGTGAGCCGATCTTCCGCATTGGCAAGTAAGGCCACGGGCTATCCGATCGCCAAGGTAGCGGCAAAAATTGCGCTTGGTTATACGCTGGACGAGATTAAAAACGCGATCACGGGCAAGACCTACGCCAGCTTTGAGCCGACATTAGATTACTGCGTGGTGAAGATACCGAGACTGCCTTTCGATAAATTTATCACGGCGAAGCGCACGCTCACCACCCAGATGAAGGCTACGGGCGAGGTGATGAGCATTGCCAACAATTTTGAAGGCGCGCTGATGAAGGCGATCCGTTCCCTAGAACAGCATGTGGACTGCCTGCGCAGTTATGATTTTTCCGCGCTTTCGGAAGAAGAATTGTTGGAGCGCATGAAGATTGTGGACGACCAGAGAATCTATATCATTGCGGAGGCCATCCGCAAGGGGATAGACTATGACACGATCCACGAGATTACCATGGTGGATCACTGGTTTATTGATAAGATCGCGATTCTGACGGAGATGGAGGCGGCGCTGGAAAAGGGGCCGCTTACGGTAGAGCTTTTAAAAGAGGCGAAGCGCATTGAATTTCCCGACAATGTGATTGCAAGGCTGACGGGGAAGAGCGAGGAAGAGATCAAAAAGCTGCGCTATGATAACGGCATCGTGGCAGCCTTTAAGATGGTGGACACCTGCGCGGCGGAGTTTGCGGCGAGCACCCCCTACTATTATTCCGTGTTCGGTTCGGAGACGGAGGTGGAGGAGTCCCATCCGAAAAAGAAGGTGTTGGTGCTTGGTTCCGGGCCTATCCGCATCGGACAGGGCATCGAGTTCGACTACTGTTCCGTGCACGCCACTTGGGCCTTTGCAAGAGAGGGCTACGAGACCATTATTGTCAACAATAACCCGGAGACGGTGAGCACCGACTTTGACATTGCGGACAAACTCTACTTTGAGCCGCTGACGCCGGAAGATGTGGAGAACATCGTCAACGTGGAAAAGCCAGACGGGGCGGTGGTGCAGTTTGGCGGGCAGACGGCCATCAAGCTGACGGAGAGCCTGATGAAAATGGGTGTGCCGATTCTGGGCACCAAAGCGGAGGATGTGGACGCGGCGGAGGACCGCGAGCTTTTTGACCAGATTCTGGAGGAGACGGAGATTCCGCGGGCAGCAGGGGGCACGGTCTATACCGCCGAGGAAGCCAAAGAGGTGGCGAACCGGCTGGGCTATCCCGTACTGGTGCGGCCCTCCTATGTGCTGGGCGGACAAGGAATGCAGATCGCCCTTTCCGATCAGGAAATCGAAGAATTTATGGCGGTGATCAACCGCTACGAGCAGGATCATCCGATTCTGGTGGATAAATATTTACAGGGCAAGGAGTTGGAGGTGGATGCGGTCTGCGACGGCACGGATATTTTGATTCCGGGCATTATGGAGCATATCGAGCGGACGGGCGTGCATTCCGGCGACAGCATTTCCGTCTATCCCGCGCCTACGGTCAGCGAGAAGGTGAAGGAGACCATTGCGGAGTATTCGAGGCGGTTGGCAAAGGCTCTCCACGTGATCGGCCTGATCAACATTCAGTTTATCGCCATGGGCGACGAGGTGTATGTGATCGAGGTCAATCCCCGTTCCTCCCGTACCGTGCCCTATATCAGCAAGGTGACGGGGATTCCTATCGTGGATCTGGCCACGGAGGTGATTATCGGGAAAAAGATACGGGAGCTGGGCTATGAGCCGGGATTACAGCCGGCGGCGGATTACTTTGCCGTGAAAATGCCGGTATTCTCTTTTGAGAAGATTCGGGGCGCGGAGATTAGTCTGGGTCCGGAAATGAAGTCCACGGGCGAGTGTCTTGGCATCGCAAAAACTTTTAACGAGGCGCTTTACAAGGCGTTCCTTGGGGCGGGTATCAATCTGCCCAAGCATAAGCAGATGATTATCACCGTGAAGGATGCGGATAAAGGGGAAGCGATCGAGATAGCACGCCGCTTTGAGAAGCTGGGCTATATCATTTACGCGACCAGAAGTACGGCGGCAGTCTTGAACGAGGCTGGCGTGAAGGCGAGAAAGGTCAATAAAATTCATCAGGAATCCCCGACCGTTATGGATTTGATTCTGGGACACAGGATCGATCTGGTGATCGACACACCCACGCAGGGTCGGGACAAGAACAGAGACGGTTTCCTGATCCGCAGAACTTCCATCGAGACGGGCGTCAACTGTATTACTGCCATGGACACGGCTGCGGCTCTTGTGACCAGCTTGGAAAATGCAGAGAAACAGGAAGAATTGACGCTGATCGATATTGCGTCGATTGCAAGGCGGGGCAATCCATGAGTGTAATCAGAAATTATCAGAAAGAATTGGATAAAATCATAGAGAAGATCGGTGTGGCAGAAGGGGGCGCGCCGACTCTTTTTCTCCACAGCTGCTGTGCCCCATGCAGCAGTTATGTGTTGGAATATCTGCGGCGGTATTTTCGGATTACCGTTTTTTATTATAATCCGAATATCACCGAGGATACGGAGTACCAAAAGCGGGCGGAAGAGCAGAAGCGGCTGATTGCGGCGTATAATGCGGCGGGCGGTGGCTGTCCAATACAGATCATCGAGGGCGACTATGAACCGGGCCGCTTTTTTGAGATCGCTAAGGGATTGGAATCTTGCCCCGAGGGCGGCGAACGGTGCTTTGCTTGCTACGAACTGCGGCTTCGGGAGACGGCGAAACTGGCGCAGGCAGGAAACTATGATTATTTTACCACCACACTTTCTATCAGCCCTTTGAAAAACGCGGCGAAGATCAATGAAATCGGGGAAGCGCTGGCGGCGGAGTATGGCGTGGAGTGGCTTCCTTCGGATTTTAAAAAGCGGGACGGCTATAAGCGGTCGATCGAGCTGTCGAGGGAATACGGCTTGTACCGGCAGGATTATTGCGGGTGCGTGTACTCGAGGACGCCGCATTGTCAAAGCAGAGTGCATTCAGTATAATAGGAAAGCATGGGCCGATAGGAAAAATAGATAAAGGATCAATAAAAAAGGGACGGAACTTCACTAAAATAGCCGAAAAGCTGTAAGAGGGATTGACATATGGCGCTAAGGGATGCTAGGATAGGCGGCATAAGTGCCAAAAATACATAAGAAAGCAACGCCTTTCGGCACAGGGCGTTTTAGAATGGAGGAAATGATGGCAAAAATCAGAATGGATTTTGTACCCTGTCTGTTGATCGGAGGGCTTCTTTTAGGAGGAACAATCTTTGCGGGACAAAAGTATGTGGAGATGGCGGATGCGCGTTATGAGACGCAGGAACTGCCGCAGGGCGAGATCGGTGGAGAACCGACGGCCGATACGCCTCTTGTGGAGAGCATCGCCGAAATGAAGCAGAACGATACGTTTTATGTGGTGACCGATGACGAGAATTATGAGATGTATCATCTGTTTTATGATGATAAGGAGTGGAACCCGATGGAGCTTCCGTCCGGCGAAGTGGTGTGTGTGCGCAACAATGTAAAGGCCAGCAAGACGGTGGACGGTTATAAAAAACAGACGCCGGTGGCAAAGATCGTGCCTTTTGAAATTCCGGAGACTTTGATCAGCCAGTTGGAGGAAGAGAGAAGCGGGATGGAATTTTCGGATACTACTTTCTACGTGGATATGTTCGGAGCGGCTCTCGATTCTGCTGATGAGGATGCAATCAAGTTTAAGTTTGATACCGCCGCGGTGATTTTATTCTGGGTGGGAACATTCGGTTCGCATATGATCGGCGCAAAGATCGGTATTCTGCCTCCCATTTTCCCGAAGAGGAAGAAAGAGCAGGCGTAAAGGCAGATGGATAAATGAAATGACTGTGTCGGTCAATACAAAGACTGCCACAGCATAACCGCTTCAAAGTGGAGGATAGCATGCAGAAAATATTAGATTTGATCTCTGAGGAAATGAAGAAGGCTTTTGAAGAGGCCGGATACGACGCGGCGCTTGGCCGGGCGACGCTTTCTAACAGACCCGACCTGTGCGAGTATCAGTGCAACGGGGCTATGGCGGGCGCGAAAAAGTATCACAAGGCGCCGCTTGTGATTGCGCAGGAGGTGGCGCAGAAGCTGACGGAGAGCGAAGTGTTAGCGGAAGTGTCGGCTGTTGCTCCGGGTTTTTTAAACATGAAGGTGAAGGAGTCCTTTGTCAGAGATTATCTGCGTAACATGAGGGAGAACGATAAGTTTGGTCTGGCTAAACCGGAGAAGTCCAAGAAAATCATCATTGACTATGGCGGACCAAATGTGGCAAAACCGCTCCATGTGGGACATCTGCGCTCGGCGATTATCGGTGAGAGCATCAAGCGCATCTGCCGTTATGCAGGTCATGAGGTGATCGGGGACATTCATCTGGGAGACTGGGGTCTGCAAATGGGGCTTATTATCACGGAATTGCAGAAAAGACAGCCGGACTTGGTATATTTCGATGATGACTACGAAGGCGATTATCCAGTAGAAGCTCCCTTTACCATAGGAGAACTGGAGGAAATTTATCCGACGGCAAGCGCGAAATCCAAGGAGGACGAGTCTTATAAAGCCGACGCCATGGAGGCGACCTATAAGCTCCAGAGCGGCGTGAGAGGTTACCGCGCGTTGTGGGATCATATCATTGCCGTGTCGGTGGCGGATTTGAAGAAAAATTATGCCAATTTGAATGTGGAATTTGACCTTTGGAAGGGCGAGTCCGACGTGCATGATCTCATTCCCGGCATGGTGGAAATGATGAAGCGGGACGGCTATGCTTACGAGAGCGACGGGGCTTTGGTGGTGGATGTGAAAGAGGAGACCGACACAAAGGAGGTGCCGCCCTGCATGATTTTGAAATCCGACGGGGCGTCCCTTTACAATACGACGGATCTGGCGACCATCATGGATCGGATGGAGCATTATTGTCCCGACGAGATCATTTACCTGACGGATAAGAGACAGGACTTGTATTTTGAACAGGTATTCCGCTGCGCAAGGAAAACTAAACTGGTCAATGAAGATACGGAGCTTGTGCACATCGGTTTCGGCACCATGAACGGCAAGGACGGCAAGCCCTTTAAGACAAGGGAAGGCGGCGTCATGCGGCTGGAAAATCTGATTCGGGAAATCAATGAGGAAATGATCCGCAAGATTCAGGAGAACGGGGAGACCAAGGGAGCGGCGGTGGATATGGAGCAGGCTCAGGAGACGGCTAAGATCGTCGGGCTGGCGGCGATCAAATACGGCGATCTCTCCAATCAGGCCTCTAAGGACTATATCTTTGATATGGATCGGTTTACTTCCTTTGAGGGAGATACTGGCCCCTATGTTCTCTATACGATTGTACGGATTAAGTCAATTCTTGCCAAGTATGAGGAACAGGGCGGTAAATTGACTGATATAGTCATACAGGAAGCGACAAGCGAGTCAGAAAAGAGTCTGATGCTGGAATTGACCAAATATAGCGCTATGATGGAGGCGGCTTGCGAGGAGATCGCACCCCACAGAATTTGCGCTTATATCTATGATTTGGCCAATGCGTTCAATCATTTTTACCACGAGACAAAGATTCTCACCGAGGAGGATGCGGAGAAGAAAGCGGGGTGGATTGCACTGCTTACATTGACTAGGGAGGTGCTGGAAACCTGTATTGACCTGCTTGGTTTTTCTGCGCCGGAGCGGATGTGATATGCCGACAACTTATGAATGAGCATGGCTGAATTATTTCAGAGAGATCTATTTCTGAAAAAGTGCTTGACAAGCTATGGCAATCAATTGTATACTAGCAGAGCGGGTTGTGTGAACGGCCCGCCTATAAACGGGGTCTTAGCTCAGCTGGGAGAGCATCTGCCTTACAAGCAGAGGGTCATAGGTTCGAGCCCTATAGGCCCCATTTTGAGGAGTCGGAGACGACTTCTTCACAGTTTTATGGCGAGATAGCTCAGCTGGCTAGAGCATACGGTTCATACCCGTAGTGTCGAGGGTTCAAGTCCCCCTCTCGCTATTCAAAAGAAGTCCAGAATCCTTGTAAAATCAAGTGTTCCGGGCTTTTTGTATTTTCGAGGTAATCAAAAGGTAATCACAAAAGTAATCTAACATATGTTTGATTCAAAATCGAGAAAGAAAGAAATTCTGTACATCGTGATAAGTACATATGTTGTTAGGACATGTAAATAAGTCCTTTGGCAGTTGTAAAATAACATTGTCAGAGGGCTTATTTATGTGGTTTAGCAATAAATCACGGGAATGCCCACAAACGATTCAAAAACGTCTGTATGAGCCTCATAGAGCGTCAGGGAGATGGATGATAGGCGATAACCGTAAAACAAAATAAATTATGCATAAGGAGGAATGCAGGCTATGTCGGTATTAAAGAAAGAATTTATAGACAGGATGGCAGAGACGGGAGGCATTACCAAGAAAGAGGCGCGGAGGGGCGTTGATCTGTTCTTTGAAACCCTTGCAGATTATATGAGCGAAGATAGGAAGGTGGTGTTTACAGGCATCGGGAAATTTGAGATGAAGACGTTTAAGGAGAGAATGGGCAGGATTCCGATTGGCGGGGCTGAATGTTTTGTGCCAGCGCATCGGAAGATGAAGTTTCGGGCGAGTGAGAGGCTGGTGGAGAAGATAGAGGGTAGAGGGAAGTGATGGAGTGTTTGGGTGGAGTCGGTTGTTTGGGACTGCTGCCGCATGAGTGAAAACTAAATAATGATACAGAGGCGGGGACAGTATGAATCAATCGTATTGTCTCTTTTATTATGAATAGGATTCAGAGCATACAGTCGGGATGCTCAATTATTAGTGAACACGATTTTGTGTTGACTATCTAAAGGGAGTATCTAACTAAGCAATGCAGGAAATAAACATATTAGATTTAAAGCGTACAGGCATAAAGCCATTAAACAAACTTGAAACATTCATGCTGATAGACGGAACAAAGCATTATTATATTTCATCTGAGGAAAGGTTAGCCAATAATATTAAGGGCAAAATCTATGTACATAATGAAACATTGGCAAAATCAAGAGATAGGGTTCATTGGAAGGTATTCTATGAAGATGAAAGCGGAGTGGAATATAAAAGAGATGTATATGCAGATAATTTGGTGGCACAGACATTTTTAGAGCCAGTAAAGGGTAAAAACAAGGTATATCATATTGACAGTGATAGTTCTAATAGCAAATATAATAATCTGATTTATGTGTCTGATAGGGAATTTTATAATCTAAGGAATGGAAAGATCAGTGTAGATGATTTAGGCAGAGAGCAGAAGTATATACCGTTCCTGAATAACAACCGCATGAAAGCAAGAAGGTTATGGAATGACATGTATTCACGTTGTTACAACGAGAAATTACATAAAAGATTTCCAGAGTATATAGGCTGTACCATTTGTGATTACTGGTTAGAGGATAAAGAACGGTTCTATAAATGGGCGGAAGAGAATTATTATATGATTGGCAATGAGCAGATGGATTTGGATAAGGATATTTTGTGCAAAGGCAATAAGGTGTACAGTCCTGAAACATGCATATTTGTTCCACATACAATCAATACCCTTTTGCTGAATTGTAAAAGAAAACGTGGCAAATATCCAGTCGGAGTAAGTTTTGATAAAGGTAAATATCGTGCGGCATTAAATGTTGACGGTAAATCTGTAAAATTAGGTGTTTATAATACTCCCCAAAAAGCGTTTATGGAGTATAAGAAACATAAAGAAGCTCTTATTATCGTTGTAGCAGACAGATATAAGGGGAAGATTCCAGACAACTTATATAAAGCAATGATTAACTGGAAAGTTGAAATTGATGATTAAATTTATGGAGGAATTTACAATATGAATACAAATAATGATAAACAGAATAAATATGGACATCTACTGGATAAATATATGGATGATGCCCATGTGGATTTTAGGGTAAAACAGGAACGTGAACAGGCAGAAAAGGATAAATACGGCGGTCTGCTTGATAAAGAGAAGCCAGATGATACGATTCTCAATGATATCCTTAATGTCAGCAATGCCTGTCAGAATATAAGACAGCAGAGGGCAGATGAATATGAGCGGAATAATCAGCGGAGACAGGAACGCATTGAACGCGAGCGGGCAGAATTGCAGGAACGTCAGGATAAGCATACCGCTTATATCAATGATTTTCTGAAAAAGAAAGAGGCAGAGCAGAAAGTGATTGCGTGGAAGAAAAAGGAAGAAGCTGAAAAAGCAGATTTCTATCAGCGGGTGGAGAGACTGGCGAATATTGATCCACATATGGCTGAAGTGTACATTAAGACGATGGGTTGTAAGTAAGTGGTGGATGTGTAGGGCATACTGGATGTAAAAGTCTGGTATGCCTTATTTTTTTACGATTGTTGTAAAGTTATGGAAAATGATGTCGGATTGTAGTAATATAATGTTAATATTTATTTTGCAGGCTAAATGCTGTTGTTAAGAAGGAAATGAGATATAGAATTCTAGTTTGATGGGGTGAATAAGTTGTCTGGTGAAGAAAAGAAGGTTAATTTATATGCATTGAGATATAAATACTCTGGTCACTACTATGTCGGAACTACGGAAGACTTTGAAAAAAGAATGTTAGTTCATTGGAGAAGAACTTCAACAAAAAGAAAACTGCCAATATGGTCTAAAATGAATAAATCAATAAAAGGATTTAGATTTTACTGGTTTAAGATCAACAATAATGGTGTTTCACCAAGCGAAGCAAACCATTTGGAGAATCAGTTGGCAAAAAAGATTATTGATAAAATACAAGATATTAATAATAAAAATTTCATTAAGAAAGTACATGTAGCAAATGGCAATTGTATTGACAGAAAATTTAGGTATGACACTAAGATTGTAATTAGTGAAATAAACAATGAATTCAATGAAATTGACGAAAAAATTTCCGATTTCCTAATAAATCCAGAAAAACTTGGATTTGAGGAGGATGGAATTAAAATAGAATGTTGTAATATTGGTTATCTCGGAGAATATCATAGCAATCAATATGATAAGAGTTAGGGAGAAGTTGTTCATTAATTTTGTATATCTGTTAGTGGTGCTATGAATGTGAAATTTTATTCGAGTTTATTATGAAAGAAAATAAATTTTTAATTTTTACTTGCATTTAACTGAACAATTTGTTACATTATTATAGTAACTAAACAATTTGAGCAGTTAAAAGCGAGAAGGAGTATTATATGGGTATAACAGATGAATATTTTGTAGGAAGTATTATTGATAATATTGACACTAGAGCAATTATGGATTTTTTATCTTTACCAGAATCGGTTAATAAAATGATAGTTGCTTCTGAAATGGGATTACCTGCAATCACACCAATTGTAAATGAATTGGAAAATAGGTTTGAAAATACAAAATTATCGCCATTACACCATAAAGGAAAAAATCAAAATGCCGTTCATCGTCAAAATGTAGGAAGAATGATAAAATTTGTGATGGCTCAGTTTGGATATATACCCATAGATGGTGGACTAAGTGAAAGGGCAAGAATTCCTAAATTTGCACAATCTAAACACTTTTCAACAGCTGCAATTTATGCTAAAAGGGAAGATTGTAGATATAGAATTGAAGTGAAAATAATATAGATTTTGGCATGAAATAACTATTTTCTGAATTTATATTCTTGCTCTGTAATCAATGGTGTATCTCTAAATTCTGAGTGGAATAGTTGTAGGTGATAAGTTGGTAATGGGAATGGTGTTGTGTCTGAAATTCTAATATTTACATTAGATTTTTAGACAAATTATGGGTTATACTTTTTAACAAGGGACTATCCGAAAGTTTGTGTAAACCTCCGGACTGATGTAAGATAAAACCACACAGTCTGGAGGTATTATATATTTCCTTGCCGTCTTCGATGGCAAGAAGAAAAGAAAGCCCACAGAAAGCAGCCATGCGTGACATGATGTCCGTCCTTTTAGAAGGCGTACTGGATCAGGAGCTTGGCTACTTAAAGTATGACTACAGGAACAAGGATACTGATAACAGCAGGAACGGCCATTCCACAAAGACCATGCACACCAGTTACGGGGACATGGAAATGGCTGTCCCCCGTGACTGCAACGGCGACTATGAGCCGCAGCTCATCAAAAAGTACCAGAACATCGTCACACATGACATGGAGGAAAAGAGCCTCTCCATGTATGCAAAAGGCATGACCACCGGGGATATAGAGTCCCATATGAAAGAACTCTATGATATCGATATTTCCGACAGTACCATCAGCCGGATCACAGATAAGATCCTTCCCATCGTAAAGGAATGGCAGGAACAGCCTTAAGAACCGGGGCGTGGAAGATATCCTGATTGCCTGTGTGGACGGGCTTACAGGATTCCCGCAGGCCATAGAGGCAGTATACCCAAAGACTGAAATCCAACAGTGTATCATCCACCAGATCAGGAATTCTACAAAGTTCGTTTCTTACAAAGATATCAAGAAACTGATGGCGGACCTGAAACTTGTGTATGCAGCCCCGGCAGAAGAAACAGCCTTACAGGAACTGGAACTGTTCCGGGATAAGTGGGATGCCAAATATCCGAAAATCTACAAATCGTGGCATGACAACTGGGCAACCCTGTCCACCTATTTCAAGTATCCGGAAGTGGTAAGGCGCCTTATCTACACCACCAATGCCATCGAAGGATTCAACCGGCAGCTACGGAAAGTGACAAAATCAAAGACTGTATTTCCGACGGATGACAGCCTGTTAAAAATGCTGTACCTTGCAATGATGGACATAACGAAGAAATGGACAGGCCACCGTCAGGACTGGGGACAGATCCATTCCCAGTTAGAGATTTATTTTGAGGAACGCCTTTCTGGCCGGAATCTGTAAAAGAGCCAAGGTCTGCATTTACAGTCCAGAAAATCTTTGTATAATACAGACAAGGGCAGAACCTGAAAATCTGGCTCTGCCCTTTTGTAACTATTCAACTATCTTATATCAGATTTAGAGTTTACATAAAACTTGAAATTCTCTCATACAAACGAATAGGTCAGTAATTTTACTAGCATAGATTATTCATTTGATATATTTTTAGCTTCAATCATAGCATAAAATGAGGAACCTAGCTTTGTGGTTTGAATTCTTTGTATGGAATTGGGTAATTTTACTCTTTCAAGAAAATTAAAACTTATATAGTAGGGGGCAATATTAAAATATATATATTTGTTTTTTGCGGTATTGGCTTTATAATTTGAAATGCCTGTGGCAAATAAATTAAAATTGTTTTTAAAAAAATCAAATGCGTTTAATGATCCATCAATATCAGGAAAGTAATCTTCAGGCAAATCAAATTCTTTATTTTTGAATATATTTACAAGTTCACCAAAAGTAAAGTTTCCAAAATGCTCATTTGATTTGGATTTTAATTGTTCTTGGAGTTTTTGAATTTGTTTGTTAAGTGAAGCGTTTTCCTTAATTAAGGAATTATTATCCTTTGAGAGTTGAAGTATATCATTCTCATTACAGTTGCGCACCCATCCGGTAAGATCATATTCACGCATAAATTCGTTAAGTGTTGCATGTACTTGTATTATAATGTCTTTGCAATCATCGACTTCTCGGATGATTTTAGACATAACAGACGATTTAAAAGCTTGATATTTGCTAGATTCTTTTTGTTCCATAACATCAGATAATTTAAAAGAATTGATTTTTCGAATTAAAAATGATTCACTTAGTACAAGAGCAAATACAGGAATATTTTGGGATACAGCGTATTCATATTCAAGCTGAGTATAGCTTAGACCAGATTTTTCTTCAATAGAGCCATAACGTCCACCCAAAATAAGCATATATACATCAGATTCATCAATCCATTTATATATTGTCTTTAATTGAGACTCATTTCCCGCCTTAAATAATTCCATACCAGCAGGAATGTGACCAGCGTCAAGAATGGCTTGTACGGCTGCCTGGCGTTCTTCAATGAGATCAGTATATGTAGACGAAACAAAAACTTGTAACTTTTTATTCATTAGTATCATCCCCTTAAATTATGCTAGGGAAATTATACCACAAATGCAGAATGCAGTAAATAAGAGAGAAATTGATTGAGATAGGGGAAATAAAAAATATGTGATACAAAGATATAAAGGATTTAAAAGTTGATAAAGAGTTTAAAGATTTATTACCAGTTTTATCACCAGAAGAAAAATATGATATAGTCCAAAAGTTTAAAGATATGTTTCAAAAGAGAGCAAAAGAGAATCAATCTTCTGGTGGAAAAGGTCAATCAAATTTGAAAGAGCTTAATGTTCAAAAAGAAATGGCAAAAGCAACGGGTGTTTCTGTTGGTAGTTATTATAAATTGGACTATATAAAAAAGCATGGGAGCAAAGAAATAAATCAACAGTTGCATGATAAAGAGATGTCAATAGATTAAGCCTATCAAATGGTTAAGAATCTGAAACCAACAGAAAAGGAATCAATCAAACCAGAACAAAAAATTCTTGAATTTGATAATCGTATGAATCAGATTGACAGAGAAATTTCTTCTTTAAAAACTGAAAGAGAAATATTAATGTGTAGAAGAAGGTCTTTATTTGAATCGTTAGATATTTCTTCTACAGTAAAATACAGATTTAACCAAAGAAGCATGAGCCCCTTTATGTGGGAGTGTCAATTTTATATAGAGTTTGCTGATAAGGAAGAAATTTTATATGAAGGTAACTGCTATTTTGATGAAAGACCAAATGGATTTGATGTAAGAAATATACCAGAAAAATATTTAAAAGATTTTGAAATGGCTTGGGATGTGGCACATAAAGAAGTAGTCGATGAAAATAATAAATTTGAAGAAAAGACAAAAAAGATAATGTGAAATTGAATGAAGCTTTAA
Source organism: uncultured Lachnospiraceae bacterium (assembly GCA_947243855.1). Lineage (GTDB taxonomy): Bacteria > Bacillota > Clostridia > Lachnospirales > Lachnospiraceae > UBA3282. The sequence goes on along the minus strand of CAMXIK010000014.1, from coordinate 2,591 downwards.
AAGATATCCAAGAATTTCATAATTTTGCCAAACTGGATAAAGCAGAATTTTATGTTAGAAAGTTCCACAAAGATTTAATGAAAATTTATCATCCTGATAATGTCAAAACAGGCGACAATGAGGCGATGCAATATTTGAACAAATTAAAAGAATTGTGGGGAATTTAATATTTCATATTCTTATCAATATAGTTATAAATTAATCCAACAAACTGCAAATATGCAATTACAAAGTTTGGTGTATTCAGCATAAGGATTAATTATTGATATATACGGTGCATTTTGACATTTGACAAGATTGTTTAACAATTCAAAGGCATACATTAGTAATCGGCAATCACAAATAATAAGCGATTTTAATAACGTTTTTCGATCACAATTATCTGTAACAAAGATATCTGGATGTATATATGAATTAGAAGCGGTTGCAATATCCTTAAAATAGTCATATATATCTAAACGTAAATTGTTTTTGCTTTTTGATATATTTGCCTTTTCGGAAATGGTTAACGGCCGCTTATTATTATCAAAATGCTTTCTCGTTAAGAAATTCATATATGTATTTATTATAAAAACAATCAGGAAGTCCTGCTAGAAGATCTGTTTCAAGAGTGGGCATTCCAAAAACTTGAGTATGGTGAAATCCAAAAGCAGACATTTGATCGATATACAACGGATTTTTACAGATTTTTTGACCATTCTGATTTTGCGAATAAGGATATTAGAAAGATAACCGAAGATGATCTGGAACTGTTTATCCGTGAAACGATTAGGAAGCAAAGCTTATCGAATAAGGCTTATGGCGGTTTACGATTGTTAATTATCGGCATATTTAAGTATGCGAAGAAACGGAAGTACACAGAGATTAGTATCACTCAGTTTATGGGAGACTTAGATTTGCCGAAGAAATGTTTTTCCAAAAGGACCGTTAAAGATGAAGAATCAGTTTTTACAGATGCAGAGGTTGAAAAAATATTCGCTTACATAGGAGAGAATATATCTCTGGTCAATTATGGGATTCTGCTTGCTTTTCAGACTGGCGTGCGTGTTGGTGAACTTTGTACACTCAAATATTCTGATATTAAAGGGAACAAGTTGTGTATCAGGCGTACAGAGGTGAGATACCATGGTGAAGGTGGGAAATATGTATTTGAAGTCCGTGGGTCTCCCAAGACGGAAGCGGGAAATCGGGATATTACTCTCAATTCTGATGCACAGCGTATTCTAAAAGAGATTAGGAAACTTAATCCGTTTGGCGAATATATATTTATGAGTGACGGAAAATGGATCAAGAAAAAGGCGTTTAGTTAAAGCTTGTTAAGATATGCAGATATGTCGGTATTAAGGAACGGTCTATGCACAAAGCAAGGAAAACATATGCAACAAAACTAATCAATGGCGGCGTGGATGAAAGCCTTGTGGTTAAAGGTGGAGACAAAGCTTTTTAGGTGGAGGTGCAAGTCAAAAATATTGAATGTTGATAGATGTTTATAATCGGAATATAATTATAGTAATTTATTAGGAGATTAACGATGAAAAGAATTATATCAGCGGTTATAGGCTTTTGTCTAATTGGAGTAGTAATATATTTGGGTATAAAATCGGGCAGTGATAATAGATATATTGTGCCATTTGGATTGACATCGGTATTAATAGCACCTTTGGGATTATCAGCGCTTGGATATTCAGTGAAGAGAAAAGATGATACATTGCAGAAATTGTCTAAAATTTCTCAAATTGATGTATTAATTGAACAGGCAGAGACAGAAGAAGAAAAAATAGAACGTCTTAGAAAAGAGAAAGATGTATTATTAGACTACATAAAGAAGGAAACAACGAGAATTTCCAAGATTGAACGGAAGAAAATATTAGAAGCAGATGCCAAAAGAATATTAGATGAGTATAAACAGGTCATAAATGAAATAACAGCTATGTCTAATGATGAAACAGATTTAGAAAATGTTAGTGAAGAAATTCAGGAACTGTATAATATTCAAAGCAAAGCACTAAATGATACTTGTGAAAATGGACAAGGATTTGAGTTGGTAATTTGGGGATTAAATTATTGGATTCAAGGATTATTTGATGCTTATAGACTTCCGGGAGAAGTTTTGGCTGATTCAATAAGCAGATGTATGAATGGCTTATTAGAACTGATAGAAAAATTAGTAAAAGGGATAAGAGATTTATTTAAGAGATTGTAGAAAATGATGGATAAAGATAAAAAAGTTGTGTTTTCTAAAGAAATTGATAGTAGTATTGCCGGATTTGCATTAGGAATATCGTTTGTATTGTTGGCGGGGTTAGTATATTATATTAATATTTTTCATTGGATAATAGCGGATAGAATTATATCAATTTTGTTATTGATAGTTGGCACAGGCGGAACCTGTATAGAAATTGGAAAAATAAATGGTGAAAAAATTAAAGGTAAGGATGATTTGTTTTTAGGGTTATTATTTACGATCCCTGCATTGGTCTTGATTTTTATATATGATCAAATAGTGCTCAATATTATTTGTTTTATAGTATTGTTGTGGGACTGTCCCAAAGTTTGTGTAAACCTCCGGACTGATGTAAGATAAAACCACA